>NZ_JBEXUA010000007.1:0-342853 GCF_040614235.1 Mycobacterium sp. NPDC006124 | reverse complement strand
CAGAACAGGAGGAAACCCCCGCGGCACTGCCCGCCTGAACGATCAACTCGAAGAATCACACGACGACGTCGTACACCACGTCCATGGACTTGACCCACTTTCGGCACCGGCATCATGCCGTTGAAATGCCGATCACCTAACGGCATCGAACACCCCGTGACGGAAGAATTGCTGCAGTTACCGCCGATTCGAATTACGCGTCGCAGCAATACAGTTCGATGTGATCAATTCCTGCACGCCGCCACGGTCTGTGTCTGTTTTGAATGAAAGCGCAGGTCACCTGCACACCCATGCGGAGCATCGTGGCATGCGAAGGTCGTTCCAAGACAGCCTAATTCAAGCGCCGTGATCTGTGTCACATGCATGGGGGTCACCCGCCAGGCCCTGCAGCACGTTGAGTTCTGTGCACCGGACCGCCTTCCGTGAACACCCACGCCTATGAGCTCGACAGCACCATCACCGCGCAGCGGCCTCGCCGATCTCCGACGGAGCCGCCGCAATCGTCGGCACGCGCCGCTGCACCGCCGACGAACTCGGTCTGCGATGGCTCGAGTCAGACCCAGTTCCGCATGGTGGTGTGCGTACCATTCCATCGACGGATGCTTCCGGCCATGGTCTTTGGTGATTAGACCGCCGGCCGACGATGGCGGCCGACGAACGCGTCCACGCTGGGGGGCATGGCCCACCAGCGAGTCCCGTAGCCCGACGTAGCGGACTGGCGGATGGCTAGTTCGTAGGTGCGGAAGAGTGCATCGGCGACCGCGGGGTCATCGACGTCGGGCAGCAGGCGATGCCGTATTTCGGGGTCCTTCACGATCTTTTGGGCGACGGGTTTGGCGCGGTCCTCGTCGAATGCTGCCGATGATGGGTATCCGGCGCCGCGGTCGGTGCCCAGGGCTGCCACGACGATGCAGTAGGCCAAGTCGAACTCGCACAACGAGTTCAGGGCTGGGTCGGATGGCGTTGCCTCCTCTGGAGGGACCGCGGTGTCGGTGAGGTCGGGGCGCATTGCGGGGGTGCTCGACCATCAGCTCTCGTGCGGCCGACAGTAGGTAATCGCCGCGGGGGTCTTCGGTCAGACCGGCCCGTGAGGCGTAGACCTGTGCGGCGCGGATCCACGACGAGTAGATGTAGTCGGTTTCGGAGGAGTTGCCCGGCACGGGGCGCAGCGCCAGGGAGCGTACGGTCTCCCACTCGCCGAGTCGTACCGCCAAGCTGCCCAGGACGTAGATGCGTTCGACGATCATCAGCCGCCGCTGGTTGTCGTCGGTGCTGATGCCTAGCCCTTGGTAGGACTCCACCAGCTTGCCGATCGCCTCGTCGGTGAGGTCGGGGCGTTCGAAGTGCAGTGTCTGGGCGCAGAAGATCGCCCACCTGTTGAGGGCGTCGGCGTATGCGGCGAGGTCGACTGAGGCTCCGGTGGACCGCGATACGGTCCGCAGGTACTGCCGTGGTCGGACGTCGTTGCCGGTTTCGAGTAGTCGAGCTGCGGTGGCGGCAAAGGTGGTTTCGTCCATGTCCGCGAGCAGCGGAACACCTGCGTCGCCGGCGGCGCCGTCGCGACCGGTGAGGACCTCACGCAGCATCGAGAGCGCGGCTTCGGTGGACTGGTCACGGATCCCGCGGGTGTAGGTGGCCAACAGGTCGGCCCAGTGGGCGTAACGGATGGGGACGTTCTCCGCGCCTTCGCGGACGAAGATCTCCCCCTTGCGGAACACGGTCACGTCCTTGTCGCCGGCCGAGCGGCCCGGGTGTTGTCCGTCCCTGTTGAACGGGACTGGCAGCCCGTCGGGGTTGCGGACGTAGATGACCACGATCTCGTGGTTGGCCAGTTCGTGGATTTTGACGACGACGTGTACCGCGGCTTCGACGTAGCTGCGGATCAGAGCCCCTACGCGTGAGCCGTCGAAGCGCGCCCGATCGGCGAGCGTGCCCACGGGCAGGCACGGAGCGCCGGCGTCGTCGACGCCTATCAGGATGTAGCCGCCCTCGGGACGGCTGGCCATGGTCACGGCGTCCTTGACGAACTTGAGCTTGTCGGCGGCGTTGGTCAGGTCCACCGACGCCTTCAGGTCAAGATGGGTCTGCTCAGGGTTGCCCAGCAGTTCCTTGAGCTTCTCCAGATTGGTGCGCCCATCGGGAACGATCATCGTGCCCCTCTCGTCCGTTGGTGACGAGCGTACGGGGGGACCGCGACAGATCCTGGCCGCATGTGGTCGGCTCCCGGGGGTGAGCACCGGTGGGTGTCGGCGCCGCGCTCGGCGCCATCGACACGACCACCTGGGCCGCGCTTCTGGTACGAAATGCAGCGTGGATGATCGCACCGAGGATCTGATGGCCGACCTTCGCCGGGCCAGCCTCCGCACACCGGCCCAGAGGGCGCACGACGCCGAGATCCGGGCGAAAGTTGACGCCCTCATCGCCTCCGGTGAGATCTCGGAGGACGAACTGAACCGCGGTGTTCTGCGCGCACGACTCAAGGTCTACGGACACGCGACCGAGGTGCCCGGGCACGGCCTGCTGGCCCGTTTACCGGGCTGGACCGACGGGCTCTTCAGCGATCCCGAGGTGACAACCTTCGTCTTCATTAACGGCACGGTCGGCCGGGAGTGCTACGACAGTCTGGCTAGCGATGTCGGCATCGTCCACTGCTCCAAGCTGTTGCGTGATCTCAACGACTCCGGGCAGCTCGATCTTGCGGACCCATCGATGAACGGCACCGTCGCTGCGGCCTGGGCATCAGGAGAACCCGGCTCCGCGTCGTGCATCGGTTACCGCGAATGGCAGAAGTTGTTCCGCCTCAACGGATTCACCTATCTCGGAGTGCCGTCACCGAGACCGACTGAGCCGGTCAGTGTCTACCGTGGCTGCTCCCCCGAGCACCGGTTCGGGATGTCGTGGAGCACCGAGGTGGCTGTTGCACGACGCTTCGCAACCGAGGGCATGTCGAGCCGTCCACCCGGCGTCGTCTACGTGGCGCACGTGCACCCCGAGCATCTGCTTGCCTTCATTGAGGAAGGCCACGACGAGCACGAATGGGTAGTCGAGCCGGCGGGGCTCAGTGACGCGAACGTCCGCCTCCTCGATCTGCCGAGGCCGCATGTCGAGGAGGGAGGTGCGTCTGCGCAGCTGTGACCGCGGTGACTGGGCGGTCTGGTGTCCGGTCGCCGGGATGGGGGCGCCGTCAGGGATCAGAGCTTGGCCTTGACGGCGGATTCTGCCCGGTCGAGGTCGCGTTTTCGCATGCCGAAGAGCGGGTTCGGGCCGCCGGCTTCGCGCATGGGGTAGCCGGCGATGAGGGCGGCGGCGATGAGCTGGCCGTTGGTGACATAGTGGCCGATGGAGCGTTCGGCGAGGTGTTTGAGTCCGTAACTGCCGCGGGTGGGTGTCCTTATCATCCCGATGTTAGCGGTGAGCCAGAGGGCCACGGTAATCACGATGGGCAACGAGCTGCGGAGGTGCGTGCGTTCCTTGTCGAACTCTTCAGCTCGTTGTTCGGCGGTGTCGTCGGGACGCCGGTAAGTGACCATCCCGAAGCTGGTGGGTCGGGGGTATTCGTCGAGGATCTTGTCGAATGTGCTTGCAAGACGAGAGATTTCGACGTAGGACCGGCCGGTTTCGTCGGCGATGCTGCGGATCAACTGCTTCTGGGATCGGTTTGTGGTCATCGGATGCTCCTACCGCGGCGTCCCACGTCCACCCGCGGGCATGCTCCATGACGACGGGTTGATCGAACGTGCGCGATTTTTGGGAAACCTTGTCCATTTCGTGCGTCGACGTGGGCGACGAGCACGTGGATCAGGCAGGCGCTGCTACCGGGGTCGAGCATACCTGGCGCACTGTTGCAGTGCAGGAAACGCGTGCCTGCGGTGCGACAGGTAGGGCGTCGTGGACGGCGGCGGGTTCTGCGTTCGCAGGTGCGGTTGCCGGCTGCGGGGAGGCCGGGCCCAAGTGGGATGACGGTGGAGACGTAGCACTGCAATAGATAGAACCAATACCGGTGAATCGTCTTTTTTTAATCGGCGCTCGCCATGACAACTTCGTGAGACACATGACAACCGCATGACAACTCCGCTGAGAATATGACACGCGGGCTGAGAACCTACAACCGCCGTCTCTAGCGCGCCATGTCCACGAACCGCGACAGGTGCAGCTGATGCGCCACGGTGATCGTCTTCGTCGGTCCCGCACGGTGTTTCGCGATGATCAGGTCCGCCTCACCGCCGCGCGGATCGTCGCGCTCGAACGCATCCGGTCGGTGCAGCAGGATGACCATGTCCGCGTCCTGCTCGATCGATCCCGACTCGCGAAGGTCCGACAGCATCGGCTTCTTGTCGGTCCGCTGTTCCGGACCACGGTTCAGCTGGCTCATCGCCACCACCGGGACTTCGAGCTCCTTCGCGAGAAGCTTGATCTGCCTGGAGAATTCGGAGACTTCCTGCTGGCGGGACTCGACCTTCTTGCCCGAGGTCATCAACTGCAGGTAGTCGACGACGATCAGGCGAAGGTCGGCCTTCTGATGCAGCCGGCGGGCCTTCGCGCGAATCTCCATCATCGTGAGGTTCGGCGAGTCGTCGATGTAGAGCGGCGCCTCGCTGATCTCGCTCATCCGCCGGGCCAGCCGCGTCCAGTCGTCGTCGCTCATCCGCCCGGACCGCATGTCGGCGAGCTTGATCTTCGCCTCGGCCGACAGCAGGCGCATGACGATCTCGGACTTGCTCATCTCCAGGGAGAAGATGACGCTCGAATGCCGGTTCTTGATGGAGCACGACCGCAGAAAATCGAGTCCCAGCGTCGAGTTGTGCGTGGGAACCATCGACCGGCTGGCCAGGTACATATGGGACGAGTTGTCGACCTCCACGCAACGCACGGGAACGCTCTCCACACGACGAGCTCCGACGATGAATCTAGAGCCGCTGTGCGCCAGGTTGACCGCAGCACGTCGTTCCTTGTGCAGCAATGACTTTCGGTGCAACCCGAAGACGTCGTCCTCGGTGGCGAAGGTAAGCGTGTACGCCATCGACGACGCTTCGCTGCGCCCCTTGACCCGCTTGGTCGACATTTGGCAGCGATAGCCCAAGCTGACGACGAGCTCGGCGGCATCAGCCACGAGTCGTGGGTCGGTCACCGAGAACTGGACGGACCCACCGCCCGTGACCGTCCCGTCGGTGTCGAGTAAGCCGGCCAAGAGAGCACGCCGTTGCGCCTCGCTGGCGCGGAGATACTCGACGGGAATGTGCTTGTTGCCCAGCACACCCAGCGTTCGCAACCTGGCCTGCAGCGTGCCCACCGCGTTGCGGCATGACTGGCACAGTCGCATACCGCTCGACGAACTGCCACAGCGTGCACAACGCGGCGCGGGGACGGCATCCGACGTGAACCGTGCGCGTCCGCCACAACTGCGTCCGCACGTCCTGACCTGACTGGTCTGCGGCAGAAACTCGTTGCCGCACACCACACATCTGCGGATGGCGATGGCCGGTGGTTCCGGGAGGAGTAGTTGGGATCGAAAGATGGCGGACGGAGACTTACGCGCTACCAGCCCCTCCGATTCGATGCGCATCACGATCTCGGGATCAGCGCACGTGATCCGGGACGCAGCCGTGGTGCCATCACCTAGCCACGCGCCCAACGTATATGGCGGAACGAGTAATTCGCGCTCCTCGCCTCTAATCGGCGACGTATTCGTGACTGAGTGGTTCACGCGCTGGTCGACCGTCGGGCAGCGCAGCGTATCCGCGATCTCGCGGGTGGTTCGCACGGCGGCAAACGTGCGTTGGTTCTTGTATCGGTTGTAGCCGACCGCAGCGGCCTGGGCCGACTTGCGGGACGCGCGAGTGTCGGTCAACCACTGATGTTCCTCGTCCGCCACGATGACCGTGCCGTCGGAGAACTCGACTTCGTAGCAGGGGCGTCCGACCATCACCTCGGTGGCCGCCACGACACGCGTCGGCTCCCCGTCGGGTCCGATCAAATCGTCGCCGACCGCGACGTCACCCATCGTGGTCCACCCGCTGGGCGTGGGCAGCGGCGTGTCCAACGCCAGTGCCTTGCCTACACCGGGCCTTGCCGCCACCACGATCATCTGGCCGGCGTGCAGACCGTTGGTCACCTCGTCGAGTTCGGTGAACCCGGTCGGCACACCGCGGGCCACGCCGCCCTGCGATGCGATCGCGTCGATCTCGTCCATCGTCGGCTGCAGCAGGTGCTCGAGGACGACGAAGTCCTCGGTGGTGCGCCGTTCGGTGACCTCGTAGATCTCGGCTTGGGCGCGGTCGACCACGTCGGCGACGTCCGCACCGTCGGCACCGGCATAGCCGTACTGCACGACCCGCGTACCGGCCTCCACGAGGCGCCTCAGGAGCGACTTCTCCGCCACGATGCCCGCGTAGTACCCGGCGTTGGCCGCCGTCGGCACGGTGGAGATCAAGGTGTGCAGGTACGGGGCTCCACCGATGCGCTTGAGCAGGCCGCGGCGATCCAGCTCGGCCGAGACGGTGATGGCGTCGGCCGGTTCACCGCGCCCGTAGAGGTCGAGGATGGCGTCGTACACGCTCTGGTGGGCGGGGCGGTAGAAGTCACCGGGACGCAACCGCTCCAGCACGTCGGCGATGGCGTCCTTCGACAAGAGCATGCCGCCAAGCACCGACTGCTCGGCCGCCATGTCCTGCGGGGGCTGGCGGCCGTACTCCTCGGCTGGAGGTCCGTCCTGCTCTGGGCGCCCTCCGGAATGACCGCCCGGCCGGCCCAGATCGTCGACGACAGCCACGAAGCGTCCACCTCCCCCTTCACGTCACGTCGATGTCGAACACAGATTCGAACCTTGGCCCCGCGAGGATAAGCCCCGACACCGACGGATCAACTTAAGGAGGTTGCTGGAATCGACGCAAACGGCTGCTGTGGATGAACCTGTGTACGCCGTGTGCATAGACGAGGTCGACCATGTTGAGCCCTTGGGGACAACCTGTGCATAACCGACGGATCTTCCAAGATCGGCGCAGTTCACGGGCCCGGCGAGGGGGTGAGACGTTGTGGATGCGAATTGCCCCGGCGTGTCGCCCGTGGTTGCCGTCCCGGGCGTGTTGTGTTGCGCGTTCGGGCCCAGAAGGTTAACGGCCGGTTAGCTTCACGGCCTTGCCCGGGGCCCGAAATGTTCGCCAGCGCGCACAGCAACGCCCGGGTGAAGATCGATCAAGTCTTCACCCGGGCGTTTCGTGCTGTTGCGGCTACTCGGCGACTACGTTCACCGAAACGCCAACGCTGACCTCCGGGTGCAGACGCACCGCGACGGCGTAGGTTCCGGTGGCCTTGATGTGAGCCTTCGGCAGGTTGACGGTGCGCCGGTCCAGGTTCGGGCCGCCGGCCTTCTTGATGGCGCCGACGATGTCACCGGTGGTGACGGAGCCAAACAGCTTGCCCGCACCAGCGGTGCGCACGGGCAGCGACACCGGGCCGAGCTCTTCGAGTGCGGTCTTGAGCTCCTTGGCGTGGTCCAGGTCGCGGACGACCTTGGTTTCACGCGCCCGGCGAATCTCCTCGGCCTGGCGCTCGGCGCCACGCGAGGCGACGATCGCCATGCCGCGGGGCAGCAGATAATTGCGGCCGTAGCCGTCCTTGACCTCGACGGCGTCGCCGGCCGAGCCCAGGTGGTCGACCTCAGCGGTCAGAATCAGTTTCATGTCAGCTCTCTTCCCGGCCTAGCGCGACGTCGCACTGAACGGCAGCAGGGCTACCTCGCGGGCATTCTTGACGGCGATCGCAATGTCGCGCTGGTGCTGCACGCAGTTACCGGTGACCCGGCGCGCACGAATCTTGCCGCGCTCGCTGATGTAGGTCCGCAGCAACGCGGTGTCCTTGTAGTCGATGACCTGGTTCTTGCCCTTCTTCGAGCAGAACGAGCACTTCCGGGCCTTGACCGGCTTTTCGGGAGCCGGGCGCCTCTTCGTGGAGGAGGACTTCGCCATGTCTATCTCTTTCTCAGTACTTGGAAATCAGTTGATCAGAAGGGAGGTTCTTCGTCGGCGCCGTTGAACGATCCGGACGCGGGAGCACTGCCCCACGGGTCGTCTCTCGGACCGTCGTTGGCGCCACCGCCGGACCCTCCGCCGGAGGGGCGTGATCCGCCACCACCGCCACCGAAGCCGCCTCCGCCACCACCGCTGCGGCTGGCCTTGTTGACCTTGGCCGTCGCGTATCTCAGGGAAGGACCGATCTCGTCTACCTCGAGCTCGACGACGGTGCGCTTCTCACCCTCGCGCGTCTCGTAGGACCGCTGCTTGAGGCGGCCGGTCACGATCACCCGCGAACCGCGGGTGAGGCTCTCGGCCACGTTCTCGGCAGCCTCGCGCCAGATGCTGCACCGCATGAACAGCGGGTCGCCGTCTTTCCATTCGTTGGTCTGACGGTCCATCATCCGAGGCGTGGACGCCACCGTGAAGTTGGCGACGGCGGCCCCGGACGGCGTGAACCGCAGCTCGGGATCGGCGGTCAGGTTTCCGACGATGGTGAGGTTGGTGTCACCAGCAGCCACGAGAGTCCTCCTGAGATTCGGTGATGGTTCGCTTTGGAGCGCAGCCTACGGATGCGCTCCGACGTGCACGGGCTTTGTGGCCTAGTGCTTGTCGGTCCGCATCACCTTGGTCCGCAGAACGGACTCGTTGAGGCTGAGCTGGCGATCCAGCTCGGACACCGTGGCCGGTTCGGCCTTGACGTCGATGACGGCGTAGATGCCCTCGGGGTGCTTGAGGATCTCGTACGCCAGCCGGCGACGGCCCCAGATGTCGATCTTCTCGACCGATCCGCCGTCCTTGCGGATGACGTTGAGGAACGTCTCCAAGGACGGGGCTACGGTCCGCTCGTCGAGCGTGGGGTCGAGGATGACCATGATTTCGTATGGACGCATGTGGAACCCATCACCTCCTATGGTCGTGTGCGGTCACGGCGTGTTCCGTGACAGGAGGGTCGCCTGCGTCGGCAACTCGTCGAGGTTACAGCAGGACGGCCTGAGCTGCGAAATCGCGCTTCGCGTGGGGCTGGGCTCAGCCGCCCTCGGCGGTCCGCTTGATCGCCGCCAGAGTCACCGGGATGCCCGCCTTGGCCGCCTTCGTGCGGATGACGATCTGTTCCGGCGCGTCGTCGCCGAACCTGCCCTCGAAGCCCTTGATGCCCTCGGGCTGGAAGGACCAGGACTCGGTGAGGCGCGTGCCGTTCTCGGCTGGCTCCATCGTGAAGCCCCACCGCACCCAGCCCTCGTTGACCACCCAGGCGAATTCACGGCCCGGGTCGGCGACGATCACGCGGCTGCGCGTCTCCCACGTGCGCTTGCCGTCGTCGTTTCGACCGGTGAAGTACGAGCCCACGGTCGGACCGTCACCCTCGTCCCACCAGCACACCCGGCACTGCGGGCTCCACTCGCCGATCCGCGTCACGTCCGACACCAACGAGTACAGGGTGTCGGCGTCGGCGTGCACCACCACCGAATCGTTGAATTGCAGATCGCTCATGCCGGCGTCAACTCCTTCTCGGGTTCTTCGAGGGACACGGGCTGCCTCGGCCGCAGCCGCGAGGGCAACCATGCGGGTGGTGCGTCCGGCGCGTGTTCGAACACCCCACCCGACGGATCGTCGACTCCGCCGCGGCGGACGACGTCGAGTCCGGGACGACGAATCTCGCGAATGACCAAGGCGCACAACGCCATGACGGCGATGTCGCGCAACAGGACAGTGGTGGTGAACCACTCCTGCGGCAGACCCATCTTGGCCTCGCCAAACAGGTACAGCATCCGCGGCACCCACACCAGGGCGTCGATCGTCATCCATGCCAACAGGATTCGGCGATGCGGAAGGGCGAGCACCGCCAGCGGCACCAGCCACAACGAATACTGCGGGCTCCACACCTTGTTGGTCAGCAGGAAGGCCGCGACGACGAGGAACGCCAGCTGCGCCATCCGCGGGCGGCGCTCGGCCGTCAGCCCGAGGTAGCCGATACCGATCAGGCAGGCGGCGAACAAGACCGCCGTCACCGCGTTGGTGACCGAGGGCGGTTCCCAGAAGCCGAGGTTGGAGTCGAATCCGCGCCAGCCCGTGAACGACTTCACGACGTTGTAGATGGAGTCCATGTCGTCACCACGACGAGTGTTGAGCCGGAAGAACTCCGACCACCCACGCGGGAACAGCACCATGATGGGCAGATTGACGACGAGCCACGTCACGACGGCGACGCCGGCGGTCTTGCCCACCTCGCGCATTCGACCGGTGCGCACTCCGAGGATCACCAACGGGACGAGCAGCAGTAGCGGATAGAGCTTCAGCGCCACGCCGATTCCGATCAACGCACCCGCTGCAGCCGGGCGACGACGCGACCACGCCAGCATCGCGCCGGCCGCGCACGCCGTCGCCAACGCGTCGAAGTTGGTGAAGATCTGGAAGATCACCAGCGGTGACCCCGCGACCAAGGCCGCGTCCCACATCCGGCGCCCCGCAAGGCGCGTCGTCGCCCACACCGTCGCCATCCACGCCAACGCCAACCCAAGCGCCGAGATGTTGAAGAACATCACCACCTCGGCGACCACCGGAATCGACACCAGCTTCGTCAGCGCCGTGTACGTCTTCGCCAGCGCCATCGACACGTACTGGTATAAACCCGTCAGAACCGGATACTCCATGTAGCGCACCGCGGGCGAGCCGTCGTACTGCGTCTGCGGCGCGCCGCTGGCATCCTTCTCCGTCCACGACGACTTGTACGGAAACTTGCCCTGGCTCAACAACTCCGCGGTGTAGAGCGGCACGGTGTCGGAGTAGCAGAGCTCGTAGTAGGCGCGCTGGTTCTCCCAGATGGCGACGCGTTGGTCGGCGGTGCCGGTCTTGGTCGACTGCAGGCACGCCGCCTTGGTCGAGTAGCCGAACGCCAGGATTAGCAACGCAATGATCAGCATGACGCGCAGCGGGGTCAGGAAGCGCGCCCGGCCGATCAGCGCGTGCCTGCCGACCGGGCCGCCGACGGTGCCCGCCAGCGCCGCACCGAGGGTGTCGGTGCGGCTGGGGAGGTCTCGGTCGTCGTCGCTGCGCAGGTCGGCGGCCAGCGGAGCTGGCGATTCGACCGACGCGAGCGGAGCCGGCGAGATCGACCGGTCCCGCTCGGTCACGGCGGAGGCGGCGGCGCGGTGACCGTCGGGGTGGCGGCCGCGGGATCACCGGGTGGCGGCGGAGCGCCCGGCGGCGGGAGCTGGATCGTCGTCGGCGGTCCGAACGGGATGGTGATGCCCGGGCCCAACTCGATGGTCGGCTGGATCACGGTCTCCGACGGCGGCGGCGGGGCGGGTGGTGGCGGCGGCGGTGCGGCGGGCACGCCCGCGTAGCCGCCGATCTCCGTTGGCTTCGGGAACGACTCGTCGTCGGTGCCCTGCAGGGCGCCGTCCATCGTGGACTTCCAGATGTCGGACGGCAGACCCGACCCGTAGACCGAGCCGCCGGACTTGTTCACCAGCGGTTTGGTGCCCTCGGTGGTGCCGACCCACACCGCGGTCGACAGCGACGGCGTGTACCCGACCATCCAGGCGTCGCGGTTGGCGTCGGTGTCACCCAGTTGGTTGGTGCCGGTCTTGGCGGCCGACGGGCGACCACCGGCGAGGTTGTGGCCCCGGGAGTAGCCGGCGATCGGCTGCATGGCCGAGGTGACGTTGTCGGCGACGGCCTTGTCGATCTTCTGCTCGCCCGGATCGTCCTGTGCGGCGGCGTCGAACAGCACCTGTCCGTCGGAGCGCACGACCTTCTGGATGAAGTGCGGTCGGTGGTAGACGCCCGACGCCGCGAGGGTGGCGTACGCCGAGGCCATGTCGATCACCCGGGACTGGTATTGACCCAGGACGACGCCGTTGTTGGGCGGCCCACCCTTGCCGTCCTCGGACAGCGTGTGCTCGACCCCGGGGAAGCTCTCGGCGACACCGGCGGCGTGCGCGGCGTCGGCTACGTCCTGCGGGCCGTTCTTCAGCTTGAGCATCAGGCGGTAGTAGCTGGTGTTGAGTGACATCTTGAGCGCCTGGGCGATGTTGCAGGTGCCGCAACCCTCACCCTCGACGTTGCTGATCTTGATGCCGTTGACCTCGACGGGCGAACTGTCCACCTGGTAGCCCAGGCCGATGCCCTGCTGCAGCGCCGCGACGAGCGCGAACACCTTGAAGGAGGACCCCGTCGGCAACCCGGCCTGGGCGAAGTCGAAGCCGTTGGCGTCCGAACCGCCGTAGTAGGCCTTCACGCCGCCGGTGCGCGGGTCGACCGAGACCACGGCGGTCCGCATGTCCGGGTCTTGACCGTCCATGTACTCGGCGACCGCGTCCTCGGCCGCCTTCTGCGCCTTCGGGTCGATCGTCGTGGTGACCTGTAGCCCCTCGGTATTCAGCGTCTGCTCGTCGATGTTGAACAGATCCATCAGTTCCTTGGTGACCTGACGTTCGATCAGGCCGTTCGGACCGGTGGTCTGGTTCTGTGCGCCCGCCTGCTCGGGTGAGACGGTCGGCGGGAACACCTGCGCGGCGCGCTCCTGAGGGGACAGCGCTCCGACTGTGACCATGCCGTCGAGCACCCAGTTCCACCGCTCCGCCGAACCCTCCGGGTCGACGGCCGGGTCCAGGCCCGACGGTTGTTGGATCAACGCCGCCAGCAGAGCACCCTCCGCCACGTTCAGCTGCTCGACGGGCTTGGCGAAGTATGCCTGCGATGCCGCGCCGATGCCGTAGGCGCCGCGGCCGAAGTAGATCATGTTGAGGTAGCTCTCGAGCACCTGATCCTTGGACCACTCACCCGACATCTTGGTCGAGATGACGAGCTCCTTGGCCTTGCGGACTACGCCGCCGATTCCGGAGCGGGCGTCGCCGACCAGCGCATTCTTGACGTACTGCTGGGTGATCGTGGACCCGCCCTGCAGGTCGCCGCCGAAGATGTTGTTCTTGAACGCGCGCAGGAAGCCGGTGAACGAGAAGCCGGGATTGCTGTAGAAGTCACGGTCCTCGGCCGCCATCACCGCGTTGCGCACCTGCACCGGGATCTGGTTGATGTCGACGTCGACCCGGTTGCCCTCCGGCGGCACGATCTTGGCGAGTTCGCTGCCGTCGCTGGCGAGGATCGTCGACACCTGGTTGGTCCGGATGTCTCCGGGCTTGGGGATGTCGACGATCATGTAGGCCATCGCGAAGGTGATGATCGGCAGGATGATGCAGACCGCAAGTGCGGCCAGCGACCCGCGCCGCACCCACTTCCAGTTGACGTTGAACTGACGCCCACCCGGGCCGCCGCCGGGCGGCTTGCCACCGCCGGGGGGACCGGGTGGCGGGGGCTTCGGCGGCGGGGTGCCGTCCAGGGCAGCCTTGACGACGTCGATCGGGTCGCGGTACTGAGGAGGCCGGGCGTCGCGGACCGGCGGGATGATCATCGTCTGGCGGTCGTCGGGGCGCGGCGGCCCGCCGTGACGGGGCAGCGCCCGCGTCGCGCCATCCGACGGGGACGGCGCAGAGTGCCGGGGAGGGACGACTCCGCCCTCGGCCGAGGGTCCCTTGGGGACGTCGTCGGCCGAGCGCTCTGGTCGTCCTCCGCTATTCACTGGCCGTGCGCGCGCCCGAGCGCGCCGTTCGAGTGCCGCGCGCCTTCGGCGGACGGGGCGCGCCCAGCACGTACGACTTGACCAAATGATTCCAACTGCAAGTTCTGCATACCTCCACCACGTGCACCGCGAATTCGTCGAACTTGGCTGCCAGCATCACCAACTCCTCGGTGGAGCGGGCGGATCCGGACACGGCCCCGAGATGATCGCCGAACACCCACGACACGAGCGTGAGCTGTTCCTTGCGACAGATCGGACACATCACCTGACTGGACTTGCCGTGGAACTTCGCGGCGCGCAGCAGATACGGATTGGCGTCACACACCTCGGAGACGCCAGTGCGGCCCGAGTACACCTCGGCCAGCAGGGACCGTCGCTTGAGCGCGTAGTCCACCACCTGTCGCTGCAATCGCACGGAGACCAGAGTACGTCGGCCCCCTCGTGGCGCAGCCTCGACTCCGTCACCCACGGCACGCATTCGCGATCTGGTCTGCGCCTATGACGCGTGAACTCCTACGATCCGTCCATGGCGACTCGGCAGACAGCTGCTACACGGGCCAAGGACAGCGATCGCAACAACACCTGCCAGGTACTCGACAGCGCGCTGAGCGACGGTCAGCTGTCGATGGAGGAGCACCGCACCCGCGTCGCGGCCGCCACCAAGGCGGCCACCCTCGGCGAGCTGCAGAACCTGGTGGACGACCTGCAGAACGACGATGCACCGGTCCGAATGCCCGACCTGAAGGCACCGTCGCCGCTGGTCACCGCCGGTGGCGGCGGCTGGGGCATCCGGCTTGCGGTGGCCGGGGTACTGGTGCTGCTCGGCATCGGGATCGGCTGGGGGCTCTACGGCAACACCACCTCGCCGCTGAGCTTCACCTCCGACCCCGGCGCCAAGTCCGACGGCATTCCCGCCACGGTGATCACCCCACCTCGGCAGCTGCAGTCCTTGGGCGGGCTGAACGGGCTCCTGGAACAGATGCGCCAGCGCTTTGGCGACACCATGGGCTACGGCCTGGTGATCTATCCCGAGTACGCCGTGCTGTACCGGGCGGACCCGACCGACGACCGCCGCAAGCTCAGCTACACCTACCGCGGCGGGTTCGACGATCCGTCCACCTCCGCCAAGGACGAGGACGACGTGCTGGTGGACCTGGCTGCCTTCGACGTCAAGAAGACGGTAGGCCTGCTGCGCGGGGCACCGGAGATGGTCGGGTTGCAGCAGAAGGACGTCAAGGCCGACAGCACCTACCTGACCGTGGACCCCAGTCGCGATGTCCTGACCCCGGGGGCGCTGACGCTGCGCGCCAGCGTGTCCAGCGAATTCGGCAGCGGAGGGGTCACCTTCGCCGGCGACGGCACCATCAAGCGCGTCGACTACGCCCGCGGCTAGGTTCGGCCCGACTGGCGCACTTTCCAAAGTGTTGTGTATGTTCGCTTCACGTAGCGCCGTATATATCGGCGCGATACAGTTCGCCAACGTGTCGAACCGTCGTAGCGACTACGCAAGGGAGGTGATTCGATGCTGGAACTGGCCATCCTGGGACTCCTCATCGAGTCGCCGATGCACGGCTACGAGCTGCGCAAGCGGCTGACGGGTCTGCTTGGAGCGTTCCGCGCGTTCTCCTACGGCTCGCTGTACCCCGCCCTGCGCCGCATGCAGGCCGACGGCCTGATCGTCGAGGAGTCAGCCCCCGTCGGTGCGGTCAAGGTGCGCCGGGCCCGCCGGGTCTACGTCCTCACCGACGCCGGCAAGCTGCGCTTCACCGAACTCGTCGCCGACACCGGCCCGCAGAACTACACCGACGACGGCTTCGGTGTTCATCTGGCCTTCTTCAATCGCACTCCGGCCGAGGCCAGAATGCGGATCCTCGAAGGCCGCCGTCGTCAGGTGGAGGAACGCCGCGAAGGCCTGCGGGAAGCCATCGCGCGCGCCACGAATTCGCTCGACCGCTACACCCGCCAACTCCACCAACTCGGGCTCGAATCCAGCGAGCGCGAAGTCAAGTGGCTCAACGACCTGATCGCGGCCGAACGCGTGGCCGCTCCGGGTCGACCCGAGACCACCCCAGAACAGCAGCCCTGACCCCCACGACCCGCATCACGGTTCGTCAGCACAGAAGGAGATCGCCCCATGTCCGATTCGAATGAGATCCGGGTCGCCATCGTCGGCGTCGGCAACTGCGCCTCGTCCCTGGTGCAGGGGGTGCAGTACTACCTCGACGCCGACGAGAACTCGACCGTCCCCGGCCTGATGCACGTCAAGCTCGGCAAGTACCACGTGCGCGACGTCCAGTTCGTCGCCGCGTTCGACGTCGACGCCAAGAAGGTCGGCTTCGACCTGTCGGAGGCCATCTTCGCCTCCGAGAACAACACCATCAAGATCGCCGACGTGCCGCCCACCAACGTGACGGTCCAGCGTGGTCCGACCCTCGACGGCATCGGCAAGTACTACTCCGAGACCATCGAGGTGTCCGACACCGAGGCCGTCGACGTCGTCAAGGCGCTCAAGGACGCCAAGGTCGACGTGATGGTCTCCTACCTGCCCGTCGGATCCGAAGAGGCCGACAAGTTCTACGCCCAGTGCGCCATCGACGCCGGCGTCGCGTTCGTCAACGCCCTGCCCGTCTTCATCGCGTCGGACCCCGTGTGGGCCGAGAAGTTCCGCGCCGCAGGCGTTCCCATCGTCGGCGACGACATCAAGAGCCAGGTCGGCGCCACCATCACCCACCGCGTGATGGCCAAGCTGTTCGAGGATCGCGGCGTGCAGCTCGACCGCACCATGCAGCTCAACGTCGGCGGCAACATGGACTTCCTCAACATGCTCGAGCGCACCCGCCTGGAGTCGAAGAAGATCTCCAAGACCCAGGCCGTGACGTCGAACCTCCAGAAGGAGTTCAACGCCAAGGACGTCCACATCGGCCCGTCGGATCACGTCGGCTGGCTGGATGACCGCAAGTGGGCCTACGTCCGCCTCGAGGGTCGCGCCTTCGGCGACGTGCCGCTGAACCTGGAGTACAAGCTCGAGGTCTGGGACTCGCCGAACTCCGCGGGCGTCATCATCGACGCCGTGCGTGCGGCGAAGATCGCCCTGGACCGCGGCATTGGCGGACCGGTCGAGGCTGCCTCGGCCTACCTGATGAAGAGCCCGCCCAAGCAGCTCGCCGACGACATCGCGCGCGCCCAGCTCGAGAACTTCATCGAGGGCTAGTTCCCCGCAGCCTGCCCATCGAGTGTGCTGTGAGATCGCGAAAACTCCGGTTGAGCCGATCCCACAGCACACTCGACGTGGTTGACGGGTGGGTCTAGAAGCCGTAGCCGAGCTGCGCGGGCACGTCGGACGCGAACGCGGCGTCCAGCGCGGTGACGACCCGAGAGTCGGTGGCGCGCAAGCGGTTCGCGGCGGCGAAGGCCGAGGCGCGGTGCGCGCCGAGGTAGATGCTGCCCAGCACCGAGAGATCGGTCGACACGTCGGGCTCTGCCACACTGGGCACACACCGCGCCCTGCCCTCGCGGATCTCCAGCGAGAACCGGCCCGCGTCGGCCACGTCGACGACGACCGACAGGTCTGCGGCATAGCGGCGGGCCTGCAGGACCGTCGGCACGTCGAGGATGCGCAGCCACAGGCCGTCCTCGCTGCCGGTGGTACGGACCACTCGCGCGTCGCTCAGCAGGTACGGCAGCAGCGCACCCCGCGGCGCTTGGAGCGTGACGGTCTGCATCAGGTCGAGCCCCAGCAGTGTCCGCCACAGTGCGATGTAGGCATCGTCGGTCACCGTAGCCAGTTTGGTGATCGCCGCCGTCTTCCGTTCCCCGTCGCCGTGCGCCCGATAGAAGACGAAACCGTCGTCGTGCAGCAGCGCGAAGAACGGACTCCCGCCGCCGCGCGACAGCTCGCGATCGCCGAACACTTCGTCCCACAATTGCTTCGGGGTGTGCAGGCCGCCGGGCGTCCGCAGCCGCCACCGGTCGTAGATCTGCTCGATCCGCTCGCGGTGCGCACCCGGCGTCACCACCCGTACGCCGCCGGGATCGGGTACCTCGGCGCGCACGCGGGCCTCGCGCCGGTCGACCGCGACGCCTTCGACGACGGTCGCCGGGCCGTAGCCGAAGCGGCCGTAGATGCCGCCCTCCGACGCCTCGAGACCGGCAATCGGATAGCGCGCCTCGGCCATGCGGCGGTGCAGTTCGCCGAGCATCTCGGTCAGCACACCGCGGCGCCGGTGCGTCGGCGCCACGCACACCCAGGACACACCGGCCATCGGCAGCACGGTGCCACCGGGAACGGTCAGTCGAAGGTCGAGATAGAACGACATCCCGACGACGTCGTCCCCGTCGCCGACGACGATCGCGCCGCCCGGCGGAATCAGCGTCCGCCACATGTCGGTGGCATCCTGCGGCCGGAACGACCCGAAGCTCGTTGCGGCCAACGTCCCCATCGCCTGCCAGTCGGCGTCCTCGGCGGTGCGCAGCGTCGTCACGGGGTCGACGGTCGCACAGCCGCGACGTGCGCGCACTCGAATATGCCCCGCTTTGTATGGTCGAGCGATGGCGGAGATCTCCGATGACGACCTGCTGGGCCTCGACGAGTTCGCCCTGCTGCCCGAGAACGCCGAGCAGATCGGTGCGACGGGTCCCCTGCCACCGGTCCGGCGACTGGAGTCTGGCCCCGTCAGCGCACTGAAGTGGGGGGACGCCGACCCGCAGGTCGTCTTCCTGCACGGCGGCGGGCAGAACGCCCACACCTGGGACACCGTCATCCTCGGCCTCGGCGTCCCCGCATTGGCCGTCGACCTGCCGGGTCACGGCCGCTCGGCGTGGCGCGACGACGGTGACTACGGACCCAAGCTGAGCGCCGAGACCCTGGCGCCGGTACTGCGCGAGTGGGCGCCCGCACCGCGCCTCATCGTCGGCATGTCCCTGGGTGGGTTGACCGCGCTGCGCCTGGCCGCGACCCAACCCGCGCTGGTGCCCGAACTGGTGCTGGTCGACGTCACCCCCTCGGCGCCGGAACGCCACGAGCAGATGACCAAGGCGCAGATGGGCACCGTCGCGCTGGTCCGCGGAGACCGCACGTTCCCCAACTTCGCCGCCATGCTCGACGCCACGGTGGCCCTGGCACCGCACCGCGACCGGAAGTCGCTGCGGCGCGGGGTGTTCCACAACAGCAAGCAGCTCGACGACGGAACGTGGACGTGGCGCTACGACTCCTTCCGCAAGGGCGAGGGATTTGCGGGCCTCTGGGACGACGTCCCGTCGATCACGATGCCCACGACCCTGATTCGGGGGGCCAACTCCCACTTCGTCGACGACGATGACGCCGAGGCGTTCGCCGCGGCCGCACCCGGTTTCCGCCGGACCATCGTGGTCGCCGACTCCGGGCACTCCGTTCAGGGCGACCAGCCCGCCGCGCTCGTCGAGATCCTGCGCGGCGTGCTGGCGGGTTGACGGCTCATACCGCCGTCGAACCACTCCTCGTCGGCAGTGCGACGAGATACGTTCCGGCGGAAGTGGTCTGATACACGCCGTCGAAACCGAAGTCGACCGCACGAGTTGCGGCGCCCGCCATCTGCACCGACGTGAACATGCCATCGGCGCTCACCGACGTCACCGTCGTCATGCCGTTGTCCACCGAGGTTACGAACACGCGTTGGTCATCGGAGTTGAGCGCATCCTGCGTTAGCCTGCCGGCCAACGCCAGCGACCTCGACGTGCCGTCACTGTTGACCACCGTCAGTTGCCCCTGGCCACCAGAACTGCTCGCCAGCAGTAGCGAGTCGCTGCCGGGTATCAGGATGGGGTCATTCGACGTGTCGAGGGATCCCGACAGCGTCGTGACGCTGGTGGTGAGATTCGACTGGACTGTCGTCACCTTGAACACTCCGGTGGCATCCTTGGTCAGAAGGTACACCGCTGTCTTGCCCACCAGGATGAGGTCGCCGCTGACCATCTTGCCCGGCAATGCAAGGGTCTGCACCGGCTGTGCGCCGGTGATGACGTCCAGGCCGTCGACACTTCCCTTCGCCACCGGCACGTAGACGTATCCGGTCGCGGGGTCGACCGTGAACTGGCCCTTGGGCGCTCCGCTCAACGTCGTCGCCGCCGACGCCCCATTCGGGCTGATCGTACGGAACTGGTAGGTCCCAGAAGAGTTGGTGACGAACCGTGCCACACCGGTCTCCTGGTCGACTAGGAGGTCATCGGGCAGCGTTCCCAAGGGCACCGCGACCGCGGTCGGCGTCGAAAGAGCAACGTTCAAGACGTTCACCCAGGCGCCATCTCTGGTCGTCGTCACCAAATAGGCTATCCCCGTTGAGGTTTGAACGACGGGGCTGCCCACCGGCTTGCCGGTGAGCGCCCAGGTCCTCGATCCGGTCTCCGGCGTCGTGGCCAACGTGTCGACCATCGTGATGCGATAGGCGGGTGTGTCGACGTCGGCGGCAGTGGTGAGTTGGTAGATGGTCCCCGACTCATCGTTGAAGACCGACTCGAGGGGCCTTCCGGTCCTCGCATCCATCGGGGCTCCGGTGAGCGCGTAACTCCTCGTCGCCGTCTTGGCGTCATTGTCGAGTTTGACGACGGCCACCATCGAATACACGCCACGGTCGACGGTCATGAAATACGCCGTCGATCCGGTCGAGTTCAGATGCAACGAACCGACGGCCGTTCCGGTGAACGTCTTCGACTGCAGGGTGGTCGTGGAGACCGCTCCCGTCGCCGAAGCCCGCACCCGAGACTGCACGACCTCGTTGCCCACGACCGCGACCGAGTCGACGTAGGCACCGTCGGAATCCAAGACTTGGGCGCGGTGGTCGGCGATCACACCCGGCACCGAGGCGGTGACGGTTGTGCCATCGGTGCGAACCAGGTTCAAGAAGGACGCGCCCGAAGCGGACGTCGAGATGGCGGCCAGTCGGCCATCCGAAGCCGACCCGACCGTCACCAGCGCACCCGGCAGGACGGCCGTGTAGGACGTCGCGTCGGGCCGGATCACGAGGACGGAGTACGAACCGGATTTCTCGACCGTGGTGAAGTAACCGCCGTCGACGTATTGCGTTGGGCGATCGTAAACCCCGTCCACCGCGATCGTGGTCGGTGATCCCGTCCGCGGTATGACGGTGATCGCCGCGTCGGTGGAGACGACGACGGTCCCGGTGGCGACGTCGATCAACTGCGAGTCGACCGTCGTTCCCACGATCGGCGTCGGGGTCGATCCCGTCGGTCGGATGACCGTCGTCACGAGCTTCCCGTCGGCCGTACGCGTCACGAGCACGGCGGTGGTGCCGTCGACGTCGAGATCAGCGGCAGGTTCGCCCGGCAGGTCCACCTTGCGCGGGCTGGCGCCGCCCGAAGAGAAGACGTTCACCGAGTAGGTGCCTGCCGAGTCGCGGACCACGGCGTAGCCGACGGTAGTGGTGCGATCTACCAATTCCAGGACGGGAGTGCCCACCACCACTGCACCAGGAGGCGCAACGTACACCGCCGCAACCGAACTCGGCGATACCGACGGCGTGATGACGACGGTCTGCGTGGTGGTGCCATTGGAGACCCGCACGGTGAAGACGTCGGTGTCGTCAGCCGTCGACGCCGTACCCTTCGCCGCCAGCCGCGCCACCGGGTCGGGGGTGTAGGTGAAGGATCCGTCCGCACCGAGGGTCACGGTGCCGCTCTTGGGTGGAGTTCCGAGCTGGTAGGTCACGCCCGTGGCAATCGCATTCACCTTACCGGTGGCCGCGCCGGTCCCATTGTCCTGCAACGGATTCACGATCGCGCCGGAGTTCGGGTTCATGAGCAAGACGGGTGCCTTGATCTGGTACACGCCGCGTTCGGTGCTCTGGTAGACGGCGCCGGAGGCCGGGTTGACGAGCACGGTGCCGAAGGGCGCGCCGGCCGCCGTGACCGTGGTTGTCGTCCCGTCAGGCGCACGCCGGGTCACGCTCGTCGTGCCGTCGGTCAGCCGGGTCGTGACGTAGAACGCGCCGGGCGCCGACGGATCGAGGACGACCGGACCCGTGGCGGTGCCCGGATACGTCACCTGTCCGATCCCAACGGTCGTCACGGTCGACGTGCCGTCGCCGTTGAGCGTGACTTGGTGCACGCGTCCCGTCGCGGCATCGACGACCGCCGAGCCGAGGGGAGTGCCGGCGATGGTGAATTGGCGTGGAAGCGCACTCGGGGTGGAGACGTCCACCGTCGTGGTGACGACTCCGCCGTTGGTGACCGACCCCGTCTGCACGATCATGCCGTTGGGCCCCGTCACGGCGCCTCCGACGGGCCGGCTGCTCGTGGTCAGGAGCGAAGCGCCGTCGACTCGTCGCACCACCGCACCGGTGGCGTCGCCGAATGTTTGATACACGGCATGGGTAATCGGGTCGAAGACGACACCACCCACCGCCGGGCGGTCGTCGTCGACTCCGCCCTCGACGTACCCACTCGTGCCGTACACCAGAAGGTGACCTCGGCCGTCGCCCCCGGTCACGGACTGATAGACCTTGTCGGCCACCGGGTCGTAGACGACTACGGAGTTCGACGGACGGAAGCCGGGGACGTTCACCCCGACGATGTCCACCGTGCGCACGGTGACCGGATCTTGATTCGCCGCGATGGAGGTGATGGTCGTGGTGCCCGCACCGGTCGCGGTGGCCAGATAGATACTTCCGTTGGCCACCTGCAGGCCGCCGATGGGTTCGCCCTCCACCCTGGAGATGCTTAGCAGCCCGTTGGGCTTGGTCTGGTACACCAACGTGGCATCGCCCACCTTGACGGCGACGAACGCGGTACCGGCACCGTCGGTCACCACGCTGCCCACCGGCGTGCCGCTGAGAAAGTTGGTGCTGCTGTAACCGATGGTGCTCGCGAGCACCGGCATACCGACGGCGCTGCGGACGATGAAGTAGCCAACCCCGGTGGAGGGGTCGACCACCACCGGGGACAGCGCCGTGGCATTGCCGGGCAGAGCAGCCACCAACGGCGCCTGCTGCGCGACACGATTCACCGTGATGGACACCGTGGCGGACGTGCTGAACGCAGAACCGTCGTAGGCCCGGTAGCTGAACGAATCCGGCCCGGTGTAGTTCGCATTCGGGGTGTACGTGTAGCTGACGGACGTGGCGTCGACTCGGGTGCCGCCGGTCAGCGTGCCGTGTGACGGCTGGGTGATGGTGAACGTGAGCGTGGTGCCCGCGTCGACGTCGGTGCCCGTCAACGTGATCGTGCGCGGGGTGTTTTCGGCGACGTCTGGAACCACGGCGTTGCCCGCCCCCGGCGCGTCGTTCACCGGCGTCACCGTGATCGAGACGGTGGCTACGTTGCTGGCGTCACTTCCGTCACTGGCGGTGTAGGTGAACGAATCCGAACCGTTGAAGTCCGCGTTCGGCGTGTAGACGAGCCGTTGGGTAACCGCGTCGACCCGCGTCAGAGGGCCGAGCGTGCCGTGCGCCGGTTGGGTCACGATGGTGTAGGTCAGCGTCGTCCCCGTATCGGGATCGACACCGGTCAGCGTGATCACGCGGGTCTGATCCTCGGGTCCGATCACCGATTGGTCGGCAATCGTGGGTGGGGTGTTCACCGCGAGACCGAGAACGGTCACGGGCACGGTCACCTGTGTCGAACCACCCCGGCCGTCGGTCACGGTGACGGTGAAGGAGTCCTGCTTGTCGGCGGCGGTCGCCCCCGCCGCACCCGCGGCGCGCCTGGCGGCCTCGGTCGGGGTGTAGCCGTACACGCCGTTCGCCGTGACGGTGAACGTGCCCTTGGTGGTAGTGCCCGAATTTGGCGTGTAGGTCAGCGTGTTGGCATCGGGGTCACTGACATTGAGACTGCCCGACACGACTCCCGTTGAGCCATCAGGGATTCCGCTGCTCGGCGGCCGCACGTTGACCGGTGCCGAGTTGACGTTGACCGAGACCGGTCGCAGCACCGACACGGTACCGCTGTTGGCGTTGGTGACATAGACGTCACCGGTGGTCGGGATCGCGAAATATTGTGGGCTGTCGCCGACGGCCACCTGGCCCACGACGGTATTCGTGGCAGTGTCGATCACCGTGACGGTGTCGGCAGACTGATTGGTGACGAATGCCAGCGTGCCGTCGTTGCTCAGCTTCACCGCACGCGGCCCGTCACCCACGGCGATGGTCTTCGACACGGTCTTGCCGACGACGTCGACCACCGACACGGTGTCGTCGTCGCGGTTGGTCACGTAGACGTACCGGCCGTCGCCCGTGACGTCGAGACCCTGTGGGAACCTGCCAACGGCCACCGAAGTCTGAGCGTCGGTGGCGGTGTCGATGAACGTCAAGGAGTTCGTGCCGTTGTTCGACACGACGACGAACTTGCCGTCGGCGCTGGCGACGATGTTGTTCGGGGTGCTGCCTGCAGGCAGGTCCAGGGTGCGGGTGGTCGCGGCGACGGGGTCGACCACGGTGACCTTCGAGGTGTCCCGACTGGCCACGTACAGCACGTCCTGATTCCCCGACCGGACGGCGACCAGATCGCGCGGGGTTCCGCCCACGGCGATCGACTTCTGGTCGCCCGTAACCGTGTTCACCACGACGACTCTTCCGGCACCGTCGGAGACGTAGACGTAGTCCTGGGTGGGGGAGGCGGAGGTGGTCAGGTACTCGGTGTTGGTCGCACCGGTCACCTGAATCGTCTTGACCACCGTGCCCGTCGCCGGGTCGATGGCGGTCAGGATGCCGGAGTTGCCAATCACCCAGACCCGCGCCGAGGCGTACACCGTAGTCGCCGTGTCGATTGGCGCCCGCCCGACGGCGAGAGAGTCCATCACCACGTAACGGACCGGGTCGATGGTCACGGTGACCGAGGTGGGAGTTTCGAGGCTGCCGTCCGACGCTGCGACGGTGAAGGTGGCGGTCTTGGGACCCGAGCTGAACGCCGCGAGCCGCTGCGTCAGCGTCGGGGTGTACGTGTAGGTGCCGTCGGCGGCGACCGACACCGTGCCGACAACGGGCTGCTGCGCGACGTGATAGGTCAGAGCGTTTCCGTTGGCGTCGGTGAAGTTGACCTTCCCCGTCACGATTCCACTGGCGTAGTCGGTGCTCGGCGAACTCGGGGTGCCGGCGACGGGTGCCACGTTGAGTGGGGCGATGCTCACCGTGATGGACACCGCGGTGGGGGTGACGCCTCCGTAGCCGTCGGCGGCGGTCACCGAGAAGGTGTCGGTCTTGGGTCCGCTGCCCGCGGCGGCGATGCGTGCGGCTTGGGTGGGCCGGTAGGTGAACGATCCGTCGGCGTTGACGATGACGCTGCCACGCGCCGGGGTGGTCGAGGTGAAGGTCAGTGGATCGGAGTCCGCGTCGGCGATGTTGACGTTGCCGGTGACCGACCCGTCCGCGCCGGGCAGATTTACCGTGGGCGCCGACGTCGCCGCCGGGGCGGCATTCCGAGGCGAGATGGGCACCGTGACGGTGACGGAGCGGGTGCCACCGCGCCCGTCGCTGACGGAGACGGTGAACGAGTCACTCAACGCCTCCGCCGGTGCGCCGGTGGCCGCCGCAGCGTGCCGCGCGTCGTCAGTGGGACGGTAGGTGTAGGTGCCGTTGGCGGCGACGGTGAAGGTGCCCTTGGCGGTGGTCACCGAGGTCGGCGTGTACGTCAGGGCGTCACCGTTGGCGTCGGTGACGTTGAGGTTGCCGGTCGCGATCCCGGTGGTCGCGTTGACGCTCACCGACGGTGAGCGGACACCGATCGGCGCCACGTTGACGTTGACCGACACCACCTTCAGCACGTTGATGCCGCCCGTGAAGCTCGTCAGGTACGCCTGCCCGTCCGGGGTGAACGCCACGTATTGCGGCGTGCTGCCGACGGTGATGGGCGTGCCGATCACGGTATTGGTGGCGGTGTCGATGACCGACACCGTGCCGTTGCTCAGCGTGGCGTAGGCCAGGGTGCCGTCGGGGCTGACGCTGACGCTGCGCGAGGGCGCTGCCACCACGATGGACGACACCGTGCCGGTGGTGGTGTCCAGCACCGAGATCTGGTTGGCCCCACCGTTGGCGACGTAAACGTAGCGGCCGTCGGCGCTGGTCGCTAGACCCTGAGGGCTCGAACCGATGGCTAAGGTGTGGATTTGGTTGGTGGCGGTGTCGATGATCGAGATCGAATTGGTGCCGGTGTTCGTGGCGTAGATGGTCGCCCCGTCGCGGCTGGCGGTGATGTTGTTGGGCATCGCCCCCGCGGGCAGCGTGACCACGACGTTGGCCACCGTTCCGGATGGATCGATGACCGTGACCCTCCCCGTGTCGCGGCTCGTCACGTACAACCGTTGCTGGCCGGACGGCAGCGTCACGGCGACCAAATCGCGGGGAGTGCCCGTCACGGTGTACGGAGTCTGGGTGCCGGACTCGGTGTCCACCGCCACGACCCTGCCGCCTCCACCGGAGACGTAGACATAGCGGCCGTCGCCGCTGACGGCAAGGTATTCGGTGTTGGTGGTGCCGGTGATCTGGGTGGTGCCGACCACCTGGCCCGTGGCCGGGTCGATCTTGGTGAGGAGGCCGTTGTTGCCGATCGTGTAGACCGACGTCGGCGCGGCGCCGACGTCGACGATGGTGGTCGGTGTCTTGACCACGTCGGTCACGGCGACGCGTGCGGGATCGATGGCCACGGTGACGGTCGTCGGTGTGCTCAGCGATCCGTCGGACGCCGCGATCGTGAAGGTGGCGGTCGTCGGACCGGCCGCCGTGTTGGCCAACAGGCGCTGCGCCGCCGTCGGGGTGAAGGTGAACGTGCCGTCGACGCCGACGGTGACGGTTCCGCGAACCGGTTGTTGAGAAACGCTGTATGACAGTGGGTTTCCGTTGGCGTCGGTGAAGTTGACCTTGCCGGTGACTGCGCCCGTGGCGTAATCGACGGTGGTATCGCCAGGGGTGCCGGCGACGGGTGCGATGTTCAGTGGCGCGATGGTGACGGTGACCGAGACCGGGGTGGGGGTGACGCCTCCGTAACCGTCGGCGGCGGTCACCGAGAAGGTGTCGGTCTTGGGTCCGCTCCCCGCGGCGGCGATGCGCGCGGCGTCGGTAGGGCGGTAGGTGAACGAACCGTCGCCGTTGACGACGACGCTGCCACGCGCCGGGGTGGTCGAGGTGAAGGTCAGTGGATCGGAGTCCGCGTCGGCGATGTTGACGTTGCCGGTCACCGACCCGTCCGAGCCGGGCAGGTTGACCGTGGCCGCCGACGTCGCCGCCGGAGCGGCATTCCGAGGCGAGATCGCCACGGTGACGGGGATTTCCAGTCGGCCTCCGTAACCGTCGGTGACGGTGAAGGTGGCCGTGTCCGTGGTGGCGGTGCTGCCCAATTTCGCTGCGTCGTGCCGGGCGGTATCGAAGGGCTGGTAGGTGAAGAACCCGTTGCCGTCGACGGTGAACGTGCCGCGGTTGGTGGTGAACGACGCCGGCGTGTAGACGAGCACGTCGGTCGTGACCCCGCCCGTATTGTCGGGATCGGACACGTTCAGCGAGCCGGTGACCTTTCCCGTCACCGGATCGGTGACGACGTTGGTGAGCCCGCCCGTGACCGGATCGGCGTTGCGCCCCAGCACGGGCACGGAGACCGTGGAGGTCGCCGACAGCCCGCGGCCGTCGGATGCCGTGATGGTGACGGTGTCCGACGTCGGATTGAGCACGGCCGCATGGCGCGCGGCATCCGTTGGGGTGTAGGTGAATCCGCCCGTCGCGTCCACGGTGACGGTGGCGGTCGTGTCGCCCGCTTTGATCGTGTAGGTGACGGTGTCGCCGTTGGGATCGGTGGCCTTGGACGTACCGGTGATGGTTCCGGTGACGCCGTTCTGGCCGCTGATCGCCGCTTGCTGGGTGAAGACTGGCGCCTGGTTGATCGGTGTGACGGTGAGCGACACTGGCACCGAGACGGCCCGCTGGGTCAGGAACCCGAACAGGTGGAAGCCCGCGCTGTCGTCGACGACGACGGTGAAGCCGTCGGGGCCTCCGGCCTTGGCGAAGTCGGGGTTCGGGGTGTAGGTGAACTCGCCGGTGGAGGTGACCTCGACCTTGCCGTTGGCGGGCTGTGCGGACACCCGATAGGTCAGCGGGTCGCCGTTGGCGTCGGTGGCGTTGAGGTTGCCGGTGATCACGCCGGTGGCCGACTGGCCGGTCACGGTGGGCCGCGCCGTGGGCGAGACGTTGAACAGGTAGTTGTCGATGCGTCGGTAGAACGCCACCAACAACTCGAATACCGGTCCCGGCGTGACCGGGTTGACCGGCGTTCCTACGACGGGGCTGACGAGCAGACTCACGAGTCCCACGACGATGCGTGTCGGCACGATCAGCAGCATCTCGATCGGACCCGCGGGCTGGGTGCTGATGGCCGAGGGTGCGATCAAGGCGTTGGCGGTGGCGGCGGTGCTGGTCGGATCTGCCGCACCGCCGGCCGCCGCGCGGGCGAAGGGGGCCGTCGACGATTCCGCGGCATTGGCCGAGACTTTGGCGTTCGCGACGGTGGGCGCCGGATCGTCAGACGTTGCCGTGCGTGGTGTGGTCGGGCTGGTTCGCGTCGCGGACGTGAGGTCGTCGGCAGCACCCGATGGCGAATCCGCCGTGGTGGCAGGTGGTGTGGCCGCCGCGGGCGACGTCACGCCGGTCGTCGGGGAGGAAGGGGTCTGGGTGGGGGTTGCGCTCGGAGCGGCGGCGGGGGTCGGGGTAGCGGTGGTCTGCGAGACCGTCGGAGTCTTGGTGGGAGACGCGGTCTCGCTCGGAGTGGCGGTCGGGTTCAGAGTTCCGGTGATGGTGGTGCCGCTGACCGTCGTGCCGCCAACGGTCGTCGTGACCGACGTGCTGTCCTGGGCGGTTCCGGTGCCGCCGTTGGTGGTCGTCGTGGTCGTCGCGCCCGTTGGCGAGCCGTTGTCGGCGGGACCCGTCGTGCCTGCACTGATCCCTCCCGCGCCAGTTGCCCCCTCCGGGCTGCCCGTTCCCGCGGTGGTGCCCCCGGAGGGGCCGTCGGACGGAGAGTCGGCGACGGCAATCCCGACTCCCGCCGTCGCAGCCCATCCGACGCCCAGCGCCACGGCAAGCGCCCCAACCCGACCGACGTACCTGCTATGCCCCACGCCTACTCCCAACACCACGCATGATTTCGCGAGGCAAGTATGCACACGATGTTCGCTGATGTCTATAAGAACGAAGTTGTTTCCAATCGCGTCGCAAGGTCTATGCTCGCGTTCAACTGCGCGATTGGCGCAACTGCAGAATAGTCGTGCTCGTCATATCTGCGCATTCGATAGTTTGCCTATGTGCTGACGCGATGGGTCGTCGCCACTATCCCAGCCGTCCGTTTCCGTCGTCAGCTGTTCACCAGGATGTTCACAGCTGCTTTCCCGCCATCGATAGGTTCGCTTGAGAATGCGACCGCAGCCCGGTCGTCGTCGACTCCCGAAAGGACCTTCGTTGATGGCCCTGGTGCCGTTGAATCTGTTCGTCGACCACGACGGCCGCTCCGCGCGGCAGCACGTCACCTGCCGCTACAAGTGCGGTGACGCCTGCTCCCAACCGGTGCCGAACACCAGCGCGAACGAGTACTTCGGCGACGTCGTCCGGCAGGTGTCGCGGCGAACGCTGCTGCGCAGCACCGGCGTCACCGTGCTGGCCGTCGGCGCCGGATCGGCATTGGCTGCCTGCAGCACCGACGCTCCCCCGTCGGCGAGCCCGACGCCAGAGCCCGTAAGGCCAACGGCGGGAATGAACTTCGCCTCGGTGGCACCCAACAGCGAAGACGCCGTCGTGATCCCCGACGGCTACCGCCAGTCGGTGGTCATCAGTTGGGGTGACCCCATCCTTCCCGGCGCCCCCGCGTTCGACGTGGCCAAACAGACCGCTGCCGCGCAACGCGGTCAGTTCGGCTTCAACAACGACTTCGCCGGCCTGCTGCCGTTTCCCGGCAGCGCCGACCACTTCCTGCTGGTGACCAACCACGAGTACACCACCGAGCAGTTCATGCACCCCGGTTACGACGCGGACGAGCCGACCCGCGAGCAGTTCGACATCTCGATTGCCGCCCACGGCCTATCCGTGGTCGAGGTGCGGCGCACCGCCAACGGCCTCGAACCGGTGATGGGCCGCTACAACCGTCGGATCACCGCCGACACCCCCATGACGCTGACCGGACCGGCCGCGGGCACCGACTTCGTCAAGACCGCGGCCGATCCCGACGGCCGGACCATCCTGGGGACGTTCGCCAATTGCGCAGGCGGCGTCACCCCGTGGGGCACGGTGCTCTCCGGAGAGGAGAACTTCAACGGGTACTTCGGGGCGCCGAAGGACGCGCCCGTCGGTCCGGTGCGGTCCGACCAGCTAAAGCGTTACGGCGTGAAAGTCGCTGCCACCGAACGTAAGTGGGAGACCTTCGATCCGAGATTCGACCTGGCCGCGACGCCCAACGAGGTGAACCGCTTCGGCTACGTCGTCGAGGTCAACCCGTGGGACCCGGCCTCCCGACCGGTCAAGCACTCGGCGATGGGGCGCCTCAAGCACGAGGGCGCCACCATCTACGTCACCGGCGACGGCACCGTCGTCTCCTACACCGGTGACGACGAGCGCTTCGACTACATGTACAAGTTCGTCTCCGGCAAGAAGATCGTGCCGGGCGCCTCCGCCGAGGCGATGGCGCAGAACATGGCCATCCTCGACGAGGGCACGCTCTACGTCGCCAAGCTCGCCAGCGACATCCCGGGAGACCAGATCGACGGCTCCGGCACCCTGCCCGCCAAGGGGTCCTTCAGCGGCACCGGGACCTGGCTGCCGTTGCTGCGTTCGGGCCCGAACGGTCAGGCCGAGTCGCTCGTCCCCGGCGTCAGTGCGCAGGAGGCGGCGGTGTTCACCCGCTTCGCCGCCGACAAGGCCGGGGCCACCAAGATGGACCGGCCGGAGGACTTCGAGGCCAACCCGAAGACCGGCAAGGTGTACGTCGCCCTGACCAACAACGACGAACGCGGCGCACCCGGGGAGGCCGCACCGGACGCCGCCAACCCCCGCAACGACAACAAGAGCGGGCAGATCCTCGAGATCACCGACGACCACGCGGGCACCACCTTCACCTGGGAACTGCTGCTGGTGTGCGGCGACCCGGCCGCGGCCGACACCTACTTCGCCGGCTTCGACAAGAGCCGCGTCAGCCCGATCTCGTGCCCCGACAACCTGGCCTTCGACAGCCACGGCAACCTGTGGATCTCCACCGACGGCAATGCACTCGACTCCAACGACGGGCTGTTCGCCGTCGCGCTCGACGGACCCAATCGTGGTGAGACCAAACAGTTCCTGACCGTTCCGCTCGGCGCCGAGACGTGCGGGCCCGTCGTCACCGACGACCTCGTCACCGTCTGCGTGCAGCACCCCGGTGAGAGCGACGACAACAGCCTCGAGGACCCCCTGTCCCGCTGGCCCGAGGGCGGCAACGGCACCGCCCGCCCCTCGGTGGTCGTCGTGTGGCGGGACGCCGGCGACATCGGCGTATGACGGCTCCGGGGACAACTCGACGAAGAACGGGTAAGCAGGAGCCATGACCTTCCCCACCCGCATCGGCGTCCAGCTTCAGCCCCAGCATTCGCCCAACTACGGCCACCTGCGCGACGCGGTCCGGCGCTGCGAGGACATCGGCGTCGACGTCGCCTTCAACTGGGACCACTTCTACCCGCTCTACGGCGACCCCGAGGGTGCCCACTACGAGTGTTGGACGATGCTCGGCGCGTGGGCCGAGCAGACCTCGCGCATCGAGATCGGTGCGCTGGTGACGTGCAATTCCTACCGCAACCCCGAACTGCTCGCCGACATGGCACGCACCGTCGACCACATCAGCGACGGGCGGCTGATCCTGGGCATCGGCTCGGGCTGGAAGCAGAAGGACTACGACGAATACGGTTACGAGTTCGGCACCGCCGGCAGCCGACTCGACGATCTCGCCGCCGCGATGCCGCGGATCACCTCACGGCTCGGCAAGCTCAATCCCGCACCCGTGCGCGACATTCCGATCCTCATTGGCGGCCAGGGCGAGAAGAAGACCCTGAAGCTGGTGGCGCAGTACGCCCACCTGTGGCACGGCTTCACCACCACCGAGACCTACCCCGACAAGGCGGCTGTGCTCGACCGGCACTGCGCCGACGTCGGCCGCGACCCGTCGGAGATCGAACGATCCGCAGGGGCGGAGACCGGCAAGGGCACCGACGCGATGCTCGCCGACGCCGACGCGCTCGTCGGACTCGGAGTCTCGCTGCTGACCGTCGGCGTCAACGGGCCCGACTACGACCTCGGTGCCGCCGAGGCGCTGTGTCGCTGGCGCGACAACCGCTGACCGGGGTTGCCTCACGGCGGGCTTGAGTCGGCGGAATGCGACTCGTCACGAGCAGAAGCCGTGCCGCCCGCCGCGACCCAAGTACCTTGCTAGAGGTGAAACACCACTCGGGCCATCGTCGACTCCGCGTGGCCGCACTGCTCGCCGTCGTGATCATGATCGTCGGCTTGGCGCCGCCGGCCGCCGCCGACAGCGACCAGTGCGCGCCACCGGGAGTCGAGAGCGCCAGCGCCCTGCCGACGAACCTGGCGTCGGCGGCCAAGGGCCCTGAATCCGACAAGTACACGACACCTGGCGTCGAACCACTCCCGGTCGACGTCGGCGCGCTCGGCCTGGGCACCCCCGGCACGCTGACCGTCGGCACGCTGTCGGACGCCCCGCCGAGCATCTGCATCGACTCGAAGGGCCAGTTCACCGGATTCGACAACGAGCTGCTGCGGGCGGTCGCCGACAAACTGGGTCTCAAGGTCAACTTCGTCGGCACCGACTTCTCCGGCCTGCTGGCCCAGGTGGCGGCCCGACGATTCGACGTCGGCTCGTCGTCGATCACCACGACCGACGCTCGGCGTCAGACCGTCGGCTTCACCAACGGCTACGACTTTGGCTATTTCTCGCTGGTGGTCCCACCGGGATCACCCATCAAGGGCTTCTCGCAACTCGCTGCCGGACAACGCATCGGCGTCGTCCAGGGCACCGTGCAGGAGGCCTACGTCGTCGACACCCTCGGGCTTGACCCGGTGAAGTTCCCCGACTACAACACCGTCTACGGAAGCCTCAAGACACGCCAGATCGACGCGTGGGTCGCACCGTCGCAGCAGGCCGTCGGCACGGTGCAGGCGGGTGACCCCGCGCAGATCGTCGAGAACACCTTCAGCCTGGACAATTTCGTCGCCTACGCGGTGGCCAAGGAGAACAAGCCGCTGATCGACGCGCTCAACGCCGGCCTAGACGCGGTGATCGCCGACGGCACGTGGTCCAAGCTCTACGCCAACTGGGTGCCCCGCGCGCTACCGCCCGGGTGGAAGCCCGGCTCCAAGGCGGCACCCACCCCCCAGCTGCCCGACTTCAACGCCATCGCCGCCACGCAGACACGGGCCGACAACTCCGGAGTCGCCCCCAAATCCGTTGTGTCACAGCTCAAGAACTCGTTCCTGGACTGGGATCTCTACAAGCGGGCGATCCCCGACCTGTTCAAGACGGGCCTGCCCAACACCCTGATCCTCACGATCTCCGCCAGCATCATCGGCCTCGTCCTCGGAATGGGACTCGCCGTCGCCGGCATCTCCAAGGCGCGGTGGCTGAGGTGGCCCGCGCGGGTGTACACCGACGTCTTCCGCGGCCTGCCCGAGGTCGTCATCATCCTGATCATCGGCTTGGGCGTCGGACCCATCGTGGGCGGACTCACCGGGAACAACCCCTACCCGCTCGGCATCGCCGCGCTCGGGTTGATGGCCGCGGCCTACGTCGGCGAGATCCTGCGCTCGGGCATCCAGAGCGTGGAGGCCGGGCAACTGGAAGCCTCGCGCGCACTTGGCTTCAGCTATTCGTCGTCCATGCGACTGGTCATCGTGCCCCAGGGCGTGCGGCGGGTCTTGCCCGCCCTGGTCAACCAGTTCATCTCGCTGCTGAAGGCCTCCTCGCTGGTGTACTTCCTCGGCCTGATCGCCAGCCAGCGCGAACTGTTCCAGGTGGGCCGCGACCTCAACGCCCAGACCGGGAACCTCTCGCCCCTGGTCGCAGCCGGCATCTTCTATCTCGCCCTGACGATCCCGCTGACCCACCTGGTCAACTACATCGACGCGCGCCTTCGACGCGGTAAGACCGTCGCTGACACCGAAGACCCGGCCAGTCCCGCCTCGACCCAGGAGATGGTGTGAGCGCCACCGTGAAGTTCGAACCAGTGTCGTTGGTCGCCAACGACATTCACCTGTCCTTCGGCACCAACGCCGTCCTGCGCGGCATCGACCTCGACGTGCCCGCCGGCACCACCACCGCAGTGATCGGTCCGTCCGGATCGGGCAAGTCGACGCTGCTGAGGGCGTTGAACCGGCTGCACGAACCCGACCGTGGCGACATCCTGCTCGACGGGCGCTCGGTGCTCGAGGACAACCCCGACGAGCTGCGCCAGCGCATCGGCATGGTGTTCCAGCAGTTCAACCTCTTTCCCCACCGCACGGTCCTGGACAACGTGACGCTCGCGCCACGACGGCTCAAGCGGCTCGACGCCGACGCGGCACGCGAACTCGGGCTCGCGCAGTTGGAACGAGTCGGGTTGCGGCACAAGGCCGAAGTGCGACCCGCCACGCTGTCCGGCGGGCAGCAGCAGCGCGTCGCGATCGCCCGCGCCCTGGCCATGGCACCCCAGGTGATGTTCTTCGACGAGGCGACCTCTGCACTCGACCCCGAACTGGTCAAGGGCGTCCTCGCACTGATCGCCGAGCTGGGCGAGGATGGCATGACGATGGTGGTGGTGACCCACGAGATGGGCTTCGCCCGATCGGCCGCCGACGCGGTGGTCTTCATGGATCACGGCAAGGTGGTGGAGACCGGCACGCCCGAGCAGATCTTCTCCGACGCCGGGACCGACCGCCTGCGTCAATTCCTGTCCCAGGTGCTGTAGCGACCTCTGGCACGGACCAATCGGCGCATGTCGAGCTCCTGACGGGCGCGACAGGTTAGACTAGCGAACTATGGTAGAGACCGAATCGCAGGTCACTGAGCTGGCCGGAGAGCTGCAGCAGGTGCTCTCCAAGCTCTTCTCCGTCCTGCGTCGGGGCGACTCCAACCGCAACCTGCCCGAGGGCGGTGCCGACCTCACCCTCGCGCAGCTGTCGATCCTATTGACGCTGCTCGACCTCGGGCCGATTCGCATGACCGAACTCGCCGCTCACGAACGCGTGCGTACCCCGACGACCACGGTCGCGATCCGCCGGCTGGAGAAGCTGGGTCTGGTCAAGCGCTCACGCGACCCCTCCGATCTGCGGGCCGTCCTGGTCGACGTGACGCCGCGTGGCCTGGTCCAGCATCGGGAGGCACTGGCGACGCGCCGCGCTCAGATCGCCGGGATGCTGACCCGGCTCAGCACCGAGGAACGTGAGACGCTCGCCAAAGCCCTTGCGCCGCTTGCTCGCTTGGCCGAGCAGAGCGATTAGCCAAGCCAGTCCAGCACCGCCGCGGCGGTCCACGACTGTTGCATGCTGCCCAGCGGCTCACCGGTGAACGGCTCGTAGTACTCGGCGAACGTACCGTCGCTGGCCTGTCGCAGCCCCTCCCGCCGCAGGTTCGACGAGCGCTCGGCCCAGCCCCGCCTCGCAAAGCACCAGGAGAACAGCCACGTCAGCACCGGCCAGACCGGACCCCGCCAATACTCGCGCGCCCGGAAGTCCCGCGACACGGGCGACGTCGACGGGATCAAGGCGTACTTGAGGTCCGGATGCCCACAGAAGCGCGGACCCTCGAAACGCTTGAGCAGCGTCCGCTCTCGGTCGTGGGACAGACCGCCGCACAGCAGTGGGGAGAACTGAGCCACCGTCTCGGTGCTGATCCACTTCTCGGATCGCAGGTCGTAATCCCTTGCCCCACTAGATCGTTCGTCTACCGAGTCGACGACGCCGCGACGGAATCGTTCGGCCCAACCGTACAGGTCGCGCACGTCGGAATGCGGGCGCTTGTAGTCTTCCCCGATCTCGGCGAGCACCATGCACGCCACCGACAGGATCGCCGAGACGAAGACGTCCTCGACCGCGAAGCTCATCACCGTGGGCAGCAGCAGGTCGTCGTAGTTGACCGACTTCATCTGCTCGACCAGCCAGATGTAGCGGTCGTACTCGAGGTCCGACGGACGCTGCGTCGCATCGGTGACGATGGCGTTGTCCTCGCGCTGGTACGGCGGCATCGGACCGGGAGTCACGTTGGCGTAGGCCGCATCCCACCGCGGCGAGTTGTCCATCCCCGACTCCCACCCGTGGTACACCGTCACTCGTCCACGGGAGTTGGGGTCGCGGGCCTCGGCCAGCCACCGGTGCCACCGCACCAGGTCGCTCCACCGACGGTCCAGGAAGGCTTCGGCCACCGCACGCGTGGAACGGCCCCTGGTGCGGGCGTTGTCGAGGATGCGCTGGACCGCGATCGCGTGCACCGGCGGCTGCGTGATGCCGGAGGTGAGCCGGCCCACCGGGGCATTGGCCGCCAGGGTCGACGTCGCCCACCGCGCCGGACCGGGAAAGTAGCCGTCGACTCCGTTGGCGAAGACGATGTGCGGGATCATGCCGTTGCGCCACTGCGCCGACAGGAGCGTGTCCAGTTCGACGACGGCGCGCTCGACACTCAACGGAGCCAGACCGATCGACACGAAGGCCGCGTCCCAGCTCCACATGTGGGGGTACAGCAAAGGTGCGGCGGTGGTCATCACGCCCAGGTCGTTGCCCCGCAGCAGATAGGCGGCGCGGGCCGCGAGCTGGGTGGGCGCGAAGTTCGAGTCCGGTGGCATCGGGTCAATCATGCGACGCCGACGTCGAGAGCGCAGATCGGTAGGGTTGCCGTCGTGTCCACCCAGGAGAACCCACCCGAGGGCCAGACCCGGTCTGCGGAGAACCCACCCGAGGGCCAGACCCGGTCTGCGCTGATCACGGGCGCAGCGGGCGGTCTCGGCGTCGCCATCGCCGAAGCGCTGGCTCCCACCCACACCCTGCTGTTGGCGGGCCGGCCATCCGCCCGCCTCGACGCCCTCGCTGCGCGGCTGGGTGCACCGACCTGGCCACTGGACCTCGCCGACCCCGACTCCATCGAGGCGGCCGCGGAAGTGCTGACCGATCTCGACGTGCTGGTCCACAACGCCGGCGTCGCCTATCCCGGGCGGGTCGCCGAGTCCACCGCCGAGCAGTGGCGGGCCACCTTCGAAGTCAACGTCACCGGGGCCGTCGCGCTGACGCTGGCCGTGCTGCCGGCTCTGCGCAGCGCCCGCGGACACGTCGTCTTCGTCAATTCAGGTGCCGGGATCAAGGCCTCGCCCGGGCTGGCGTCCTACTCGGCGAGCAAGTTCGCGTTGCGGTCGTTTGCCGACTCGCTGCGCGCCGACGAGCCCGACCTCCGCGTGACGTCGGTGCACCCCGGCCGGATCGACACCGAGATGCAGCGCGACCTCGTCGCCTACGAGGAGCGGGACTACGTGCCGGAGCAATTCCTCTCCGCCGCCACCGTCGCCCAGGTAATCGCGCAGGCGGTCACCGCACCGGCCGACGCGCACGTCCACGAGATCGTGATCCGGCCCCGATGAACGCGGCGTTCGAGGTCCACGAGGCGTCCATCGCCGACATGCGGGCGGCTCTGGAGGACGGCCGGGTCACGGCGGTCGGGTTGCTCGACGCGTACCTGGCCCGCCTCGCCGCCTACGACGACGAGCTCAACGCCGTCGTGGTTCGCAACCCGGCGGCCCGGGCCGAGGCGGAGCAGTCCGACGCCCGACGACGGGACGGCCGCACCCAGGGCCCGCTCGACGGCATTCCGTACACGGTCAAGGACAGCTATCAGGCGCGCGGTTTGACCGTGGCGGCCGGCAGCCCGGCCTTCGCCGAGCTGGTGGCCCAGCGGGACTCGTTCGTCGTGGAGCGACTGCGGGGCGCCGGAGCCGTGCTCATCGGGCTGACCAACATGCCCCCGATGGCCAACGGCGGCATGCAACGGGGGCTGTACGGCCGGGCCGAGAGTCCCTACGACGCCGACTATCTCACCGCTCCGTTCGCCTCGGGTTCGTCCAACGGGTCGGGCACGGCGACGGCTGCGTCGCTGTGCGCCTTCGGCATCGGAGAAGAGACCTGGTCCTCGGGGCGCGGCCCGGCGTCGAACAATGCGCTGTGCGCCTACACCCCGTCCCGCGGAGTGATCTCGACTCGCGGTGGCTGGCCACTGGTGCCGACCATGGACGTCGTGGTTCCCCACGCCCGGTCGATGGCCGATCTGCTCGAGGTGCTCGACGTCCTCGTCGTCGAGGATCCCGATGCGCGCGGCGACTTCTGGCGTCTGCAGCCATGGGTCTCGCTACCCCGCGTCGACGAGGTGCGCCCGGACTCCTACCCGTCCCTGCTGCACGACGCGAAGGCGTTGGCGGGCAAGCGCTTCGGCGTGCCACGAATGTACGTCAACGCCGACCCGGACGCCGGCGTCGGCGCCACCGGAATAGGCGGTCCCACGGGTCGGCGCATCGACACCCGGCCCTCGGTACTCGACCTCTTCGACGCCCTCCGGCGCGACCTGTCAGCCGCCGGAGCCGAAGTCGTCGACGTGGACTTTCCCGTCGTCACCAACTACGAGGGTGACCGCGCCGGCGCGCCGACCATCGCCACCCGCGGCCTGGTCAGCCCGGAATACCTGCGCCGCGAGATCGCCGACCTGTGCGCGTGGGCGTGGGACGACTTCCTCGCGGCCAACGGCGATCCCGCCCTCAACCGACTCGCCGACGTCGATGGCAGCCAGATCTTCCCGGCCCCGCCCGGCGCCCTGCCCGACCGCTACGACGGGTTCGACGACGACGTCGCGGAGTATCCGGCCTTCATCCGCGACAACCCCGTCGACTCCTTCCTGGGCATCCCTGCCATCCCCGAGGGCGTGCACGCGTTGGAGCGCACCCGTCGCGTCGACCTCGAGGAGTGGATGGACGGCCTCGGGCTGGACGCCGTGATCTTCCCGGCCGTCGCGGACGTCGGTCCCGCCGACATGGACGTCGACCCGGCCTCGGCCGACCTCGGCTGGCGCAATGGCGTCTGGGTTGCCAACGGCAACTTGGCGATTCGGCATCTTGGCATCCCCACCGTGACGGTGCCCATGGGAACGATGGCAGACATCGGCATGCCGGTGGGTGTCACGTTCGCCGGCCGGGCTCACGACGACGTCGCACTGCTGCGCTACGCCGCCGCGACCGAGGCCACCGGCCGGCGGCGGACCTCGCCGCCGCGCACTCCCCCGATTTCGGCGTGATTGGTATCGGTGAGCGCGACGGATCACGCCGAAATCGCCTAGACGACGACGTTGACCATCTTGCCCGCCACCACGATGACCTTCTTCGGCGTGGCACCGGCAAGGAAGGCGACGACCTTCTCGTCTGACAGCGCGGCAGTCTCGACGGCATCGGCAGCGGCGTCGGCGGCGACGGTGATGCGCCCGCGGACCTTTCCGTTGACCTGCACCGGATACTCGACGGTGTCCTCCACCAGGTAGGCCGGGTCGGCCTGGGGGAAGGGGCCGTGGGCCAACGAGGTGTCGTGGCCCAGTCGGCGCCACAGTTCCTCGGCCAGGTGTGGCGCCAGCGGCGCGACCATCAGCACCAGGGGTTCGACCGCGGCGCGAGCCGTGACGTCGGACTTGGTGAGGTGGTTGGTGTACTCGATGAGCTTGGCCGCCGCGGTGTTGTTGCGCAGTGCCGCATAGTCTTCGGCCACCCCGGCGATGGTCTTGTTCAACAGCCGCAGCGTCGGCTCGCCCAGCTCTTCGTGGTCGACCACCCGTTCGCCACCGGTGGTCTCGTCGACCACCACCCGCCACACCCGCTGCAGGAATCGGTACGCGCCGACCACGTCCTTGGTGGCCCAGGGACGCGAGGCCTCCAGCGGGCCCATCGACATCTCGTACACGCGCAGGGTGTCGGCCCCGTACTCCTCGCAGATCTCGTCGGGCGAGACCGAGTTCTTCAGGCTCTTGCCGATCTTGCCGAACTCGCGGTTGACCTCGATCTCACCGTCGGGACCAGTCCAGTAGAACTTCGAATCACGTTCCACCACTTCGGCAGCCGGCACGTAGGACCCCCGGGAATCCGTGTAGGCGTACGCCTGGATGTAGCCCTGGTTGACCAGCCGGCGGTAGGGCTCGCGAGAGCTGACGTGACCGAGGTCGAAGAGCACCTTGTGCCAGAAGCGTGAGTACAGCAGGTGCAGCACCGCGTGCTCCACTCCGCCGACGTAGAGGTCTACGCCGCCGGGGTCCGACGGCCCGTGCTCGGCCGGGCGCGGGCCCATCCAGTAGGCCTCGTTCTCCTTGGCGCAGAACGTCTCCGAGTTGTGCGGGTCGGCGTAGCGCAGTTCGTACCAGGAGCTACCCGCCCATTGCGGCATGACGTTGGTGTCGCGGGTGTAGGGCTGCAGGCCGTCACCGAGGTCCAGGTCGACGTGCACCCACTCGGTGGCCTTGCCCAGCGGCGGCGACGGTTCGCTGTCGGCGTCGTCCGGATCGAATTGCACCGGGGCGTAGTTCGGGATGTCGGGCAGCTCGACCGGCAACGCTGATTCCGGTAGCCCGTGGGCACGACCGTCGGCGTCGTAGACGACGGGAAAGGGCTCGCCCCAATATCGTTGGCGAGCGAAGAGCCAGTCGCGCAGCTTGTACTCGGTGCGGGCCAGGCCGCGACCGTCGGCCTCGAGACGGGTGAGCACCGCCTCCTTCGCCGACGCGACGCTCAACCCGTCGAGGTAGTCGGAGTTCACCAGGATGCCGTCGCCGCCGTACGCGGCCTGGGTGACGTCGCCACCGGAGATGACTTCGCGCACCGGCAATCCGAACGCCGTCGCGAACTCCCAGTCCCGCTGGTCGTGTCCGGGCACCGCCATGATCGCACCGGTGCCGTACCCGGCGAGCACGTAGTCGGCGATGAAGATCGGAATCTGGCCGCCGTCAACGGGATTGGTGGCATAGGCACCGGTGAAGACGCCGGTCTTGGACTTGTTCTCCTGGCGCTCCAGGTCGGACTTGGCCGCCACGGTCGCGCGGTAGGCCGCGACGGCCTCGCGCGGGGTCGCGGCCCCGAAGGTCCACCGGTCGTCGGTGGCCTCGGGCCACGCCTCGGCGGCGAGCTCGTCGACCAACGGGTGCTCGGGCGCCAACACCACGTAGGTGGCGCCGAAAAGCGTGTCGGGCCGGGTGGTGAACACCTCGATGTCGCCCGCGTCGGTCCCGAAGCGCACCTCGGCACCGGTGGACCGGCCGATCCAGTTACGCTGCATGGCCTTGACCTTGTCGGGCCAGTCCAGGTCGTCCAGGTCGTCGAGCAGTCGGTCCGAATACGCCGTGATGCGCATCATCCACTGCCGCAAACGCTTTCGGAACACCGGGAAGTTGCCGCGGTCGCTACGTCCGTCGGAGGTGACCTCCTCGTTGGCCAGCACCGTGCCCAGGCCAGGGCACCAGTTGACCATCGAGTCGGCGCGGTAGACCAGCCGATGGGCGTCGACCACGTCGGCACGCTCGCCCGCCGACATCGCCGACCAGTTCCCCTCCTCGGGGGTCCGGACGCCCGATTCGAATTCCTCGATCAGGTCGGCGATCGGACGGGCCCGGTTGGCGGCCGGATCGAACCAGCTGTCGAAGATCTGCAGGAAGATCCACTGCGTCCACTTGTAGAAGTCGGTGTCGGTAGTGGAGAAGCTGCGCCGCGCGTCGTGTCCGAGGCCGAGGCGGCCGAGCTGACGACGGAAGTTGACGATGTTGGCCTCGGTGCGGGTCCGCGGGTGGGTGCCCGTCTGCACCGCGTACTGCTCGGCGGGCAGCCCGAAGGCGTCGAACCCCAACGCGTGCAGCACGTTACGACCGGTCATCCGAAAGTAGCGGGCATAGACGTCGGTCGCGATGTATCCCAGCGGGTGCCCGACGTGCAGGCCCTCGCCCGACGGGTACGGGAACATGTCCTGAACGAACATCTTGTCGACCGGAACGGGCGACCCGTCGGCGGGCGCGAGCGACCCCACCGGATTGGGAACGTGGAACGTGCCCAACCGGGCCCACGCCTCTTGCCATGTGCGTTCGATGTCTCCGGCGAGCTTCGCGTCGTAGCGATGCTGCGGGGTGCTCGAGGCGTCCGCGCCGCCTTCCCCTTCATTCACGTGATCAGGGTAGTCAACGCCGTGCTTCGAGCCCCAATCAACGGTCGACGCCCGCCATCGTCACCCCGTCCTAGGTATCGGTTCCGTTGCAGAGGGGTCTTCGCATGGTTGCAGGTCTGCGTCGGGCCTGGTTCCCGACGCAGGAGCGTGGATACAGTCGGCGCCTGGCCGGGGCACACCGGACCCATGAGCTCGTGCGATCCGGAAGGACCGACGTTAGATGTTCGAAAATGCCCGTCGTTGGGGACTTCTGGTAGGTGGGTTCGCCGCAGGCACGGCATGCGTCCTGGGCCTCGCCGGTCCCACCGCATCTGCTGAGCCCACCCTTCCCCTACCGGCGGTGCCGGCGCCGGCCACCGTCACGCAGACCGTGACCGTTCAGGCCGCGGCCCCCGCCGCCGGACCCAATCAGCTGATCGCGGCACCAGCCGCGGCCGCTCCGGTCGCTCCAACGGCGCCGGCCGTCGTCCCCGCCACCTCGGGGACCCTGGCCGACTTCTTCAAGGAGAAGAACGTCGCGATGGAACCGCAGAAGGCCGCGGACTTCAAGGCGCTGACCATCGTGCTGCCGATGCCCACCGGCTGGGCGCAGGTACCGGATCCCAACGTCCCGGACGCCTTCGCGGTGATCGCCGACCGCGTCGGAGGCGACGGGCTGTACACCTCCAACGCCGCCGTGCAGGTCTACAAGCTGGTCGGCGACTTCGACCCGCGAGAGGCGATCAGCCACGGCCTCATCGACACCCAGCAGTTGCCGGCGTTCCGCGCCACCGACGGGTCGCTCGCCGAGTTCAACGGCATGCCGTCGGCGCGCATCGAGGGCACCTACCGGCAGAACAACTTGACGTTGAACACCTCACGTCGCCACGTGATCGCGACCTCGGGTCCCGACCGGTACCTCGTGTCGCTGGCGGTGACCACCAGCGCGTCGGTCTCGGTCGCGGCCGGGTCCGCGACCGACGCCATCGTGAACGGCTACCGGGTGGGCTCGCCCGATGCACCTGCTCCCGCGCCAACCGCGCCGGCGGCCCTTCCCGCAGGTCCCGCCGCTCCCGCGGCACCGACGGTGATCCCCGCCGCCGCCCAACCGCTCGGGCTCCCGCGCTAGCGGTTACGCCTTCGGCATCCGGGCCTCGTATTGTGGGGCTCATGCTGATCGCCGCCGTGCTGTGCCTGTGCGCCGCCGTGGCGACCGCGGCCATGGGTCTGTGGTCGGCAACCCGACCGCACGCAGGAGACCAGGTCGCCCAGGTCCTGCGGGCCGTCGTGCCGACTCAGTTCGCCGCCGCGGTGATGCTGGGTGCCGGCGGTGTCGTCGCCCTTGCGGCCCCGCCGCACGCGGGAGTGCTGGCGCTGGTGGTGTGCGTCGTCGGTGCGGTGGGCACCGTCGCAGCCGGGTGCTATCAGAGCGCCAAGGCGGTGGCACTGCGGGAGGCGTCGCGTGCCAGTGCGGCCGACGAGGCCAGCTGCGCGGGTTCCTGCGCGGCATGCACCCTGTCGTGCCGCTGACGCGTCAGTTGCGGCTGACGTCGATCGGATGCGTCGCCAGCAGCGACAGCGGCATCGGCTGACGCCGCAGTACCCGCGACCACAGGTCGACCCGCGGCTCGACCAGCACGTCGGAGGGCAACGCCGACAACACGATCCAGTCGTCGCGTTCGATCTCGCCCTCGAGCTGGCCGATCGTCCAGCCGGAGTACCCGGCATAGATCCGCACGCCCTCGACCGCCGGGGCGATGGAATCGGGGTCGGCGTCGAGGTCGACCATCACGATGCGGCCCTGCACGTGCCTCAGACCGGCCACGTCGCCGGGTTGCACACCCGCGCGCAGCGTCGCCAGGCACAGCGCGGCGTCACGCTTGACGGGTCCGCCGACGAACATCGTCTTGGGTTTGGCGGCCAGCTTCGTCCACTGCGGCAGCACGTTGAACACCGCGGTCTCGCTGGGGCGGTTGAGCACCACGCCGAGGGTGCCGCCGTCGTTGTGCTCGACGACGTAGATGACGCTGCGCCGAAACGTCGGCTCCATCAAATCGGTGTTGGCGATCAGCAGGGTTCCCGCACGGACCCGGTGCGTCGCAGGCGCGAAGTGATCCTCCGGGTCCTCTGACTGCGCCACCGGTCCATCATGTCACCAGCGTGCGCCGACGGTGGCGATCGGGCGCGGCCGCGGTGGGTCGATTCGCGAAACTTTGTAGGGTGGTTTCGGTCGCCACCGGGCGCATCGCACCTTCCACCGGCATCGGACGGACATTGACCTCGCCCCACGACCGCTTCGCCCTCTGGCGAGCGGTGCGGAAGCTACCCGAGTTCCGCAGACTGCTCGAGTTGCGCGCCGTCAGTTCGTTCGGCGACGGGCTGTTCCAGGGCGGCTTGGTGGGGGCATTGCTGTTCGACCCCGAGCGGGCGGCCAACCCGTGGCAGGTCGCCGGATCGTTCGCGGCGCTGTTCCTGCCGTACTCGCTGCTTGGTCCCTTCGCCGGCGCCCTGCTGGACAGGTGGGACCGGCGCCGCGTGCTGATCGGCGCGAACCTCGCCCGCGTGCTGTTCATCGTCGGGGTGGCATTCCTGCTGGCGTTCCACGCGGCTGCACCGTGGATCCTGCTCGGTGCCCTGGTGGTCAACGGGTTCACCCGGTTCGTCACCTCCGGCCTGTCCGCCGCGCTGCCGCACGTGGTGCCGCGCGAACAGGTGCTGACGATGAACTCGGTCGCCACCGCCGTCAGCGCGGCGACGTTGTTCTTCGGCGCCATCTTCATGCTGGTGCCGCGGTGGTTGTTCGGCGTCGGCGACGGCGGCTCCTCGGCGGCGCTGTTCATGGCCGCAGTGCCCGTCGCGCTGGCGTGGGTGCTGTCGGTCCGGTTCGCCCCCCACGTGCTGGGACCCGACGACTCGGCCCGCGGGGTCCACGGCTCGGTCGCCTACGCCGTGGCGACCGGGTGGGGCTACGGCCTGCGCACGGCGTTCACCGTGCCCAGCGTGGCGGGCACGCTGTCCGGCGTGGTTGCCCATCGAATGGTCTTCGGCATCAACACGCTGCTGGTGTTGGTCACCGTGCGGCACACCGGCTCGGTCAACGTCGCCGGCCTCGGCGTCGCCGTGCTGTTCGCCGCCACCACCGGGATCGGTTCGTTCCTGGCCAACTTCCTCACCCCGGTCATCGTGCGCCGCTGGAGCAGGTACCGGACGGTCAACCTCGCCCTGCTGGCCGCGGCGGCGATCCAGCTCGCGGCCGTGGGCCTGGACCTGCCGGTGATGATGGCGTGCGGCTTCCTGCTGGGCGCAGCAGGTCAGGTCGTCAAGCTGTGCGCTGACTCGGCGATGCAACTCGACGTCGACGACGCCCTGCGCGGCCACGTCTTCACCGTGCAGGACGCGCTGTTCTGGGTCGCCTTCGTCACCTCGATCACGCTGTCGGCGGCCGTCATTCCCGCCGACGGGCACTCCCCGGTCCTGGTGGTCGCCGGCACGGTGCTCTACCTACTCGGGCTGGCCACGCACGCCGCGATCCGCAGGGGCGCCGCCCCCGGCCCGGGCTAGGCTGACGCCATGGCCGGGGCCGAGGGTGTGGTGGCGGATCTCCGCACCGAGAGCGACGAACTCGACGACCTGGTCGCCGACCTCGACGACGAGGGCTGGCGCCGCGACACCCCGGCACGGGGATGGACGATCGCCCACCAAGTGGCCCACCTGTGGTGGACCGACCGCGTGTCCCTGATCGCCGTCACCGACGAGCCGGCGTTCGCCGACGTCCTCGCCGAGGCGGCCACGCATCCGACCGGCTTCGTCGACGAGGGGGCCGAGCGGCTGGCCGCGACCCCACCCACCGACCTGCTCGCCGGCTGGCGCGACACCCGGCGTCGCCTCCACGACGAGCTCTGCACCGTCACCGACGGCAGGAAGCTGCCCTGGTTCGGCCCGCCGATGAGCGCCGCGTCCATGGCCACGGCCCGGTTGATGGAGACCTGGGCCCACGGCCTCGACGTCGCCGACGCCCTCGGCGTGACCAGGCCCGCGACGGCGCGGCTGCGTTCGATCGCCCACATCGGCGTGCGCACCCGCGACTTCGCGTTCACGGTGCACGGGCTGCCCGTTCCCGCCGAGCCCTTCCTGGTCGAGCTGACCGCGCCGGACGGGTCGACGTGGTCGTGGGGTCCCGCCGAGGCGCGCCAGCGCGTCAGCGGCTCGGCAGAGGACTTCTGCATGCTGGTCACGCAACGCCGCCCACGGGCCGACCTGGACGTCGCCGCCACCGGGGACGACGCCGCGACGTGGCTGACGATCGCGCAGGCGTTCGCGGGGCCGCCTGGGACCGGGCGATGAATGAAGAGAAGAGCCCCATCCAGACCCGGCGATGAACGAAGAGAAGAGCCCCATTCAACCCGGGCGCGGCTGACCGGGGCTGACTACAGCTGGCTGGCGGCGTCGGCCGCCCCGTCACCGTCGGAGTCCACCAGCTTGAGATCCCACCGCCCGTCGGCATCGACGTCGACGTAGGCCTCGTCACCGACCAGAGCCCGGTCGGCCAGCCCATCGCGATCGGCGTCGACGACCCTGTCGTCGACCTGTCCGTCACCGTCGAAGTCCACCAGCGGGCCACCCGTCAGCTCGACGCCGCCGAGACCCAGCCAGCGGATCTGCGCACCGACTGCCCACGTGCCGGACCCGTCGTCGGTGAACGACGCCTCGGGGTGGTCGTCGTCGTCCACGTCGACCAGAAGGTGATCGGCGGTGCCGTCCCCGTCGGAGTCGGTCAGCGCGTCGTCGAGGCGGCCGTCGCCGTCGAAATCCAGTCCGATCGCGTCGTACACCCCGTCGTCGTCGGCGTCGAATTTCAGCTCCGCCGACCACATCGTCGCCGACCCGTCACCATCACCCAGGCAATAGTCCATGAACGCTTTGACGCTCGGCTACCCCTGCGCGTTCCACCACTTCTGAAGTTCCTCGACCGCCTCGTCGTGCTCGAGCGGCCCGCGGTCCAACCGCAGCTCCTTGAGGTACTGCCACGCCTTGCCCACCTGCGGGCCGGCCGGAATGTCGAGGATGCGCATGATCTCGTTGCCGTCCAAATCCGGCCGGACCCGCTGCAAATCCTCCTTCGCCGCCAGCTCGGCGATGCGGTGTTCCAGATCGTCGTAGCTGGCTCGCAGCCGCGCGGCCCGGCGCTTGTTGCGGGTCGTGCAGTCGGCGCGCACCAGCCTGTGCAGCCGTTCGAGCAGCGGTCCGGCGTCGGTCACGTAGCGGCGAACCGCGGAGTCGGTCCACTTGCCGTCGCCGTAACCGTGGAACCGCAGGTGCAGGTACACCAGCTGGGACACGTCGTCGACCATCTGCTTGGAGTACTTCAGGGCCCGCATGCGCTTGCGGACCATCTTCGCGCCGACGACCTCGTGGTGGTGGAAGCTGACGCCGCCGTCGGCCTCGTGCTTGCGCGTGGCGGGCTTGCCGATGTCGTGTAGCAACGCCGCCCACCGCAGCACCAGATCGGGTGCACTCTCGGGCCCCTCCAGATCCATGGCCTGGCGCAGCACCGTCAGCGAATGTTGGTAGACGTCCTTGTGCTGATGGTGCTCGTCGATGGCCATCCGCATGCCACCCACCTCCGGCAGCACCACCTCGCCCAGACCCGTCTGCACGATCAGGTCGACACCGGCCAGCGGATCGTCACCCAACAGCGTCTTGTCCAGCTCGGCGGCGACCCGCTCGACGGTGATGCGCCCCAGCTCGTCGGCCATCCGCGTCATCGCCTCCCGGACCCGCGGAGCCACGTCGAAGCCGAGTTGGGAGACGAAGCGCGCTGCGCGCAGCATCCGGAGCGGATCGTCGCCGAAGGAGACCTCCGGGGTCGACGGCGTGTCGAGCACCCGATCGCGAATGGCGTCCAAACCGCCTAGCGGGTCATGGAATTCGCCCAGTCCGGCCGCAGTGATGCGCACCGCCATCGCGTTGACCGTGAAGTCGCGGCGCACCAGATCGTCCTCCAGCCGGTCGCCGAACCGGACCTCCGGGTTGCGCGTCACCCGGTCATAGGCGTCGGCGCGAAAGGTGGTGATCTCCAGGCGGTCGGATCCCTTGCCGACGCCGACGGTGCCGAATTCGATGCCGGTGTCCCACAGGCCGTCGGCCCAGCGCCGCACCACCTGCTGCACGCGGTCCGGGCGGGCGTCGGTGGTGAAGTCCAGATCGGTCAACGGGCGCTGCAGGAGTGCGTCCCGCACGCTGCCCCCGACGAGATAGAGCTCGTGGCCGGCCTCAGCGAACAACTGACCCAGCTCCCGCAGCACCGGGGTGTGCCGTTGCAGCGCCTTGGCCGCGGTCAACAACTCGTCGGTCGTGGAGGGATCGTTCGGCACGTTCGATGAGCCTAGTGGTCGTGTCGGCTGCATAACGACCCGGCGACAAGCCGACCACGACGGCGAGTGCTAGGGGATGGATACCAAGTGGCAGCTACTATCGCTTGGGTGTCGGAGGGCGAACGAGCCAAACCACGACGGCGCCGAGGACGGCGCCGCGGCCGACGCTCTGCAGGCCCGCCGGAGGCCGCCTCCGCCGATCCCGCCAACCCGTCCCCGCCGTTGCCCGGCCCCGCTCCGGGCCATCAGTCCGAGGCCGCCTCCAAGAGGTCTCAGAACAGATCGGGCCGACGCGCACCCGACCGCCTGCGCACCGTGCACGAGACCTCCGCCGGCGGCCTCGTGATCGACGGCATCGACGGCCCCGCCGACGGCCAGGTGGCCGCGCTGATCGGCCGCGTCGACCGCCGCGGGCGGATGCTCTGGTCGCTGCCCAAGGGGCACATCGAGCAGGGCGAGACCGCAGAACAGACCGCCATTCGCGAGGTCGCCGAGGAGACCGGAATCCAGGGCAGCGTGCTGGCCGCACTGGGCAGCATCGACTACTGGTTCGTGACCGAGGGTCGACGCGTCCACAAGACCGTGCACCATTACCTCATGAGATTCCTCGACGGCGAGCTCTCCGACGAGGACGTCGAAGTCACCGAAGTCGCCTGGGTACCCCTGACGGATCTGCCGTCGCGCCTGGCCTACGCCGACGAACGCAAGCTCGCGCAGGTCGCCGGCGAGCTGATCGCCAAGCTGCAGTCCGACGGTCCCGGGTCGCTTCCACCCCTGCCTCCCAGCGCACCGCGGCGCCGCCCGCAGACGCACTCCCACACCCGCAACCGTCGGCCCGACGAGTCCCCGCAAGCACAACCCGGTCGGCGGGCGAACGGCTGCGGCCAAGGACCATGACGCGCGCGGCGGCTTGGATCGCCGGGTCGCGCCCGCTGGCCAGTCTCCTGGGTGTGATCGCCTTGGTGACGTTGATCGTCGTACCCGCCGTGGTGCCACGCGCCGCAGCAGGCGAGCCCGGAGATCGGCCCTTCCTCCAATTGCACATCGACACCATCACCCCGGATGCGGTCACCACCACCAGCGATCCCGTCGTCACCGTGACCGGCACGGTGACCAACGTCGGCGACCGCCCGGTGCGCGACATCAACGTGCGCCTCGAGCACGCGGCCGCCGTCACGTCGTCGGACGCCCTGCGGACCGACCTGACCGGTGGGGTCGACCAGTACCAGGCGGTGGCCGACTTCATCACCGTCGCACCGGAACTCGCTCAGGGTCAGCACGTGCCGTTCACGCTGTCCTATCCCGTTCGCTCCGCGGAACTGCCGTCCCTGCGCATCGACCAGCCGGGCATCTATCCCGCCCTGGTCAACGTCAACGGCACGCCGGACTACGGCGCGCCGGCACGCCTCGACGACGCCCGTTTCCTGCTGCCGGTGCTCGGCGTGCCCGCCGACCCGTCCCAGGCCGACGAGTCCCCGGCGGCCGTGGTGCCGCCAGACACCTCGAGGCCGGTGCGCGTCACGATGCTGTGGCCACTGGCAGATCGGCCCCGACTGGCCGCCGGCGTGCCCGGTGGCAGCACCCCGGTGCGGCTGGTCGACGACGAGCTCGCGACATCACTGGCCGCGGGCGGCCGCCTCGACACCCTGCTGTCGGCGGCCGACTTCGCCACCAGCCCGCCCGTCGACCCGGGTGGGCAGACGCGCAGCGCGTTGTGCCTGGCCGTCGACCCCGATCTGCTGGTCACCGTCAACGCGATGACGGTGGGCTACGTCGTCAACGACGACCCGACCGGCGGCGTCAACTCCCCGACCCATCCCGGCACCGGTCAGCAAGCCGCGGTGAACTGGCTGGCCAAGCTGCGGGCGCTGGCGCAGCGGTCCTGCGTGACCCCGACGGTGTACGCCCAGGCCGACCTCGGGGCCCTCGCCCGCGTCGGCAACCCGGAGCTGGCCACCGTCGCCGTCAAGGGCGCCGGCGACATCGTCGACCAGATCCTCGGCGTCGTGTCCACGCGCGGTGCGACGCTGTTCGGCGACGGACCGATGACCGGAGCCGCCATCCGGATGCTGTCGGCGCAGGGGCCGACCGTCGCCATCGCAGCCGGCGACGTCACCCCCCGCCGCTACGACGCCAACGTGGTGGCGGCGCCCTTCGACCCCGCCGTCGGCGCAGCGCTCGCCGGTGCCGGCACGATGCCGGTGACGCCGTCCTACCTCGACCCCTCGCTCGGCGTGCCCCTCTCGCACGACTCCCCGATCGCCCGCCGGGAGGACGCGATCGCCGCGGTGCTGTGGCGGGCGCTGCGACCGGAGACCGAGCCCCGCACCGAGATCCTGGTGCCCCCGATGGCGTGGAATCTGCCGCCGGAGGAGGCGCAGTCGATCCTCACCACGCTGGCGTCGGCGATTCGGTCCGGCCTGGCGGTGCCGCGCCCGCTGCCCACGGTCGTCGCGGAGACCAACGTCATCCCGCCGTCGGATGCCGCGCCGCTGCCGCCGGACACCCTCGGCAACCCGCGCGCCCAGATCGAGGGCGGCGTCACCGACGGCATCGCCGGCACCACACTGCGGCTCGCCGGCCTGACCGCCGCGCTGACCGTCGACCCCCGGACCGGGCTGACCGGTCCGCAGTACACCGCTCCCCTGCGCGAGGACCTGCTCCGCGCGCTCAGCCAATCCGTCCCGCCGGATGCGCGCAACGGCCTGGCCGCCCAACGCGTCCGCGTCGTCGACGACACCGTCGGCGACCTGCTCCGAGCCGTGACCATCGTCAACCCCGGCGGCTCCTACACCCTCGCCACCGAACGCAGCCCCTTGCCGCTGGCTCTGCGCAACGACCTTCCCGTTCCCATCAGGGTCCGGCTCGACGTCGACGCCCCACCGGGGATGACCGTCGACGACATGGGAGAAATCGAACTGCCGCCGGGCTTCCTGCCGCTGCGCGTCCCCATCGAGGTGCACTTCACCCAGCGGGTCGCCGTCGACGTCTCCCTGCGAACCGCCGACGGCCTCGCGCTCGGTGAACCCGTGCGACTCTCGGTGCACTCCAACGCCTACGGCAAGGTGCTGTTCTTCATCACGCTGACGGCGGGGGCCATCCTGGTCCTGCTCGCCGGCCGGCGGCTCTGGCACCGGTTCCGCGGCCAGCCCGACCGGGCCGACCTGGACCGGCCCACGCGTCGCGACGGCGAGGGCCGGCCCGATCCGCTCGACGTGGCCCTGGCGCATGCGCCGGACGACGACGCCGGACCCCGCTCGTGAGCCCGACCCGGCCGCCTGGTGCCGCACCTCGCCCACCCCAGGCGCCCCGGCGCATCCCGCAGGGACCGGCCCCACGCCGCCGTGCGGGCCGTCCGGAGTTGACCGACGCCGCCGTCGTGTCCCGGTCGTGGGGCATGGCGCTGGCCACCTTGATCAGCCGCATCACCGGCTTCATCCGCATCCAGTTGCTGGCCATCCTGCTCGGTGCGGCCTTGCTGAGCGCGTTCTCGGTGTCCAACCAGCTGCCCAACCTGATCGCCGCGCTGGTGCTTGAGGCGACGTTCACCGCCATCTTCGTGCCGGTGCTGGCCCGCGCCGAGCGCGACGACCCCGACGGCGGCACCGCGTTCGTACGGCGCCTGCTGACGCTCTCGACCACCCTGTTGCTGGTCGCCACGATCGCCTCGGTGATGGCCGCGCCGCTGCTGGTGCGGCTGATGCTCGGCGGCGACCCCAAGGTCGACCGACCTCTGACCACCGCGCTGGCCTACCTGCTCCTTCCGCAGATCATCTTCTACGGACTGTCCTCGGTGTTCATGGCAATCCTGAACACCCGCAACGTCTTTGGGCCGCCGGCCTGGGCTCCCGTCCTCAACAACGTGGTGGCGATCGGGACGCTCGGCGTGTTCGTCCTGGTGCCCGGTGAACTGACCCTGGATCCCGTCGCGCTGAGCACGTCCAAGCTGCTGGTCTTGGGCGTCGGCACCACCTTGGGCGTCGTGGCGCAGACCGCCGTGTTGTTCGTCGCGATTCGACGGGAGCGGGTCAGCCTGCGACCGCTGTGGGGCCTCGACGACCGCGTCAAGAAATTCGGCGGCATGGCTGCCGCGATGGTGCTCTACGTGCTGATCAGCCAGGCCGGTCTGGTCGTCGGCAACCAGATCGCCGCCACCGCAGCGGCTTCCGGGCCCGCCGTCTACAACTACGCATGGCTCGTCCTGCAGCTGCCGTTCGGCATGATCGGCGTGACGGTGTTGACGGTGGTCATGCCGCGGCTGTCGCGCAACGCCGCCGCAGACGACCAGCCCGCCGTGTTGGCCGACATCAACTTCGCCACGCGGCTGACCATGCTGACGCTCATCCCCGTCGTGGCCTTCATGACGGTTGCAGGCCCGGCGATCGGCAGCGCTCTGTTCGCGTACGGCAAGTTCAGCGACGCGGACGCCGGCAGCATGGGCAACGCCATCGCACTGTCGGCGTTCACCCTGCTGCCGTATGCCATGGTGCTGCTGCAGACGCGCGTCTTCTACGCCAGGGAGCAGCCCTGGACCCCGATCGTGCTGATCGTGGTCATCACCGCGGTCAAGGTCATCGCCTCGCTGGCCGCGCCGCACCTCACCGACGACCCCGAGCTGGTCGCCGGCTACCTGGGGTTCGCGAACGGTCTTGGCTTCCTCGCCGGCGCCGTCGTCGGGCACGTGATGCTGCGCGCCAATCTCAAGCCGCCGGGCGGGCGGCTGATCCATTTGGACGTCATTCGGACCGTGCTGGTCACACTCGCCGGATCGTTGGTCGCCGGGCTGATCGGGCACTTGGCGGACCGGCTGCTTGGGCTTTCGGAGCTGACGCAGGACATCGGCGGCGGCGGTTCGTTCCTGCGCCTGCTGATCCTCGGCGTCATCATGGTGCCGATCATCGCGACGGTGTTGCTGGCGGCCAAGGTGCCCGATGCGCAGGCCGCGGCAGGTGCGATACGGCGGCGGCTCGGTCGTGGTGCGGCGACACCACCGGTGAGGGTTCCCGTCCCACCGCCGCCGGGCATGCCCCTCCCGTACGCTGATCGGAGCAGTTCACCTCCGTTGCGGACCCGTCAATATGGTCCGACGGCCGGGTGGACTGGCCACCCTCCGGCAGGAGCTGCCGGAGCCGTCATTGGGAGGGGACCTGCGGTGAGCGACGACCCGGCGGGCAGTTCGACGCCCGACGCAGGCGCGACCACCCGCATCCCCCGGCAGAGCGCCGACGACTTCCAGCCCGACGTCCCGTCGGAGTCACATCTGCCTCCGTCGGGGCGCCCGCCTGCCGACTACGGCGGCGACCCGACCCGCGAGCCGGTGAGCGCCGGGATGCCCAACGAGCCCGCGATCGAAGCGGCGACCGTCGACGACGACGTGCACCTGATCCCGGGTGCCACCATCGCCGGGGGGCGTTATCGCCTGCTGGTGTTCCACGGTGGCCCGCCGCACCTGCAGTTCTGGCACGCCATGGACACGGTGCTCGACCGTCAGGTCGCGTTGACCTTCGTCGACCCAGACGCGGTGCTCCCGGATGACGAGCTGTCCGAAATCCTCGCTCGCACCACGAAATTGGGTGCGGTCAACGTGCCGGGCATCGCACGCATCCTCGACGTGACCCGCACCGGATCCGGAGGTCTGGTGGTCTCGGAGTGGATCCGCGGCGGGTCGCTGGCCGAGGTCGCCGAGACGGCACCCTCGGCGATCGGCGGCGCCCGCGCCGTCCAGTCCCTGGCCGCGGCGGCCGAGGCCGCGCACCGCGCCGGAATCGCCCTGTCGATCGACCATCCCGGGCGAGTGCGGGTCAGCATCGACGGTGACGTCGCCTTGGCCTTCCCTGCCACGATGCCGTCGGCGACGCCCGAGGACGACATCCGCGGTATCGGCGCGGCACTGTACGCACTGCTGGTCAATCGGTGGCCGCTGCCCGATCCGGGGCAGCGCGGCGGCATGGAACCCGCCGACCTCGACGCCGGCGGCGAACCGGTCGAGCCGGCCACCGTGGACCGCGCCATCCCGTTCCAGATCTCTGCTGCTGCCGTGCGGGCGGTGCAGGAGAACGGCGGCATCCGTTCGGCACCAACCCTGCTGAACCTCCTGCAGCAGGCCACCGCCGTCGCCGATCGCACCGAGTTGATCGCGCCGGTCGACGAGCCGCAGGCGCCCAGGGCGCGGTATCGCGACGACGAGGCCGACGATCCCGACGCCAAGGCCCGGCGCAAGCGCGGCGTCCTCATCGGGGTCGCCGTGGCGGGTTCGATCCTGGTGGTGGCGCTCATCGTGCTGGCGACGGTGCTGCGCGGAGTGTTCAGTGACGTCGGCGGTCCGTTGGACAAGGACGAATTGGGACTCAACGCTCCTTCGAGTGGCAGCAGCACCAGCGAGCCGAGCTCCAGCACCGTGAAACCCGTTCGCGCAACGGTGTTCTCACCAGGCGGTGAGGCCGACAACCCCGCCGACGCCGGCAATGCGATCGACGGCAACCCCACCACGGCATGGCAGACGGACACCTACAGCGACGCGGTGCCGTTCCCCAACTTCAAGAGTGGCGTCGGACTGATGCTGCAGCTGCCGCAGCCCACGGCGATCGGGTCGGTCTCGATCAACCTCAACAGCACCGGCACGTCGATTCAGATCAGGTCGTCTCAGTCCGCCACGCCGGCGTCGCTCGAGGAGACCACCGAGCTGACCCCTCCGACGCCGATGAAGACGGGTTCGAACACCATCACGATCAGCAATCCGCAGCCGGTGTCGAACGTGCTGGTGTGGATCACCACGTTGGGCACGGTGAACGGCAAGAGCGAGTCTGCGCTGTCGGACATCACCCTCAAGCCCGCCTCCTGACGGCTCGCCGTCGGTCGCCAAAGAGGTGCGGGGACGGGTGCCCGGCGTTGATTAGTGTTCGCATGTGGGGACTTTCGGGGGGATCACCGGCGGCGGGCGGACGGACGCCGAGTTGCTCGTGGCGCACGTCGGCGGTGACCGCTATGCCTTCGAGGAACTCTTCCACCGGCACCGTCGGCAGCTCCATCGGCTGGCCCTGATCACCAGCCGCAATCCGGAGGACGCCAAGGACGCGCTGCAGGATGCCATGCTCAAGGCTCACAGCAAGGCGCCGTCATTCCGCTACGACGCGTCGGTGAGCAGCTGGCTCTACCGCATCGTCGTCAACGCGTGCCTAGACCGCCTGCGGCGCAACAAGATTCATCCGGTCACTCCGCTGGATGACGAGGTCTGCCACTTCGGTGACCCGACGTCGCGCGTCGACACGGTGCTCGTCGTCGAGCGCGCGTTGATGCGGCTGCCCCTCGAACAACGGGCCGTCGTCGTCGCTGTGGACATGCAGGGGTATTCGGTCGCCGAGACCGCCCGCCTTCTGGGTGTGCCCGAGGGCACCGTGAAGAGTCGCTGCTCGCGGGCGCGGGCGAAGTTGGCCAAGACCCTGGAGTACCTCGACGACCCGGCACCGACCGTTCGCCCCTAGCGACTACCGCGACTGACGGACCCTGGTGTCTGGTTGAGGTACCGCCACGAACTGCGGTCCGTTGACCGCCTGGGACAAGCAGCCCGGGATGCCGCGGCACGCGATGATCGCTCCCGCGCCCGGGGCCTGGCCCGGGGCCGTCGGAATCTGATTCGGAATGCCACAGGTCTGGTGGTAGGGGTCGTACGGAACGATGTTCATGTCGCAGGCCAGCAGGTCCGACGGCGGGGTGCTGGCCACGCCGACGGCGAGTAGCCCCGACCCCGTCACGAGTCCGAAGACGCCGGTCGCCAGTAGTCGACGGAGATTGCTCATGTCGCCTCGTTCGCGCTGTCGTGCCACCAGATCCTGGCCGCACCCCCAGCATCCTCTTGTCCACAGCCTAGCGAAAGGTCATTCCCAGCCTCCGGCGTCGCCGGCCGGTGCGAGACTGGTCGGGTGCACGGCGACGCCGACGAATACGTGACGGTCGACCTCCTCGCCGACCTGGGCGCCGGGCTGCTGGACGACGCGACGGCGGCGCGGTTGAGGCAGCGGGCCAGGACCGACCCGGAGGTCAAGGCCGCGATGGCCGGTCTGGACCGAGTCCGGCGCGACCTGGCCGCCCTGGGCGTCGACGCCGCCTCGGCGGCGGAGGTGCCCGACGACGTCATGGCCCGGATCAGCGAGGCACTGCGTGCGGCACCCCCGCCGACCCGCAGGCGATGGCCCAGGCGCTCGTCACGCCCGCACTGACGACGGCTCGGGCCGTCCCGGAACCAGGGCTGGAACATGCGGGCCTACGCTGGTGTTATAGGCGTACGCAGAAAGGCGGACATGACTTCCTCGAACACCGTTCACGACCTGATCATCATCGGCTCGGGTCCTGCTGGATACACCGCGGCCGTGTACGCCGCGCGCGCGCAGCTGACTCCGTTGGTCTTCGAAGGTGTGCAGTTCGGCGGCGCCTTGATGACGACCACCGAGGTGGAGAACTACCCCGGCTTCCGTGAGGGCATCACCGGCCCCGCGTTGATGGAGGAGATGCGCGAGCAGGCTCTGCGCTTCGGGGCAGACCTCCGCATGGAGGACGTGGACGAGGTGGACCTGGACGGTCCGGTCAAGACGGTCACCGTCGGCGACGAGACGTTCCAGGCCAAGGCGGTCATCCTGGCGATGGGTGCTGCCGCCCGTCAGCTCGGCGTCCCCGGCGAGATGGAACGCATCGGGACCGGCGTCAGCACGTGCGCAACCTGCGACGGCTTCTTCTTCCGCGACCAGGACATCGCCGTCGTCGGCGGTGGCGACTCGGCCATGGAGGAGGCGATCTTCCTCACCAAGTTCGCCAAGCACGTGACGCTCATCCACCGTCGTGACGAGTTCCGCGCGTCGAAGATCATGCTCGACCGCGCCAAGGACAACCCGAAGATCACCTTCATGACCAACACCGCGGTCACACAGGTCGAGGGCGAGCCCAAGGTGACGGGTCTGCGCTTGGTCGACACCACGACCGGCGAGGAGTCCAAGCTGGCGGTGACCGGCGTGTTCGTCGCCGTCGGGCACGATCCCCGCTCGGGTCTGGTCAGCGGCAAGGTCGACCTGGACGACGAGGGTTACGTCAAGGTCAAGGGTCGCACCACCAGCACCTCCGTCGACGGGGTGTTCGCCTGCGGCGACCTCGTCGACCACACGTACCGCCAAGCCATCACCGCCGCCGGCAGCGGCTGTGCGGCGGCGATCGACGTCGAACGGTGGCTCACCGGCCATCAAATCGCCGACAACTGGTGACGTAGCACCCCTTCAGCCCACCCTCTGAGACAGGAGCACCACATGAGCGACAAGACCAGCGCGACCGTAGCCGTGACCGACGATTCGTTCTCCGACGACGTCCTCACCAGCAGCACCCCCGTCCTGGTGGACTTCTGGGCGTCCTGGTGCGGCCCGTGCAAGATGATCGCCCCGGTGCTCGAGGAGATCGCCGCCGAGAAGGCCGGCGCCCTGACCGTCGCCAAGCTCGACGTGGACGCCAATCCCGGCACCGCGCGCGACTTCCAGGTGGTGTCGATTCCCACGTTGATCCTGTTCAAGGACGGTCAGCCGGTGAAGCGCATCGTGGGAAGCAAGGGCAAGGCGGCGCTGCTGCGCGAGCTGTCCGACGTGGTCTGATCGGGGTTACGCTGCCCCGTCCGGATTGGACACACCCGGCTTGCGACTGGCCTGGAGGTTTCTTCATTAGCGACTCAGTCTGCGACAATTCTAGTCATGTCTAGTCTGCGCCGCGGCGATCGGGGAGCCCCGGTGGTCGAGATTCGGTCGGCGCTGGCCGCGTTGGGCCTGATCGACGGGCCGGACGACGATCTGGTGACTGGCAAGCACGTCGCGTTCGACGTCTTCGACGAAGACCTCGACCGTTCGGTGCGCGCCTTCCAGCAGCACCGTGGGCTTCTGGTCGACGGCGTGGTGGGTGAGGCGACCTACCGCGCGCTGAAGGAGGCGTCCTACCGCCTCGGCGCCAGAACCCTGGCCCACCAGTTCGGCGCGCCGATGTACGGCGACGACGTCGCCACGTTGCAGGCCCGCCTCCAGGACCTCGGTTTCTACACCGACCTCGTCGACGGGCACTTCGGCCTGCAGACGCACAACGGTCTGATGTCCTATCAGCGCGAATACGGCCTGTACCCCGATGGTATCTGTGGACCAGAGACGTTGCGCTCCTTGTACTTTCTGGGTTCGCGGGTCACCGGCGGCTCATTGCACGCGATCCGCGAGGAGGAGCTGGTTCGTCGCTCGGGCCCTCGGTTGTCCGGCAAGCGCATCATCATCGATCCGGGCCGCGGTGGCGACGACCACGGGCCCATCATGAACGGTCCGGACGGACCGATCAGCGAAGCAGACATTTTGTGGGACTTGGCAAGTCGGCTCGAAGGTCGCATGACGGCGATCGGCATGGAGACGTTCCTGTCCCGGCCGGTGGGTCGTAGCCTCTCCGACGCCGAGCGTGCCGCGACCGCCAACACCGTCGGTGCGGACCTGATGATCAGCCTGCGGTGCGCCTCGCTGCCCGACTCCCCCGCCAACGGCGTCGCATCATTCCACTTCGGCAACGCCCATGGTTCGGTGTCGACGATCGGTCGCAATCTCGCCGACTTCGTGCAACGGGAGCTGGTGGCCCGCACCGGTTTACGCGATTGCCGAACCCATGGGCGAACGTGGGATCTGCTGCGTCTGACCCGGATGCCCACCGTACAGATCGACGTCGGGTACATCACCAATCCGCACGACCGCGACCTGCTGGTGTCGGCTGCGGTGCGGGATTCCCTGTCCGAGGGCATCCTCGCCGCCGTCAAGCGGCTCTACCTGCTCGGCAAGAACGATCGCCCGACGGGCACGTTCACCTTCGCCGAGCTCTTGGCGCACGAACGGTCGGTCGAACAGGCCGCCGGCCGCGCCGCGCCAGCCTGACGACGGTTCACCGGCAAGGGCTCGCGCCGGCTCACACCGGTTGCTGCAGCTGAGCACTCACCAGCAGCCGCTCCAGCGCGGCTTCCACGTCGGCCTTCCAGCCGAGTCCCTGCTCGAGTTCGAGCCGCATCCGCGGAAAGTACGCGTGCGGAGCGACGATCTCGAAGCCGACGTCGGCGAGGAAGTCCGCGTCGATGATGCACTGTTCGGCTGAGCAGTCACCGAGGGACTGGATGGCCGAACGCAGATTCGACGACACCAGGTGTGGTTCGGTCAGTTCGGCCGCGGCGGCCGTGCGGCCGAACGCCTCCAGCGCGCGGACGCCGCGGCGCACGAGATCTCCGACGACGGCGGCCATCAACGCACGTGTGAGACCGTCGCCGTCGTCCCCTGATTCGACGCCGACCGTCGTCAGCAATACGGCGTCGGCGCTGACCGGGCCGGTGGGGAACAAGGCGGCGCGGGGCACGGCGCGGGGAGGCGCGTAGAACGCAAACCCCAAACACGGTTCGTCACCACTGGCGGCCGGCGCGGAGAAGTCAGCTTGGTCTGGTTCGCATGCGACGGCCATCTGTCCGCACGAACCCCACTCCAGCATGACCATGGAGAGCCACGCTTCCTTCTCGAATTCGGGGTCGGCGAGGTGGTCGTCACCGGGCAGCGTCGTCGGATCCACTTCCCAGAAGACACAGCGCCGCGCGTGCTTGGGCAATTGCTCGAACGCCTCGAGCCGCAGCGGCGTGATTCGTGCTGACACTAGACACCCCGCGTTTCGAATCGGTCAGCCGGACGTGACTGCCCCTCCAGGATAGAAGGCCGCCGCGGGCCCGGCTCGATCCGCTGTCCCGACGGCACCTCTGCGGAGGTACCGGATCGAATCATGTTGCTGCGCAAGGCCTTTGCTCCTTCACCCGACGACGAACCGCATCTTGCCTCGTCGCTTTGTCACAGTGACGTAATTACCCGTTGTGATGGGTCACGGCTTCGCAGCGTTCATGAGGTCGACTATGCGTTGCAGATCGTCGACCGACCCGAACTCGACCACGATCTTGCCCTTGCGTTTGCCAAGACTCACCGACACCCGGGTGTCGAAGGCCGATGACAGTCGTTCGGCAACGTCTTGCAGACCCGGCATCTGGATCGGCTTGCGCCGCTGCGGTGGCGTCGCGTCGGGCACGCCGTCCCGGTTGGCCAGGGTGACGGCTTCCTCGGTAGCACGGACCGACAGGCCCTCGGCCACGATCCGCGCCGCCAATTCCTCTTGCTTCTCCGGCCCGCTCTCCAACGCCAGCAGGGCGCGTGCGTGTCCTGCCGACAACACACCCGCCGCCACCCGGCGCTGCACCGCAACCGGCAGTCGCATCAACCGAATCATGTTGGTGATGACCGGCCGCGACCGACCGATCCGCACGGCCAGTTCCTCGTGGGTGACGCCGAACTCCTCGAGCAACTGTTGGTAGGCCGCGGCCTCTTCCAACGGGTTCAACTGCGCGCGGTGGATGTTCTCGAGCAGGGCGTCGCGGAGCATGCTGTCGTCGGCGGTCTCGCGCACGATCGCGGGAATGGCCGTCAGGCCAGCCTCCTGTGCGGCCCGCCAGCGCCGCTCTCCCATGACCAACTGGTACCGGGGACTCCCCTCCCCCGGGTTCATGGCCCGCACGACGATCGGCTGCATCAGACCGAACTCGCGGATCGAGTGAACGAGTTCGGCGAGCGCCTCACCGTCGAAGACCTGTCGCGGCTGCTTCGGATTGGGTTCGATGGCAGCCGGATCGATCTCGCGGTACACCGCACCGACGTCGCCGACGGGCTCGACGGGGGTTGTCGAGGTGGTCCCGGCCGGTGCAGTGGGTGCGCCGCCGTACATCACGTCGGCCGCCGCTGCCCCCATGGCGGGACCCATGCTGCCCTTGTCATCGCTGGGACCGGTCGGAATGAGGGAGGCGAGTCCGCGACCGAGACCGGTTCGTTTGGGGGGCGGAGTCATGCGCTTCTCCTGTTCACGAGGGCGGTCATTGGCCATCCTGGGGGCGCGCGGGGCCGTGCGCCCGCTCGGCGATCTCACGGCTGGCGTCGAGGTAGCTCATCGCGCCGCGCGACCCGGGGTCATATTCGAGGATCGTCATCCCGTATCCAGGTGCCTCGGACACCTTCACACTGCGCGGGATGACGGTCCGCAGGACCTTCGCGCCGAAGTGCGCTCGGACGTCATCGGCGACCTGGTCGGCCAGCTTCGTGCGGCCGTCATACATCGTCAGGACCACGGTCGTGACGTCGAGCAAGGGATTGAGGTGGGCCTTCACCATCTCGATGTTGCGTAGCAACTGACCTACGCCCTCGAGCGCGTAGTACTCACACTGGATAGGGATCAGCACCTCGGGCGCAGCGACGAGCGCGTTGATCGTCAGCAGCCCGAGCGACGGCGGGCAGTCGATGAACACGTAGTCGAAGTCGTAGTCCTGCAGGGTCGCGAGGGCGTTGCGCAGCCGGCCTTCGCGGGCCACCATGCTGACGAGCTCGATCTCGGCGCCGGCCAAGTCGATCGTCGCGGGCACGCAATAGAGGCGCTCGTTGTACGGGCTCTGCTGCAACGCCGACTCGAGGGTGATCTCGCCGATGAGCACCTCATAGGAAGACGGCGTGCCGGGGCGGTGCTCGATGCCAAGAGCCGTGCTGGCATTGCCCTGGGGATCGAGGTCGATGACGAGAGTCTTCAGGCCCTGCAGTGCGAGGGCGGCGGCGACGTTGACTGCCGTGGTCGTCTTACCGACCCCACCTTTTTGGTTGGCGATCGTGAAGACGCGCTGACGCGGTGGGCGCCTCAGTTGCTGACCCTTGGCGTTGTGCAGAATGCGCACGGCTCGTTCAGCCTCGGCGCCGATCGGGGTGTCGGCGGTCGTCGGTTCCTGCCACGCTTCGTCGGCCGGTGGTAACCATGTTTCACGTGAAACATTGCGGGGTTCCGCCGCGGCGGCCTTCGCCTCACGGTTCTGCCGTAACTTCACTTGCTTCTCCTCGTCGGGCCGTCCGGCCGCGTTGCTCGTCGGTCCTGAGACCTCCCGGGTCTCCGTTGCGGAACGCCGGTTCGGCCCGTCCCCGAGGGACGACTCCCCTTCACCGCCACGACGACGGTTACGGGCGGAGTCAAGTAGGTCACGCCACATTCCATCACCCTTATGTCGACCGCACCCAATGAACTCAAGGCACGTCGATGTTCCTCGACCTCGACGCTCGCGCGTTCACCCTTCATCGCCAACATCCGACCATCCGTGCGAAGTAGCGGCAGACACCAGCGCGTCAGCTTGTCGAGTGCAGCGACGGCGCGGGAGGTGACCACATCGATCGACCCGGCCGCCTCACGGACCGACTTCTCCTCGGCCCGACCCCGGATCACGGTGACGGGGAGTCCGAGCAGAACGACGGCTTCCGAGAGAAAGTCAGCCCGGCGCAACAGTGGTTCGACCAGAATCACATTCGTGTCCGGGCGGGCGAGCGCCAACGGGATGCCTGGTAATCCGGCACCACTGCCGACATCCGCGATCCGCTCCCCCGGGTTGACCAGTTCGCCGATAGCGGCGCTGTTGAGGATGTGCCGATCCCACAGTCGGTCGACTTCTGCGGGGCCGATCAGACCCCGCTCGATACCGGCACCCGCCAGGATCGCCGCGTACTCCGCCGCGACGTCCATCCGGTCGCCGAAGACCGCCGCGGCTGCTTGTGGTGCCGGCGGTGCCTCACCATGTTTCACGTGAAACATCCTCCGCTTCCGCCGCCACGGCGTCCGACCGAACTACATGGATGTAACTCAGGGGATCAGGCGGGGAGCACGACGACCCGGCGCGACGGCTCCGCGCCCTCGCTCTCGCTCCGCACCCCGTCCACCGCCGACACTGCGTCGTGAACGATCTTCCGCTCGAACGGGGTCATCGGGGCTAGCTCTTCCCGCTCGCCACTGGCGAGCACCCTCTTGGCGATCTTGTCTCCGAGAGCGGCCAACTCGTCACGACGCCCGCGGCGCCAGTGCGCCACGTCCAACATCAGCCGGCTGCGCTCACCCGTCTTCTGGTGCACCGCCAACCGGGTCAGCTCCTGAAGGGCGTCGAGCACCTCGCCCTTGCGACCGACCAACTTCGCGAGGTCGCTGCCGCCGTCGATGCTGACGACGGCGCGGTCACCCTCCACGTCGAGATCGATGTCCCCGTCGAAGTCGAGAAGATCCAGGAGCTCCTCGAGGTAGTCGCCGGCGATCTCCCCCTCGTTGACCAAGCGGTCTTCCAGATTCTCCGCCTTGGGCGCCGCGTCCTCGACGTCGGTGCGTTCGGTTGTATCAGCGTCAGTCATCTTCGTCCTTACCTCCGTGCTTAGACATCCATCAGCCGCCGCGACGGGTCGGACTGAATCGGGTTCTTGTCAGGGCCGTCGTTTCTTGGGCCTGTTGTTGGCGCGCTTCGGAGCCCGGTTGGCCACACTGCCGGTCTTGGGCGTGGCGGGCTTTCCGTTCGTCGACGACGCCGATCCGGCGACCGGTCGAGTTCCGGCGTCCGTCACCGCGTCGTCGAGGGAGTCGACGTCCTGACCCGCGGACTCCGTCAGCTCTCGTTCGGCGGCCGCCTTCGCGGCGTTGTCGGCCGCAGCGGACTGCGGGCCCTTGCGCTTGGCCTTCGGCTTGGGCTTGGAACCCGGGGCTGGAGCGTTGGACGCGCGCCGCGCCAAGTCCTCTTCCTTCTTGAGTTCCTCTTCCTTCTCGATCTTGCCGAAGACGTAGTGCTGCTGGCCGTAGGTCCAGATGTTGTTGGCCACCCAGTAGAGGATCACGGCCAACGGCAGGAACGGACCGCCGACGACCACGCCGAGTGGGAACACGTACAGCGCCAGCTTGTTCATCATCGCGGTCTGCGGGTTCGCGGCCGCCTCGATGCTCTGGCGCGCCACCGACGCGCGGCTGTTGAAGTGCGTGGCGACGCCGGCCAGGATCATCAACGGCACACCCACGGCGATCACCGCCGCGCGGTTGAACTCCTCGAACGCGCCCAGGCCGACGGTCTGAATCATCGAGGCGCCGAGCGGGGCGCCGAACAGATGGGCATCCAGGAAGTGACCGACGTCGGTCGCACTGAAGACGTAGTTGCCGAGCGACCGGTTCTCCTCGACCGTGAGTCCCAACCGACCGAAGCCGGTCTGGGTGCGGTTGAACGAGTTCAGGACGTGGTAGAGGCCGATGAACACTGGGATCTGCGCGAGCATCGGCAGACAGCCCAGGATCGGGTTGAACCCGTGTTCCTTCTGTAGCTTCTGCATCTCGAGCGCCATCCGCTGGCGATCCTTGCCGTACTTCTTCTGCAGCGCTTTGATCTGTGGCTGCAACTCCTGCATCTGACGCGTCGTCCGGATCTGGCGGACGAAGGGCTTGTACAGAATCGCGCGGAGGGTGAACACCAGGAACATGACCGTCAGTCCCCAGGCGAAGAAGTTCTCCGGGCCGAGGACGAAGGCGAACGCCTTGTACCAAACCCACATGATCGCGGAGACCGGGTAGTAGATGACGTCGAGACTGAACCAATTAAACAAACGAATCGCTCCTCAGCGTCGTGGCATCTGGTGCCACCTCACGGCGCTCCGGGATCGGATCCCATCCACCTGGGTGCCACGGACCGCATTTGGCCAGCCGCACCAGAGACAACCAACTCCCCCGCACCACGCCAAACTCGCGGAGTGCGTCGACGGCGTACTCACTGCACGTCGGGGTGAACCGGCACGATGGCGGCCGGTACGGAGAGATCATGTTGCGGTAGAGCTCGATGAGGGCGATTGCGGCACGCGCGATCCGGCCCCCGCTCATCGCCTAGCTCCCGCGCCGGAGTTCACACGACGCATGGCGGTCCGCAATTCTTCGCCGAGACGAGAGGTCTTCGCTCGGTTGCTGCTCGGCAGGGCCCGAATCACGACCCTGTCACCTGGCCCCAAATTCTCGAGGACGCCGCGAGCCACATGCCGCAACACCCTGGAGACACGGTGACGCTCAACGGCCGATCCGACGGACTTCGAGACCACCAGCCCGATCTTCGGCGACTCGCTCGTCTCTTCCTGGGACTTCAGCGCGTGCACCACGATGTCGGGCTGCGCTGCTCGTACGCCACGACGGACGGTGACGCCAAAGTCGGTCGATCTCGTCATCCGGAACTGAGCCGGAAGCACCTGTCTACACCCTGCTACGGATTAGAGCAGGATCACGCAGTGAGTGAGCGACGGCCCTTGCTACGCCGGCCCGACACGATGGCGCGACCAGCGCGCGTCCGCATGCGCAGGCGGAAACCGTGCACCTTGGCACGGCGCCGGTTGTTCGGCTGGAACGTCCGCTTGCCCTTGGCCACGGCTGTATCTCCTCAGTGTGTGCGACCACTTCCCTCGCGCACATGTGACCATGTCCGTCTGAAAGCAGTCGCGGTACGTACGCTTCGTTGGTCCCGCTTGCTAGCTCCGGCGCGTGAACCCGACGATCCGGGTCGCAGCCGTATCGCCACGTTCGGGCGACTGTTCGAGGGTACTGACGAGATTTCCCTAGGTCAAACCTGCTTCTCCCGCTGCTAGCGGAGTCCCGATTTCGTCACACGGTTCACACCTGTCACCATTGAATCCGCTGCCCGCCAACCGGTCCCCGCAATGTTGCAGAACTGTTGGCACCCGGCAATAAACCTGTTAGCTTCTGCCAAGGCCATCTCAGACCGAGACGGCGCTGAACGAAGTAGCAAGGACGGCCGCTCAACCGCGAGCCCATGGTGCACTCGAGCACCGTGACGAGCCCCGGCCACGCAGCCTCCGTGCAACAAAGCAACGACACAACGACCGGTGTCGGTTATCCACAAACTGTGGATAACCATGTGGACACTCGGTCATTGTCTATTCGGCCAACCCTGCCTGGCCACGAGGGGGAACTTCTCCGTTGACAGCAGACCCCGACCCCCCATTCGTCGCAATTTGGAACGACGTCGTGGCGGAACTCAACGGTGACGTGCCCTCCGACGCCACGGCTGGATTCACCTCCCCGAACCTGACCGCACAGCAAAGAGCCTGGCTCAAGCTGGTCAAGCCGCTCGTCATCGCCGAGGGATTTGCTCTGCTGTCGGTGCCGACGCCGTTCGTGCAGAACGAGATCGAACGACACCTCCGCGAACCCATCGTCGCCAGCTTGAGCCGGCACCTGGGTGGGCAGCGCATCGAACTCGGTGTCCGGGTCGAGGCCCCGGGACCCGACGCCGATCGCGACGACGAGATCCGCACCGACGCCCTCCCCGACGCCGACGAGGTCGACGACGACGAAGAAGCGTTGGCCAGCGCCGAGGCCAGCTGGCCCTCGTACTTCACCAGCCGAGCGCAGAATTCCGCCACCAACGACGTGAGCCTGAACCGTCGGTACACCTTCGACACGTTCGTCATCGGTTCGTCGAATCGCTTCGCACACGCCGCCACCCTGGCGATCGCCGAAGCTCCCGCCCGGGCGTACAACCCGCTCTTCATCTGGGGTGAGTCCGGCCTGGGCAAGACCCACCTCCTACACGCCGCCGGGAACTACGCCCAGCGCCTGTTCCCCGGCATGCGGGTGAAGTACGTCTCGACCGAAGAGTTCACCAACGACTTCATCAACTCACTGCGCGACGACCGCAAGGCCTCGTTCAAGCGGAGTTACCGCGACATCGACGTGCTGTTGGTCGACGACATCCAATTCATCGAGGGCAAGGAAGGCATCCAGGAGGAGTTCTTCCACACCTTCAACACCTTGCACAACGCGAACAAACAGATCGTCATCTCCTCCGACCGTCCGCCCAAGCAGCTCGCGACGCTGGAGGATCGGCTGCGGACGCGCTTCGAGTGGGGTCTGATCACCGACGTTCAGCCCCCCGAGCTCGAGACCCGGATCGCCATCCTTCGCAAGAAGGCTCAGATGGACCGGCTCGACGTACCCGACGACGTGCTCGAGCTCATCGCCAGCAGCATCGAACGCAACATCCGCGAGCTCGAGGGTGCGCTGATCCGCGTCACCGCGTTCGCGTCGCTGAACAAGGCGGCCATCGACAAGACCCTGGCCGAGATCGTGTTGCGCGATCTGATCTCCGATGCGAATTCCATGCAGATCAGCATCGCCACGATCATGGCCGCCACCGCGGAGTACTTCGAGATCACCATCGAAGAACTGCGGGGTCCCGGCAAGACCAGGGCGCTGGCGCAGTCGCGCCAGATCGCCATGTACCTGTGCCGGGAGCTGACCGACCTGTCGCTGCCGAAGATCGGTCACTCGTTCGGCCGCGACCACACCACCGTCATGTACGCCGAGCGGAAGATCCGCGGCGAGATGGCTCAAAAGCGCGAGATCTTCGACCACGTCAAGGAACTCACGACGCGGATCCGTCAGCGCTCCAAGCGCTGACCAACCTTCTCACCCCGTTACGCCCGCCATTTTCGTGTCGGGTGTGGTGCCGTCGTGCGCCGGAACGTCGATAATCTTCTGACCCACGAACACCACGAGTCACATGAAATCCTCGTGGACTACTCGTGGACTACCCGTGCGTCGACGACGAGCGGTCACCCCCGCCGTCCACACCTCGACGCACGACTCCACAGCGGCCCGAATCTCACGAGTTGGTAGTGCACGAGTGACCCACGAGCGCGCACCGCATCCGACCTGCCAACGAGCGCGTCGACGCACAGCTTGCACAGCACCTATTACTGTTACTCGTCTATCAATCAATGTTCTTCTCTAAAAGAAGCACCTGGGGAACGCGCCCTGTGGGCGGTCCGAACCGAGCCCCTCGCGGGGCGTTCGTCACTCCCATGGATTAGCTTTCAACTTGAGGCCGGAGGCTCTACGGTGGGTCTTCGACAACCGGAACGGTCGTCGGAATGCAGCGTGGTGACATGTCCGTAAGACACCCGTAGATCCGCTGCTCGTGCAAGTGGTGGGTTTTACCGAAGGGGACGCTATGGACGCGGCGACGTCGACGATTGGCACCGATCTGAAGTTCCGGCTGGTCCGTGAGGACTTCGCCGACGCCGTGGCCTGGGTGGCACGGATCCTTCCGACGCGGCCCACCGTCCCGGTGCTCTCCGGCGTGCTGTTGACCGGCTCCGAAGACGGCCTGACCATTTCCGGGTACGACTACGAGGTCTCCGCCGAGGTTCGCGTCGCAGCCGAGATCGCCTCTCCTGGAAGCGTTTTGGTGTCGGGACGCTTGTTGTCGGACATCACCAAGTCGTTGCCGGCCAAGCCGGTCGACGTGACCGTCGAGGGCACCAGGGTCTCGCTGAGCTGCGGAAGCGCCCGCTTCTCGCTGCCCACGATGGCCGTCGAGGATTACCCGACTCTGCCCGCGCTGCCCGAGGACACCGGTGTGGTGCCCTCGGATCTGTTCGCCCAGGCGATCAGCCAGGTGGCCGTGGCCGCCGGCCGGGACGACACCCTGCCCATGCTGACCGGCATCCGCGTCGAGATCTCCGGTGAGAAGGTGGTCCTCGCGGCCACCGACCGGTTCCGTCTCGCCGTGCGCGAGCTGACCTGGACGACCAACACCGCCGACATCGAGGCCGCCGTCCTGGTCCCGGCGAAGACCCTCGCCGAAGCCGCCCGGGCGGGCAGTGACGGTGCTGACGTGCACCTGTCCCTCGGGGCGGGTGCCTCCGTCGGCAAGGAGGGGCTGTTGGGCATTCGCAGCAACGGCAAACGCACCACCAGTCGACTGCTCGACGCGGAATTCCCCAAGTTCCGCCAACTGTTGCCGGCCGAGCACACCGCGGTCGCCACGGTCGGGGTGGCCGAGCTGACCGAGGCCATCAAGCGCGTCGCGCTGGTCGCCGACCGGGGCGCACAGGTGCGGATGGAGTTCACCGAGGACTCACTGCGACTGTCCGCCGGTGGTGAGGACGCCGTGGGCCGCGCCGAGGAAGATCTGCCGGTGGAGTTCTCCGGCGAGCCGCTGACCATCGCCTTCAACCCCACCTATCTCACCGACGGACTGGGGTCGTTGCACACTCCGAAGGTGACGTTCGGCTTCACGACATCCAGCCGTCCCGCGGTGTTGCGGCCGGCGGGAGATGATGGTGATTCGTATGTCGGTTCGAGTGGTCCGTTCCCGGCCGCCCAGACCGAATACGTGTATCTGTTGATGCCGGTACGTCTTCCAGGCTGACCGGCCCTAGCTCCAAGGAAAGAGGAGCACATGCAACTCGGCCTGGTCGGTCTCGGCAAGATGGGCTTCAACATGCGTGAGCGCCTGCGCAAGGGCGGTCACGAGGTGATCGGTTACGACCCGCGCCCCGAGGTCACGGACGTTCCCGATCTCGCCGGGCTCGCCGCGGCGCTGACCGCTCCTCGGGTGGTGTGGGTGATGGTCCCCTCCGGTGACATCACCAGCGGCACGATCTCCGGACTGGCCGACGCCCTGAGCGAGGGTGACCTGGTCATCGACGGTGGCAACTCGCGTTACACCGAGGACGCCCCGCACGCGGCCTTGTTGGCGGAGAAGGGAATTGGATTCGTCGATGCCGGTGTGTCCGGCGGCATCTGGGGTCTCAGCGAGGGCTACGGCCTGATGGTCGGCGGCAGCGACGCCGACGTGGAGAAGGTCATGCCGATCTTCGACACGCTGCGGCCGCCGGGACCGCGAGAAGATGGCTTCGTCCACGCAGGACCCGTCGGCGCGGGTCACTTCGCCAAGATGGTCCACAACGGGGTCGAGTACGCGATGATGACCGCCTACGGCGAGGGCTACGAGATGCTGGCGGCCGAAGATCTGATCAAGAGCCCGCAGGCGGTCTACCAAGCCTGGTCCAACGGCACGGTGGTCCGGTCGTGGCTGCAGCAGCTGCTGGCCAAGGCGCTCAAGGAGGACCCGCAGCTCGCGGAGATCCGCGGGTACACCGACGACTCTGGCGAGGGCCGCTGGACCGTCGAGGAAGCCATTCGGCTGCGTGTGCCGGTGCCGGCCATCGCAGCATCGCTGTTCGCCAGATTCCTGTCGCGACAGGAAGATTCGCCGACCATGAAGGCCGTGGCCGCGCTGCGCAACCAGTTTGGCGGACACGCGGTACAGCGGATTCACGAGTCGGGCTGACCGACGGGTTCGACGACGTGGTGCGAGGCGGCTAGGTGTACGTACGTCAACTGGGTCTGACCGACTTCCGGTCGTGGTCGAGACTCGAGTTGCAGCTGGAGCCTGGCCGCACCGTGTTCGTGGGACCCAACGGATTCGGAAAGACGAACATCGTTGAAGCACTCTGGTATTCGTCGACTCTGGGGTCCCACCGCGTAGGGAACGACGCACCGTTGATCCGAGCCGGCGCCGACCGCGCGATCGTCTCGACGATCATCGTCAACGAAGGCCGCGAGCTGGCGGTCGACCTCGAGATCACCGCCGGCCGTGCCAACAAGGCGCGTCTGAACCGCTCCCCCGTGCGCAGTGCCCGGGAGGTGCTCGGGGCCATTCGCGCCGTGCTGTTCGCTCCCGAGGACTTGGCGCTGGTGCGCGGTGACCCGGGTGAACGCCGGCGCTATCTCGACGAGTTGGCCACCACCCGCCGGCCGTCGGTGGCGGGTCTGCGCGCTGACTACGACAAGGTGCTCAAGCAGCGAACCGCGTTACTGAAATCGGCTGCGGGAGCGCGGTTTCGGGGGGATTCCGGTGCACTGGAGACTCTCGACGTCTGGGACGGTCACCTCGCGGCGGCTGGTGCCAAACTCATCGCGGCCCGAGTGGCACTGGTCGACCTGTTGGCCCCAGAGGTCGAGAAGGCCTACCAACTCTTGGCACCTGCGTCCCGCCCGGCGTCCATCCGATACCGCAGTTCGGTCGACGCGGTCGAAGCCGAGGCGGCCACCGGTGCGGCCGGCGTCGAGGTCTTCGAGGTCGGACTGCTCGACGAGCTGGCCCGCAAGCGGTCCGCGGAGTTGGAGCGCGGGGTGTGCCTGGTCGGCCCACACCGCGACGACCTGGAACTGCGGCTCGGGGACCAACCGGCCAAGGGCTTCGCCAGCCATGGTGAGTCGTGGTCGACGGCCCTGTCACTCAGATTGGCGGCCTACGAACTCCTGCGGTCGGAGGGATCGGATCCGGTCTTGCTGCTCGACGACGTGTTCGCCGAACTCGACAACGCGCGTCGGCGAGCGCTGGTCGAGGTGGCGTCGTCGGCAGAACAGGTGTTGGTGACGGCCGCGGTGGCCGAGGACATCCCGCAGGACTGGGATGCGCGCCGCATCGTCGTCGCCATGCGAGACGACGATTCGGGAAGGATCTCCGAGGTGACCGAGTGAGCGACGAGGAGAACGACGCCGAGGAACCACAGGGTCCGCCCCCAGGGCTGGCACATCTGCGGGGAATGGATCTGGTGCGTCGCACCCTCGAGGAGGCTCGAGGCGCGGCCCGAAGTCAGGGCAAGGACGTCGGCCATGGGCGGACGTCGTCGGCACCGAAGAAGATCGTCAACCGCGGTGGCCGCAGGAGGTGGTCTGGCCCCGGCCCCGACTCGCGAGATCCCCAGACGTTGGGATCGCTGACCTCTCAGCTGGCCAAGAGTAGAGGGTGGACACCGAAGGTCGCCGAGGGCGCGGTGTTCGGGCAGTGGGCGTCGGTCGTCGGTGAGCAGATCGCCGAGCATGCGACGCCGACGGTGCTGCGTGAAGGCGTCCTGACCGTGGAAGCGGAGTCGACCGCCTGGGCGACGCAACTTCGGATGGTGCAGCCCCAACTGTTGGCCAAGATCGCCGCGGCCGTCGGCGACGGCGTCGTGACCAGCCTGAAGATCGTCGGGCCGGCCGCACCGACGTGGCGCAAGGGCAAGTACAACGTGCCTGGCCGCGGTCCCCGCGACACCTACGGCTGACCCGTTTCGGCGCGCTAGCTGAGAGCGCCGCCAACGCGCGCAACCGCCTCTTCGGCCGTCGGGACGCGATGCTGGCCGAGAAATTCCGCGCACGGCTCATTTAGGTGCACAGAAACGCCGCCTCAGAGTCAGTGCTGACGGGGGGTGAAGGTAGGATGGACGAAGACTCGCGAGGAGCGCTTCGCTCCTACGTGCATCCCGAATCCCAAGGAGACGCGCTCACTGTGGCTGCCTCGAAGAACGATGCCCCAACCGCGTACGGCGCGGAGTCGATCAAGGTTCTCGAGGGGCTCGAGGCCGTCCGCAAGCGCCCGGGCATGTACATCGGATCCACCGGCGAACGCGGTTTGCACCACCTGGTGTGGGAGGTCGTCGACAATGCGGTGGACGAGGCGATGGCGGGGTTCGCCAGCAAGGTCGACGTCCGCATCCTGGAGGACGGCGGCGTCGAGGTCACCGACGACGGCCGCGGCATCCCGGTCGCGATGCACAGCACCGGCATCCCGACCGTCGACGTCGTGATGACGGTCCTGCATGCCGGCGGCAAGTTCGAAGAGGGCGCCTACCAGGTCTCCGGCGGTTTGCACGGTGTCGGCGTCTCGGTGGTCAACGCGCTGTCCACCCGGTTGGAAGCCGACATTCGTACCGACGGGTACGAGTGGTTCCAGACCTACGACAATTCGGTCCCCGGCACTCTGCGGCAGGGCGAGAAGACCACGAAGAAGGGAACGACCATCCGCTTCTGGGCGGATCCCAACATCTTCGAGACCACCAACTACGACTTCGAGACGATTGCCCGTCGCCTGCAGGAGATGGCGTTCCTCAACAAGGGACTGACGATCGACTTGGTCGACGAGAGGGTCACCGCAGACGAGGTCGTCGACGAGGTGGTCAGCGACACCGCGGACGCGCCCAAGTCGGCCGACGAGAAGGAAGCCGAGGCCAAGGCGCCGCACAAGGTCAAGCACCGCAGCTACCACTACCCCGGTGGTCTGGTCGACTTCGTGAAGCACATCAACCGCACCAAGACCGCGATTCAGCAGAGCATCATCGACTTCGAGGGCAAGGGTCCCGGCCACGAGGTCGAGATCGCCATGCAGTGGAACGCCGGCTACTCCGAATCGGTGCACACCTTCGCGAACACCATCAACACTCACGAGGGTGGCACACACGAAGAGGGTTTCCGCAGCGCGTTGACGACCGTGGTCAACAAGTGGGCTCGGGACAAGAAGCTGCTGAAGGAGAAGGACCCCAATCTCACCGGCGACGACATCCGCGAGGGTTTGGCGGCGGTCATCTCGGTCAAGGTCAGCGATCCGCAGTTCGAGGGTCAAACCAAGACCAAACTCGGCAACACCGAGGTGAAGTCCTTCGTGCAGAAGATCTGCAACGAGCAACTCAGCCACTGGTTCGAGTCCAACCCGGCCGAGGCCAAGACCGTCCTCAACAAGGCGGTCCAGTCGGCACAGGCCCGGATGGCCGCCCGCAAGGCACGAGAGTTGGTGCGCCGCAAGAGCGCCACCGACATCGGCGGCCTGCCCGGCAAGCTCGCCGACTGCCGCTCCACCGACCCCCGGCTCTCCGAAGTGTATGTGGTGGAGGGTGATTCGGCCGGCGGCTCTGCAAAGAGCGGTCGCGATTCGATGTACCAAGCGATTCTTCCGTTGCGCGGCAAGATCATCAACGTCGAGAAGGCCCGCATCGACCGGGTGTTGAAGAACACCGAAGTCCAGGCCATCATCACGGCGCTGGGCACCGGCATCCACGACGAGTTCGACATCGCCAAGCTGCGTTATCACAAGATCGTGCTGATGGCCGACGCCGACGTCGACGGCCAGCACATCTCCACGTTGCTGCTGACCCTGCTGTTCCGGTTCATGAAGCCGCTCATCGAGAATGGGCACGTCTTCCTTGCGCAGCCGCCGCTCTACAAGCTGAAGTGGCAGCGCAGCGAGCCCGAGTTCGCCTACTCCGACCGCGAGCGCGACGGTCTGCTCGAGGCGGGTCGGGCCGCCGGCCGAAAGATCAACACCGAGGACGGAATTCAGCGGTACAAGGGTCTCGGCGAGATGGACGCCAAGGAGCTGTGGGAGACCACCATGGACCCGAGCGCCCGTGTGTTGCGCCGGATCACCCTCGACGACGCGGCCGCCGCCGACGAGCTGTTCTCGATCCTGATGGGCGAGGACGTCGAGGCTCGTCGCAGCTTCATCACCCGCAACGCCCGCGACGTCCGCTTCTTGGACGTCTGAGTCCGTCTGACCCGCTTCCTCAAAGACGAAGGCTGACAACATGACTGACACCACCCTGCCACCAGGCGGCGACGACGGCGCGACCACCGACCGCATCGAACCGGTCGACATCCAGCAGGAGATGCAGCGCAGCTACATCGACTACGCGATGAGCGTCATCGTTGGTCGAGCGCTCCCCGAGGTCCGTGACGGCCTCAAGCCGGTGCACCGCCGCGTGCTCTATGCCATGTACGACAGCGGTTTTCGGCCCGACCGCGGGCACGCGAAGTCCGCCCGCTCGGTCGCAGAGACGATGGGAAACTATCACCCGCACGGCGACTCGTCGATCTACGACACCCTGGTCCGGATGGCCCAGCCGTGGTCGTTGCGGTATCCGCTGGTCGACGGCCAGGGCAACTTCGGCTCGCCCGGCAACGATCCGCCAGCGGCGATGCGGTACACCGAGGCCCGTCTCACGCCGCTGGCGATGGAGATGCTGCGTGAAATCGACGAGGAGACAGTCGACTTCATCCCGAACTATGACGGCCGGGTGCAAGAGCCGACCGTCCTGCCCAGCCGCTTTCCGAATCTGTTGGCGAACGGCTCGGGCGGCATCGCGGTCGGCATGGCCACCAACATGCCGCCGCACAACCTGCGCGAACTGGCCGAGGCCGTGTTCTGGTGCCTGGACAACTTCGAGGCCGACGAAGAGGCCACCTTGGCCGCGGTCACCGAACGCGTGAAGGGTCCGGACTTCCCGACCCACGGCCTGATCGTCGGCAGCCAGGGGATCCACGACGCGTACACCACGGGTCGCGGGTCGATCCGCATGCGCGGTGTCGTCGAGGTCGAGGAGGACTCGCGGGGCCGGACCCTGCTGGTCATCACCGAGCTTCCCTACCAGGTCAACCACGACAACTTCATCACCTCGATCGCCGACCAGGTGCGCGACGGCAAGCTCGCCGGCATCTCCAACATCGAGGACCAGAGCAGCGACCGCGTCGGTCTGCGCATCGTCGTCGAGGTCAAGCGCGACGCGGTGGCCAAGGTCGTGCTGAACAACCTCTACAAGCACACCCAGCTGCAGACCAGCTTCGGCGCCAACATGCTGTCGATCGTCGACGGCGTGCCGCGCACGTTGCGCCTCGACCAGTTGATCCGGCTCTATGTCGTCCATCAACTCGAGGTCATCGTCCGGCGTACCAGGTACCGGCTGCGCAAGGCCAACGAACGTGCTCACATCTTGCGTGGCTTGGTCAAGGCGCTCGACGCCCTCGACGAGGTCATCGCCCTCATCCGTGCCTCGGCCAACGTCGACGTGGCGCGTGCTGGCCTGATCGAGTTGCTCGACGTCGACGAGATCCAGGCCCAGGCGATCCTCGACATGCAGCTGCGCCGGTTGGCCGCCCTCGAGCGTCAGCGCATCGTCGACGACCTGGCCAAGATCGAGGCGGAGATCGCCGACCTCGAGGACATCCTGGCCAAGCCGGAGCGCCAGCGCTCGATCGTGCACGACGAGCTCGCGGAGCTGACGGAGAAGTACGGCGACGACCGGCGCACCCGGATCATCCCGGCCGACGGCGACGTCGCCGACGAGGACCTGATCGCCCGCGAAGAGGTGGTCGTCACGATCACCGACACCGGGTACGCCAAGCGGACCAAGTCCGACCTGTACCGCAGCCAGAAGCGCGGTGGCAAGGGCGTCCAGGGGGCGGGACTCAAGCAGGACGACATCGTCCGCCACTTCTTCGTGGGCTCCACCCACGACTGGATCCTGTTCTTCACCACGCAGGGTCGGGTCTACCGCGCCAAGGCCTACGAACTGCCCGAGGCGTCCCGGACGGCCCGCGGCCAGCACGTCGCCAACCTGCTGGCCTTCCAGCCGGAGGAGCGCATCGCCCAGGTCATCCAGATCAAGTCCTACGAGGACGCGCCCTACCTGGTGCTCGCCACCAAGAACGGTCTGGTGAAGAAGTCCAAGTTGACCGACTTCGACTCCAACCGCTCGGGCGGCATCGTCGCGGTCAACCTGCGCGAGGGTGACGAACTCGTCGGCGCCGTGCTTTGTTCGGCCGAGGAGGACCTGCTGCTGGTCTCGGCGAAGGGTCAGTCGATCCGCTTCTCGGCGACCGACGAGGCGCTGCGTCCGATGGGCCGTGCCACCTCCGGCGTGCAGGGCATGCGGTTCAACGACGACGACCAGCTGCTGTCGCTGAACGTGGTCGCCGAGGGCACGTATCTGCTGGTGGCGACCTCCGGTGGGTACGCCAAGCGGACGGACATCGAGGAGTACACCACCCAGGGACGTGGCGGCAAGGGCATCCTGACGATCCAGTACGACCGCAGGCGTGGCACTCTGGTCGGAGCATTGATCGTCGACGACGACACCGAGCTGTATGCCATCACCTCGGGTGGGGGTGTCATCCGGACCGCGGCACGCCAAGTGCGCAAGGCCGGGCGGCAAACCAAGGGCGTTCGCTTGATGAACCTCGGTGACGGCGACACACTGATTGCCGTCGCCCGCAACGCCGACGAGGATGCTGCCGACGACGCCGAGACCGAGACCGAGACTGACCCGAGCTAAGGAGCCGTAGGTGGGTTCACCGAACGAACCTGGACCACCGCGCACCGGCGATGGGACGGGAACCGCAAACGGCTCCAACGGCGGACGAGAGGCAGGCCAGGGCAACGGCGCCGCCTCCGGCGGTGACGTGCCGCCGTGGCAGCGTGGGGCGGCGAGCCGTCCCCGCCAGCCCGAGGGTCCGCGCGCAGGCGCGGCCGCCGGACATTCGGCAGGCACCGCTGGCAACGCCGATGCCCGGCTCAACCGGTTCATCTCTGGCGGACCGTCGCGTGAGGCCACTCCCCCTCGGGACTCGGCTCCCCCACGGGAGTCGGCACCGGCGCGGGAGAACGCTCCGCAGCGCGAGTCCGCGCCGACCCGGGAGCGCGACGCCGACGCCGTTGCGCCCAGTCGTCCGGAGCGCAGTGAGTCGGCGCGTTCGGAGGCTGCCTACGCGAGTGAACTTCCCGATCTGTCCGGAACACCCCCTCGCGTACCTCGCAAGGCCTCGGCCGAACGCACTACCGCGGAGTCGTCGTCGCGGCCGACGACGGCGACTCGAGCGTCGGCGGCCAACCGGTCCCAGGGTCCGGTCCGGGCGAGCATGCAGATCCGGCGGTTCGATCCGTGGAGCGTGTTGAAGGTCTCCCTGGTGCTCAGCGTCTCGCTGTTCTTCGTGTGGATGATCGCCGTGGCCTTCTTGTACCTGGTGCTCGGCGGCATGGGCGTGTGGACGAAGTTGAACAGCAACGTCGGGGACCTGCTCACCAGCGCAAGCGGCAGCGGTGGCGAATTGGTCTCCAGCGGAACGATTTTCGGTGGCGCAGCGCTCATCGGTCTGGTCAACATCGTGTTGCTGACCGCAATGGCCACCTGCGGCGCGTTCATCTACAACCTGACCACCGACCTCGTCGGCGGCGTCGAGGTGACCCTCGCCGATCGGGACTGAGAACCGGCGGTTTGGGGCGGCGGCGGTGGTTGCGGTAACCTCGTCCCTCGGCCGTCGTATGTGAATACGGGCCTGTAGCTCAGGTGGTTAGAGCGCTTCGCTGATAACGAAGAGGTCGGAGGTTCGAGTCCTCCCAGGCCCACGGTTTGCCTTACCGAAGGGGTGCGCTGTGAGAGCTGTCGTGGTGCTCGCCCTTCTCGTCGCCGCGGTGGTCGTCGTGAAGACGCGCAACCGCGTCGAGGTCTGGCACGTGGCCGCCGATCAGCCGAGCTGATCACCACGAGGGGCCTTAGCTCAGTTGGTAGAGCGCTGCCTTTGCAAGGCAGATGTCAGGAGTTCGAATCTCCTAGGCTCCACTCGATCACTTCTTGGCGTCGTGCTCCCAACGCCCCAGCGCTTGTCTGCCCAGCGCGTCATCACGTGATGACTCCGTCAGACGGCCCCCGGAAAAGTCCTGTCGCACAGGGCGATGCACCTAGCGATCCAGACCCTCGATGAGGGCGAACCGGGCGCGCGCCACGATGGCGTTGCTGGCCCGGCAGACGCCAGGCTGTTCCGAGCTGGCGTAGACGATCCCACCCGCCTCCCCCAGCGTCCACCCGCCCGACGGGTCGACCGTGAGGCGGGGACCTCGACGGGCGTCGACGAGGTACACCGTCCACGGCGCCTCGAGGAGTCCCTGCCGACGGGCCTCGACGGTGACGTCGCCGACGTGGCGCGCCAGGGCGTCCCAGTTCGCGCGCTCGCGAATCCGGTTGGCCGCCTCGAAGGCGCGATCGTCCTGCCGGGAACTCAGGGCCGGGGAGTGTTGTCGATGCTGGGAGGCAGCGGCGACGGATCGGGCTGGGTGGAACGCCGGATGATCGAGAACGAGACGGCGCCGACGGCGAGCACGGCAAGCCCCGCCCCCAGCAGCACGACCGGCCGCGGACGACGCCTGCCCCGGCGCACGGAACGAATGGTGTCCGGAAGGCCGGTGACGGCGTCCTGGGCCACCGCGAACTCCCCGGCGATGGCTTCCTGCGCGGCGGCGAGATCCTTGGCCAGCTGACCCTTGAGGCGGTCGCGCCGGTAGCGGTCGGCAGCCCACGCCACCGACGACCGCGTCGAGTTCAGCGCGACGCCCACCGCTCCCCTGGTCACGTCGACCGGGCCCACCGTCGAATACTTCAGTCCGCGGGCGATGCGCGCCGCCGGAGTCAAGCGGACGGCACTGGTGGTGGGGCTCATGGGTAGGCCTCTCGTGGGGGTACGTCGACGTCGGCGCCCACCCTATTGCGTGCCCCATTGGAGGGGGCCGGAACTCGCTGGCGAAACCCGAAATGGCACACTGGCATCCCGTGACGAGCCCCATACAGACAGCAACCGCGACCCTGCACACCAACCGCGGTGACATCAAGATCGCGCTCTTCGGAAACCACGCCCCCAAGACCGTCGCGAACTTCGTCGGATTGGCCCAGGGGACCAAGGACTACAGCACCGAGAACGCCTCGGGCGGCACCGAGGGTCCGTTCTACGACGGCGCGGTGTTCCACCGCGTCATCTCCGGTTTCATGCTCCAGGGCGGTGACCCCACCGGCACCGGTCGCGGCGGCCCCGGCTACCAGTTCGCCGACGAGTTCCACCCCGAGCTGTCCTTCGACAAGCCGTACCTGTTGGCCATGGCCAACGCCGGACCCGGCACCAACGGCTCGCAGTTCTTCATCACCGTCGGCAAGACGCCGCACTTGAACCGCAAGCACACCATCTTCGGTGAGGTCGTCGATCCCGATTCCCAAGCCGTCGTCGACGCCATCGGCAATACTCCGACGGGCCCGGGCGACCGCCCGACCGAGCCGGTCGTGATCGACTCGATCACCATTTCCTGACGCAGCTTCCATCGAGGCGCCCCGCGGTGATCGCCGCGGGGCGTCGTCGTATGGGGGGCTATCTGCCGGCGTAGCCGGCGACGGTCAATGCGTCGAGAACGTCGAGCGGGTCGGTCCCCAGATCCCACCGGGTGAACACCAGCAGGCGGTCGTCTTCGACCGTGTCGATCTCGAGCAGCCGAACCTTGCGCCCGATGCGGCGGAATTCGGTGATGCGGATCTTTGCGACGTCGCCACGGCCGATCACGTCGGTGCCGACCCAGCCGCGCACCACCAAACCGGCGTCGGTGATTGCCAGCTTTGGACGGGCGCGCCACGACAGCGCGGCAAACGCCACCAAGCCCACCCCGGCAATGCCGGCGAGAGCGCGTCCCGGAACGTCTGTGACCAGCGTCACAGCGGCAACGAGCATGCACAGGCCGAAGGCGCCAGCGGCGACGATACCCCCGGTCGGAGGGCTCCAGTTAGTTTGCTGCATGGGGTGTGAGCAGGCGTTGAACGGGTTTGATCATGTTATCCACAAGTGCTATCCCCAATGGGGATGAATCACATCGATGTGATTGGGTGACGGGCAGGTTGCGGGAGGAAGAACGCGGCGCGACGACGACGACTCGATGAGGGCGTCGACGACCCTCATCGCCAACGCATCGTGAGCAACAGCCCCGTAATCATGAAGGCAAACGCAATTGCGTAGTTCCACTGCGCCAGATTGGCCATCCACGACAGGAAGCTGGGGGCATCCACCGGGTTGGTCGCCGCGAGTTGGAAGACCAACAACCAGATCAAGCCGATCAGCATCAGACCGACGAACAACACCACGAACCACACGCTCGACGGGCCGACCTTCACCTTGACCGGCGTCCGGCTGACGGGGCTGATCGTGAAGTCGTTCTTCTTGCGAACCTTGGACTTGGGCATGGTTACCTTCGGGCAGTTGGCGCCACGCGGGCTAAGCGGTGCGACGATGGAGCGGATGCAACCCAGAGCCTAACTCAGCACGGTGCGAGGAGGAGAAACGATGGCTCGAGCGGGCCGGTCCCCCTGGCGATACGGCGTGCCCGTGGTCTGCCTGTGCGCCGGTCTGTTGTTGGCCACCACCCACACCGTCTCCGGCGGCAACGAGATTCGCCGCAGCGACGCCCCTCGGCTCGTCGACCTGGTGCGCGACGCGCAGGCGTCGGTCGACGGATTGTCCGCACAGCGCGAACGGCTCGTCGACGAGGTCGACAACCATCACGGCGGCAGCCCGTCGGCCTCGGCCGCCCTGGCGGCCATCACGGGGCGGGCCGACGCGCTGTCGGCCGGCGCCGGTCTGGAGGCCGAGCACGGCCCCGGTGTGGTGGTCACGCTCAACGACGCGCAGCGCGACGCCGAGGGCCGGTTCCCGGGGGACGCCTCCGCCGACGACCTCGTCGTCCACCAGCAGGACATCGAGGCGGTGCTGAACGCGATGTGGAGCGCCGGGGCCGAGGCCATTCAGATGCAGGACCAGCGGATCATCGCGACGTCGGCACCCCTGTGCGTCGGCAACACCCTGCTGCTGAACGGGCGCACGTACAGCCCGCCGTACGTGGTCACCGCGATCGGCGACGCCTCGGCGATCCAGGCGGCGTTGGCGGCCTCACCGATGATCGAGCTCTACAAGCGCTACGTGCTGCGGTTCGGGCTCGGCTACACCGAGGAGCGCCAGAGCGACGCCAAGGTCGCCGCCCATCCCCCGGCGGTGCGGATGCGCTACGCCAAGCCGGCCGGTCCCCTCGGCTACTGATTCCGCTTCGCAGCCCAGTAACCTGGGCGGATGCGCGTCCTCGTCGTCGACAACTACGACAGCTTCGTCTTCAACCTCGTCCAGTACCTCGGACAGCTGGGCGTGCACGCCGACGTGTGGCGCAACGACGATCCGCGCCTGGCCACCGACGCCGACGTCGCGAAGGTCGCCGAGGACTTCGACGGCATCCTGCTCAGCCCGGGGCCCGGCACCCCGGAACGCGCCGGTGCCTCGATTCCCCTGGTGCGGGCCAGCGCGGCCGCCGCGACGCCGCTGCTCGGCGTGTGCCTAGGGCACCAGGCGATCGGCGTGGCCTTCGGCGGCACGGTGGATCGCGCGCCGGAGCTTCTGCACGGCAAGACCAGCAGCGTCAACCACGCCGATGTCGGTGTGCTGAAGGGACTTCCGGACCCGTTCACCGCGACGCGGTACCACTCGCTGACGATCCTGCCCGACACGATGCCCTCGGAGCTGGACGTCACGGCGCGGACGTCGGGTGGCGTGGTGATGGGCGTACAGCACGTCGAGCTACCGATACACGGCGTGCAATTCCACCCCGAGTCGATCCTCACCGAAGGCGGACACCGGATGCTCGCCAACTGGCTTGCCGTGTGTGGTCAGCCGCTCGACGAGGCGTTGGTGAGCACGCTCGAGCGCGAGGTCGCCGACACGGTGCGGACGGCTACTGCGCGAAGCTGATCGTGACCGAGTCGCCGAACTTCAACGGCGTGCCCGCCGCGGGGCTCACGGTGGCCACCGAGTTGGTGGGATAGCCACTGTTCTGGGCGTTGGGCAGCTTGTTCAGTTCGCCGGTCCACCCCATCGACCGCAGAAGCGGCTCGGCGTCCACCCAGAACTGGCCCAGCAGCGGCGGCATCGTGAACTGGTTGCCGCGGGAGACCTGCAACTGGATGGGGGTGTCCACCGGTACGTCGGGGGTGTTCGCCGGCGGCAAGGTGCCCAGCACCTGGCCCTTGGTGCTGGCCAGCCCGTCGACCTCGACGGGGATCGGCGGCTTGGTGAAGCCGCTTGCGGTGATGATGGCGGTGGCCTCGTCGACCGTGCGGCCGTTGACGTCGGGCACCGGTTTGGTGTCGGGACCCGAACTGACCACGATGATGATCTCGTTGGTGATCGCCGAGGTCTGGTTCGCGGGCGGGTTGGTGCCGATCACGACGTCCTTGGGCACCACCAGGTTGCTCGACGTGCTCTGCCGAACCTTCTCGAAACCGGCGGCCTTGAGCTTGCTCGCGCACTGGGCATAGGTGAGGTTCGGCGAGCAGTCCGGCACCTCGGCCTGCTGCGGGCCCGTCGACACGTTGATGGTGATCTGGTCGTCGCGGGCGGCGGCGGTGTTCGCTGCCGGATCGGTGCTGATCACGTCGCCGACGGGCACGTCGGAATCGGGCTGCTGACTTCTGACCGTCTTGAACCCGAGGTTTTGCAGCGACACGACGGCCTCGTCGTACTTCTGGCCGCGCAGGTCGGGAATCTGGACGTCGCGCGGGTTGCCGCCGACGAAGTTCAACAGCACCGTCACCGCGACGGTGAGCACCGCGAGCACCGCGACGATGGCGAACCACCGCCCGATGGCGGGGTTGCGCTCCTTGGGCACGTAGCGCGGCTGGTGGGCCGGAATGTTCTCGGTCGGCTGCTGGTGGCGGCCAAGGACCGGTCCGGCCGACAGCAGGGAGGTGCGTTCGGCGTCGGTGAACACCCTGGGCGCCTCGGGAGTCTCACCGCTGTGCACGCGGATCAGGTCGGTGCGCATCTCGCCGGCGCTCTGATAGCGGTTGTCGGGGTTCTTGGCCAGCGCCTTGAGCACCACGGCGTCGAGGTCGGGTGACAGGTCCGGGTTGCGCTCCGATGGCGGAACTGCGTCCTCCCGCACGTGCTGGTAGGCCACGGCGACGGGGGAGTCACCCACGAAAGGTGGCTCGCCCGTGAGCAATTCGTACAGGACGCAGCCCAGCGAGTACACGTCGGAGCGGGCGTCGACGGTCTCGCCGCGGGCCTGCTCGGGGGACAGGTACTGTGCGGTGCCGATGACCGCCGCGGTCTGGGTGACGCTGACGCCGCCGTCGTGCAACGCGCGGGCGATGCCGAAGTCCATCACCTTCACCGCGCCGGACTTGCTCATCATGATGTTGGCGGGCTTGACGTCTCGGTGGATGATGCCGTGCTGATGGCTGAAGTTCAGCGCCTGACAGGCGTCGGCGATGATCTCGATGGCGCGCCGCGGTTCGAGCGGGCCGTCGTTGTGCACGATGTCGCGCAGCGTGACGCCCTCGACGTACTCCATGACGATGTATGGCAGTGGGCCAGTGGCCGTTTCGGCCTCACCGGTGTCGTAGACCGCGACGATCGCAGGGTGGTTCAGCGCGGCGGCGTTCTGCGCCTCCCGCCGAAACCGGAGGTAGAAGCTGGGGTCGCGCGCGAGGTCCGCGCGCAGCACCTTGACCGCGACGTCGCGGTGCAGCCGTACGTCGCGGGCGAGGTGGACTTCGGACATGCCGCCAAACCCGAGGATCTCCCCCAGCTCATAGCGGTCGGACAAGTGCTGCGGGGTGGTCATCGAGACATCTGTTCTGCCATAGGCGGCGGAGACCATCCGGCGTCACCGGGACTGGGCATGGCCCCCGGTGTCGGTGGGGGAACGGACACCACCGTGGTGCTGGTCTCGGTGGACGGGGTGGTCTTCTTGTCGTTTCGGTCCTGGACGTTCAAGACCATGAGGATCGCAATGATGATCGCCAAGGCGCCGAGCACGCCGGCCGCCCACAGCAACGCGCGCTGGCCGGGGGAGAAGGTGCGCTTCGGGGGTGGCGTCCGGTGGCTGCCGGTCGGCGGTCGGGTGCGGACGTTGGCCGTCGGTGGACGGCCATAGTCGGGAACGGCGCGGGTCTGGGCCGTCGACGACGGGATGGCGGCCGGGGTGGCCCGGCCGATGGAGGGGGCGTGGTTGGGCCTCGGAGGGCGGCGCCCGGCCCGCACGGCGGCCACCGCGTCGGCGAACGCGCCGCCCGTGCGGTACCGCTGGCCGGGTTCCTTCAGGAGGCTGATCTCGATGAGTTCCCGGACGTTGGGTGGGATGTCGGCCGGCAACGGTGCCGGCTGCTCCTTGATGTGCTTCATGGCGACCGTCAGGGCACCCTCCCCGATGAACGGGCGTCGGCCGGCCACGGACTCGTAGCCGACCACGCCCAACGAGTAGACGTCACTGGCGGGGGTGGCGTCGCGGCCCAGCGCCTGCTCGGGGGCGATGTACTGCGCGGTGCCCATCACCATGCCGGTCTGCGTCACCGGTGCGGCATCGACGGCCTTCGCGATGCCGAAGTCGGTGAGCTTCACCTGCCCGGTCGGGGTGATCAGGATGTTGCCGGGCTTGACGTCGCGGTGCACGAGCCCGGCGGTGTGCGCGACCTGCAGCGCCCGCCCGGTCTGCTCCAGCATGTCCAGCGAGTGGCGCAGCGACAGCCGGCCGGTGCGCTTGAGCACGGAGTTCAGCGGCTCGCCGGTGACCATCTCCATCACCAGGTAGGCGGTGCGGCCGGCGTCGTCGAGTTCGGTTTCGCCGTAGTCGTAGACACTGGCGATGCCGGGGTGGTTCAGCATGGCAACGATGCGGGCCTCGGCGCGGAAGCGCTCGACGAACTCCGGGTCGGTCGAGAACTCGGCCTTGAGCACCTTGATGGCCACCTGGCGTCCGAGCCGGGTGTCCAGCGCCTCCCACACCTGACCCATGCCGCCCGTGGCGATGAGTCGCTGAAGACGGTAGCGGTCGGACAGCGTCACTCCGACGCGCGCGGTCATGATCCCTCCCGCAAGGCCGCGGCGATGGTCGCCCGGCCGATCGGCGCGGCGAGTGCCCCACCGGTTGCAGACAATCTGTCCCCGCCATTCTCGACCAGGACCGCGACGGCCACCTTGGGCGCCTTGGCCGGGGCGAACGCGATGTACCAGGCGTGTGGTGGGGTGTTGCGCGGGTCCGATCCGTGTTCGGCCGTACCGGTCTTGGAGGCGATCTGCACGCCTGCGATGGACCCCGACTGCTGGGTGGCCTGCTCCGCGCCGATCATTAGGTCAGTCAGTGTAGTGGCGACCTGGGGGGACACCGCTCGTCGAAGTTCGTGGGGACTCGTCGAGCCGATGCTGGTGAGGTCGGGTCCCTTGAGGTCCTCCACCAGATACGGCTGCATCGTCACGCCGCCGTTGGCGACGGTCGCGGCGATCATCGCGTTCTGCAGGGGGGTCAGGGCGACGTCCTTCTGCCCGATGCTCGACATTCCCAGTGCGGCTTGGTCGCCGATGGGCCCGACGGTCGACGCCGCCACCTGCAGGGGAATGGGTGGGGGAGCGGTGTCGAGTCCGAACGCCTGGGCGGTGCTGCGCAGCGCGTCGACCCCGGTGCGAATGCCGAGGTCGACGAAGGCGGTGTTGCACGACTTGGCGAAGGCGATGCGCAGCGTGGTGGTGGGGTCGTTGCCGCACGACGCGCCGCCGTAATTCTCCAGCGTTGCGGTGCTGTCGGGCAACGGAATTCGCGACGCCGCGGTCACCTGGGTGTCCGGGTTGGCGCCGTTGGCCAGCGCCGCGGCGGTGGTGATGACCTTGAACGTCGACCCGGGCGGGTAGGTCTCGGAGATGGCCCGGTTGACCAACGGTGAATCGGGGTCGTCCCGCAGCTGCTGCCAGGACTGGGACTGCACGTTGCCGTCATGGGACGCCAACAGGTTTGGGTCGTACGACGGTGACGAGACCATCCCGAGGATCTTTCCGGTGGACGGCTCCAATGCCACGACCGAACCCTTGCATGGGCCGCCGTTGCACCCCTTCTGCATGGCATCCCAGGCGGCTTGCTGTACCTGAGGATTGATGGTCGTGGCGACGTTCCCGCCGCGAGGATCGCGGCCTGTGAAGAAGTCGGCGAGACGACGGCCGAAGAGCCGCTCGTCGGAACCGTTGAGCACGGTGTCCTCGGCGCGCTCGAGCCCGGTGCTGGAGTACAGCAGCGAGTAGAAGCCGGTCACCGGGGCGTACGCCTGCGGGTTCGGGTACACCCGCAGGAAGCGGAAGTGCCCGTCGGTCGAGGTCGAATAGGCGAGCAGCTGCCCGCCGGCGGAGATCTGCCCCCGCTGGCGGGAGTACTCGTCGAGGAGCACGCGCTGGTTGCGTGGGTCCGAGCGCAGCCCGTCGGCCCGAAACACTTGTGTCAGTGTGGCGTTGGCCAACAGCAGCACGATCAGACCCATGATCGCGATCGAGACGCGTCGCAGTGAGGTGTTCATACCCGCCCGATCACCTCCGTGCGCGCCGACGCGATCGGGGTGGCATTGGGGGCCTTGGCGTCCAGCGGACGACGGGCCGAATGCGAGATGCAGATCAAGATGGCCAGCAGCACGTAGTTGGCGATCAGCGACGACCCGCCGTAGGACAGCCACGGCGTGGTCAGGCCGGTCAGGGGGATCAGCTTGGTGACGCCGCCGACGACGATGAACAGCTGGATGGCCAGCGTCGAGGCCAGCCCGGCGGCCAGCAGCTTGCCGAAGCTGTCGCGAACGGCGACGGCCGTGCGCAGGCCGCGGATCACCAGGATGGTGTAGAGCATCAGGACGCCCGCGAAGCCGACGAGGCCGAGCTCCTCACCGATCGCGGCGATGATGAAGTCCGTCGACGCGGCGGGCACGGTGCCAGGCTGCCCGTTGCCCAACCCGGTGCCGAAGATGCCACCCGTGGCGAAGCTGAACAGCGATTGCACCATCTGGTAGCCGGCACCGTCGGGGTCGGCGAACGGATCCAGCCAGGTCTCCACGCGTACGCGGACGTGGCCGAAGGCGTGGTAGGCCACCACGCTTCCCGCGGCGAACAGCAACAGCCCCAACAGAACCCAGCTGATCCGGTCGGTCGCGATGTAGACGATGACGAGGAAGGAGGCGTACAGCAGCAGTGACGTGCCGAGGTCCTTCTCGAAGACCATGACGCCGACCGATGCGATCCAGGCCGCCAGCAGCGGGGCGAGGTCTCGGGGCCGGGGCAGGTTCATTCCGAGGAAGTGCTTTCCGGCACTGGTGAACAGGCTGCGCTTGGACACCAGAACGGAGGCGAAGAAGATCAGCAGCAAGATCTTGGAGATCTCGGCGGGCTGAATCGAGAAGCCCTGAAAGCGAATCCAGATCTTGGCGCCGTTCTCCTCCGACATCGAGCTGGGCAGGATGGCGGGGATCAGCAGCAGGACGAGGCCCGTCAGTCCGCACACGTAGCCGTACCGGGCCAGCATGCGGTGGTCGGTCAGAAATCCGACGACGAGGCAAAAGGCGATGACCCCGACCAGCGTCCACAGCATCTGCTGGTTGGCACTGGGGCCGCGGTCACCGCCTGCGCCGATTGCCCCCTCGGCGAGGTCGAGACGGTGAATCATTACCAGTCCCAAGCCATTCAGCAGAGCCACCACCGGGAGCAGCAGCGGATCGGCATAGGGCGCAAAGCGGCGGACGGCCACGTGTGCGGCGGCGAACAGTGCGAGGTAACCCAGGATGTACTGCGCGAGGTCCCAGCGCAGTCCCTGCTCCTGGTTGGCCTCGACGATCAGCAGCGCGACGGTGGTGATCAGTGCCGCGAACCCGAGCAGCAGCAATTCGGAGTTGCGCCGGTTGGGCAGCGGGGGCACGACGGTCACCGGCGCCTGCGGCTGCGTGCTCATGACGCGGTCCGGCAGTCGGTGCCCGGCTTCTGTGGCGGAGGCGGAAGGGCCGTGGCAGTCGGGGTGGGTGACGGCGGAGCGGTGACCGTGGGAGTCGCCTCCAGGGCGGGACTGCCCGCGGTGGTGCTCACCGGCGGCGGCGCGGCCGACGTCGACGGGGAGGTCGGGGTGCCGGACGTCGTCGCCGGGGGAGGGGGCGGAGTCGGGCTGGGCGGCGGCGTGGAGGTCGTCGTGCGCGCCGAGGCGGGTACGCAGATCGGCAGCACCGAGGACTGGGCCAGTTCCCGGAGCTGACGGATGGCCTCGTCCAGGGTGCCCCCGGGCAGGCCGGCGGTCACCTGGGCGCGCTCTGACTCTCGCAGGTCGGCGACCTGAAGGGGCTTGCAGCTGCCGCGGTTGTCGTCGACGCCGATGTTGGTGATCGAGTTGCGCGAGTCCAGGCAGGCGATCTGGAACGTCTCCTGCAGCGACATTCCGGCCACGCTGCCCTGCACGCCTCGCATGATGTAGACCGAGCCGTCGCGCTCGGCGACGTAGTAGTTGTTTTGAATCACGGTGCGGCCCACCGCAAGTCCGGCGAGAACCAGCACCAGCAGCAGCAGCGCGACGAAGATCATCGTGCGGCGCGAGCGCGGCTTCTTGACCGGCGCGACGGGTTCGACGGGGGCACGGTTGGCCGCGGCGGCGACGCGCTTGGGGTTGAAGGCCGATGCCCGCCCGGCCGCGGTGTTGGGCGGCGCGCTCTGGTCGTCGACCCCGGAGACTGCGCCCGCGAGAATCGGTTGGGTCTGGCCGTATTCGTAGTCGACGACGTCCGCCACGACCACGGTCACGTTGTCGGGACCGCCGCCGCGCAGCGCCATTTCGATGAGCCGGTCGGCACTCTCCGTGACGTCGGGAATTTGGAGGGCGTCGAGGATGGTGTCGTGGCTGACGGGATCGGAGAGGCCGTCGGAGCACAGCAGGTAGCGGTCACCGGCATGCGCCTCGCGCACCGTCAGGGTGGGCTCTACCTCGTGACCGGTCAGCGCCCGCATGATCAGCGATCGTTGCGGGTGGCTGTGGGCTTCCTCGGCGGTGATGCGGCCCTCGTCGACGAGGGTCTGGACGAAGGTGTCGTCCTTGGTGATCTGGGTCAGCTCGCCGTCGCGAAGCAGGTAGCCGCGGGAGTCGCCGACGTGAACCAGACCAAGTCGGTTGCCGGCGAACAGGATTGCCGTGAGCGTCGTGCCCATGCCCTCGAGGTCGGGATCGGCTTCGACGTGTGCCGCGATCGCCGAGTTGCCCTCGTGGACCGCGGAGTTCAGTTGGCTGAGGAGGTCACCCCCCGGTTCGTCGTCGTCGAGGTGGGCCAGGGCCGCGATCACGAGCTGAGAGGCAACTTCACCTGCGGCGTGCCCACCCATGCCGTCGGCGAGCGCAAGCAGGCGCGCGCCGGCGTATACCGAGTCCTCGTTGTTGGCGCGCACCAGGCCGCGGTCGCTGCGCGCGGCGTACCGCAGGACGAGACTCATGGGCGCAACTCGATCACGGTCTTGCCGATCCGCACCGGCGTGCCCATCGGAACCCTTACCGCCGTCGTCACCTTCGCCCTGTCAAGGTATGTACCGTTGGTCGATCCTAGGTCCTCGACGTACCATTCGGACCCTCGTGGAGACAGCCTCGCGTGCCGTGTCGACGAATAGTCGTCGGTCAGCACCAGCGTCGAGTCGTCGGCCCGTCCGATCAGCACCGGTTGGGCACCCAGCTGAATCCGCGTGCCCGCCAACGCCCCTTCGGTGACCACCAGCTGCCGGGGCGTGTTGCGGCGTTGGCCGCGGCTGGGCAGCAACGTCCCGCGCAGGGCCAGCCCACGCTTGACCATGACCGCGCCGGTCGGCGCGTAGATGTCGGTCCGCAGGATCCGCAGCACGGACCAGATGAACAGCCAGAGCAGCAACAGGAAACCGACGCGCGTCAGCTGCAGCACTATCCCCTGCATCTGACGTCCTCTCCGTCACCGTCCCGATGTCGCCGCCTCGGCGTCACCGCACCGTTTCCCGGGCAGCGTCGCAACCGACCACGGGCTGCCTCAGCCGCCGTCGGCAACGTCACGATACTTGGGCCGCCGAGGGATGCGAGGTCGGAGCATGGCGTTGCCCTCGCGCCGTCACCAGCCAGTGCGCTCAGTGAACGCGGACGATGATCTCGGAATGGCCCAGACGGATGGTGTCGCCGTCGGCCAACTGCCACTCCTGAACCGGTGCGTTGTTGACCGTGGTGCCGTTGGTGGAGTTCAGGTCCGACAGCAGGGCGACCTGGCCGTCCCAGCGGATCTCCAGGTGGCGACGTGACACACCGGTGTCCGGCAGGCGGAACTGGGCATCCTGGCCACGTCCGATGACATTGGCGCCCTCGCGGAGCTGGTAGGTGCGACCGCTGCCGTCGTCGAGCTGCAGCGTCACCGTCGCCCCGGCGGAACCGTAGCCGCCACCCGCGCCGTAACCGGCCACCGGCGCGGCGACCGGGGGCTGCCCGTAGTCGTAGCCGGACTGGCCGTAACCACCGTCGGCCGGCTGGCCGTAACCGGGATCGGCGTACCCCGCCGGGGCGCCCTGGTCGCCGTAGCGGCCGTAGTCGGCCTGCGAGCCGTAGCCGCCCTGTTCCGGGCGGCCGTAGCCCTGGGGGCCGTAGCCACCCTGGTCGGGGTAACCGCCCTGATCCGGGTAACCACCCTGGTCGCCGTAGCCACCCTGATCGGGGTAACCACCCTGGTCCGGGTAGGACGGGCGCGGCGGCTCGGCCGGACGGCCGTACTCGTCACCGCGGGGAGCCGGCGGACGCCCGTAGTCGTATCCGCCGGATTCGCCGTAGCCGCCCGGCGCACCTGCCGGAGGTCCGTACGGGGGCGGCGGCTGACGGTAAGCCTGGTCGGGGTAACCGGCAGGGGGATTGGCCGGCGGGCCGTAACCGGCGGGGGACCGCTGGTCGTAGTTGGGCGGCGGGTAACCCTGGTCCGGGTAACCGCCGCGGTCGTAACCACCCTGTTCGGGGTAGCCGCTGGCGGGCTGAGCGCCGGCGGGGGCTGCCGGGTAGCCGCCCTCGGGGGCGGGCGGGTACGGCGCGCGAGGCTCCTCGCCCTGACGGCCGTACTCGTAGTAGTCGTCGCCAGGCTGCGCTGGTCCCTGGCCGCCGCCGCGGTAACTCGGGTTGTCGGTCATCGGTGGAACTCCTGGTTCTGCGGTGTGAGCACGGGCAGGGTCTGGGGGTGCAGGTGCGCTTGTGCCGCTGGTCGAGTCTGGGTTGACCGTTCCACGGGTGCGAAACTGGCCGGTGTGCAACTGCGGTGACGCCTCGAATCCAACGACCACATCACCATACGTTTGCCACCCTTGGTCACGGATGTATCCCTCCAGGTATCGGGCGAATGTCGTCGGTGTGAGGTCGGGGTCGGCGCGGACCTCGTGAAAGTCGGATGCACTGAGGGTAATGACGTAGTCGTTTGGGGCCAAAATCCTGCGGCCGCCGACTTCGCGCGCACCGGCGTCGGCTTCGCGCTGGAGAATGGCCTCGACCTCCTGCGGGACGATGCTGCCGCCGAAGACCCGCGCGAAGGTGTCACCGACGGTTGCCTCGAGCTTGCGCTCGAAGCGGTCGACCAGTCCCATGTCACCGCCTGCCTCGCTGTTCGTCGTGACGGCCGCGCGCGACGCAGTGCAGAACCTGCGTGTCGCGGGTGTCGATTCTCCTTGGCATGGTATCGGCCAAGGGCCTCATGACGTGACCGAGAGTTACCCGCAATCGGATCGAGGCTGGTCAGAGACGTCCGGCTCGGCTCACCGTGGCCGAAGTGCACGGTTGGGAGACCCGTGCGAGTGCGTGATAGTCTCACCCGGTTGTTGGGGCGAGTGGCGGAATGGCAGACGCGCTGGCTTCAGGTGCCAGTGTCCTTCGGGACGTGGGGGTTCAAGTCCCCCTTCGCCCACAATGAGCGGTTCTACGAACTGCGACCACAAAGGTCACGATCTCGAAAGAGGTCGTGACCTTTTGTGTCTGGCCGAAGGGTCCGTGCCGACATCTCCCGGGAATAGCCGAACAATACCGCTGAACGCTTGGGCCGAACGCACAATCCTCGTCGTCGGCAGCGGTCGCATGCGGGGTGACGGTCACGGATAGACGTGCTGTCCCGTCTCGGTGCCGTCCTCGCGTAGCGCGACGGTGAGAATGGCGCTGCGATTGGCGATCTCGACGTGCTCCTGCGTGAAGTCGAAACTCGCGCACAGTCTCGCGGTGATCCCAGCCTCGAGGATGCTTCCGAAGTCGATCTCGGTCACGTCGACGGGATTGTGTGCCTGCCCGAGGTAGATCGATCCGTCGATGTAGCCGTCCTCTGGGTTGACTGGGAACGCGAAGCTGCGACCACCCAGTTCGGCGAGGTGCGCAGCGGGTAGGGAGATGAAGTCGAGCCGCAGGCGCGTGTGGACGATCTCGGGGCCGGCGACGCCAAGGCGGTAGGTGGTGGGATCGGCGGGGTCGTCGGCGGAGAACGCGTCGATCGGGATGTCGATCGACCAGGTGCCGGCCCGGGGCTCACCTGCCGCGGCGGGCCAGCACCGGATGGTTCCGGTCTTCGGTGACAGGAATTCGTCGGTCAACTCGAACATTGGTCGAGCGTATTCAACGGTCCGGATCCATTCCGAGTCCGACGTCGAGCACGAAGAAGGCATCCATCACGGCCACGACGACCGCCGTCGTGACGAACGCGGGTCGCGACATCTGTCTCAGCGCGCGACCATCAGCGACACCATGTCGAAGACGACGGTCGCGGCGGCGATCGAGGTGATCTCCGCGTGGTCGTAGGCCGGGGCCACCTCGACGACGTCTGCGCCGACGAGGTTCATCCCGGTCAACCGGCGCAACATCCGGAGCAGCTCGCGTGCCGTCAACCCACCCGACTCCGGTGTCCCCGTGCCGGGCGCGAACGCCGGATCGAGGACGTCGATGTCCACCGACAGGTAGACGGGCTCGTCGCCCACCCGGCGCCGGATCACGTCCACGGCGGCGTTGATCCCCATCACGTCGAGGTCGCCGGCGCGGATGATCCGGAACCCCATGGCGGCGTCGTCGTCGAGGTCGGCACGGTCGTAGATCGGCCCGCGGATCCCGATGTGAATCGAATGGTCCTCGATCAGCAAGCCCTCCTCGAAGGCGCGCCGAAAGATGGTGCCATGCGTCACCGGGGCGTTGAAGTAGGTGTTCCACGTGTCGAGGTGAGCGTCGAAGTGCACCAGGGCCACCGGACCGTGCACGGCGTTCAGAGCCCGCAGATTCGGCAACGCGATGGTGTGGTCACCGCCGATCGAGACGATCCTGCGACCGCCGTCGCCCAGAAGCTCCGCGGCGTGCCGCTGAATTTGGCGGCACGCCTCGTCGATGTCGAAGGGCGTCACGGTGACGTCACCCGCGTCGACGATCTGCACCACCTCCAAGGGGGCGACGCCCAATTCGACGTGATACCCGGGCCGTAGCGTGCGGGCGGCCTGTCGGACCGCCATGGGGCCGAACCGCGCCCCTGGTCGATAGGAGGTGCCGCCGTCGAACGGCACGCCCAGGATGGCGACGTCGAAATCGCTGACCTCGTGGATGTCGGCGATCCGGGCGAAGGTGCCCTTGCCCGCGTAGCGGGGAACCTCGATGGCCGGCACCGCCCCGATCGGCGTGGACTCACTCATCGTTCGGCGCCCTCTCGGGGGAACTCCTCGTCGAGGACTCGCAGCACACGTTCGACGAACCACTCGGTCAGGACGCGGCCCTTCTCGGCGCTGGCGGGTACGGGGGAGGAGAGGGCGCCGCTCGCCGTCGACAGGCGGGTGTCGATGGGCAGGACGTCGTGGTCGACCACTCGCTCTGGCTGGTCCGGGGCGATCCGATCCCTGTGCACCATGTCGGGTTGGTGGTGGAGCCACAGCGAGGTCTCGATGACGGCGGCATGTTCGAGAGCCAGTCCCGGGAAGGCATCCGGCCAGAGGAGCTCGCGGCGCTCCGGTGTGTAGTCGGGATTGACGTCCTCGATGACGACGATCTTGACCTCGGGGTGCCGCTCGCTGACGAGGAAGGCGGGTTCGTAGACGAAACCGCTGTTCTCGAAGTGCCAGTTGTACAGGACGATGTTGCGGAAACCGCTGCGTACGAGCTCGTCGAGGACGTCCTCCAATACGCTGATGAGCGTGGTGGCGCGCAGCGACACAGTGCCCGGGAAGTGTTGTCCGCCACCGCTGCCCGGCCGGCTGCGGTAGCCGAACGGGATGAACGGGCCGACTACGAGGTCGCGCTGCCGTGCCGCTTCGACCAGGATCCGTTCGGGCAACACCCAGTCGGTGCAGACGGGAAGGTGATGTCCGTGCTGTTCGGTGGCTCCAACGGGAACCACCACCGGCACCCCGGCCTCGGCCGCGGCGGCGATCTCCGGCCACGTCATGTGTTGGTAGAGGACCGGGACGGCCTTCTGGGTCATCGGACTCCTGTCTTGCCTCTGCGACCGACGACGGACACTCGGGTCATGGCCGCAACGGTCGCGGAGTGGGCACGGTGGGTGCGGACGTCCAGTGTCCACCGGAGGCAAGCGCTTCGCCCGGTTGGCCGACGCCCGCGGGCCGCGGAGTCACACCAGCGTGCCGGTGAGCCCCAGCTCGTCGAGGGCCGCGCAAATCGACGTGCGCAGCCACTCCTTGGTGTTGGGTGTGCCGGGCTGATACCCCACGACGGTCATGCTGACCTTCCCGGCCAGCCGGCCGGAGACGACGGTGAGGAGGCCGCGGCGCTCCTCCAGCACCCGGCGCGAGACGTGCTGGTCGACTCCGCGCATGACCACCAGTTCGGCGGGCGAGCCATCGACGCGGGTGACGTCGTCGGGGAGGTCGCCGACGTTGGAGCACGACACCGGCTCGGAGGTGAACCCGAATGCCAGATCGGCGGTGCGTCTCACGGCGGCCTTGGGGACGAACGGCGTCAAGGGCAAGAGGGCGAGAGCCTCGTCGGGAGTCTCGCGCATGACCTTCAGCGCCTCTCGGATCGCCGTGCGCGTCTCACCCAGATCGGTCGTCACGTGGTCGGGGTCGACGCGCACGTAGGCGAGATTCACCGCATTGGCTCGGGTGTCCTCCAGCGTGCGGTCGTTGATCGGGACGATGAGGCCCACCGTGCCGTCGTCGGCCAGGGCGCGTCCCTGGTGCACGGCCAACCTGGCGCATAGCGCGGCGAGCAGCGCGTGGCTGTTTCCGCCGAGGTCGGCCGACCGCGCGTCCCACTGCTCGATCGGAATGATCACCGCGACGGCGGGTGCCGTTATCGAGACGTCGGCCTGGGCGTGGTCCAGCGTGCTCGGCGCGGTCGGGTTCGGTGCCGCCGACCTGTTCCGCTGCCGCCATAGGAAGCGGACGGCGGCCACCAGCGTGCGCACGACTTCGGGAACGTCGCGCACGAACTGGCGCAGATCGGCTGCGACCGCTTGGAGCCGGCGTCGGCTACGCGGTGGTGGATAGCCCAGATTCCGGCGGGCGCCCATGACGGCTTCGTAGACGGTCAGCAGGGCGCCGCCTCCGTCGGCCACGCAGTGCGAGCCCACCAGGCTCACGGCCGTGGCACCGTCGGTCATCGGCAGGACGCTCATGTGCCAGGACGGCCCGAACTGAGGGTCGATCGGCTGGCGTGCACAGTCGTCGATCCAGTCGCTGAGCTCCGCGCGAGGCCGCGGCGCAGGCGCAATGCGCAGGGGTGCCGCCGGCCCCAGCGAGGTGACCCAGCGGTGCCGCCCGAAGGGCAGGATCGACGGTTCGACGAGCCGGCCAGCCATGCCGTAGCCCATGTTCCGGTGAAAGTGCCGGACCCCGTCCAGGTCGATCTCGTGTTCGTACACCCAGACGATCTGCGTCACCGCGGACTGACCGGTCGCCCGCAACCCGAGGAACAACGCCTGATCGACGAAGTCCAGTAGGTTGTCGGGCTTCTTCGCCACCTGCGTCCGGGCAGTACTCATGCGACGCCACCTTCCTACGACCGACGCCGACGCGGTTGGGCGTCGATTCACGTCCCGGAACGTAGCCCTACCAGCTGAATGGTTCGTCGGACGCCGAACGGTCGAGACACCTGATACGGGCCGGAACGCCGACCGTCGACGGCGGTGGGCGGCGCGCTGGCAAGCGCCGGCCGATCGAGTCGGGCCAGCCTCGGCCTCGACGCGAAAACTCGTCTCCTGCAACGAGATTCGATGCGTCACGCCGTCGAGCCGATCTACGGGCGGCGAGACGTCGACTTCGAGACGTCGACGTCGTCCGCCGGCCGATCTCGACGGCCGGGGGAACGTGCGGGCGGTCCGAGACGTCGGAAACCGTCACCGTTCCGCCACGAGTGTGACGTCGACGACCGGCCCGCGGTGCGACGACGCACCTGGGCTCACTTCGGCTGTTCGTCGACCTTGAAGTCGAAGAGGACGTCGCCACCGTCCTGCACGTCGGTCACCGTCACCGTCACGCCGTAGGTCTGGCCCTGGTCGGTCAGCTCACAGTCCAAGGTCGCACCCTTGGTGCCCTTGAGATTGTCCGGGCAGGTCACCTTCTCGGGCTTCTCACCCACCTGCTGGGCGAGCTGGTCGCTGATCTGCTTGGCGACGTCGTCCTTGTCGACCGTCTCGACCATGTCGAAGTTGACCTTGTCCCCGTCTACCGAGGTGACGGTCACGTTGACGTTGAACGGTTGGTCCTTGACCTTCATCGCACAATTCACCTGGGCGCCCACCTCTGCCTTGAGGTCCTCCGGGCACGTCACCGAGTCGGGCTTGTTGCCCGACGCGTCGGTCATCTTGTCGCTCACCTGCTTGCCCACGTCGTCCTTGCCCACCGCTCCCGGCCCGCTCGAGCAGCCGGCGAGGCCGACTGCCATCAACGCCAGTGCGCCCGCCGCCGCAAGCATCCTCAACCGGCTCGCGGTGGAACCATTCTGTGAAGTCATGCGGGCATCGTGACCGCCGGCGGTTGGAAACTGGTTGGAGCCGACGGCGGGCGCTACCGGCGCACCGTTCGGGCGACCAGACGCAGACGCCGTGCCGAGAGCTGGGCGTCCCAGACGTGTTCGCCGGTCGCGCCGGCGATCTGCTCGGCTTGGGTGAGACACGCTCGCGCGTCATCGACGTCGCGGTGGGCTGCGGTCGCGTCGGACAACAACGCGTAGTACAGCGGCGAGAAGACTCGGCGGCCGCCCTGGCCGTGCAGGGCCATTGCGGCGTGCATCTCGTCGACGGTGTCGCGGCAGTCGAGGCCGACGGCCTGGGCCCAGCCATGGATCAGTCGGGCCCCGCCGATGAACTGTTCGATGCCGAGTTCGGTCAGCAGGGTGACGACGTCCGCTGCGCGCGACGCCACGCCGTCGGGGTCGCCGATCATCGCGGACATCTGAATGTCGGCGACGCGAAGTACGACCGTGCCGAAGGCGTCGTCACGCTCGTTTCCGAGCGCGATCCCCCGAGCCAGGATGTGCCGGGCTGCGTCCACCTCGCCGCGAAGTGCGCTGCAGTGCGCGTCGACCGCATAGGCGAGCACCTCGAAGGACGCCAACGCGCCGTAGATCTTCGGGTCGACGGGCGGTACCGCGGATTGCAAGTCGCGAACCGACGCGACCGCCGAGTCGAGCGTGCCACGCAGGAAGCGAATGAACGCGCGCACGTAGAAGCCGGCCGCCCCGGCGATCGGATCGCCGGTGGCCGAGAAGAATTCGACGAGGCTGTCGGAGAGGACTGCGGCATCGTGAAGACGACCCGTTCCGCACGCCTCGAGACAACCCATCGCGACCGCCGCCGTCGACTGGAGTGCCTCGTGGGCCGCGCTCGCGGAGTGCCGCATGTCGTGCAGGACCTTGGCCGAACTCTGCCCGCTCACCACCGCCTCGACGGAGGCCAGTTGCAATTGCAGATTCACCTCGCGGTCGAAACGGTAGCTGCCGGTTGGCATTCGGGCACAGACCGCGAGGGCGTGGCGATCCAGCTCGGCCACCTCGCGATAGGCCGACCGCGACCAGGCGTCGGCTCGCGCTCGATCGAACAAGAGCAGCGCGGTGGCGGCGTCGAGTTCGGCGGCCGCCTCGCGCGCGTGGTGCGCGCCGTCGATGGCGTCCTGGGACGCGGTCTCTCCGAGCTCCTTGGCATAGGCCCGCGCGATGTCTGCATGCAGAACCTCCCGGTCGACGCCGGTGGTCTCGGCCGCGACGGCATCACGCACGAGCCCGTGACTGAACCGAAAGCCGTTCTGCTGAGCTGGTACTCGGACGATGAGTCCGGCCTCGCAGGCCGGAAGGAGCGAGATCGTCGCCTCGATGACGGATGACTCCGTCACGGTCGCCAGCCGCGTGGCCGAGAACTCCGTGCCGATGACGGCAGCCACCTGAAGCAGTGTCCTCGTCGCCTGGGGCAGGCGGGACATGCGCCGGCGGATGACACCGCTGACGGCCTCTGGGACGTCGGCACCGCCGTCGATGCCCGAATCGAAGTCCTCCAGACGGCCGTGGTCGGCCAAGAGCCGGACGAGCTCGCGAGCGTAGAACGGATTGCCCCCGGTGCGGGCGTGAACGCTCGCCACCAATCCGTCGCCCGGTGTCACACCCGTGGCGTCGGCGATCAATCGCGCCGTCGCGGGCACGTCGAGGCCGCGCAGTTTGACGACCTCGACGTCGGTACGGCCGACGATGCGTTCGAAACTTCGGGCGCTCCTGACGTCGGCGCCACCGTCCTGCCACGTCGCGACGATCAGCAGGGGCGTGCACCGGGCCGCCGAGACGAGGTGCTCCAACACTTCGTGGGTGAAGCGGTCGGCGCGCTGAAGGTCGTCCAGCACGATCACGGCCGGCCGGGCCGCGGCCAGCTCGGTCAGTGCCGAGGTCGTCGCCTCGATGGCGTCGAATCCCGCAGCGCCGGAGGGGTCGTCGCCTCCGACGCCCTCGGCCGCGCCGCTCCACCAGTGCGGCAGGGGGGCGTTCGGGTGCCGCTCCCCGACGGGAAGCTGGCCGGCCAGTCCGCGAACCGCGTGCGCCCAGGCCCACGACGGAGGTCGACGTTGCTCTGCGGCGTGGCCGGCCCACACCGTCGCCAACCCCGCCTGGACGGCCAGTTCGGTCACGTGCCGGGCCAGGGCCGTCTTGCCCATGCCGCTCTCACCGCGAATCACGACGACCCCACCGTGACCGGTCGCCGAGGCCGCCAGCGAACTGTTCATCCGGCGCACCTCGGCGGAGCGTCCGTGAAGTTCGCCGACCCGTTCGGGGGCGGGTCCCACCTCGCGTCCGGGAAGGGGTGAACGCCACTGCAGCGCCGCGGATTCGTTGGCGACGGCAGCGGCCAGTCGTTCCAGCTCCACGCCGGGAAGCACGCCGAGTTCGGCGTCGAGCACGTCGCGGACCCTGCCGTACGCGCGCAGTGCGTCGGTACGCCGGCCACAGCGGTACAGAGCCAGGATCAGCTGTGCCCAGAGCCTTTCCCGCAGGGGATTGGCAGCCAGTTCGCACTCGAGGCCCTCGACGAGGGCCGCACTCTCGCCCATGCGCAGGGCGGCCTCGAAGTAGGTCTCCGTCGCGTCGACGCGCAGGGTCTCCAAGCGGTGACGTTCCGGAGTGGCGAAGTCCAAGTCGTGGAACTCGCCGAGCGGAGTTCCGCGCCACGACCCAAGGCCGTCGACGAGCGCGGATCGGGCGGCCGCGTTGTCTCCGGCCTCGAGCGCGCGCCGTCCCGCGTCGACCAACCGGGCGAATTCCTCGGCGTCGACGACGTCGCCACGGGTGTCGAGGTGGTAGCCAACCTGGGATCGCTGCACGGCGTCCTCGCCGAGGACACGCCTGAGATTGGTGAGGTAGGACCGCAGCGAGATCAAGGGCTTGGGCGGTACGTGCGCGCCCCACACCTGTTCGGTCAGCGCGTCCACGGACACTGCGCGCCCACCGGCCACCAGCAGCGCAGCCAGGACGGCCCGTTGGCGCGGCCCACCCAGGTTGAGGTGGTGTCCGTCGCGCAGCACCTCCAACGGACCGAGAATTCGATACTCCACGCGACCCGTGCCCCCTCCGTCGGTCACCTTTGAACAAGATCATCCCCTGTTCTCAGGAATTTGCCAGCGGAACGCCCTGTTTGCCGTGAGCCTCCTCCAACGGCGTTCCAATCCCGCAGCCCTACGGTCGCCGAGCCTGCGTGCCACGAACCTCGAAGGAGTACGCGCATGAAGATCACCCCCATGGCGGCGATAGCCGTCGGCGCAGCCGTGACCCTGCTGACCGCGGGCTGCGGTGGCAGCTCGTCGTCGTCGTCGTCCTCGTCGGCGTCTGCCGCCACGTCGTCGAGCACGTCGTCCACGACGAGCGCCTCCGCCACGGCAGCGGCCTCGACCGACTACGCAAAGTTGCTCATCGCGGCGACTGACATCGTGGCGCCCGGCGACACGTTCACCGCGCAGGAGCCCACCGTGAATCCCAACGGTGCGCCCGGTGTGGCCACCGTCTTCTCCAACGGCGGTGACACCCGCGAAATCGGCGACACCATCCTGGTACTGCCCGACGCCGGGGGCGCGGCCACTGCGCTGAAGGGCGCCACGGCCGCCTTGGGCTCGTCGGTCGTCGGCGGCACCCCCGCTCCGGCGTCGGTGGGCTCTGACTCGGTGATGGTCTCGGGTGCCTCGCCGGACGGCTCCAAGGCGGTCACCGTCCTTCTCTTCACCCAGGGGTCGGCATTCGTCACCCTCGAATTCGATAGTGCCGCAGAAGATCCCGTCCCACCGGAGTTCGTGCTCGACGTGGCCGGCAAGCAGGACCAGAAGATCACGGCGGGTCTGGGCAGCTGAGCTTGGGTGGGTGGGGAGCGAGCAGTGAGTCCGACGGCACCGTTCATCCTCAGCGCACCGCCCGACTGCACCTTCTACCGCAGCCTCGACGACGTCGTCACCGCACACGACCTCGACGCGGAGATCTACGACGCCCACGGCTCGCGGCTCACGCTGGTCGCGCGCCAGCTGGCGGTCACCTCCGTGGAACCCGAGGAGCTCGCCAGACTGTTGCGGCGTTGGCTCGGCTACGTCGACGCCGTTCGCGAGTCCACGGCGAGTTGGCCGCTGTGGCTCTTGGTGCACGCGGCCGTCGAGCACGCCGGCTACTCCTGAACGGGCCGCCGATGCGCTGCGCCAGAACGACCGTCACGGATCATCCAACGACTCTCCAATCACGGATCGGATCATCGTCGCCATGACCAACGGAATTCTCCGCACCATCAAGACCGCGTCGGCGACGGGTGCCGTCGTGTTGCTGCTGGCAGGGTGTGGTGGCGGCGGTGGCTCGACGCCCGTCGCTTCGAGCCCCACGGCGAAGAAGCCCGACACGAGCAACGTCAAGATCGAGGGTGACCCCTCCACTCCGGTGAACAAGCTCGCCATCGCGTCCATCGCCGATCTGCAGAGCTTCTGGGCTGATGAGTTCCCCAAGCTCTACGACGAGGATTACAAGCCCGTCGACGGTGGCCTGTACGCACTGACCCCGGATTCCGAGTCGGGTCCCGCCTGTGCCTCCAGCTACGACGACGTCGCGGGCAACGCCTTCTACTGCAAGCTCGACGACTCCGTGGCATGGGATTCGACGGGTCTGCTGCCGGATCTGCAGAAGAAGTACGGCGACTTCGTCATTCCCATCGTGCTGGCACACGAATTCGGTCATGCCGTGCAACAGCGGTCGGGATTCTTCGACCAGAACGAGATGACGGTCAGTTCGGAACTGCAGGCCGACTGCTTCGCCGGGGGGTGGTCGAAGCACGCTCAGGACGAGAAGGTCTTCGAGGTCAACAGTGCCGATCTCGACAAGGCGCTGGCGGGCATCCTCGACCTACGCGACAGTCCCGGTACCAACGTGCAGGATCCGTCGGCGCACGGCAGCGGCTTCGACCGCGTCAGCGCGTTCCAGGACGGATACGACAACGGCGTCGCGAAGTGCAAGGGCTACCGGGACGGCGATCCGGTCGTGCTCGAGCTTCCCTTCAACGACGCCGCCGACGAGGCGACCGGTGGCGAGGCGCCCTACGACACGATCGCCACCGGTGTGCCCTATGACTTGGAGGACTACTGGAGTCAGGTCTATCCCGAGCTGACCGAAGGTGAGGCCTGGAAGCCGCTGGCTCCGCAGCAGCCATTCGACCCGTCCAGCCCGCCGGACTGCGGCGGCCAGTCCGCCGAGGGCTATGCGTTGTTCTACTGCGTGCCAGACGATTACGTCGGATGGGACGACGCGGACGCCATGCCGGCGATCTACACCGAGGGCGGGGACTATGCGTTCGCGACGTTGCTGGCGACCCAGTGGGGGCTCGCCGCTCTCAACCGACTGGGTGACGACGCCGACGAGAAGACCTCCACGGCGCGTGCCGACTGCCTGGCGGGGGCGTACACCGCCAGCGTCATCCTCTACAACCGCGAGGCGACCAGTACCTTCCACATCTCCCCGGGTGATCTCGACGAGGGCATCAAGGCCCTGCTGTTGTTCCGCGGCGACGGTGACGTCGACCGCCAAGGCGCCGGATTCGACCGAACCCGCGCATTCCGCGAGGGCGTCGTCGACGGGGCGCAGGCCTGCCTGTCCTACACGGCATGACTCCTAGGAACCGAAGGTCGCCCGCACGACGGTCTCGTCGCCCTCTAGCGTGGTTCGGCCACGTCGACGCCAATGGTGATCTGCGGGTTGGCCGTTGGGTCGAGCCACTGCAGCACCGACTTCATCTGGTCGCGATCGATGGCCACGCAACCCCACGTCGGATCGCCGTCGGTCACGTGCAGGAAGATCCCGGCCGACTGCCCGGGCACGCGCTGCGGGTTGTGGTCGATCAGCACGGCGTAGTCGTACATCACCCCGGAGTCGTACAGGTTCTCGGCGTCCTCTGAGTCGATCTCGGGGGCGTGGACGTGGGTGTTGTAGGTGGGTGAGTCGACGTCTTCGTCCCACCAATCCTCGTCGGTGGCTTGGAAGTACGGCATCCGGGTGCCTGGGTTGGGCTGCCTCCCGAAGGCCTGGCCCAGGGGAAAGGTTCCCACCGGGGTGCGGAAGACGTCGTCCTCCGGCTGCCCGACACCCAGCTCGCCGAGTGTGGCCGGGGTGGGTCCGAGCACTTTCTTCCACCTGCCGTCCACCCGCTCGTAGGCACTGAGGGTGCCGCTGTCGGAGGTGGCGGACGGCGCGTCGACGACGATCATCTGCGCCGGTGTCTCCGCCCGAGCAGGTGCCGCCGCCGCGAGCGACAACACGAGGGGGGCCAGGCCGATCGTGCGCACCAGCCACGAGCCCGTGGTTCGTGCTGCGCGCGCCATGCCGTCGACCCTACGCGGACGACGGTCGTCCGGGTGACGCCCTTCTGCGGCATCATTCTTGGTCATGACGCAGTTGCTCTGGGATCAGCACGCCTGCCTTCCGCTGAAGGTCGGCACCGAGATCGAGCCGCTGACCCGCTTCCGGCGTCGCGGTGGAGCCTTCATCTCCGTGAACGCCGGATACTCACCCCAGTCCTTCGTCGATTCCGTCGCGCTGCTGGAGCACTTCCGCGCGGGCGTCGACGCACACCCGGACCTGGAACTGGCGGCCGGCGTCGACGACGTCGAACGCATCACCTCCGAGGATCGGATCGCCGTCGCATTCGACCTGGAGGACTCCGGGCCCGTCGGCGACGACCTGAACAATCTCGCCACGCTCGCCGGCCTCGGAGTCCGCACGCTGCTGCCGACCTACAACCACGTCAACCGGGCGGGCAGCGGATGTCTGGACTCCGTGGACACCGGCCTGACCGCATGGGGCGAAGAGATCGTCGCCGAGATGAACGTGGTCGGCATCGTTCCCGACGGGTCGCACTGCAGCACCCAGACGGGCTTGGATCTGTGCCGTGTCTCCAAAGGTCCTGTGGTGTACAGCCATTCGTGCATGAAGGCGATCTGGGACCATCCGCGCAACATCACCGACGACCAGGCCCGCGCCTGTGCGGACACCGGTGGCGTGGTCGCGATCACCGGGGTCGGCATCTTCCTGGGCCCCAACACTGCGACCCTCGAGGCAATGACGAGCCACCTCGAGTACGCCGTCGACCTGATCGGCGTCGACCACGTCGCCCTCAGCAGCGACTTCTCATTCGACCACGCCGACTTCAACGACGAAATGCAGCGCAACCCACAGGCGTTCGACGAGAGCTACACCGCGTGGGGACCCATCCAGTGGATGCCGCCGGAGACGGTGCTGACCCTCGGCCGCCATCTCACCGACCGTGGGTGGCGGGCCGCCGACGTGCATGCGGTCCTGGGCGCCAACATGCTGCGGGTCGCGAAGAGGACCTGGCGTCCTCGTTGACGCTGCAGGTGGCCGCACGTCACGTCTGATCGTCCCACCACTGGAGCACTCGGATCCCGAACAGGGTCAACCACTTCGACGGCTCGCCTTCGGAGACGTCGACCGGAAACCACTGCCGCCCCGGCAGGGTCGGGCCCTGAATCCACGTACCGTCAGGCTGGCGGGCGTCGCGAATCAGCGCGACGGCCTCGGCCATCCGCGCATCGGGTGTGGACCCGTCGACCAAGGACCGACGACGAAAGTAGTCGGCGGCGTTGAGTGCGCTGTAGCGCCACCGCGTCGGGTACGTGAAGTCCTCGACCCACGGCGCCACGGGCTGCCCGTCCGACAGCCGACGAATCAGGCCCCGCGTCAACAGGTACTCCTCCCCGGCTTGCCGCGCCGCGCGGGTGGCCTCGGTGCCGCCCGTGGCGACCTCGTGGTCGAGTAGGCCCTTGAGCGCGTTGAGGGTCGAGTGGAACGACGAACGCGTCGATCCGTCCACCCACTCGCAGTTCCAGCCGCCGTCGGGCAGGCGGTGCTCGACGAACCAGTCGACGACGGCGGTGACGTCGGCACCCAGCCAGAGCCCGTTCGACACGGTCCAGGAGTTGATGCAGCAGTCGACTTCACCGCCCCAGTAGGGCAGGTCGTCGTACTCCCAGCGGCTGTTGGCGGCCAGCAGTTCGGCCGTGCCGTCCAGTGCCTCGGGGTGAAGACCCCACTCCCGCAACGAATTCAGAGTCCACGTCGTCGCGGTCCACGGCTGCCCGGCTCCCTCGGCCGCCTCTGGACCCTCGAAGTCGAAGTCGGACGGGAAGAACGCGCCGCCGGCCCACTGACCGTCCGGATCCTGCAGCGCCAGCAGCCTTGCTCCGAAGCCCTCGGTCGTGACACGGGCCCGCGTCGCCTGCCACACCGCGGCGGGCTCGTGGGTGACGTCGCGTTCGACCTGCCAGCGCAGAGCCGGGTCGGAGTCGAGTAGCCAGGTGCTCAGGGGCGTGACCGCCATGCGTCGACTCTAGGTGGCACCATCGAACGATGACGGAACCACCGAACGGATTGCCGAGGTACCGCCTGCTCACCGGACCGGACGACGAGGCGTTCTGCCGCCGGGTCAGCGAAGCGCTCGAGCTGGGCTACGAGCTCTACGGCGATCCCGCCATCAGCCTCGACGGTGGACGGGCCGTCGTGGCCCAAGCGGTCATCTGGCAGCAGACGGTGCGTTACGTCTGACGGTCAGTCGTCACCTGCGGCGACGAGGGAGTGCAGCGTCACCGACGGGTTGTCGCGCTGGAAGCCCTCCAGGCGCCACTTCGTGGAGAACAGCACCAGGATGACGCCGTCGGTGCGCGTGAACACCTCGACCGACGGTTGCCGTTGCAGGTACTCGACGTCACCTGGGTCGGCGGCCCGCGCCACCGTGTACGGCAGGGACTCCAGGGAGATCGGGGCACTGAGTTCGGTCGCCATCCGATGCGTCGCCACCTCGAACTGCATGGGCCCGACGGCCGCGAAGACGGGAGCCTGATCACCGCGGCGGTCCGAGCGGAGCACCTGGACCACGCCCTCCTGCTCGAGCTGCTCGATCCCCTTGCGGAACTGCTTGTGCTTGCTGGGGTCGGTGCCGCGGGCCACCGCGAAGTACTCGGGGGAGAAGCTGGGGATCGGCGGGTACTGCACCGGGACGTCGCGGTAGAGCGTGTCGCCGGGGCGCAGCACGTTGGCGTTGGCCAGTCCGATGACGTCACCCGGCCATGCCGTGTCCAGGGTCGAGCGCTGCTGGCCGAACACCGACTGCGCGTACTTGGTGACGAACGGCTTGCCGGTGGTGGCGTGGGTCAGCACCTCGCCACGTTCGAACGTGCCGGAGCACACCCGCGCATAGGCGATGCGGTCTCGGTGGGCGGAATCCATGCCGGCCTGCACCTTGAACACGAAGGCGCTGAAGGGCGCCTCGGCCGGTCGGCGGTGACCGTCGACGTCGAGCTGTCCGTGCGGTGGCGGCGCGAGTTGGACCAGCACGTCGAGTAGCTGGTTCACCCCGAAGTTCAGGGCCGCGGAGGTGAACAGCAGCGGGGTGGTCTCACAGCCGAGGAACGTGTCCTCGTCGTAGTCGGACCCGTCGGCGGCCAGCAACTCGGATTCCTCGACGGCGTTGTCCCAGTCGACGCCGGCCGCGGCGTGCGCGTCGGCCGGCGCGATGTGCTCCTCGGGTGCGGCCTTCGCGCCACCCGCGGTTCGGGTGTAGCGGATGAAATTGCCGGTTCGACGGTCCAGTACGCCCTTGAAGTCACCGGCGATGCCGACCGGCCAGGTCAGCGGGGTGGGTCGCAGCCCGATCCTGGACTGGATCTCGTCGAGCAGCTCGAGGGGGTCGCGGCCGGGCCGGTCCCACTTGTTGATCACGGTGATGATCGGGATGCGCCGCAGCCGGCACACCTCGAACAGCTTCAGCGTCTGGGGTTCCAGGCCCTTCGCCGCGTCGATGAGCATCACCGCGCAGTCGACGGCAGTCAGGACACGGTAGGTGTCTTCGGAGAAGTCGGCGTGCCCCGGGGTGTCGAGCAGGTTGATGACGCAGTCCTGCCCACTGGGGGCGCGGTAGGGAAACTGCAGCGCGGTGGAGGTGATGGAGATGCCGCGGGCCTTCTCCATGTCCATCCAGTCCGACACCGTGGCGCGGCGGCCGGACTTGCCGTGGATCGCACCGGCTTCGCTGATGCGGTTGGCGTGCAGGACCAGGGCCTCGGTCAACGTCGACTTGCCGGCGTCGGGGTGGCTGATCACGGCGAACGTGCGTCGACGCCGCGCTTCGACGGTGATGCGCTCCGCGGCGCGGCCTTCGGCGGCCGTCAACGTGCCGTGGGCCAGAGTGGAATCGTCGGTCATTGCGTATGCGATGGTATTGGCTACCACGTCGAATCGATAAATCGATCGCGGGCCCGCTCCACCTACACGCGACGGTCACGCAGTGGCTAGTTCACGCAGGGGATTCCGCCGCCACTGATGGGCAGACCCTGATCGGGTGCCGGATCGTCGGTGCTGCCCACGTCGATGCCGAGCGCCTCGCCGCCGGACGGGGCGGTGGCCATGCTGGCGACGTCGGTGGGCAGGGAGTACCCGTCGCCGAGCACCACCCGGACGTGTCCGGGGGCCAGGTCCGAGGCGGGTTGAGGCGCAGCGCCGATGTCGAGGACGGTGGCGACGGCCTGCGCAGACGGTTGGCCACCCGTGCCGTACTCGACGGCGGTCGCCGTCGTCTCGCCCGGCTCGCCGAGGCTCAAGTCCCCTTCGTGATATCCCTTGTGGGTCAAGATGTGCGACGCCTCGGTGGCCAGACCCCGAACGCCGCTCGCGTTGACCACGTCCACCGTGACGTCGGCGGGGGCCGCCGGCGCGGCGGCCGCCGAGGGGTCACCGAAGGTCGTCGTGACGAGCGCTCGGATCGCGGCCGGGTCGACGATGTTGACGTCCTGTTCGTTGACGACGTCGTAGCGCAGCACCGGCAGCGTTTGGTAGTGCACCTGCTCACCGGAGAGTCCGCCGATGCGCTGGAACAGGCTCTGGTCCCACCCGCTGGACAGCACCAGGTCCTTGCGGGCGACGTCCATCAGCGAGTTGAGCTTGGCGACGTCGCTGAAGGATCCCGAGTCCTGCAGTTGGCGGATGACGGCGATCAGGAAGGCCTGCTGGCGGTGGGTGCGGTCCAGGTCGCCGTTGTCGAGGCCGTGCCGCTGCCGGACGAACGCGAGTGCCTGCTGAGCGTTCAGGGTCTGGCGCCCGGCGGGGAAATCGGCGCCGGAGTAGTCGTCGTGCACCGCGTGGTTGAGGCAGACCTCGACGCCGCCCAGGCTCTCGGTCACGTCGTAGAAGCCCGCGAGGTTCACCTCGGCGAAGTAGTCGATCGGCACGCCGGTCAGCGAGCGCACCACCGCGAGGGTCGCCTTGCGGCCAGCCTCGCGGCCCTCCTTCTCCAGCGTGGCCTGATCGGTCTCGCCGTCGTCGATGAGCTTCTGCTCCTCGTCGGCCTTCGTCAGCCCGTAGGCTTCCTTGATCTTGATGTGGTCGTAGCCCGGCACGATGCCCTTTACGCTCACGTAGTCGTCGCGGGGAATGGAGAACGCCTCGACGCTGCCGTCTTCGGCGAGGTGGACCAGGATCAGCGTGTTGGTGTTGTAGCCGCCGGAGTCAGAGTCGCCGGCGTGCAACTGGTCGAGCACGTTCTTGGGCAGGTCCTCGCCGTTTTGATCCTTGCGCGAGTCCAGTCCGATCAGCAGGATGTTGACCGCCGTGCCGGTGGAGTGCGGGGCGTCGGCCCCGAGGGCCTGCGACACGGTGATGCCGCTCAGCATGCCGTGCAGGGTCCACCAGCCGAAACCCGTGGTCGCCACCACCGCGGCCGTCGCGAACGCGAGTGCGCCCCGTGCCAGTCGTCGCGCGGTTGGGCGGGATCTTCGGGCAGACGGCATCAGGTGACGCGCACGCTCACCCATCACCGCCACCTTCGATTGACTGCCACCTCCCACCATGCGGGAGGAACCTCGTGACGCGCCTGTGAAGGTGATTCGAATCACCCACGGCGCGCGGGCGCGCCGTACCGAACGCTCGGCTGAGGATACGTGGCGCGGTCCGGACGTCGCCAGTCGACGAGTCGGCGTCGGTCGTCACCGCAGCGCGAGCCAGAGCAGGCTGCCGACGCCGGCCACCACGCAGTAGATCGCGAACGGCGTCATCGTGCGCGTGTGGAAGTACTTGGTCAGGAACCGGACGGCGAGGTAGGCGCTGACGAACGACGCGACGCTGCCCGCCAGTACCTGGCCGCCGATGCCAGAACCCAACGGGCCGAACAGATCCGGAACCTTCAGCACCCCGGCGGCGAGGATGACCGGGGTCGCCAGGAGGAACGAGAACCGGGCGGCCTCGTCGTGGCTGAGCCCCCGCAGCAGACCCGCGGTCATCGTGACGCCCGACCGGCTTATGCCGGGAAGCAAGGCCAGCGTCTGCGCGGCTCCGATCAGCGCACCACGCGGCAACGACGTGCGGGCGAGGCGTTCGTCGATACCGTCGACGGTCGTCGCGGTCGCGACACCGCCGTGCCGCGCGTCCTTGGCGTCCGCAGCTCCGGCCATCATGGGGTTGGCGCTGGTGACCACCCCGCTGTCGTCGCGCCGTCGCCGCAGCCGCTCGCCGGCGTACAGGACGACGCCGTTGAGGACGAGGAACGCGGCCGCGGGCACGGGCTTGCCCAGAGTGGTGCGGAACGTGTGCTCGAGTGCCAGACCGCACACGCCCACCGGGACGGTGCCGACGATGATCAGCCAGGCCAGGCGTTCACCGGTGGTCTCGATTCGCCGGTACCGCACGGACGTGACGAAGCCGGTGACGATCTGCATCCAGTCCCGCCAGAAGAACAGGAGCAGCGCTGCCGCAGTCGCCACGTGCAGCCCCACGATGAACGCGAGATAGGGCGACTCCGGCGCGGAGACGTCCAGATCGGTGGCCCAGCGGCCGCCGATCAGGGCGGGCACCAGCACCGAGTGTCCGAGACTGGAGACGGGGAACAACTCGGTGACGCCCTGGAACAGGCCGACCACGGTCGCTTCGAGATAGCTCAGACTGCTCACCGGGCGATGATGCAGCTCTCCCCTGGGAGTTTGCTGACGGTGGCGGCCCGCGCTGCGGTCAGAACGGGATCACGGCCGGGATCACCGCCCGCAGGATCAGCACGGCGACGAACACGACGGTGAAGGCCAGGTCGATCGACACCGACCCCACGCGGACGGGCCTCAGCACGCGCCGTACCGGGGCGAGCACGGGTTCGGTGATCCCGTGGGTCACCCTGCGCGCCTGGTACATGCTGGCGCTTCCACCGGCCTGCGGGGACAGCATCCCCGCCCAGTCGACCACCATTCTGGCGATCAGGACGATCTCGAACAGCAACAGGACGAAACTCAGCAGGCTGGCGACCATCGCACATTCTCCCTTCCCACTTCAGGAGCCTGCGCCGCGTCCATGAGGAGCGGCTGACGGGTTCCTGAGAGGGGGCCGAGAAAGTGTCCTCAGACCGTGATCTCGCCCATCTCGCCCCAACCGTCCGCGCCGACGGAGTCACTGATGATCAGCGGCGTCGACGCCAAGACACTCGGCGCCATGGCGACGAACGTCTTGAAGTGCTCGCTGTTGACGTGTTCGCCACCCGCGTCCCCGTCGCGGAACCCCTCCACCAGAACGTATTCGCCGGGGTCATCCAGGCTGCGTGACCACTCGAAGAACAGGTTGCCCGGTTCGTTGCGGGTGGCCTCGGTGAAGTCGGCGACGACGCTGGGGAAGTCCTCGACGTGCTCGGGTTTCGGGGTCCACTTGACGACGATGAAGATCACGGCAGATCACTCCTTCTCTAGGGAATCAGAATGGCGCGTCCGCGGACGTCGCCGTTGTCGAGATCGGTGATGGCCGACTGGAAGTCGTCGAGCTGGTACTTCTGGGTGTGCAGGTTGACCTTGCCCCGGGCGGCCAGCGCCATCAGGTCACACAGGTCGTTGTAGGACCCGACGAGGTTGCCGATGAAGTTGATCTCGCTCGAGACGATGTCGATGGTGGGCACGTCGATGTTCTCGCCGTATCCCACGACGTAGTAGTCACCGGCACCGCGCAGCATCGCCACGCCCTCGGCCGTGGCCCCTCCCTCGCCGACGAAGTCGACGACGGCCTCTGCACCGTTGCCGTCGGTGAGCTCGAGCACCTGCTCGACGTGACTGCCGTCGGCGATCACGCCGCGGTCGGCACCGATGGCCTCGGCGAGCTTGAGCGCCTCGGGATTGCGGTCGACGACGATCAACTCGGCCGGCGACAAGGACTTGAGCACCTGAATGCCGATGTGCCCCAGGCCCCCGGCGCCGATGATGACGACGCGGTCCCGCGGAGTCAGCTTTCGCGCCGCCTTCGCGGCCGCGTGATACGCGGTCAGGCCGGCGTCGGCCAGCGCGGCGACGTCCGACGGCTCCAGGGAATCGTCGATCTTCACCACGCTGCGCGCCGAGGTCTTCAGATACTCGGCATAACCACCGTTGGTGTCGATGCCGGGAAAGGCGTTGGCCTCGCAGTGCACGTCGTCACCGGAGCGGCAGGCGCGGCACAGCCCGCAGGTGATCAGCGGATGCACGATCACCTTGTCGCCCTCGGTGACGTTGGTGACCGCCGAGCCGACCGCCTCCACCCAGCCCGCGTTCTCGTGGCCGATCGTGTAGGGCAACTGCACCTGAGACTTCTCGGCCCACTGGCCCTCGAGGATGTGCAGGTCGGTTCGGCACACACCAGCCCCGCCGATCTTGACGACGACGTCGAAGGGGCCCTGCGGGGTGGGCTTCTCGACCTCGGCCATCTCCAGGTTCTGGTGGTAGCCGACCACCTGGACGGCCTTCATGGTGCTCATGACTGTGGGTTCCTTCCTGCGAGTGTGAGTTCGAGATCTACCGGTGCCGTGAGACTTTCGCTACCACCGTCGACGTACCGCGTGCGCAGCAGGCCCCGGCAGAAGTGGGCGTTCCCGTCGATCGAGATCCTGGTGGAGCGGGCCCGCCGCAACGCCATCGGCACGGCATCGGGCGCATACCCTCTACCCAAGTGGTCGACCATCACCAGATCATCAGCGGCCGTTGACAATCCGATGCTCATCCGGCGCCGCAGCAGCGATTCGCGGGCGGCGTCGTCGGGCAGATCACCGATCGTGACCCGACCGAGCCGTCCGACCGGGCGCAGAGGATCGGCCCGAAGCAACGCGGTAAGGCACCGCTCCATCGCGGCGGTGTGCGCCTTGCGCTGGAACGTCGTCCGTAGCTCCTCGAGATCGTCCTCGGCTTCGTGGCCGAACGTGCCCCGGTACCCGGCGTCGGCGGCCAGGCCGGTGTTGATGATCTCCGAGTCGTGGTGGTCGTCGAGTTCGACGATGACCTGGTTCGTCCACTCCAACGCCGTCAGGACGTCCTTTGCGTCCGACGCCATGAGGTAGGCGAAGTTCGGTGCGCAGAACGACGTCGGGAGGCGCAGGTGCACCTCGACGTCGTTGGCCGCGTCGACCACGAGGGTGTGCACGAACCCCAGGTCGGTGATGGGCTCGTCGAGCTCGGGGTCGATCACCACGTGGAGGGCGGCGAACGCCAGCTCCTCGGGTCCCCTCACGCCTGCACCAGATCTTCGGCGCCGCGCGGACCGGTCGCGGTCTGATCGGCGTCCGGGATCTGCAGCTCCGCGGGCACCGGGATGTCGTAGAGCTTCGCGGCGTTGAGCCCGAGGACCTTCTTCTTCTGGTCCACCGTGATCTGCGGGTACTCGGCGAGGTCGGCCGGGATGTTGAAGTCGACGAAGGACTCGATGAGCCAGCGCGGCGTCCACAGGGCGTAGTCCGAGGAGAAGAAGATGCGATCCTCGCCGATCCAGTAGAGCAGTTCGCCCATGATCTGGGCGAAGTACTTGGGCCGGCTGTGGATGAATGGGATCGCCACGGCGAGACCGGCGTACACGTTGGGCTCCTGCGTGGCGATCCAGCAGAAGTCCTCCAACCGCGGCAGGCCACAGTGCTCGACGATGAAGTTCAGATCGGTGAAGTCCGACGCCACGTGGTCGACGTCGGCCACGTCGAAGGCGTCACGGTCCAGCGGGCGGATGGTGGGTCCCTTGTGCACGTGAATGTTCTTGATGCCGAGTTCGCGGCACGCCTCGAAGTACCGGTAGGCCCAGGGGTCGTCGAGCTTGTAGCCCCGAGATTCGCCGTGCCATTCGGCGGTGTAGAGCTTCACGCCCTTCAGGTCGTACTTCTCGGCGTCGAGACGCAGTTGATCCAGGCCCACCTCGCCGTTGCGGGGGTCGAAGTGGTGGTTGTAGGTCAGCTTGTCGGGATGCGCCTTGGCCAGCTCGGACGCCTCCGCGGTCTGGCCGAACCCCTTGTAGTAGAACTCGCCGAGGTGGGCGGGCTGGAAGATGGCGTGGTCGACGTAGCCGTCGGTGAAGAGGTCCTTCATCAGGCGCTCGCCGCCCTGATACAGGTAATCCTCGTAGCTCCACACCTCGGACTCGGGCGACAGGTTGCGGTGGTAGTCGTAGAAGCAGTCGATGAATTGCTTGCCGTGGACGTTGCGCTGGTTCTCGACGCGCGCGTCCCACAGGGCGATGTGGGCGTCGACGATGAAGTAGTTGTTGCCGTCCTTGCGATACACGAGGTCTCCCTGCAGTCATGGTGGTGTGAGGGCTGTCACATCAACTGACCGGAGCCTAGGGACGCTCGACGGTCGCGACGAGAGACCGGGCGTCTCAATCTGAGACTGCCCGACGGGATTCGGCACACCGGTCGTGCCGCCGATGTCTGTAACGTGGATCACAGCGTGACTGACGGACTACCCGATCGAATGAAGCTGCATCAACTGCAGCATCGCGAGGCACCCGAGGTGCCCCGCCGACTGCTGGCGTCCTGGCAGCGCAGCGAGGGCTACGGCGTCCCCGCCGAGAGCGTGGAACCGGTGTTCACCGGCACCGACAACCTGGAGTCGCTGTTCGCCGAATGCGGCAACGAAGTGCTGCTGGATCTGCACCGGACCCTCGACGGCGAGCCGGTGAGCATGATGCTCACCGACGCCGACGGCGTGGTGTTGAGCCGGATGAGCGGTGATCACGGCCTGCTGCGGGCCTTGGACGAGGTGCACCTCGCGCCCGGCTTCGCCTACGCCGAACGCGACGTCGGCACCAACGGGCTGGGCCTCGCGCTCGCCGACCGCGCGCCGACACTGGTGCGGGCCGACCAGCACTACGCGATGAGCCTGTGCACGTTCACCTGCGCGGCCGTGCCGGTACTCGACGCCACGACCGGTCGGCTGGAGGGTTGCGTCAACCTCACCACCTGGTCGCAGTCTTCGAGTGAGCTGCTGCTCGCACTGGCGCGGTCGGCGGCGAGCAACACCGCCGCGCTGATGCTCGCAAGGTCCAACGGACGCCGCCCCCGTCAGACGCCGCGCGGGCAGGTGTTCCGCGTGGAGATGCCGCGGCTGGAGCCCGGTTCTGGCAGCCTGCACGACCTCTCGGAGTCCTGGAACGCCGCGGTGGCGACGGCGCAGCGGGCCATGGCCGCGGGCAGCGTCGTGGCCGCCATCGGAGAACCGGGAGCGGGCCGGGCGACGCTGCTCGCCCAGGCCGCGCGGCACACCTACCCGCGCGACCGGATCCTCTCGGCCAGCGCGCCGGGGGCGTCGGACGTGCAGACCTGGCTCGGCTTGTGGACGCCGGAGCTTGGCAAGGAGCACACCGCGGTCATCGTGCGCGACGTCGACCTATTGCCGACGTGGGTCGCCGACCAACTCAGGGACCTGGTGGTCCGGTCCAGTCGCGACGCCCGGGTGCCCTTCGCCGTCACCGCCGAGCGATTCGAGGACATCCCGTCGGCGTTGGCCGGTCTCGTCGACACCGTCGTCGAGGTTCCGCCGCTGCGGGATCGGCCCGAGGACGTGCTGCCACTGGCCGCGCACGTCGCCAAGCGTGCGCGTGGCCGCGACGTGGTCGTAAGCCCCGCAGCGGCTCGCGCGCTGCAGAGCCACGGTTGGCCGGGCAACGTCGACCAGCTCGCCCGCGTCGTGACCCACGCCGCCAACCGCAACGACGTCGTCGACGTGGGCAGCCTGCCCCCGGAGGTTCTCGCCGGCCCGTCGCGAAACCTGTCCCGCATCGAGGCCTTCGAGCGCGCGGAGATCGTCCGGGTGCTGTCGGCCCGCGGCGCGCCGACGATGGCCGAGGCAGCCCGGGAGCTCGGAATGGGCCGGGCGACGTTGTACCGCAAGATAAGTCAGTACGGCATTCGCGTGCCGCGGTCGACCTAGGCGCTGGCTCTCCGCTAGCTGCGGTAGGACTGGCCGTGCGGTTCGGCGCAGTGCTCGTCGGGGTCGTCGGCGCACACGTGGTCGACCTGCAGGGTGGTGTGGTCGATGCCGTGCCGCTCGTGCAGGATCCGCTCGAGCTCTCCGCGGATGGCGTGGCAGTCGGCGCCGTCGCCGACGATGACGTGCGCCGACAGCGCCGCTTCGCCCGAGGTGATCTGCCAGATGTGCAGATCGTGCACCTCGACGACCGCGCCGACCTCGACGAGTTCCGCGCCGACCGTGGCGGGGTCGACGCCCTCGGGTGCGGCCTCGAGGAAGATGCGTCCGCTGGCGCGCACCAGGCCCCAGCCGGCCTTGACCATGAGGGCGGCGACGACCAATGCGGCGATGGCGTCGGCCCGGGCGAAGCCGGTCAGCCACACGACGGCGCCGGCGACCGCGGTGGCGATGAAGGCGTAGAGGTCGTTGAGGATGTGCTGGTAGGCGCCCTCGACGTTCAGACTGGACCGGTTGGCCCGGCTGATGCACCACGTGGCGGCGACGTTGACGGCGATGCCGACCAACGCGGTCACGAATACCAGCAGGCCCTCCACCTCGCCGGGGTCGACCAGCCGACGGACGCCCTCGAAGACGAAGTAGGCGGCCAGCAGGAGCAGCGTGATGCCGTTGGCTTGGGCCGAGAGGATCTCCGCGCGTTTGAGGCCGTAGGTGTAGCCGCCGCGGGCGGGCCGGGCCGCGAGCCTGATGGCGATCAACGCGAGCACGATGGACACGGCGTCGGTGAGCATGTGCCCCGCGTCGGAGATCAGGGCGAGTGAACCCGCGATCACGCCGACGACGACTTCGGCGGCCATGAAGCCGACGATGAGCACCAGCGCCAGCGTCAACCACTTCCGGTCGGCGTCGACGGCCACTCCGTGGGAGTGCCCGCCGGGGCCGTGATCGTGTGAGCTCTCTGCCATGCAGGGAGCGTACATCGACACATGCGAATATTGGAATGTATCGCCGGTCTCCATCTACTATGCTGCTACGTAGATGCTGTGCCGACCGGAGACGTGCCCGTGACCCCCTCATATCGACACCGTGCCGCGTGGTCGACCTCGATCGCCGTCGTGGCCGCGTTGGCCTTCGCGACCGGTGACGGCCCTCGCCCCGACCGTGCCGAACGCAACGCCACACCGACCGAACCGGCCGCCGCCGCGGAACCACCCCGGCTGGCACTGTTTCCGCCGACCGGCGCCCGTGACGTCGTCCCCACCGACGCCGCGTGGGTGGCCGCCGACTCCGGGACCTTGACCGACGTCCGCCTCGTGAACGAGGAGGGCAGGACGATCGCAGGCGCGATGACCGCCGACGCCACCGCGTGGCGGCCCGCGGTACCGCTCGGGTACGGGCGCACCTACACGCTGACGGCGACCGGGCGGGGCACCGACGCCACCGTCACCACCAAGACGACCCGCTTCTCGACGGTCGTGCCCCAGAAGCAGACCGGTGTCAGGCTCACCACGACGGCGGGGGCCGAATTGCGCGACGGCGCAACCTATGGCGTGGGAACGGTGATCGTCGCCCGCTTCGACACCCCCATCGTCGACAGGGCCGCAGCCGAGCGTCGGATGCAGGTCACGACCGATCCGCCGGTGGTCGGGGCCTGGTCCTGGGTCGACGACCGCAAGGCGCACTGGCGCCCGCGGGAGTACTTCCCACCCAACACCTCCGTCCGCGTCGCGGCGGGTCTCTACGGCGCCGAGCTTGGCGACGGTCTGTACGGCCAGGAGGACACCGGCGTCGACTTCACGATCGGCCCCTCCCACGTCACCATCGCCGACGACGTCACCAAGCAGGTCGACGTCTACGAGGACGGGAGGCTCGTCAGGACGATGCCGACCTCGATGGGCCGGGGCGGCACCGAAACCGTTGGAGGCAAGGCGATTCACTTCTGGACCCAGCGCGGCGTCTACACCGTGATGGACAAGGCCAACCCCGTGTTGATGGACTCGTCGACCTATGGGTTGCCAGTGGAGTCGGCGTCGGGCTACCGGATCAGCGTTCCGTATGCGACGCGCATCAGCCCCGACGGCATCTATCTCCACGAGCGGGAGGCGACGGTGTGGGCGCAGGGCAACACCAACGTCTCGGCGGGTTGCCTGAACCTCAGCGCCGAGAACGCCCGCTGGTTCTACGAATTCTCCCAGCCTGGTGACGTGGTCGAGGTACGCAACACCGGCGGCGAACCGCTGGCGCAATGGCAGAACGGGGACTGGAGCGTGCCGTGGCGAGAGTGGCTGCAGGGCAGCACACTTCGCGGCTGACGCGTCAGCGCTACTTCTTGTCGGTCGACCGCGTCCGGTAGGCGTCGATGACCTCGGAGCGCAGGCGTCCGCGCGGGCCGACGTCTAAACCATTGTCCATGGCCCACTTTCGAGCCTTGGTCGACTCCGAGGAGTCGCTCTTGGGCTGTTGGGCGCTACGCGTCCGGCGGCTCGACGCGCGCCGACTGGCCTCGATCCAGCCACTCATGGTCTTGCGCAGCTTGGCGGCGTTCTTCTCCGACAGGTCGATTTCGTATCGGGAACCGTCGATGGTGAACGTCACCGTCTCCGACGCAGCGGTCCCGTCGATGTCGTCGACCCATTCGACGACGGTCTTCTTTGCCACTGGCCGCCAACCCTCCTCGCACTCATGGTGTTACCGGGAATGTTCATCATGATAGCGAACGGTGCTGTGGCCAAAGGTCACTACCTGCCGACGCTTTACTTGAAGCGGTCGTAGCAAAGATTTGCGTCGCCGCCGAGGCCGGAACGAAACGCCACGATGCGGGTGAATCCGGCTGGCACCGTCTCACCGTCGACGTTGCTCGCCACCATGCCGTTGGTCAGCAGTCCCGCGACTGCCTCGTCGAGGTCCCCGGCCGTCAGGGTCAGTGCCAGGCCACCGTCTTCGGACATCGCACTCTGGGCGACGCCCGTCAGGCAAGCAGTCCGCAATGCGGCCGCGGCGGTGTCGAGCGGCTCGCCGCGCTCGTGTTCGACCGCCAGCGCATAGCGCGACGTCACGACCGACAAGGCGGTGTCGTCACCCTGCAGCAACGTGTAGTCCTCGCGGTCCGACGGCCTCCCCATCTCCGCCAGTGTCGCCACGTCGGCGAAGATCGTGTTGCTGTCCGGGCAATACGACGCCGCCGGGCTGGGTTTGGCGTCGGAGCACTCCGGTGCGTCGAAGGACAGCTTCGGCGGGTTGGCCGGTGTGAACACCGTGCCGAGCACGTCGACCAGCGAGGTGACGACGTCCTCGGTCACCTCGACGTCGCCGGTCGTCGGTTCGCCGCCGTTCTCCGCCGGGAGCGTCAACGGCAAATCTCCACGCCGCTGGGTGATCTCGTCCATGTCGATCTTTCCGCACTCCGACGCCCCGGAGGTGAAACCAATCTGGAACGCACTGATGCGGTCGAGCGCGGTGCCGTGACCCTGCTCGAGATACGGGGCGTCGTCGGCGACATAGGTCGGGTCGCGCAGCGTGAGCACGCCCGCCAGGACGTGATTGAGTCCGTCTCCGGTGCTGAGTCGGAAGCGCGACGACTTCCCCTCGGCCACCCACCGGATGTAGGTGCCCGCCAGGCAGTCGGCCTGTTGTTCGCTCACCAGCATGGTGGTGTCGTCGTCTGCGATGTGGGCCATGTCCTGAACCGCGTGGCCGTACTCGTGGGCCAGCAGGGCCGCGATCGACGTGTCGCCGAAGAACTGTTGGCCAAGCGGCACAAGCACGCCACGGTCCCAGGCGATGAGATCATCTGGCGGACAGAACAATGCGTTGGGATTGTCATAGGTCTCTCCGCCGCAAATCTCGGGACTCGACGGACTCTCCGAGTTGAACGATTCGAGATCCCTTATGGCGGTGAATGATCCGTCGAACGAGTCGGCGTAGTTCTTCTCCCAGAATTCCGTGACGTCGTTGACTCCCAGGGTGGCCAGCTTGTCGGCGTCGCCACCGTCGGTACCCTTCACCTCGCCCTCGGGTGCGGGGGCGTCCTCGCGGATGCCGCTGGGTCCGTCTTCGGCGGGCAGGCCGCCGGCGCGGAACGGATCGTAGAGCGGTGAGACCGCCACACCCCGGGTCGTGCTCGCGCATCCGGCGACCAGAAGCACCACCACCGCGGCGATCAGCGCCGGTTTCAATCCGCTCATTGGTCCACGTCCCGCTCGGTCGACACACCCGGTGATCACACGAAAGGGCGAGGGTATAACGGCGGGCCGGTGAGCGCCCACGTCGCAGGCCCTGATAGGGATATTAGATGGGCAGGAACGAACGTTCGAAGATCGTGATGAGCGACGACGAGATCGTCGAGTTCGTCGAGCGCAGTCGCACCGCGACCATGGCGACGCTGTCCGCTGACGGCCGGCCGCACTTGGTCGCCATGTGGTACGCCGTGGTCGACGGGGACATCTGGTTCGAGACCAAGTCGAAATCGCAGAAGGCGGTCAACCTGCGTCGCGATCCCCGCCTCACCGTGATGATCGAGGACGGCCACACCTACGACACCCTGCGCGGGGTGTCCTTCGACGGTGAGGCCCACATCGTCGACGACGACCCGGATCTGCTTCTGCGCGTGGGCATCAGCGTCTGGGAGCGCTACACCGGTCCGTACACCGACGACGTGAAACCGTTCGTGGACCAGATGATGAACAACCGCATCGCCGTGCGGTTGGTGCCCACCCGGACGCGCAGCTGGGACCACCGAAAGCTCGGCATGGGCGAGATGCCCGTCGCGGGGTCGACGGCTCAGTACCTGAGCTGAGAAGGCCTGAAGTCAGCGCGCGTCGGTGATGTCCCGGTATTCGGGATGCTTGTCGATGAAGTCGGCGACCATCGAGCACGCCGGCACCACGCGTAGCCCGGCCCCCCGCGTCGCCGCAAGCGCCTCGGCGACCAAGATCGTGGCCAGCCCGCGGCCCTGGAACTTTGGGTCGACCTCGGTGTGCGGGAAGGTGCGTCGCCCGTCGCGGTCGTAGAACTCGGCCAGGCCGACGTTCTCGCCCTCGACGGCGATCACGAAGCGGTCCGACTCGGCGGTCACCGTGGTCTCCGCGCCGGTCTTGTCGGTGGTCTTGGCGATGGTCATGAAACTCCTCGGGTCAGCGGTTGGGGCGGGGGATCAGCGTCGAGGTGGGCAGCGGCGGGGCGGCCAGTCGTCTACCCGGATAGCCCTCGACCGAACCGAAGCGCTCGTCGTGCCTCTCCCATGCGCGGCGGTACTCCACGATCTCGTCGTGGCTACGGCCGACGAAGTTCCACCACATCACCAATTCCTCGGTGAACGGCGTGCCACCGAGCAGCAGCATCCGCGCCGGGGCGTCGCCGCCGTTCGTCAATTCGACGACGTCGTGCCCTGGTGACTGGTACCAGAGGTCGGCGACCCCCAACGACGTACCGCCGGCGCGCACCTGCCCCTCGTCGAGCAGCACGCCGTGTTCGAAGGCAGGGTCGACCGCGAGCTCGACCACCCCACCCGGCGCGAGGTCGACCTGGGCGCCCAGCAGCGGGGTGAAGGTGTGCACTGGCGACCGGGCGCCGTCGAGATCGCCGAGGAACACCCGGACCTCGGCGGCGCCAACGACGTGGACGGTCGGGGTGAAGTGGGCGAAGTCGCGGACGGTGTGCCGGGCGGCGTCGGGCAGGGCGACCCACAGCTGCACGCCGTGCAGGACGGGTGCGGTGGGCAGCGAGACCTCGGAGTGACAGATGCCCGCGCCCGCCGTCATCAGATTCAGTTCGCCGGGACGCACGAGGGCGCGCACCCCGGCGCTGTCGCGATGCTCGATCTCGCCGCTGAACAACCAGCTGACGGTTTGTAGCCCGGTGTGCGGGTGCGGTGGCACGTCCATCCCCGTCCCGGATCGAACGTCGTGTGGGCCGTAGTGGTCGACGAAGCACCACGCGCCGATGAGCGACCGTTCCCGTTGCGGCAGGGTCCGCCGAACCCGAATCGCTCGGGGACCGCCGAGGGGCACCTCGCGAGGATGCAGGACACCGGTGAATGGCGAAGGCCCGCAGGAGACTTGGTCTGGCGCCGCCTCGGTGTTGCTCACTGCGCCAGAGTAGCTCCGGGCGCCGTCGTCAGGCCCGTCATCGCTGCGCGGATCAGCTCGAAGTCGTCGATGCAGATCTGGAAGACACCGAACCGGAAGCGATAGCCCCACTGTGCCTTGTTCTCGATGAAGGCGAGTTCGTCGATCAGCGGCCGGATGGGCGTCTCGACGCACGGCAGGAATTCCACCCGTCGGCGCCATGGCTGGAACTGCGGGTCGAAGTCCTCCTGGTAGACCTCGTCGTCGGCGACCCGGCCGATCGCGGTGAACGCTTGCAACGGATCGCCGTCGGGGTAGTCGGTCTTGGGTGAGTAGAAAACGATCCAGTCGTCGCGGGCCATGCGGCGGAGCATGTGCGGCTTGCCGTGATTGGCCTGGGTGAAGCCCCCGGCGACACCTCGTGTGACGTGTCCCCGGCTGACGGTGTTGATCCAATAGGTGGTCATGTCGGTCAAGCTACGAGTGGCTGCCGACAGAATCTCGGCGACCGGCGACGTCGTCCACAGGCAGAAGTTGCTCCACAAAGCCCAAAGCCGCCGATGCGAGTGCATCGGCGGCTCAGGCGACGGTGCCGCCATGGCGCCTCACGGCAAGTGGTCGCTCTAGGCGACGAATTTAGTTGGTACCCGGGGCATGAGCGACACCGTCGTAGAGAGTCTAACCGCTCACGCCCCGTTGGGTATTCCGAACCGACGACCCCTCGACGTCGATTCGCGGACACCCCGGCGTTGATCAGGCAGATTCCAGGAATTGCTCGACGAAGATTCGCCGGGCGCGAACGGGATAGCCGTGACGCTCGGCCAGTTCGCGCAACTGCCGGAGGGCATGACCGCGGCCGCGACCGGCCTCGGGCACCACGATGCCCGCCCAGAGCCCCTCGGCCCTCGGCAGTTCGACGGCCTCGCGTGCGCAGGCCCACCGGCGGGGACACATCCGGCAGATGGACTTGGCGTCCTCGTCTGCAACCGTGGTCCATCGCTCCGGATCCTTGCTGCACTCGCCGAGTGGTAGTCCGTCCAACCCGACGGGATTCGTCGTAGCCAGTCCGATCCGGGAAGCCAACATGTCGTACTCCTTGTCCGAGCGTCGCAGTAGGGTGCGTCGCGATGGACCAAAGGTATAGCAGTAACCGTAGCGATGCAACAGTTCTAACCGAAGCGCTTGGGGACGGCTGCCTACAGATGTGGTGTGCAGCAGACCGACTGTACGAACGATGTTCCCGAATACACCTCGCTCAACTGCGTAAACGAGAAAACGATCGTCGAGGTGAAACCCCTCAAGGGTTGACCACCAGCCGTAGCAATGAGACAGTTCAAGGGGGTCAGCCGCAGCAGTTCAAACGACTGCTACGGTCAGCGGAGCCGTCAAACCATTGCAGCTCGACGAGGACCAAGCACAGATGACCATCCCGGCGGAGGCGACGGACGACGACGCCACGATCGTGGATGCAGGCATGGCCCGTGCCGGGGCGGCCGCCGCCGCACGTCGGCGCGAGCTGGACATCTCTCAGCGCCGGCTGGCCGCCGACGGAATCATCAACGCCGGCGCACTGATCTCCTTCGAGAAGGGTCGAAGCTGGCCGCGTGACAAGACGCGGGCGAAGCTCGAGGAAGTACTGCGGTGGCCGCCGGGCACAATCAACCGGCTGCGCGCCGGCCCGCAGGCGGCCGACCGCGAACCCTCCGTGGTCGGCGCCGGGGACGGCACTGCCGTCGACGAAGGCTCACTCATCGCCGAAGCCGTGGTCGCCGCCGCCAACGCCCTCGGGTCCACGATCGACGCACTGCCGCCCGTCGACGACCCGGAGTTCATCGCTCGAATCTCCGCGATCTTGTCCGATCTCCGACGGCTCGAGGCCGTGGCCGCGCGCGCGACGCGCATCGGCCGCGTGACCCCTGCCCTGATTCGGGCGCTCAGCGCGGTGCGGCGGCGGATCGACGAGCTGACCACGAGGGCGGCGACAGCCAGCGGCGCCACCCTTGGTCAGCGTCTGTACGCCGCCCGGCGCACCGCGAACCTCACCATCGGCGAGACCGCGCAAGCCGCAGGCGTCGCGGAGGACGTCGTCGCTCGCATCGAGTCGGAGCAGACGGTCTCCGCGCCGGACATGGATGCCGTCGAGGCGTTGATCGGTCAGCTCGACTGAAGCTGACTCAACGGCGGTCTCGGCCGCGGTCGCCATTGGCGGGGAAGTGCTCGGCCAATGCAGCGGCTACCTCGACGAACTTGCGGCGCGTCGGCTCGGACATCACGGCCGTACCGTCGATGACCCCGCCCGGTCGCAGGTGCGGGTCGAACGGCACTTCGACGACGACCTGCCCCTGACCGGCGAATTGCTGAGCCAGAATTGCTCGGGTCCGCTTGTCGGCGTGCCCGTCGGAATCGTTGAGGACCACGATCGTGCGGCGCAGCAGGTTCGTCAGCCCGCGGTTGGCCAGCCAGTCCAGCGTCTGCCCGGCGGCGGCGGCACCGTCCACCCAGGGTGAGGAGACGACCACCAGCGCGTCGAGGTCACGCAGCACCTCTTGGGTGACGGGGGTGTCCATCGTCGAACTGCAGTCGACGACGGTGATCGAGAAGTAGCGATCCAACCGCGCGGTGGCCTCGCGGTAGATGGCGGGGTCGAGCACGCGCCTGCGCGCCGGGCTCGCCTCACCGGCCAGCACGAAGAGCCCGGCCGAGTTGTTGCCGACCCGGCTGCGCACGTCGGCGAACGTCTCGAGATGTTGATCGGCGGCCAGTTCCCAGTACGAACCCATGGCCTTCGGGTCGACGCGGCTGCCGAGCTTGCCGAAGGCGGTGTCCGCGTCGATCGCGACGACGCGGTCCTCCTGGCGCAGCTCGGCGAACACCGAGCCGATGCTGGCCGACACCGTGGTCTTGCCGACGCCGCCCTTGCCCATCACGCCGACCTTGTAGTGGCCGCGGATGACGACCTTGACCCGGGCCTCGAGCTCGGCCAGACGAATCTCCTCCGGCGACGGGCCGAGGTTGACCAGTCCGAAGGTCAGCTTGTACACCGCCCGGCGCCACCCCGAGGCGGGAACCGGGCGTCGAGCGGGCACCAGGTCGTCGGCCCTGATCCGGTCGGCGTAAGACCCGGTGGGCGCGGACGGTGCGAGGCGGGGATCTGGTCCGGGGGGCTGACCCTGCCAGGTGCCGTACTGCGGGAACGTGCCAGCAGGCGGCGGACCGGGTCGCTGTGGCGGCCCCTGCTGCCAGCCCGGGTTCGGCGGGGGTGGCTGCGGTGGTCCCCATTGAGGCGGTGGCCCCTGGGGCGGTCCGAACCGTGGAGGTTCGCGGTGTGGTGGCGGTGGCGACTCGGGCTGCGGCGGGTCCCCGGCGGGCGGGTAGTCGACGGGTGGGCGCGGTGGCAGCGGGGCGGTGGCGGGGGTGAAGGTCGCCGGAGTCGGGCTGGGCTCGTAATCCGATTCCTCGGGTCCGGTCCAACCCAGCTCCCTGCGCAGGGCGTCGTCGCGATCGCTCACGGCACCATGGCTCCTTCCCGTGTCCACACGACTGCCCAGCTGGCCTCGTGGTCCAGTATCAACCACCAGGCTGCGACGTTGCCGCGGCGTCGATGTGCCCCGTGCCGCCGAATGCCCCTAGCAAACGATCGGTTGGCGTTGTGCTTGGCGGGCCGTCGGTGCCGCCAGCGCTGGGCACCGAACCACGCCGCGCGCAACGGCTAGCGTGCCCGAAGATTCCGTGACGGAGTGGAGGAACGTGCGACCTGCTGGCGATCGCGGCAATAGGTCGGCATACGCACTGCTCACCGTGATTTCCGCCGGGTCCCGAACCGCCTGGATGCTGCGTCGATTGGTGCACCGAGGGTCACGAAACCGCTGGTACGCTCATATTCATTGGGGGGCTGGGATGTGACCAGACCGTCGGCGGCTCAGGTGCCGTCGGCAAATCTCGACGAGGCGCAGTGAGCGACTTCGTCCGCGTCGAGCCGGACACCGGTCCCAACCCGCTCGGCCGAGGTTGAGACGAACGCCCGTCACGGGTGTCTCGTCGTAGCAAGATTGGGAGGAGGGGGTATCGACGTGTCCGGACTACTGCGTGTCTACGAGTCGCTCCTGCAACGGCGGCCGCCGTGCCAGTGGGCGGGCCGACCGTGACGATGCCGACCGGTGGCCGCGGCTCGCACGTCGACGACGTCGTCGCGGTCGAAGTGACGATCGACGGCATGCTCGTCATCGCCGACCGGCTCCACATGATGGAGTTCCCGCCCGCGCTCGGCATCCGCCCCAACATCCCGCAACTCGAGCTTCGGGACATCGTGTGGGAACAGGTGGCCCGCGACCTGACGGAGCAGGGCGTACTCGACGTCTTCGGTGCGCCCCACCCCGAAGTGGCCGCCATGGTCGACACGTTGAGCCGGGCCGACCGCACCCTCGAATGCCGCTGGTGGCGGCGCGACATCGGCGGCAAGATGGTGCGCTTCGCGATCTGCCGCAAGGACGATCGTCACGTCATCGCCGCCCGTGATGGCGACATGATCGTGTTGCAGCGCATCGCACCACAGGTGGGGCTGGCGGGGATGATGACGGCCGTGCTCGGGTCCGCGACCCCGGCCGACGTCGAGCCGCTCACCGGCGTGGCGAGTCGGCTGGGACAGTCGACGACGGCCAACCAGCTCGCCCAGTTCGGCGTCGACCCGCCGTCGGCCAGGTTGTACGCCGAAATCACCGCGGCGCCCAGCAGTTGGGTGGAGATCACCGCGAATGAACGACATCCCGGCGGCACCTATACGCAGTCCGACGTGGCGGCTGGCGTCCTGGACTCCCGCCAGGGCCGGATCGTGTCGTTGCCCCGACGGGTCAACGGCGAGTTGTACGGCAGCTTCCTGCCGGGCACCAACGAGAACCTGCAACGCGCGCTCGACGGTCTGATGGAGTTCCTGCCGTCCAAGACCTGGTTCGACAGCAAGCCGCTGGACTACGAAGCCCACCTGGACTGAGAGGCCATCCGTTGACGGACGACCACGTGGCGCACGACGACGGGGACGACGATCTCGCGCCACCGAACTCCTACGCATCCGGCGTCGAGGCCGATGCGATGGACGAGGTCGGCCTCGACGATCCCGGCCCGGTGTTCACCGTCACGAATCCGCCGGGCACGGTCGCCGTGTCCGCGTTCATGGATGGCAGCGTCCAACGAATCGACCTATCGCAGGAAGTGATCTCGATGACCGAAGCCGATCTCGCCGAGGAGATCGTCGTCATCGCCCGGCTCGCGACCCAGGACGCCAGGGCGGCGCAATACGTCCACGTGCTCGACGGGATGCGGCAACAGGGGCATGACGACGTCGCCACCCGCGACTTCTTGGCCAGGGACCTCGACCTGCCGTCACCCGAGGATGCGAGTGCCGCTCGTGCACGCGTCTTCGCGACGCGGTATGCAGGTGACCATGAATGAGCAGTTAGTCGCGCTCTTCGGTAGCGCCGTCGGTATGTTGCCCACCGCGCCCAGCCGATCCCTGCAGATGTTCAGCGAGATCACCGCGATCGACGACACCGCGTGTGACGCCTGGGTGGGCCGCATCCGGTGCGGTGACTCCGACCGCGCCACTCTCTTCCGGGCCTGGTACTCCCGGGGCAGCTTCGGACAGCTTGCCGGCGCCGCCGAGGTCTCGATGAACGTGCTGGAGGCGCGCGTCGAGATCGGCGGGATGTTCGGCAACATCACCTATCCGGTGAACTCCCCGCTGTCGTTGACGCTCGGTTTCGCCGTCAACGAGGCGTCGCTCGGCAACTACGCCGACGCCATGGAGGCTCTCGAGTCCGTGCACCCCGGTGGTGCCGACCACTTGGTGGCGTGGGCCAAGGCGGTCGTCTACGGCGCCGCCGAGCGATGGACCGACGTCATCGACGAGGTTCGCGGGGCCAGCGCGTGGCCCGACAAGTTCCTTGGGGCTGCGGCGAGCGTGGCGCACGGCGTCGCGGCTGCCAACCTGGGCCTCTTCAACGAGGCCGAGCGTCGACTGACGGAGGCGAACGCGTCGCCGGCCGGGGAGGCGTGTGGCCTGGCGATCGCCTGGTACCTGGCGATGACGCGGCGCAGCGTGGGCAACGAAGAGTCCGCCATCGTGCTCCTCGAGTGGTTGCAGGCGACCCACTCGGAGCCGAAGGTCACTGCGGCGCTGAGGGATCCGAGCTACCGCCTCGCCACCACCACTGCCGAGAAGATCGCCGCGCGCCGGGACCCGTGGGACCCCACCAGCGTGGAGGCCGACAACTCCGGGCGCGAACGGTTGCTCGCCGACGCCCAGGCCGAGCTGGATCGCCAGATCGGGCTGAGCCGGGTCAAGGAGCAGATCGAAAGATACCGGGCCGCAACGCAAATGGCCAAGGTGCGGGCAGCCAGGGGCATGAAGGTCGCCCAGCAGTCCAAGCACATCATCTTCACCGGACCTCCCGGCACGGGAAAGACGACGATCGCGCGCGTGGTGGCCAACATCCTCGCCGGCCTCGGCGTCATCGCCGAGCCCAAGCTCGTCGAGACCTCCCGCAAGGACTTCGTCGCCGAATACGAAGGGCAGTCGTCGGTCAAGACCTCCCGCACGATCGACCGCGCCGTCGGCGGCGTGCTGTTCATCGACGAGGCCTACACCTTGGTGCAGGAACGCGACGGCCGGGCCGACCCGTTCGGCACCGAGGCGCTGGACACCCTGTTGGCGCGCATGGAGAACGACCGCAACCGCCTCGTCGTGATCATTGCGGGCTATCCGAATGACATCGACCGGCTGTTGGAGACCAACGACGGCCTGCGATCGCGATTCTCGACCCGAATCGAATTCGACTCCTACGGGCCCGACGAGATCGTCGAGATCGCGAAGGTCCTTGCCCAGAACAATGACTCGACGCTCAGCGACGAAGCGACCAAGCGCGTTCTGGCCGCCGCCAGCCTGCTCAGCCAGCGATCGCTCAACGGCAAGCCGGCACTCGACATCGCCGGCAACGGTCGCTATGCCCGGCAGTTGGTGGAGGCCGGTGAGCAGGGGCGGGACATGAGGTTGGCCAGGTCCGTGGACTTCGAGAGCCTCGGCGTGGAGCAACTCAGTGAAATCAACGGCGACGACATGGCCGGGGCGATCGAGACCGTCCACAGTCGACTGAACATCGGCGAGTAACACATGGCAGGGTTCCGGTTAACCACCAAGGTGCAGGTCAGCGGATGGCGCTTTCTGTTGCGTCGCGTCGAGCACGCGATCGTGCGTCGCGACACCCGCATGTTCGACGATCCGCTCCAGTTCTACAGCCGCGCAGTCTCTCTCGGCATCGTGATCGCCGTGTTGATCTGTCTGGGCGCCGCCCTGCTGGCCTACTTCAAGCCCCTGGGCAAGCGCGGCGGTGACACCCTCCTCGTCGACCGGAACACCAATCAGCTCTACGTCGTCATGCCCAACAACGGGCAGTTGCGGCCGGTGTACAACCTGACCTCGGCCCGGCTGGTCCTCGGCAACGCCGGTGCCCCAAAGGCGGTGAAGTCCGAGGAACTCGACCGCATGCCCAAGGGGCAGCCGATCGGCATTCCCGGTGCGCCGTACGCGACACCCGTTGCCGGTGAGGCGGAGTCGACCTGGACGCTGTGCGACACCGTGACCAAGGCCGAGAGCGTGGCGCCCGCCGTCTCCACGTCGGTCATCGTGCTTCCGCTCGTCACCGACGCCTCCGTCGCCCCGATGACGCCCGGGCAGGCAATGCTGGTGTCCTTCCAGGATAGGGACTGGCTCGTCACCTCCACCGGTCGCCATGCCATCGACCTGTCCGACCGGGCCGTCACCTCGGCGGTCGGCATTCCGGTGACCGCGAGGTCGACGCCGATCTCGGAGGGTCTCTACAACGCGTTGCCGAACGCGGGTCCGTGGATCTTGCCGCAGGTTCCGGGCGGTGGTGCGCCCAACACCCTTGGTTTGCCTGCGAATCTGGTCATCGGATCGATCTTCCAGACGGTGTCCGATTCAGGTGCCCAGCAGTACGTCGTCTTGCCCGACGGCGTGGCGAAGGTCAACGACACCACCGCAGCGGCCCTGCGGGCATCGAACTCCTACGGGCTGATCTCGCCACCGTCGGTGGAATCCAGCGTCGTCGCCAAGATCACCGAGCAGGTGTTCACCTCGCCGCTCCCGGCCACGCCGCTGCAAATGCTCCTGCGCGAGGACGCCCCGGCTCTGTGTTGGGCGTGGCAGCGGGCGCCGGGTGACCAGTCGCCGAAGACCACCGTGATCGCCGGACGGCATCTTCCGATCGCCGCCACCGCGATGAACACCGGTATCGACCAAATCGGCGGGGACGCAACGGTCTACATCTCCGGCGGACAGTACGTACGGCTGCAGTCACCGGATCCGCGGTATGGCGAGAGCCTGTACTACATCGACCCTCAGGGCGTGCGCTACGGACTGCCGAACGAGGACACCGCCAAGAAGTTGGGGCTCAACGCCCCGATGACCGCTCCGTGGCAGGTCGTCGGTCTCCTGGTCGACGGCCCGGTGCTGTCGAAGGAGGCCGCGTTGCTCGAACACGACACGCTGCCACCGGATCCCGATCCCAGGAAGATTCCCGACGGCAACCAACCCGCGGTGGCGGGTACCGGAGGTGGCTCGTGACGACGCGCAAGTTCACACCGATCATCAAGCGCGGGCCGCGACTGACGCCAGGTGAGATCAACGTGACCCCACCCGACGACCTCGGGGTGGAGATCCCGCCCTCGGGTGTTCAAAAGATCCTTCCGTACGTCATGGGCGGCGGCATGCTCGGCATGATCGCGATCATGATCTTCACCGGCATCCGCCAGCTGTCGCCGTACATGCTGATGATGCCGTTGATGATGGTGATGGGCACCGTCGGCTTCATGGCCGGCGGGGGTCCGGGCGGCAAGAAGGTGCCCGAGATCAACGCGGACCGCAAGGAATATCTGCGATATCTGGCAGGTCTGCGCACGAGGGTCACGTCTTCGGCGGCCGCGCAGGTGGCGTTCTTCAACTATCACGCACCGCATCCGGACGACCTGCTGTCGATCGTCGGCAGCAACCGGCAGTGGTCGCGCGCGTCGAACGCCGACTTCTTCGCGGCCGCCCGCATCGGCACGGGATTGGAGGCGGCCGTCGACCGGCTGCTCAAGCCCAACGTCGGCGGTGAACTCGCCGGCCCGCAGGCGGCACCGCAACCTCACCTCGAACCGGTCAGCCACATGTGGGTGACGAAGTTCCTCCGCACTCACGGGCTCATCCATGACTGCCCGAAACTCGTTCAGCTGCGGTCGTTTGCGACGATCGCGGTCGGCGGCGACCCGGCTGGCGCGGCGGCGCTGCTGCGGGCCATGATTTGCCACTTGGCCGTGTTCCATCCACCAGACCTGCTGCAGATTCGGGTGTTGACGGACAACCCGGAGGACCCCGACTGGGCGTGGCTGAAGTGGCTGCCGCACGCGCAGCATCAGACGGACACCGACGCCGCCGGCGCCACGCGACTGGTGTTCACCCGCCCCGACGGACTGTCGGACTTGGCTGCGCGCGGACCACATTCGGCCGACTCGGCCCCCACCGGCCCCTACGTCGTCGTCGTGGACCTGACCGGTGGACGCGCCGGCTTCCCCGTGGACGGTCGAGCCGGCGTCACGGTCATCACCCTCGGCAACCACCGGTCGGCGTACCGCATCAGGGTCGCCGACGACGGCACGGCCGACGACAGGCTGCCGAATCTGAACTTTCGACTGGTCACCAGCACGTCAGACCGGATGACCGCGGGCCAGGCCGGGCGCATCGCCCGCAAGCTCGCCGGGTGGTCGATCACCGGCACGATCATCGACAAGACCACGCGTGTGCAGAAGAAGGTCGCCACGGAGTGGCACCAGCTCGTCGGCGCACAGAGCGTGGAGGAGGTCACGCCGGCCAGGTGGCGGATGTTCACCGACCTCGATCGTGATCGGTTGCGCATCCCGTTCGGTCACGAGCTCAAGACCGGTGAGATCCAGTACCTCGACATCAAGGAGGGCGCGGAGTTCGGCGCGGGTCCCCACGGGATGTTGATCGGGACGACGGGTTCCGGCAAGTCGGAATTCCTTCGTACGCTGATTCTTTCGCTGGCGGCCACGCACCACCCCGACCAGGTGAATCTGTTGCTCACCGACTTCAAGGGCGGGTCGACGTTCCTCGGCATGGAGAAGCTGCCGCACACCGCGGCGGTGGTCACCAACATGGAGGAAGAAGCCGAGTTGGTCAGCCGCATGGGTGAGGTTCTCTCCGGTGAGCTGGACCGGCGGCAGTCGATTCTGCGCCAGGCCGGCATCCAGGTCGGCGCGGCGGGTGCCTTGTCCGGCGTCGCGGAATACGAGAAGCACCGTGAACGTGGAGCCGACCTGGCGCCGCTGCCCACGCTGTTCGTGGTCGTCGACGAGTTCGCCGAACTGTTGCAGAACCACCCCGACTTCATCCAGCTGTTCGACCGGATCTGCCGCGTCGGCCGGTCGCTTCGAGTCCACCTGCTGCTCGCCACACAGTCGTTGAACACCGGCGGCGTTCGGATCGACAAGCTCGAGCCCAACCTCACCTACCGCATCGCACTGCGGACCACCAGTTCGGCGGAGTCCAAGGCGGTGATCGGAACCCCTGAAGCGCAATACATCACGAATGCCGAGAGCGGCGTCGGCTTCCTCCGGGTGGGCATGGAGGACCCCGTCAAGTTCCGCAGTGTGTTCACCGGAACCAACTACGTACCGGCGTCCCAAGACGTCGACCTTGGCGACAGCACGCCCAAACACACCGCACAGAGTCCGTTGCGGATACGTCCGTTCACGGCGACGCCGATCGCCGAGCCGGTGACGCTGTGACGGTCCGAAGGCGATCGGGAGTGAGGATCGCAGCGAGGTACGAGCGAGGACCGGAGCGAGCGGGAGTCGAGAGATGACGGTCGAGCCAGAACAGCGGGTGCTGCGCGAGGTCGTCCTCGGTCAGCTGGGTACCGGCGAGATGCGGGCCTATCGAATGTGGTTGCCGCCGTTGACCGATCCAATGCCGGTGAACGAACTGGTCGCACGCGACCGGCGTCAGCCGCTGCGCTTCGGGCTCGGCATCATGGACGAACCCAGACGACACCGCCAAGAGGTGTGGGGCATCGACGTCTCGAGCGCCGGCGGCAACATCGCGATCGGCGGGGCACCCCAGACGGGTAAGTCGATGTTCCTGCAGACGCTGGTGCTCTCGGCGTCCGCCACGCACACCCCTCGTCAGGTCCAGTTCTACTGCGTGGACATGGGCGGCGGCGGTCTGATGTACCTGGAGGATCTACCCCACGTCGGCGGTGTCGCCACCCGTGCGGAACCCGACCGGGTCAACCGCGTCGTCGCGGAGATGAAAGCCGTTCTGCGGCAACGCGAGGCCACGTTCAAGCAGTATCGCGTCGGCTCGATCGCCTCGTATCGGCAGATGCGTGACGATCCCAGTCACCCGGCGTCTTCGGACCCGTTCGGCGACGTATTCCTGATCATCGACGGGTGGCCGGCGTTCGTCGCGGAGTTCCCCGACCTCGAGCCCGTGGTCCAGGACCTCGCCGGTCAGGGGCTGGCCTATGGCGTGCACACGATCATCTCGACGCCGCGGTGGACCGAGCTGAAGTCCAGGGTCCGTGACTATTTGGGAACCAAGGTCGAATTCCGGCTCGGCGACGTCAACGAGACCCAGGTCGACCGGATGACCCGGGAGATTCCCGCCAACCGGCCCGGCCGGGCGATCTCGACCGAGAAGCACCACCTGATGATGGGCGTGCCCCGGCTGGACGGCGTCTACAGCGCCGACGACATCGTGGCGGCGATGTCGGCCGCGGTCGAACACATCGCGTCGCTGCACACCGATCAGGCGCCGCAAGTGCGCGTCCTTCCCGAGCGGGTGTACCTGCACGAGCTGGATCCGAGCCCTCCCGGCCCTGGGTCCGACTACCGCACCCGGTGGACGGTGCCGATCGGCCTCCGCGAGTCGGACCTGTCGGTGGCGTACAGCCCGATGCACACCTCGCCGCACCTGCTCATCTTCGGCGCACCGAAGTCGGGCAAGACGCGCATCGCGCACGCGGTGTCGTCGGCGATCTGCGCACGCAACGACCCCTCCGAGGTCCGTTTCATGCTGGCCGATTACCGGTCGGGCCTGCTGGACGCGGTGCCGCAGAGCCACCTGCTGGCTGCTGGTGCGGTGAACAGGAACAACTCGACGCTCGAGGAGTCGATCAAGGCCCTGGCGGTCAACCTGAAGAAGCGGCTGCCGACGCCCGAGCTGACCACCGCTCAGTTGCGGTCGAGGTCGTGGTGGTCGGGTCCCGACATCGTGCTGTTGGTCGACGACTGGCACATGATCGTCGCCGCGAGCGGCATGCTGTCGCCGATGGCCCCGCTCGCGCCGTTGCTTCCGGCGGCGGCCGACATCGGATTGCACCTCATCGTGACGTGTCAGATGAGTCAGGCGCACCGCGCGACGATGGACAAGTTCGTGGGCGCCGCCTTTGGTGCGGGTTCACCGACGATATTCCTCTCCGGTGAGAAGGCCGAATTCCCAACCAGCGAGTTCAAGCTAAAGCGTCGACCCCCTGGCCAGGCACTTCTGGTGTCCCCGGACGGCAAGGAAGTCATCCAGGCGGCGTACGTGGACCCACCCGAAGAAGAAGTGTTCGCACCACCTCTGACGGCCCGGTAATATTCATACCGAAGTTCAGCAACACCGCTGGCGAATGGCCAGCAAAGGGATCGGGGGTTCGATTCCGCGGGGGAGCAATTACCGCTCCGCTCGGGCCACCGGCCCGATATGCAGTGAGATCGAATATTTGAGGAGTAGCGCAATGCAACCACTCGAACACAATCCGGGAGCGATCGGAATCGGTTCGCAGGTCGTCGCCAACGGTGTGCGCGGTCTGGCAACTGGCACCGCCGCCGGAGCCGAGGCCAGCGCACTTGCGCCCGCGGGCGCGGAAGAAGTTTCGATGCAGGCCGCACTCGCGTTCGCCACGGAGGCCATGCAGACGATGGCGATCAACGCCCTTGCGCAAGAAGAGCTGTCGCGTGCGGGTGCCGCATACGTCGAAGCCGCCGGTGTCTACACGGCCGCCGACGAATCCAGCGCAACCACTTTGCTGTAACTGCCACCGACGAAATTCTCGATTTCAGATTTGAGTCCAGCAAACCATGTCCGCAGTACCCGCAATGCTGGCGATGTTCTACGGAGCACTGCCCCCTGAGGTGAATACTGCGCGGCTCATGGCTGGTGCCGGCATCGAGCCGATGTACCAGGCGGCAGCCGGCTGGGAGATGCTCGCCATCTCACTGGAGACTCAAGCCGACGAGCTCGCGTCCAGCCTCGTGGCGCTGCAGGGCTCGTGGCAAGGCAGCGGGAGCGAAAGCGCGGTTCAGTCGACGACGCCGATGATCGCATGGCTGCGGACCGCCGCCATGCAGGCTCAAAAGCGGGCGATGCAGGCGATCGCGCAGGCCACGGCGTACACCACTGCGATGGTGACCACGCCGCCGCTGCCGGAGATCGAGATGAACCACGTCACGAACGCAACGTTGAACGCCACCAACTTCTTGGGCGTCAACACGGTGCCGATCGGAATGAACGAGTTCGACTACTTCGTGCGGATGTGGAATCAGGCTGCGGGCGCCATGGAGTCGTACCAGGCCGAGACCACGCTCAACACGATCTTCGAGCCCATTCCCCCGATGACACCGATCGTCATGCCGGGCGTGGGTGAGGCCACGAGTGCGATGGCGGTCGCGCAGAACGCGGCGATGCTGCCGGGTTCGATGATGCGGGAGGCGGCGTTTGCGCACGCCACCGCCGACGGCCAGCTGCAGTCGATGGCGCTCAAGGCGGGCAATGTGGCCAGCCAGGGAAACATGGCGGCTCAGCGCGCCGAGGGTGGTGCGCAAAAGGCGGAACAGGCCGGCCAGCAGTCGTCGAAGCAGGACAAGGGGGCCCAGCAGGGGGTGCAGATGGCCACCCAGATGTTGTCGCAGGGTGTGTCGATGGTTGGGCAGTTGCCGCAGCAGATGATGCAACCCGTCCAGCAGTTGTCCCAGCCGCTGCAGCAGATCACGCAGATCTTCAGTCAGGTCGGCAGCAATTTCGGAAGCGAACATGCGCAGATCGGTCTCATCGGCGCTAGTCCAATGTCGCCCCATCCGCTTGCCGGTGGCGCTGGAGCCAGTTCGGGCGCCGGGCTCGTGCGAGCCGCGTCGGTTCCCGGCCTCGGCGGGTCGTCGACCCAGAGCCAGCTGCTGTCGAAGCTGGTGGGTACCTCTACCACTCCGGTTCCTGCGGCAGGTGCCGCAGCGGGTGCGGGCGGTCCCGGTGCCGCACCGGTGGGTGGCGGCGGCGGGGCACCGATGGGGCACATGGGGGAACGGGGAAAGAGCGGCGGCAGCAGGGCTGCCCTGAAGGCGCCCTCGCCGCTGCCCTTGGACGACGAAGACGACGACGACTGGTAGGTCGTCGACGAAAGGACTTTCCGGCCGGAGGGGGCTGGAAGACTCGCCATCACCTTGGTGAGGACACAGTGAGAGAGAACAGGTAGACAGCAATGGCCCAGATGAATACCGATGCCGCTGTCCTCGCCAAAGAGGCCAGCAATTTCGAGCGCATCTCCGACGAGCTGAAGCAGGTCATCGCGGCGGTCGACATGACCGCCAACACGCTGAAGGCGCAGTGGACCGGTCAGGCCGGCGTCGCTGCTCAGACCGCGCTGCAGCGGTTCGACGCGGCTGCGGCAACGCAGATTCAAGAGCTCAACGACATCTCGAACAACATCCACACCTCGGGTGCGCAGTACACGTCGACCGACGACGACCAGGCCAGCACCCTCGCCAGCTCGATGAACATCTGAACATCACCAACGGAGACGGAGAATCAAATGAGTGAACAGACTTGGAACTTTGCCGGTATCGAAGGCGGATCCGGCGAGATCATGGGCGCCGTCGGTCAGACCGCGGGACTGCTCGACGAGGGCAAGGCGTCCCTCGCGTCGCTCGCCTCGGTGTGGGGCGGCACCGGTTCGGAGGCCTACCAGCAGGTTCAGGCCAAGTGGGACCAGACGTCCACCGAGCTCAACGCAGCGCTGCAGAACCTGGCGCACACGATCAGCGAGTCCGGCCAGACCATGGCCCAGACCGAGGCCGGCGTCACGGGAATGTTCGCGTAGACCACGCCGCACGACGGTGGGCGGGCCATCACGAGCATTGCCCCGCCCACCGCGTGAGCGTTCCGGTATGAGAAATGCCGTGGCGCACCACAACTTTGAAACGTGAGAGGTAATCCATGTCGGCGGACTATGACCGGCTCTTCCACTCCTCGGAGGCGGCGCAGCCCGAAGAGGAGACCGTGACCGTCGATCGGGAATCGGCGGCCGCGCCCGCCCCGAATCCAACTTCCCACCGGGCCGACTCGCCGTCCGGACCGTTGCCGGTCGGGCCGACATCGACGCAGGCCGCGGCGGCTCCGTCGACTGCGCCCCCGGCGCGGCCGACCGAGGTGACGATGCAGATGCCGCCGACGAAGGCCGGGGGTCAGCGGATTCAGAACGGGATGATGCGAGCGCCGCAGTCGGCGACGCAGGCCGGCGCGCGATTCGAGCAGCGCACCGCCACGCCCCCCACGCCCGCCCGCCCGGCAGCGGCTCCGTCGCCGTCGCAGCACTACGCCGAGGGCCAGCCCGAGAGCCGGACTCCGTGGGGTGCAACGGCCACCGCGCCACCTGCCCCGACTTCAGCCGCCACCATGGGCAACCACCGAGCCATCGACGCGTTGTCCCACGTCGGTGTGCGGTCTGCGGTGAAGATGCCGTCGCAGCGGGGATGGCGCCACATCGTCTACCTGCTCACCCGCATCAACTTGGGCTTGTCGCCCGACGAGATGTACGAGATGGATCTGCACGCACGGATCCGCCGCAATGCGCGCGACTCCTATCAGATCGGTGTCTTCGGGTTGAAGGGCGGCGTGGGCAAGACCGCCGTCACCGTGGCGTTGGGGTCGTCGTTGAGCAAGATCCGGGGCGATCGCATCCTGGCGGTCGACGCCGATCCCGACGGCGGCAACCTCGCCGATCGGGCTGGTCGTCAGTCCGCCGCCACCGTCGCAGACCTGTTGTCGGACAAGGAACTGTCGCGTTACAACGACATCCGCGCCTACACGAGCATGAATGGCTCCAACCTCGAAGTGCTCTCTTCGGAGGAGTACAGCGGGGCGAGGCGTGAGTTCAACGACGAGGACTGGAAGGGCGCCGTCGGCATCGTCTCGCGGTACTACAACCTGGTCCTCGCCGATTGCGGTGCCGGGTTGTTTCAGCCCGCCTCGCGGGGCGTCCTCTCGACGGTGTCAGGTCTGGTGATCGTCGCCAGTGCCTCGATCGACGGTGCCCGCCAAGCCGCTGTGACCATGGACTGGTTGCGGCAGAACGGGTATCAGGATCTGCTCGGGCGCTCCTGCGTGGTGATCAACCACGTCACGCCGGGCAAGCCGAACATCGACGTGGAGGACTTGGTGCAGCAGTTCGAGCGGCACGTCCCTGCGGGCCGGGTCGTCGTGCTGCCGTGGGACAAGCACATCGCTGCGGGCACCGAGATCCAACTCGACCTGCTGTCTCCTGAATTCCGTCGCCGCGTCACCGAACTGGCAGCAGCGCTGTCCGACGACTTCGATCGGCTCGAACGTCGTTGACCGCCACGGCCGCCGCACCCACTTCATCGGGCGTCACGCCCGGTAGGCCCTCGACCACGCGCGTCACGATCCTCACCGGTCGGCGTATGACCGACCTCGTGCTGCCGGCCGCAGCGCCGGTCGAGTCCTACATCGACGAGACGGTCACGGTGCTCGCCGAGATGCTGGAGGACACCCCGGCCGACGTCTTGGCCGGGTTCGACTTCAAGGCGCAGGGCGAGTGGGCGTTCGCGCGGCCGGGCGCGCCGCCGTTGAAGGCGTCGGAGTCCCTCGACGACGCGGGTGTCGTCGACGGTGCACTGCTGACCTTGGTCTCGGTCAGCCGCACGGAACGCTACCGGCCACTGGTCGAGGACGTCATCGACGCGATCGCGGTGCTCGACGAGTCACCCGAGTTCGACCGCGGCGCCTTGAACCGCTTCGTCGGGCTGGCCATCCCCGTCGTGTCGACGCTGCTGGCGGTACTGGTCCTGCTGAGTTGGGCGAAGACCGGGCACAGCTGGTGGTGGACGGTGGCGCTGGGGTTGTTGGGCGTCGCGATCTTCGTCGGCAGTGTGGTGGCGCGCAACCGATTCCAGAACGTCAGCTCGTCGGAGAGTCTGCTGATCGCATCGCTGGCGCCCCTGGCTGGTGCCGCGGCGTTGGCGGTCCCGCTGCCCATCGGCGTCGACGGGCTCGGGGCACCGAACATCGCCGGAGCGGCCGCGATCGTGCTGCTGCTGGTGCTGGCCACCCGCGGCGGCCCACGCAAGCGCGCCGAAGTCGCGTCGTTCATGGCTGTCGGTGCCGTCGCGGTGACGGCTGCGGCCGTGGCGTACGGCTACGGCTGGCAGGAATGGGTGCCGGCCGGCGCGATCGCCTTCGGCATGATCGTGGTGACCAACGCCGCCAAGATGACGGTGGCGGTCGCGCGAATTGCCTTGCCGCCCATTCCTGCTCCCGGTGAGACCGTCGCCAACGAAGAGCTGCTGGATCCGGTGTCCATGCACGAGGCCAGTGATGAGGAATCGCCTACCTGGCAGGCCATCATCGCATCGGTGCCGGAGTCCGCAGCCCGTCTGACCGAACGCAGTCACCTCGCCAAACAGCTCCTGGTCGGTTTCCTGTCCGCTGGCGTCGTGGTGCTGGCCGCGGGTGCGATCACCGTCGTGGTGCAGGGCCACTTCTTCATCCACAGCCTGATCGTGGCCGGCCTCGTCACCACGGTGTGTGCCTTCCGGTCGCGGTTGTACGCCGAGAGATGGTGTGCATGGGCGCTTCTGGCCGCAACCGTAGCCATCCCCACCGGTGTGGTGATAAGGCTGGCGCTGTGGAATCCGGACAGCGCATGGTTGGTGCTGAGCATCTACACCGCGGGTGTCCTGATCGCGCTGATCATGGTCGGGGCCACCGAAGGCGTACGTCGGGTATCGCCCGTCACCAAGCGCATCCTCGAGTTGCTCGACGGTGCGGCCATCGCCGCGGTGATCCCGTTGCTGCTGTGGATCGCCGGCGTCTACGACCTGCTGCGAAACATCCGGTTCTGAGCGGAGTGGTGTGAATGACGGGCCCCGGTAGTCAGCCTCCGCTGAAGGTCGACCCAGACCTGTTGAGCAAGTATGGCAATCAGCTGCTGGCGGCCGCTGGCGACTTGCCGGAGGCGCCACCACCCTTCACCGTGACGGGGGAGGACGCCATCAGCCAGGCCATTGCGGAGAAGCTTCCCAGCCTGGAGGGCGCGATCCAGGAGGCGCTTCCGCAACTGAAGGGCGAGGCGTCCACCACGGCCAACAACGTGGTCACCGCTGCCAGCCGGTATGCGGCGACCGATGCCCAACTCGCCGCCAATTACGAGAAGCACCAATTCGATTCGGCGAGCACCCCGGGCGGCGGAGGTGGTGCCGCGGGCGGGGCTGCCGGTGCGGGCGGCGGTACCGGCGCGATGGGCCAAATGAGTCAGATGATGAGCATGCCCATGCAGATGGCGAGTCAGGCCGCGCAGATGCCCATGCAGGCGATGAGTGCGTTGGGTCAAGTGCCGCAGGGCGTCATGCAAGGCGTGCAGCAGATTGGCCAGATGGCCGGGGGCTTGGGTGGCGGCGCGGCGGGATCGTCGACCCCTGATGCAGGGGCTGCGAAACCGGCCGAGGGCGCGGCCCCGCCGCCGGACGATCGTGGGGATGACGACGTCAAGCACGAGGTCGAGAAGGGCAGGCACGAAGCCGCCGCAGGCGACAAGGCCGCCGAACGCGCACCGGAGCCCGCTCCGAAGGAGGCGCCGGCCCCCACGGCCGCGCCGCAGGGTTCGCCGCGGCACGCGGCTCCCGATCCCTCGATCGACTCGTGACGCCTAGCTGTCTCCGGAGCAGCGCCCGTCTCAGACCGGCACGTCGGCGCTGAGCGCGTCGGACATCAGCACGCTCAGGTGCTGCCAGTACACCCAGTCGGCGATCGCATCCCGCTGAAGAGATGCGTCAAGAGCGTTGTGCGCCTTGTGAAGTGCGAGCTCCTGCATGTGGTCGGCGTAGACGACGAACGCCTCGAGATGGGAGGCGCCTCGGTCGGCGGAGGTACTCATCAACGGCTTGATCAGGTTGAACCAGAGGGCCGCCGACTTGTCCTCGGGAGCGGTGGAGTCCGCCGGCGCGACCGGCAGCAGATCTTGCAAGGCGGCGTCGCCGACCGATGCGAGCCGGGCCGCGGCGCTGGGGGCGATGACTTCGAGGCGGCTGCGTCCCTGCATCCTTCCGTTGTCGGGGATGTCGTCGCGTTGCAGGACGACCTTGGGGACGCCGGGGTCGAAGTTGGCGAACTGTTCCTTGGTGGCGATGACGGCGCGTAGTTTTTGGTCGTGGGCCTGGGCCCAGCCTTGGATGGCCAGGATCGGATAGGTGGCCCAGGTGCCGCGTTCGGTGGGGGCGATGGACTCGTCGGCGGAGGCCATCGTGACCTGGGCCGGCAGTTCGACCCCGTCGGGGATGTAGGCCAGCCCAAAGCTGTTGGCCACCACGATGGATCCGTCGGCGGTGAGTCCGGTGACCCAGTAGAAGCCGTACTGCGGTGCACCCATGTTGAGGGCGGCGGCGATGCGGCGGGCGTGGATGAGTGCGGCGTTGGCGTTGCCGCGGTGGCGTTGCATCGCGCCGGCGGTCGAGGCGGAGAGGATGGCGTCGCGCTCCATCCGGGCGGCCGAGACGGGCATGGGCGCCATGCCGGCGAGGGCGGGGTCGACCTTGCCGGTGGACGCGGGGTTGACGCCGGGACCGCTGTTCGCCGAGGCCGCGGGTTGCGCCGGTGTACCCGTTCCGCTGCCGGTGCCAGGCGGCGGGCCCGCCGGCGGTGGGGTGGCCGGGGGTCCGAGGGGCATCGGTGGCGGTGCCGGGGTGCTGGCGCCGGAGGAGCCAAAGGACCCACCACCGCCGGACATTCCGCCGCCGCCGCCACCGCCTCCGCCGCCTCCGCCAGTCGAACCTGCCGTGTGCTGGACGGGTGCGGCCGCGGCCGGATCGGTGGGCTGCGCCAGCGGCGTGGGAGGTGGGGCGGTGGCCGCGGCGGGGGACATGGTGGGCTGCTGGGTGGCCACGTTCTGTGCGGCGGAGAGGCCCTTGGAGAACTGGTCGGCCGGGGCCTTCTCGCCACCGCTGCCGCCGGGTCCGCCTGCGGCGCCGCCCTTGCCTTGAGCGTTCTTCGCATCGGCGGCGGGATCGGCCTTGGCCTGGAACTCCGCCTGCGAACCGGCTTTGGGGCCGGACGACACGTTGCCGGTGGATTGAGCCGGCGAGGATGACGATCCGCTCGAGGAGGTGCCGCCGCCGGACGATCCCGAGGACGGTCCACCTCCGCCTCCGCCGCCGCTCAAGCTGGGAGTGCTTGGCGTGCTGGGCACCGACGGGCGTGAGGGCCCGGGAGATCCTGGCTGTGGCGAGTAACCCGCATTTTGGACGTTTTGCGGGGTCTGTCTAGTGTCAGTGGTCGCCCGGTCTGTGGGCACTGGCGTAGATCCACCAGCTGTGACAACTTGCGGAGCCGCTGCCGCGGAAGTCTTAGCGTCATCGACCGGAACGGCATTCGGCTTTTCCGAGCCGGCTTTACTCGGCGCCGATTCGGTAAGAGTGGTGTTGCTGTCGGTCGGCACTGCCGAGCCAGGCGACCCCCCTACGGCGCTTGGTGCAGGCGCCCCAAAGTTGGGTATCTGCTCTTCAAACTTCGGAACGTCATTATCTGAAACGGGCGGGTATAATTGACCCGCCGCAATCGCACTTCCGGCAGCGCGGACGGCACCTTCGTTTGCTTGGCGGGCGCGCTCCACGATCGCTTTGATCGCGTTTTCTCGCTTCTGCTGGTCATCTTTCGACGACAGCGATCTCGACAATAAATCGTCGATAACTCGTTGTGCGGCGTCGCAAATTGACCCAATTTGCTCTTTTGCGTTTTTTATAGATTGATATGCGCTGCAGTGAAATTCGATGGCACTTGTTATGAGGCTGCCTATGTGCTCCATGGACTTGGCCGCCGCGTCGACCTTTTTCTTACCAGCATCCGATGCTTGCCCAAACCACGTGTTTCCCTCAAAAATAGACGTCTGGGACTTCAGCCAGGCGGCCCCGGCTCGATCAAGTTTGAGTGCTGTTTTTAGTAAATCGCCGGCACGATGTGCATGCGCGTCCTCGTCAGCCTCCGGCCACGCGTCCGGAGGCGTGGTCATCTGACTTTTGTACTGACCTGTTGGCCTTGGGATCGACATCGCCAATCACACCTCGACTGAGCTACACGCGGACAAAATCGTCTGATTGATTTTGTAAGCGACGTACCGTAACCAGCCGTCAGCGCTGACGTAGCTGTCACCAGCGCTCACATACCCTTTCAGGTAAGCGGCGGCAAGCACCGACAGGTCCTCGAGAACAGGATTACCTGATCCGCGGCCTACTTCGTCCATATTTTGGGCCCACGTCGTCACGTAGGGCATGGCTGCTTGTTGTTGCGAGCGTTGCTCAGGGGTCCACTGACCAGGAGTATTGGGGTCCAGTTTTTGCCATTCCGAAGTATTCGAGTTGAACTCGTCAGCTGCGCTGCTCCAGTCTTTACAGAACGCTCCGGAGCTATCAATGAAAGGCTTAATCTCCTGCGAGTCCTGCGGTTTGGCAACAGTCGTCGGCGGCGCCGGCTCGGGAACCGCGACTGATCGACTGGCCGAGCCGGTCTCAATTGCCTCGCACATCCCCAAAAGGGTCGCGCTGATATTAATATTTGCCGCCGCGAGGAAATCGTTTTTCGGGACATAGGTTGCAAGGCTGTCCGCGTAAGCCCGACCATACGCAGCAAACTGCTCGTACAGTTCACGAACGACTCTATGAGGTGTTTGTTTAGCTAGCGGGATGATCTGATCCGACGCAGTTCGCATCGCCACCCCCACAGCCTGCGCTTGTGCCTTCTGCTCAGGCGTCCATTCTCCGACCGGACCTAAGGTGCCACGCGCATCTGACCATCCATTTCTCTGGACATCGCCCAGACTATTGTTGATGCTCAAGAATGTTTTGCACGTGGGTTCGTCAGAAACGATCGATACAGGCCCAGTATCGCTCGCACTGGCGACGTCGCTTGCCCCACCCGTTGTCGGCGGGGTGGAACCTCCGTTGCCGTCCCGAGTGAATAGCAGCGTGGCGCCGACGCTAATGGCGATGACGAGTAGAACCGCGACGCCAATCAACAACCACTTGAGACTGCCGCCCTGCTTCTGCGGCGGCGGCGCAGGCTGCTGCGGCCAATTCCCCTGCTGCCAACCGGGCGGCTGAGATCCGTAACCGGGTTGGCCGTGCGGTTCACCATAGGGCTGTGGGCCTGGTTGCTGGGGCGGTTGCCATCCACCGGGTGGCGGCATGCTCATGCTTGCCCGCCCGAGATTGGAATGCGCACAGCTCTGCCTCCGCACCATCCGGTCATCACGCTCCGGAGTTTACCGAGGCGCTTCATCAAGCCTAGGCGACACGGGAGTCTCGATGACGCACGAATTCGGGCGCAGCAGGCCGTGCGTTCGAAACGAAATGGCTACCAATTCTCGTCTATGGATAGGTGTTGAAATGAGAAATGGCGCAGTGGCTGGTTCCCGTCGTGGCCTGCCACCGAGTGGACGTACCTAGAAGACCAAGAGTGCAACTGCCACCGCGACGATGAGCACGACCACCACCCCGATCGCGAACAACAGCCACCGGCCGTTGCCGTCCGAGGCCTTCGATCCGCCGTGGTGGGTCCACGTGCCGCCGTCCCAGCCCGGCGGCGGGGGTTGCTGCTTGGGGCTGGACACCGTCGGGTCGAACGGCTGACCGTAGGGCTGCTGCCCGCTGTCGGTGGGCGGCGGATCCCATTGCTGAGGTGAGGACCACCCGTCGTGAGAAGGCGTGCTCATCCGCGCGTTCCTTCGACAACCTCGTACATGTCAGCACCCCCGCCGCACTCGCCGGTAGCGCCTCGCCACGGCGACGCGCACACGTCTTCACCGTAAGCCGAAAACCCCGCTGCCACGCGCACCAAAATGCCGGATCCGGCCAGCCCTTGATCTCCAGACACACCGCGAAGGCAATGGTCTACGTCTGCACGAGGCCCGTCGCGGCTGTGTGCGATCCACCGCATCGGCTCCCGGTGCTAGTCGTTGGCGTCGTAGAGGTCCGAGGTGATCTCTGCGACGACGGAGTCGATGCGTTCCCGGTCGGCTTCGATCGAGGCAGACGCCGTCGCCCCCGCGTTTTGCAGGGCTTCGTTGACTCGTGCGGCGACAGTATCGGCTCCGAGCCGCAGCAACCCCTCTTCGATGAAGACGTCGGTCAGCCAATGATGGCCGTTCAACGTCACTTCGACGGTCTTGGTCTCGTCGGTGGCCGTGAACGTCTCGCCCGCCATCTTGGTCAGCTGATCGTCCATCAGTGACTGCAGCCGTTGCGCCTGCTTCAACACCGCCGCCACCTGCGGGTGCATGTCCTCGGTCACTGGGGGTCCTTGGGATCCTGGACGGTCCTGCGCTTCCGGTCACCGATGACGCCGCGGGTGTATTCGCGGTCCTCGACGTAGAGATCCTCGTCGGGGGAGAGACCGGGGGTGCGGCGCTTCTCCTTGCCGCCTTGCGCTTGACCGCCGTGGCCTCCGCCCATGCCGCCGCCCATGCCGCCGCCCATCGCGCCACCGGTGCCACCCGCAGCCGGGCCACCACCAGGACCACCCGCTCCGGCGGGCCCTGGTCCGACGGAGACGCCACCGACGCTTGGCTGCAACGGAATCGAGCCCGCGCCCCCGCCAGCTCCGCCTCCGGAGCCACCGCCCGCACCGCCACCAGCATCGGCTGCGGCCGGATGCAGGCTGGGATCGTCCGGCAGGAACGGAGTGTCGCCAGGTTCACCACCCGGCATGCTCGGCATGCCGCCGCCGGGAGATCCACCTGACGGGGAGCCACCTCCCGAGGGTGACCCGCCGCCGGAACCCGCGCCCTGACCGGCCGCGGACTCACCCGCCCCCTTCTCAGCCGACATGGGCGACACACCTTGGCTCGGAGCCTGCGGCATCGATGCAGAGCCGCCCGGCGGCTGGCCGCCGCCCCCGCCACCGCTGCCCCCGCCGCCTCCCGGGGTGGCGTTCGGCGAGGTCTGGTTCGGGTTGCCGTTGCTCGTCACGGGCACGGTCGGGACCCCGCTCGGTGGCGGCGTAGGCGGCGTGACGCGCTGCGGCGCAGCCTCTTTGGCGTATCCATCGACGATCTCGTCGGACTGGTGTTGCAGCTTCTCCATTTCGAGGCCCAGCGTGTGAGCTGCGCTGCCACCGTTCTGGATCGCGGTGATCATCTGGGCCTTGAGCTGTTCGTAGTTCTGGTAGACGGGCGTGTGGTCGAGAAGTGCCTTGACATGTGCGTCCGAGATCCGCATGGCCTCGCCCGCCAGCTTCTGCCACGATTCACCAAGCTGCGACAGCCATTCGCCGTAGGCGACGAACTTGGCGTATGCCTGGTCGGCCGCTTCGCCCTCCCAGTTCTCGATCTTCACCTTGAATTGCTGAGAGGCTGCCTGCAGTGCGTTTCCATTCGCCAGCCATTGTGCCGCGGCCTCACGCAGTGAGCCGCCGTGATCGCCCGCCGACAGCATCTGCTGCGCTCGCTCGACGTCACCGATCTCGTCGGGGTTGACTCCGAGGGGACTGCCCATCGGCGCGGGCATCGTCGGCGCGGGAATTGCGTTCGTCTTGGGCATCTGTGGCTCGGGAACACCGTTGATGTTGGCGGCCGCGGACGCGTCCACCCGGTCATAGGCCTCTGCGACCGACTGGAGTGTCTCCGCCAGCCGGTCACCCTCGCGATCGCCGTAGTCCTGGTTGAGGTAGAGGTAGCTCGCGTTCTGGTTGAGGTCGTCGACGGCCGACTTCGACAGCGCGAGTTGGTCCGGCGGGATCACCAGCGGCTTGTTCTGCACGCCACTGAACTGGATGTTCTTGATCTCGACGGCTTTGGTGCGCAGATCCTGCGTGATGACCCGTACTTCACCATCTGGCATGTGAACTCCTCACCCCGTGTTGCGAGTTCATGGCTCCAACGCCATCTGGTAGCGGCTTTCCTCACGCGGATTGATCAGCCGGATCGGCAGTTGGCGATGGCGCGGCGTGTCGATGAAGTTGTGGCGCAACACCACTCGACCGACTCCGGGATGCGGCCCCAGGTAGGTGGTCGAGTTGGGCCAGACGATCTTGGCGACGGTGCCCACCCGCGCGTTGATGAGTCCGGCGAATTCGCGAAACTGGGGACCCAGCGTGATGACGGCACCCGCTGCGGCCGAGCGAATCACGAACTGCGTGAACAATCGTGCGTCACCCAGATTGATGCTCACGTCGACGTCGTCGAAGGGCATGTACACCGGATACCGGTCGGCGGTCTCACCGACCAGCACGCCCGCCGAGCCGATCGGCAGTTCGTAGTGCCGATCGGTCGTCGGGCTCTCGCCGTGCAGCGCGGCGCGCTGGCCTCCGAACAGGCACGAAAAGCCCCGCGGCGTCGAGGGTTCGGCCAACGTCGTCAGCAACACGGTCGTCGTCGGGGCGGCGCCGGGGCGTATCCGCACCCGGGTGATGGTGTGATCTGCCCGTGCCGACCACCACACGTCCGGGCCGCCAGGTGCGGTGTAGGCAGCGGTGAAGGTGCTACGCCCCTTGATCAACGACCACGCCTCGCGTTCGAAACTGATCTCGGTGGCGCGGTCGAAGTCGTCGAAGCTGCGTCCGCACCTGGCGTCGATTCCGTTGCTGGCCAAGTGATCTGCGATGCGGGTGGTCGAGGCGACCAGGTAGCGCGCCAGACCCGCGACGCCGGCGTCACGACGCAGCGCCGACCTCCGGGTCTCCTCCGGGAGGGCACGCAGCACGATCCAGGTTCGCCGGTTGGCCGGAGCCGGATAGGGCCCCACGACCTGGTCGTAGAGCGCGACGAGAGTCGCCGGGGCGGTGCGCCCGACCCGGTACCCGGCCGAGACGACGTCGGCCTCCAGATCCGGGCAGTAGGTGGCAATGAGCTTCTCGACGAGTTGGGTGTCGAGCACGTCATCGGTGAAGGCCTCGCCGGACACGATGACCGTCGGCGTGAACGGTCGCGGGACGAGTTCGATGATCGAGATCAGATGGTCGCCCTGCCAGCGAACGGCGACGTGATCGCCGGGGATCACGGTCGCGCCGACGGCCGCGGTGGACGGTGACGCCGGCGGGACCACGTGCCGGCGGCGCCAGGCGAACACGGCTGCGATCCAGCCCGTGATCCGCCGGCCGCGCACGGTCAGCGTGGCGGCGATCGCGATCAACACGGCCAAGGTGATCGCCAACCACGTCAGGTGGATGTGGACGAAGAACACCAGGCAAGCCGGTATAAGCACGGCAGCCCACAGCAGGTGTCCCGTCGTGACGCGCAGACCGAACGACGACAGCAGGTCCTTCATCGGCGCCTCAGGGCGCGCCTGGCCAGGGCCAGGATCCCGAGGGCCACCGCCAGGCTGACGCTCGCCACGACCACCATCGTGATGGGACCACGGTCTGGCGGCGGGACGTAGACCGGCGCCGGAATGGCCTGGACCTTGTAGGGCACCGTCTTCGGGCCCGCGGGGACGTCCCACGTCAACGCCGCCACCGGATCGATGACGCCCGCTCCGACGTAGTTGTCGACGCCGCCCCCGGGATGCCGCGCGGTGGCGGTGATCCGGTACATGATCTGCGCCGGGGTGAGGTCGGGGAAGCGTTGGCGCAGCATCGCGGCCAGCCCCGACACGTAGGCGGCCGCGAACGAGGTTCCGTTGATCGGGATCGGGCCGTCCTGACCCGCGAGGGCGTTGACCGGGTTGCCGTCGTAACCCAGGGCGACGATGTTCTCGGCGGGCGCGGCCGCGCCGAGCCACGGACCGGACATCGAGAACGTGCTGGGCTGTCCGGTTTGGCCGATGCCGCCGACCGTGAGGACCAGCGGCGAGTACCACGCCGGCGAGACGATGGTCTGGACCTGCTTCCAGCCGCGAGGGTCGGCCGGGGTGGAGGCGTCTGGCGGCGGGTTCTGGGTGCAGTCCTGGCCGGTGTTGCCGGCTGCGACGATGATGACGGCGCCCTTGGCGTTGACCGCGTATTCGATGGCGGCGCCGAGGCTCTTCTCGTCGATGGGCCGGGTGATCTTGTAGCAGGCCGCTTCACTGATGTTGATCACCTGGGCGCCGAGGTTCGCGGCGTGCACGATCGAGCGGGCGAGGCTGCGCAACGACCCGGCGGTCTGCGTCGTGTTGGGGTCGTTGGGGTCGGTTCGCGCGCCGACGGGCTGATAGTTGTCCGAGGTCTGGCGCAGTGACAGGAGTCGGGCGTCGGGCGCGACACCGACGAACCCGTCGGTCGGCGAGGGTCGTCCACCGATGATCGACGCGGTCAGGGTGCCGTGGGAGTCGCAGTCGTTCATGCCGTCGCCGGCCTTGTCGACGAAGTCTCCGCCGGGCAGGGCTGGCACGCGCGCCGAGCCGTTCACGCCGGTGTCGATGACGGCGACGGTGACGCCCGCGCCGGTCGCGAACTTCTGGGCGTCCGCGATCCGGAGGTAGTCGTTGGCCCACGGCTTGTCCGCGAAGTTGGCGCCCGGGAAGACCGTCGGACTCGAGCAGACGCGACGTAGCTCGGTCGGGGTGTCTGGTCCCGTCTCGTCGGGCGGCAGGGCGGCGGGATCGATCGCAGGTGGCTCGATCGCCACGGCCGGCGGCGCGGTGAACACCGTCAGGAACAGAACGGCGAGGAGCATGACGATGCGACGCATCACGAGTCACCCCTTCGTTCCCCGACCAGGTCCAGCTTGCGCCTGGACCCCCATAGCAAAGCAGTAGCCGCCCCCTGGGCCGCGCATTCCCTCACGTCACGCCCTACGAGCACGAGCACATGCGCAATCCTACGATGCGGCCGGAGTGCCCCATGCACCATTATCGACGGCTCGTGGGGAGGCGCCGATGGCACCTCCCCACGAGTGGGTCCTACGGTCCGTCGATGCGAGTACCTATGCGTCGAGGTCCTTCTGGATCAGTTCGGCGACGGTGCTCAGCGCTGCTTCGTCGTCCGAGGCGACGGTGACCTGCGCACCGTTGCCGGCCCCGAGGGTCATGATCATCAGCGCCGATCCGGCGTCGATCGGTTCGCCGCCGTCCACGGACAGGGTGACGGGAACGCCGGCGTTGACGACGGCTTCGGCGATGATCGCCGCGGGGCGGGCGTGCAGGCCGATCGACGAACCGACGATGACGGTCTTGGCGGGCATGGTGGATCTCCTTGCTGTGGTGGTTTGTTCTTGGGGGTGAGGCTGTCAGGCGGCGACGAGTTCGGGAGCGGTATCGGCGCCGACCTTCTTCTTGGAGAACTGCTTGGCCGCGACGACGGCGGCGGCGGCGACGACGGTTCCCAGTGCCAGGGCGACCAGGAACCACAGGAGGTTGCCGATCGCGAAGAACACGAAGATGCCGCCGTGGGGGGCCTTGAGCGTCACGTCGAAGGCCATGATGAGCGCACCGGTGACCGCGCCGCCGGCCATCATCGACGGGATGACGCGAAGCGGATCGGCCGCGGCGAATGGGATGGCGCCCTCGGAGATGAACGAGGCACCGAGAAGCCATGCGGCACGACCGTTCTCACGCTCGGGCTCGGTGAACAACTTCGGACGCACGGTCGAGGCAAGCGCCATCGCCAGCGGCGGCACCATGCCGGCGGCCATGACCGCGGCCATGATGCGCAGCGAGGACGGATCGGCGACGTTGAGTCCCGCGGTGGCGAAGGCATAGGCCGCCTTGTTGACGGGCCCGCCCAGGTCGAAGCACATCATCAGGCCCAGGATGATTCCCAGCAGGATCACCGAGCTGCCGGACAGGCCACCGAGCCAGCTGGTCAGGCCGGAGGTGATGGCAGCCAGCGGACGGCCGAGAAGCAAGAACATCAGCAGGCCGACGATGAGTGACGCGCCCAGCGGGATGATCACGACCGGCATGAGGCCGCGCATGGCCTTGGGGACGGTGATCTTGCTGATCCACAGTGCGGTGAAGCCGGCGATCAGACCGCCGACGATGCCGCCGATGAAACCGCCGCCGACGAAGACGGCCACCGCGCCTGCGGTGAAACCCGGTGCGATGCCGGGACGGTCGGCGATGGCGAACGAGATGTAGCCGGCCAGGGCGGGTACCAGGAAGCCAAAGGCCAAGCCGCCCAAGGTGAAGAGCACGGCACCGAGGTACTGCACGAATCCACCGGAGGGCAGGTTGGTCAGCGAGTTGGTGCTCGCGATGATGTTGCCCAGGGACTGCGTCGCGCCCTCGGGCTTGTTGGCGATGTCGTATCCGGCGAACAAGAAGCCCAGCGCGATCAGCAGACCGCCCGCGGCGACGAACGGAATCATGTAGCTGACGCCGGTGAGCAGGATCTGGCGGGTGCGGGTGCCCCAGCCGACGCCGCCGGATGCCGACGGGGCGGCCGACGACGCGGCTCCGCCGCCGGAGCCCTCGACGCGCGCGGCGTTGGGATCGCTTGCGGCGGCGACTGCTTCGGCGACCATCTTCGCGGGTTCGTTGATCGCGCGCTTGACGCCGGAGGCGATGACGGGCTTGCCTGCGAACCGGCCGCGGTCCTTGACCCCGACGTCGGTGGCGAAGATGACGGCGTCGGCGGCCGCGATGACATCGGCGGCCACCGGGGTGCTGCCCGAGGAGCCCTGCGTCTCGACGTGCATCGTGACGCCGGCTTCCTTGGCGGCCAGCGCCAGGGAATCGGCGGCCATGTACGTGTGGGCGATTCCCGTGGGGCAAGCCGTGATCGCGATCAGGGTGGTGGTCTTCGCCGATTCGGCCGGGGCGGTCGGTGCGGACGGTGTGGCGGCAGGGGCGGCCGGTGGGTTCACCACGCCTTCGACCAGCCCGACGATCTCCTCGGACGAGGACGCTGCTCGCAGCGAGGCGACGAACTCCTTGCGCACCAGGGCGCGGGCAAGGCTCGACAGCAGCTTCATGTGCTCGGCACCGCCGGAGTCGGGCGCCGCGATCAGGAACGCGAGATCGGCGGGACCGTCGGGCGCGCCGAAGTCGACCGCGGGCGAGAGCCGCGCGAAGCCGATGGTGGCCTGGTCGACGTAGGGGGAGCGGCAGTGCGGAATGGCGATGCCACCCGGTAGACCGGTGGCGGACTGCGCTTCCCGCGCCATCGCGGCGGCGACCAGACCCGCGCCGTCGGAGGAGCGCCCGGCATCGGCGAGACGCGCGGCGAGCAGGCCGATGACGGCCTCCTTGTCGCCGCCCGCGTCGACGTCCATGGCGACGAGGTCGGTGGTGATGATGGACATTTTTCTCTTTCCTCTGGTGTGAGTCGGGTCGGATCAGGGACGGGCGGTGGACGGGGTGATGGCGAAGACGCGAACGGCGTCCAGGTCGATTCGTGACGGGGCGGGAAGAGCCGAGCCAGGCAGGGCGGCCGCGGCGCTGCCGTAGGCCACCGCCATCTGGAGTCGACGGGGAGGCTCGGCCCCACCGACCGCGGCGCGTACGTAGCCGGCCAGCGACGAGTCACCGGCGCCGACGGTGCTGCGCGGGGTGATGGGTGGCGGGGCCGCCATCCAGCTGCCGCCTGCGTCGACCAGGACGGCTCCCGCCGCCCCCAGCGTGACGAGGACGGTCTTGGCGCCGCGCTCGATGAGCTGGTTGGCCGCCGAGATCACCGGTGTCGGATCACCATGTGCAACCGCATCTTCCAGGTCTTGCGGTGCCGCGCCGACGAGGCCGGCGAGTTCCTCGGCGTTGGGCTTGATGAGGTCCGGTGCCGCGGTGCCGAAGCCGGCGGCGAGCGCGTCGAGCGGACGCTCCGAGGTGTCGACGGCGAGCTGGCACGGTGCCGAGGCGAGGCGGGCGACCACGTCGGCGTACCAGTCGTCGGGCACTCCCGGCGGCAGGGACCCGGAAAGCACGATCCACGAGGCACTTTCAGCGTAGGACAGGACGGTCCGGGTGAGAGCGTCGAGTGCCGCGGCGTCGAGCGTCGCCCCGGGCTCGTTGAGCTTGGTGGTGGTGCCGTCGGCCTCGGTGATCGCGAGGTTGGTCCGGACGACCCCGGCGACGGGGACGCTGCGGAAGGCCACGCCGGCGGCGTGCAGAGCGGCCACCATGGGGTCGTCGTCGGCGGTGGGAAGGACGGCGACGGTGTCGAGCCCGGCGAGGCCCAACGCCCGCGCGACGTTGACGCCCTTGCCTCCCGGCTCGCTGGTGGCCGAGGTGACGCGGTGCACGGCCCCGCGCGTCAGCGGTGCGCCCAGCGACACCGTGCGGTCGATGCTGGGGTTGGGGGTGACGGTGACGATCATGCTCATTCTCCAGTGGCTCCCGTCGCGATGACTTCGACGCCTTCGTCGGTGAGGATCCGGCGGTCGGCGTCGGAGATCTCGGCGTCGGTGATGAGGGTGTCGACGCTGGAGATCGGGGCGAAGCTGACGAAGTCCTCGCGGCCCACCTTCGAGGAGTCCGCGGCGACGACGACGTAGTTGGCGCATGCGACCATGGCGCGCTTCACGGCGGCCTCCTCGCTGTCGGGGGTGGACAGTCCGTGCCTGGCACTGATGCCGTTGGTGCCGATGAACGCGATGTCGACGCGGAGGTTGTCGAGAACGCGCAGCGTCTGTTCGCCGACCGCGGCCTGCGTGAGGCCCCGGACGCGGCCGCCGAGCAGTTGCAGGGTGACCGTGGACATCGACGCGAGCCGGGCGGCGATGGGCACCGAGTTGGTCACGACGTTCAGTTGGCGGTCGGTGGGCAGCTGGTTGGCGATGCGGGCGGTCGTGGTGCCGGCGTCGAGCAGCACGCTGGCGCCGTTGAGGGGGAAGAACTCGGCGGCGGCCTCGGCGATCGCGTCCTTGTAGTCGGCGCGGGTGGTCTCCCGCTCGCCCACCCCCGGCTCGACGAGGTGCAGCGCCCGGGTGGGGACGGCACCGCCGTGCACGCGGCGCAGCACGCCGGCCCGGTCCAGCGCGGCCAAGTCCCGCCGGACCGTCTCGGTGGTGACGTCGTAGGTGTGCGCGAGCTCGGCAACCGAGGCGCGGCCTTGGCTGATCACCAATGCGGCGATCGCTTGTTGGCGCTCTTCGGCGTACATGACTCTCCGTATTTGTGGTTTAGGTGGCTTAGTGATGTTGATATAGTTGGTTTTACCCCTGAATGTGTTGACTTGTCAACGGTTTGTTGTAATCTGGTTCACATGAGCGCCACTACGTCTCCTGTATCACTGCACCCCGCCGATGCCACTCAGTCATCGGTCGGCACCGTTCTGCGCGGCATCCCCGCGGTGGGTGGCGTGCAATACGCGCCGGTGATCAGGCCGGGTTCGCGGCCCTCGGTCGACACCGCGACCGCCCCTGCCGATCTCGAAGAGTCGCGGCGCCCCGGAGAGGTGGCCCGGTTCACCGCTGCGGCCGCCGCCGTGGCCGACCGGCTGCGCGACCGCGCGGCCAACGCGTCGGGTGCCGCCTCGGAGGTGCTGGCGACGACGGCCCAGCTCGCCCAGGACCGGGCCTGGATTGCCGCCACCGAGAAGCGCATCGGGCAGGGCAACCCGGCCGTCAGCGCCGTGACCGGCGCCGTCGACCAGTTCGTCACCATGTTCACCCAGCTGGGCGGGCTGATGGCCGAACGCGTGACCGATCTGCGGGACATCCGAGACCGCGTCATCGCCGAACTGAACGGGCTGCCCGAACCCGGTGTCCCGGTGCCCGAGGTGCCGTCGATCCTGTGCGCCGAGGATCTGGCGCCGGTCGACACCGCCGGCCTCGACGCCTCACTGGTCGTCGCACTCGCCACCACGCTCGGCGGGCCGACCAGCCATACCGCGATCATCGCTCGGCAACTCGGCATCCCCTGCGTGGTCGCCGTGGACGGTCTGGACTCGGTCGCTGCGGGCACCATGGTGATGGTCGACGGCACGGCAGGCACCGTCACCGTCGCACCGGATGAGGCGGAGGCCGCCCAAGCGGTCGCCGTCGCCCGGGGCGAGGCCGACCTCGCGAAGGATTGGAGTGGCCCCGGCGCCACGGCCGACGGGCACGTGGTCGCGATCCTCGCCAACGTTCAGGACGGGGCGGCGGCGCGCTCGGCGCGTGAGACCCCGGCCGAGGGCGTCGGCCTCTTCCGCACCGAACTGTGCTTCCTCAACCGGTCGACCGAACCGTCCGTCGACGAGCAGGCGCAGATCTACGGCGAGGTGCTCGACGCGTTCGCCGGTCAGAAGGTCGTCATCCGCACCCTCGACGCGGGGTCGGACAAGCCGCTGAAGTTCGTCGGACACCCCGACGAGGCGAATCCCGCCCTGGGCGTGAGGGGCATCCGCATCGCCGACGGCAACCCCGGCATCCTCACCCGGCAACTCGAGGGCATCGCCGCGGCGGCCAAGAACACCGGCAGTGCGCCGTGGGTGATGGCGCCGATGATCGCGACGCCCGCGGAGGCCAAGGCCTTCGCCGAGGAGACTCGCGCGCACGGCTTGGTGCCCGGCGTGATGATCGAGGTCCCCGCGGCCGCCCTGCTGGCCGACCGCATCCTCGAACACGTCGACTTCCTGTCGATCGGGACCAACGACCTGACCCAGTACACGATGGCCGCCGACCGGATGTCGGCCGAGCTCGCGACGCTGACCGATCCGTGGCAGCCGGCCGTGCTGGCATTGGTCGCGATGGCGGCGAAGGCGGGGGTGGCGCGCGGCAAGCCCGTCGGCGTCTGCGGTGAGGCCGCCGCCGATCCGCAGCTGGCCTGCGTGCTGGTGGGCCTCGGCGTCTCGTCGCTCTCGGCGGCCGCCGCGGCCGTCAGCGCCGTGGGCGCGAAGCTCTCCCAGGTCACGCTCGCCCAGTGTCAGGAGGCCGCCGCCGCCGCGCTGGACACGGCCACCGCCGCCGAGGCCCGGGCCGCCGCCGCCGCCGTCCTGGCTTGACCCCTGGCGAGCCGGTCAGGAATCAATCGGACCGCGGTCCGGTTATGCTGGGTACCTTCTACCGAGGAGACCGCAGATGCCCGCCATCACCGCCGACACCCTGACCCTGCCCCGCGTGGCACCGCCCGCCGCGGCGGACACCGAACGCCCCGTGCGGTCGATCACGACCGGTCCGAAGGGATACGAGGGTGAGGGCTTCCCCGTCGTCCGCGCCTTCGCCGGCGTCAGCGCCGCCGCCCTCGACCCGTTCGTCCACATGGACCAGATGGGCGAGGTCGAATACGAGCCCGGCGAGCCCAAGGGCACCGACTGGCACCCGCACCGCGGTTTCGAGACCGTCACCTACATCATCGACGGTCGCTTCGCCCATCAGGACTCGCACGGCGGCGGCGGACTCATCACCGACGGAGCCACCCAGTGGATGACGGCCGGCGCCGGTGTCCTGCACATCGAGACTCCGCCGGCCGAACTGGTGGAGAGCGGCGGCACGTTCCACGGCATTCAGCTGTGGGTCAACCTGCCGCGCAAGGACAAGTTCGCCGCGCCGCGCTACCAGTCCATCGAGGGTGGCGAGGTCAAGCTGCTGTCCTCCGACGACGGTGGCGCGTTGGTACGCATCATCGCCGGCGAGATCGACGCCCAGCAGGGTCCTGGTTCGACGTATACGCCAATCACGTTGGCGCATGCCACGATTCAGCCAGGCGCCCGCTTGGACGTGCCATGGAACCGGGACTTCAACGCGCTGGTCTACGTGCTGGCGGGCGAGGGTGCGGTCGGTCCGGTGGGAACCCCGATCCGACAGGGTCAACTCGCCGTCATGGGCCCGGGGGACCGGATCTCGGTCTCCGCCCGCTCGTCCCAGGATGCGCGCAACCCTGCGATGGAGGTGCTCTTGCTGGGCGGCAAGCCCATTCGTGAACCGGTCTTCCACTACGGACCCTTCGTCATGAACTCCAAGGCCGAGGTGATCGAGGCGCTCGAGGACTTCAACGCGGGCAAGTTCGGCGCCATCCCGCCGAACGCCCTGATGCCGCATCGGAGCGGTCGCTAACCGCTCCGCAGGGCGGCCGGGTGCACCGGCTCCGGGTACAGCAGCTCCAATTCGCCGAGGTTGGCCGCGACGGTGACCAGCGGCAGCGCCGCCCTGATCGACAGGTCGTCGTCGCCGGCCTCGGCGCGGAGGGCGAGCACGAAGTCGTCGCCGATCGGACCGAGATCGTGCACCGGCCTTCGGCCGTGCAGACGTTCGCGGATCACCGAGGTGTGCAACTCGAGCACCTCGCGAACTCGCGGATAGGCGTCGATCGGCGGCGGTACCACGTCGGCGATCAGCTCGGCGGCCGTGCGCACCCGCACCGCCCGGTTCACGGCGCGGATCGCTGGTGCGCGCCGGTCGGTCGAGCCACCGCTCTCCGAAAGGTACTGGCGCACCGCGTCATCCAGTGTTCGCGAGGCCGTCATGGCCGCGTGGCCAAGTGCGAACACCTGGTCGTTCGCCGATTCGGAGGCGCCCCGCGTCACCCGCTTGACGGCCACGGTCAGGAACGTCGCCCCGGCCGCGATGGACTCGTCGACGGCGCGGGACACCCTGGCCGCGGCGCCGCGCGGCCACAGCAGCAGCGAGACCACCGCGCCCACCATCGCCCCGACCACCACGTCCTCCACTCGGAGCAGCCCCACCTGCCATCCGCTCGGGTTGATGACGTTGAAGATGATCAGCACCATCATCGTGAACATCGCCTGACCCGCCACGAACGACGCCACCTCGGGCACGTACGCCGACCCGAACGCGACGACGGGCAACGACAACCAGAGCACGATCGGGTCCACGCCCATCAACTCGATGAACACCACGCCGACCAGGAAGCCGATGGTCGTCCCGGCCACGGCGCGGATCACCCGCGTGCCCGTCGTCAGTGCGCTGCTGCGCAACACCGACATGGCGCCGAGCACCACCCAGAAGCCGTGTTGAACCGGGAAGACGTGGGTGACCGCCACCGCGAGGGCAAGACCGAGTCCGGTACGAATGCTGTTGCGCACCACGACGGCTCGGGTGGCCAGGAATCCTCCGGGCAGCGAGGTCAGGGCCTGTGACTCGGACAGCAGCCGCTCGGCGGCCCCGGCCTCGGGCAGTCGGCGTCCCAGCACCCGGGCCCACACCGGGCGGGCGTCGGCCGCGGCCGCGATGCCGATGACGCGGCCCGTCGTGCCCACGCACCCGGAGATGGTCCTGCGGGTCAGCAGTTTTCGGCCCACGCCGATGGCCGTGGTGTCGTGTGGCTCGGCGAGGATCTCCAGGATGTCGTCGCGGTAGCGGCTCTGGGCGATCAACCGCTGAACGGCCAGCGCCTCGGACAGGTTGGCCCGGTGCGCGTCGCGCTCGTCGACCGTCGTGCTCAGTACCAGTGCGCTCTCGCGCAGCACCCGCACCACCGGATCACGCATCTCGGCGAGCAACTCTCCGCTGGAGCCGGTGATCCGGTCCGACAGCCACTGGAGGTCGTCGACCACCCGCACCAGCGCGCGGCTCCCGGCGGTCAGCCCGACCGGGCGAAAGTCGGCGCCCAGGAAGTTGGCCCGCAACGCACCCATCGCCGTCGACACGTCCTCGTCGCCGGCGTCGCCGTCGAGCCGGTCGGCAAGCGTTCGGCACACCAGCGCGGCGTGGCGGCGCAGGTCGCCGTGATGGCGGGGCGGCAGCAGGAACAGCGCGGCGGGGATGGCCAACGACAGGGCGACCAACCAGCCCAGCAGTCTCTCGGGGACGGGGCCCACCGGAGTGCAGGCGGGCAGCACGAAGAGCATGAGAGTCGAACGCTGCCCGGCGGCGAAGGTCTCGCTGAGCACCCCCGAGAACGTCACGACCACGGCCAGGACGAACATCGTCAGCACCGCCAACCAGGGGTTGGGAGCCACCAGGGTGCCCAGGGTGATGAGGATGGCGCCGTTGACGCCGAGACCTCCGTAGGCCAGCGCCCGCGCCGGCCGGTTACCGGGGAAGTCGACGGTGATCAGCAGTGCGACAGAGCCGAAGATTGCGAACAGTGGTGTCTGCGAGCCACTTCCGAGGGCAAACCCGATCGCGGCGGCCACGGGCAGCACCAGCGCCGCCCGCACCGCCCGGCGGGCCGCATCCTTCTCCGGATCGCGGCGCCTGACTCTTTCGGTCGCCCGGCTCCAGAGAAGGGCCGGGTTCAGCATGGTCCCAAGGTAGACCGCGCCTCACTCGCCGTCTGGCACCGAGGCGAACCGGCCGGAGTCCAACGCGTCGAGCATCTGCTCGGCGACCCACCTCAATCCGACGGTGTCGCGAGGCAGGGTGGCTTGTTCATAGCCGATCAGCAGGTACATGCTCCACGATGCGAACACGTGAGCCTGGTTGGCGTGCCCGAGAATCTGGAAAGCCGCGTCGTACATGACGTCGAACCGGCGCTTGTCGACCTCGGTCTGCACGGCGAGGACGTCCGGGTCGATCGAACTCCACACCCGGATCGCCGCCTCGGCGCCGTGGGGCAGCGACAGGGCGTGCTTGATGATGACGTCGATGCGCCGTCGCGGATCGGGCTCGGCGTAGGCCACGTCCATTCCGTCGATCCGGCGTTGCAGCCAATGTCCGATGAGCTCCCGGGTATAGGCCGACCAGCTCGGGAAGTAGTGGTAGAACGACCCCGTGGTGACGCCAAGGCGGTTGCAGACCTCGGCGAGTTTCAGGCCGCCGTACCCGACGTCTGCCAGTACCTCGAGACCCGTCTCGAAGTACGACTCCCGGGTCACCCCTCCCGCCATGGATGAGAACGATAGTTGCAACGGCGTCCTCACCGGCGAAGCAACTGCCCCGTCAGCTATGTCGGACTTTTGTAAGAATTGGCCCCCGCACCCCCATTGACGGCGTTGACGGTTTGCTGGGAACCGCTCCGTCATGGTCCCGCAACCAATTGACGCCGATCCGACACGAAGCGTATGGCACAATTTGACCGTGCCGTATACCGCGACCCGAGGTCCTGGCCGCCCGCCTGCAGCGAAGGCGGCGGAGACGCGCGAGCGCATCGTGCGAGCCGCGCGGGAAGTTTTCAGCGAACTCGGTTACGACGCTGCTACCTTTCAGGCGATCGCCATACGTGCGGATCTGACCCGACCGGCCATCAACCACTACTTCGCCAGCAAGCGCGTGCTCTACGCCGAGGTGGTGGAGAAGACCAATGAGATGGTCGTTGCCGCCGGCATGGCCAAGGCCGACGGTCAAACCTCCCTTCTCAAACGGCTCTCGGCGTTCTTCTCGGCGGCCATGCAATCCGATTCTCGCGACCGTTCGGCCGCTGCGTTCTTGGTGACGTCGGTGCTGGAGTCCCAGCGGCACCCCGAGTTGAGCCGTGACGAGCACAACTCGCTGAAGACCTCCAGGGCGTTCGTGACCTGGGCCGTTACCGAGGCGCTGCAGAGTGGTGAGCTCACCACCGACACCGACGTCTCGACTCTGGTCGAGATGCTCGTGGCCGTGATGTGGGGCATGGGCTTCTACGCCGGCTACGTCGGCGGGCACGACGAACTCGGCAACATCGTCGACAAGCTCGAGCTGCTGTTGGCGAACAAACTGTGGAAGCTCTCCGAGTAACTCGGCACACTTCTGGCAACGGCCGTCGGCAAACGGCGCGCGCCGCCCGATAGCACGACTAACTTCCTGGGTAGCATTGCCCGATGAGTTCATTGCGCGCCGACGACGACAGCTGGGACATTGCCACCAGCGTGGGCTCCACCGCGGTGATGGTCGCCGCGGCCCGCGCTGCGGAGACCGAACGCGACACGCCGTTGATCCAGGATCCGTACGCCAAGATGCTCGTCGCCGGTGCCGGGACCGGGGTCTGGGAGTTCATGCTCGACGACGCCTTCGCCGAGAAGGTCGCGCTCGCCGATCCCGAGTCGGCCGCCATCCTCGAGCACATGGGCAACTACCAGGCGGTGCGCACGCACTTCTTCGACGCGTTCTACGCCGACGCCGCGGCTGCGGGCATCGCGCAGGTCGTCATCCTGGCCTCGGGACTCGATTCTCGCGCCTACCGCCTCGAGTGGCCAGAGGGCACCCGGGTGTTCGAGATCGACCAACCGAAGGTCCTCGAGTACAAGGCGGCGACACTTGCCCGCCACGGTGTGCAGCCGTCGTCGATTCGGCACGAGGTGCCGGTCGACCTGCGCCACGATTGGCCCAAGGCGCTGTTGGCGGCGGGTTTCGACGCCTCGGCACCCACGGCGTGGTTGGCCGAGGGGCTGCTGATGTATCTGCCCGCCGAGGCCCAGGACCAGCTGTTCACCCACGTCACCGAGTTGAGCGCGCCGGGAAGCCGGGTGGCGGTCGAGACCGTCGGGGTGCAGGCCCAGGATCGGCGCGAGTTGATGCGCGAACGGTTCCAGAAGATCGCCGCGCAATTCGGGATGGAGGACGCCATGGACGTCGGCGACCTGATGTACCACGACGAGCACCGCGCCGACGTCACCGAATGGCTCGACGCACACGGCTGGACCGCGACGGCGGTGACCTCGCGCGACGAGATGCAGCGCCTGGGTCGCTGGGTCCTCCCCGACGACGCCGACCAGAAGGCGTTCTCCGACTTCGTCGTCGGCGAACGGCACTGACCAGAAGGGTGTTGGTCAACCGAGCGGTTGGTTAGGATCGGGCGCACGCGAGGAGCAGTAATGAGCCCTCTCGTCACCACAGGTCAGGAAGGACTCCCCGTGACCACCGAGGCCCCCGCCCCACCCAGCTCAGTCCCCGGCGCAGCAGACGTCGCAGCTACCGTCGCCCGGCTTCGCGAGACGTTTGCCACCGGACGCACGCGTGACGTCGCGTGGCGAAAGCGGCAACTGGACGCCCTCGCTCGACTGCTGACCGACAACGAACCCGCGATCGCCGCTGCGCTCGAACGAGACTTGGGCCGCAAACCGTTCGAGGCGTGGCTCGCCGACGTGGCCAGCACCGTGGGCGAAGCCAAGGACGCCGCCAAGAACGTCGGCAAGTGGACCAAGCGCAAGCACCGGCTGCTCGAGCGCGCGCAGCTGCCCGGCCGTGCCTGGGTGGAGTACGAGCCCTTCGGCACGGTGCTCGTCATCGGCGCGTGGAACTTCCCCTTCGCGCTGACGCTGGGACCGGCCGTCGGAGCGATCGCGGCGGGAAACACCGTCGTGCTCAAGCCGTCGGAGGTGGCGCCTGCGTGCTCGGCGTTGATGGCGGAGCTGGTGCCGCGCTACCTGGACCCGGATGCCGTCGCGGTCGTCGAGGGCGACGGATCGGTCAGCCAGGAGCTCATCGCCCAGGGCTTCGACAAGCTCTGCTTCACCGGGGGCACCGAGATCGGCCGCAGGGTCTACGAGGCCGCGGCCAAGCACCTCACCCCGGTCACCCTGGAGCTCGGCGGCAAGAGCCCGGTGATCGTGGCCGCCGACGCCGACATCCCCGTCGCCGCCAAGCGCATCGCCTGGACCAAGCTGATCAACTCCGGCCAGATCTGCATCGCACCGGACTACATCCTGGCCGACGCCAGCATTCGCGACGAGCTGGTCGCCAAGATCGGCGAGGCCATCGCCACGTTCGAGGCGGGCAACTCGGGCAAGCGCATCGTCAACGCGCGGCACTTCGACCGGTTGACCACCGCACTGGCGGCCACCACGGGCACCGTCGCGGTCGGGGGCGGCTCCGACGCCACGGCACACGAGATCCAACCCACCGTCGTCGTCGACCCCTCGCTTGACGAGCCGCTGATGACCGATGAGATCTTCGGGCCCATCCTGCCGATCATCACCGTCCAATCACTCGACGATGCAATCGAATTCGTCAACGCTCGACCCAAGCCGCTGGCCGCGTACCTCTTCACGAAGTCGAAGTCTGTGCGGGAGAGGGTGGTCAAGGACGTGTCCTCGGGCGGCATGCTGGTCAACCACCTGCTGTTCCAGTTCAGCACCGCCAAGCTGCCGTTCGGCGGCGTAGGACCGTCGGGAACCGGTGCCTACCACGGCAGGTTCGGCTTCGAGGAGTTCAGCCACCGCAAGTCGGTGCTGACCAAGCCCACCCGACCCGACTTAACCGCCCTCATCTACCCGCCGTATACAGAGAAGGCGTGGAAGCTCGCGCGAAAGCTCTTCTAGCAAGCAGTAGTCGTCATGTCTGGTCACTGAAGATCGAGAGTTAGGAACGCAATGCCCGGAGTGCAGGATCGCGTCATCGTCGTCACCGGAGCCGGTGGTGGTCTCGGCCGTGAATACGCCCTGACCCTTGCCCGGGAGGGCGCCAGCGTCGTCGTCAACGACCTGGGTGGAGCCCGCGACGGATCCGGCGCCGGATCGGCGATGGCCGACCAGGTGGTCGCCGAGATCAAGGAGGCCGGTGGCCGCGCGGTCGCGAATTACGACTCCGTCGCCGAGTCCGAGGGCGCCGAGAACATCATCAAGACGGCGATCGACGAGTTCGGGGCCGTGCACGGCGTGGTCAGCAACGCCGGCATCCTGCGTGACGGCACGTTCCACAAGATGACTTTCGAGAACTGGGACGCGGTGCTCAAGGTGCACCTCTACGGCGGTTACAACGTCCTGCGCGCGGCGTGGCCGCACTTCCGCGAGCAGAGCTTCGGCCGCGTCGTGGTCGCGACGTCTACCAGCGGGTTGTTCGGAAACTTCGGTCAGGCCAACTACGGTGCCGCCAAGCTGGGCCTCGTCGGCCTGATCAACACGCTGGCCCAAGAGGGCGCGAAGTACGACATCAAGGCCAACGCCGTCGCGCCGATCGCCGCCACCCGGATGACGCAGGACATCCTGCCGCCCGAGGTGTTCGAGAAGCTGACGCCCGAGTACGTCGCCCCCGTGGTGGCCTACCTGTGCTCGGAGGAAGTGCCCGACACCGACTCGATCTTCATCGTCGGTGGTGGCAAGGTGCAGCGGACCGCTCTCTTCCAGAACGACGGCGTCACCTTCTCCGAGGTGCCGACCGTCGCGGACGTGGCCGGCAAGTGGGGCGAGATCACCGATCTGTCGGCCGCGCAGTCGGCCAGCTTCAAACTGGGCTGATGTCATGAAGGCGCTTGTCGCGCAACGACTCTCCGGGCCGGATGGTCTGGTCTACACCGACGTCGACGACGTCTCGGGTGACGGCTTGGTCGTCGTCGACGTCGGTGCGGCCGGGGTCAGCTTTCCCGATCTGCTGCTGATCAAGGGGGAGTACCAGCTCAAGCTGGACCCGCCGTTCGTGCCAGGCACCGAGGTGGCGGGTGTCGTGCGATCGGCGCCCGCCGACTCGGGTTTCGCCGTGGGACAACGGGTTACGGGGCTGAGCATGCTCGGCGCGTGGGCCGAGCGGGTGGCGCTGCCACCGGCCAACGTGTTGCCCACCCCCGACGACCTCGACGACGGTGCAGCGGTGTGCCTGCTGGGCAACTACTACACGATGTACTTCGCGTTGGTTCGCCGCGGCGGGCTGCTGGCCGGCGAGACGGTGCTGGTGCTCGGTTCGGCGGGCGGCGTCGGGACGGCGGCCATTCAGATCGCGAAGGCGCTGGGCGCCAGGGTGATCGCCATGGTGCACCGGCCGGGTGCGACGGAGTTCGTCGAGTCCCTCGGTGCCGACGTGGTGCTGCCGCTCACCGAGGGGTGGGCGCAGGCCGTGCGCGAGCACACCGACGGTCGTGGCGTCGACCTGGTGGTCGACCCGGTGGGCGGAGACGCGTTCGACGACGCGATTCGTGTGCTCGCGACCGAGGGCCGGCTGCTGGTGCTGGGCTTCGCGTCCGGCGGTGGGATCCCGACGGTGAAGGTGAACCGGCTGCTGCTGCGCAACGTCAGCGTCGTGGGAGTTGGGCTGGGCGAGTTCATCAATCGCACGCCCGGTGCGCAAGCCGAGATCGGCGCGGGCCTCGGAAAGCTGGTCGAGGCCGGGCTTCGGCCGCCCCCGCCGGTGCGTTACCCGTTGGCGGAGGGCAGGGCGGCGCTGGAGAGCCTGGCGTCCGGTGGGGTTCGGGGCAAGGTCGTGTTGGAGCCGTGACGAGCGCTTGCGCGAGGAACCGATGACCCTGACGAGCGCTTGCGCGAGGAACCGATGACCCTGACGAGCGCTTGCGCGAGGAACCGATGACCCTGACTGCGCCAAGGGCACTGGCCTTCGACGTCTTCGGCACGGTCGTCGACTGGCGCAGCAGCATCATCGGCGAGTTGGAGATCTTCGGTGAGCGGCACGGGATCGCGCAGGACTGGCCGGCTTTCGCCGACGCGTGGCGGGCGGGGTACCCGGCGGCCATGGATCGGGTGCGCAACGGGGAACTGCCCTGGCTGAAGATCGACGCGCTGCATCGGCTGATCCTCGACGATCTGCTCGACGGTGCAGGCCTCGGAGAGGTGCCCGATGCCGACGTGGCCGACCTCAACCTCGCGTGGCACCGCCTGGACCCGTGGCCGGATTCGGTGGCGGGGCTGACGCGGCTGAAGCAGGACTTCGTGATCACCACGCTGTCCAACGGCAACCTGTCGCTGCTGACCAATATGGCCAAGCGGGCCGGATTGCCCTGGGACTGCGTCATCTCGGCGGAACTGTTCCGTCACTACAAGCCCGACCGCGAGGCCTATCTGGGCTGTGCGGACCTGCTCGACGTGGCTCCGGGTGAGCTGATGCTGGTGGCCGCCCATCCCAGCGATTTGCGGGCAGCTCGCGACGCCGGGCTCATGACGGGCTACGTTGCCCGCCCGCTGGAACGCGGGCCCGGCCGCACGCCGCCGAGGGTGGAGGACGGTGAATTCGACGTCGTGGCCGACGACTTCTTAGAACTCGGTGCCAAACTCGTGGGATGAATGGCGTCGAAACCCTGCTCGTGGGGGTGGTGATCGCCGTTGGTTTGGTGGGCATCCTGGTGCCCCTGCTGCCGGGAAGCATCCTGATCTTCGCGGCGATCGGAGTATGGGCGTACCTGGTGGGGACGGTGCTCGCGTGGGTGACCTTCGGCCTCGCCACGGCAATCCTGGGGGCCGCGCTGTTGGTGAAGTACCTCTGGCCGATGAAGCGGATGCGGCGAGCCGACGTCGGCGGGTGGAGCCTGTTCGCCGGGGGCGTGCTGGGAGTCGTCGGATTCTTCGTCATCCCGGTGGTCGGGCTGGTGATCGGCTTCGTGCTGGGGGTCTTCCTCGCCGAGCTGACGCTGCGGGGCAACTCCCGGTTGGCGTGGGCGTCGACGGTGCACGCCATCAAGGGGGTTGCGTTGTCGGTGGGCGTGGAGCTCGCGGGGGCACTACTGGCGACGATGGTGTGGGTGGTCGGGGTCGTGTTGGTCTGAGACGGCCTCACGCGGGCATTCTTCGTGGGACCATGCGGCCATGACGTCGGCCGACGACCCCGAGAAGCGCATCGCCGAGCTGGAGGCCCAGCTCGCCGAGGCCCGTTCTCGGCAGTCTCCCGACCCCGTGGCGGGTCAGCTGTCCGACGTGTTCGCCATGCTCCGGAACTTCCAACCGGGCGGCCGTCGTTCACCTGCCGCGCCCGTCGACGAGAACCTGGCCGACGCGCCTCGCCGGGTACCGCTCGGCTTCCTCCTCGCCGAAATGTTGCCGTTTCGTTGGTGGTACCTCTTCGCCATGTTCATGGTCGCCATCCCGCCGATCATCGTGTGGATCATGTACCCGCGGCTGTTGGCACCGGCCGCCGTCCTGGTGCTGGTACTCGTGTACGGCCTCCAGTTCCGGATGACGCGCAAGCGCCTGGCGCTCCTGCGATGGGGGCGCGTCGCCCAGGTGGCCGGCACCGACGTGACCGCGCGCGCGACCTATTACGGCGGCACCACCTACTCCAACGTGTGGCTGCCGCAGGCGCACGGTTGGACGGTCACCCGCCAACTTTGGAGCGGCCCCAGCACCACGACGGTGGTGCGGTACGCCCTCGACGGCTACCAGGGCGAGCTCAAGGTCAGGGGTCGCGCCTACGACGACGGCGTCATCCTCGCCGACTCCCGGCATCCCGAACGGGCACTGTGCGTGAGCTCGTTCCCCTACGACCTCGACCGCGACGAGTCGGGCAATTGGACCGGCCGCCTACGGGTCCGCCTGGTCATCGGCATGGTGGCGTGGGTGCTGATCGTGATCGGTTGGCTTGGCTGCGCGCTCTGGATCAGCACCGGCGTGGCCGCTCGGATGATGGCCGAGGACAACGCCATTCGGCTCACCCCCGGTGCCACCACGCGAGTCAGCGACAGTGGACCGCAGACGGTGTACTGCAACGACGGGCACCTCGTCATCAACGGCGGGGCCACCCCGGTGACCGTGAAGGGCCATTGCGCCAGTCTCGAGGTCGCCGGGATCGACGCCGTCGTCACCGTCGACTCGGCCGACCTCGTCATCCTCAACGGCATCGACAACGAGGTCACATACCACTCCGGACAGCCTAAGATCGTCTCCGGCGGGATCGACAACACCGCCACCCGCGGCTGAGACGAAGGATCGACATGTCCGAGACCAAGATCACCGTCATCTACGACAATCCGACTGACCCCGAGGCATTCGAAAGCGCCTACGTCGAACGGCAATTGGACGCCGCACGCGCGATTCCCGGCCACACCCGCTTCGAGGCCTCCAAGGTGTGGCCCAAGGAGGACGGTTCCCCGACCCCGGCCTACCGCATGATCGACCTCTACTACCCCGACTACGACGCCGCCTGTCTCGCCGTCACCACGCCGGAGGCCGGCGCCTTCTTCCAGGCCCTGGGCGAGGTGGCCACCGGTGGTGTTCGCGTGCTGATGTCCGACGTCCAGGTCACGCGCGACTGACCATGGCCACTTCGTGAAGGAACTCTCGCTCGCCCTCGTCCAGGATCCCGCCCCGGGATCGGTCGACGAATTCCGCGAGCGCATGCACGATCTCGTCCGGCAGTACCCGAGGACGTCGTCGTTCGTCTTCCCCGAGCTGCATCTCCTCGGTGGACTGGATCCGTCGGATCAGGCGGACCTGAGGCGGCACGCGGAGCCCCTCGACGGCCCGCTGTGCAAGGGGCTCGCCGCGCTGGCGGCCGAACTGGGCGTATGGCTGATGCCCGGCAGCGTCCTGGAGTCGACGGACGGGGGGCTGATCTACAACACCATGGTGGTGTTCTCCCCGGCCGGGGAACTGGCGGCGAGCTACCGCAAGATCTTCCCGTGGCGGCCGACGGAGAGCGTGACGCCCGGCGCCGACTTCTCGACGCTGCGCATCGGTGACGTCGGCACCGTCGGCCTGATGGTCTGCTACGACGCCTGGTTCCCCGAGGTGTCCCGTCAGCTGGCGTGGATGGGGGCCGAACTGCTGGTGAACGTGGTCTTGACGCCCACCGGCGACCGGGCACAGGAAGTGATCCTCGTTCAGGCCAACGCGATCGCCAACCAGGTCTTCGTGGCCAGCGTGAACGCCGCGGCTCCTACCGGTCAGGGGCGCAGTCTGCTCGTCGACCCACAGGGGCGCATCCTCGCCCAGGCCGTCGGCGCCGAGTCGACGGTGCTGGCCGCGACGATCGACCTCGACGAGGTCCGTCGCACCCGCGAGTTCGGTACCGCCGGGGTGACGAGGCCCTGGTCCCAGTTCGCCGACACCGACGAACCCATCGAACTCCCCGTCTACGGGGGCCGCATCACGCCACGGACGTGGCGGCCCACGCCGTGACGCGCCGCCCTGGCGTCAGCCTCGCAGGAACCCGCGCAGGCGCGACACCTCGTCGGCGGTGACGCCGAGGGATTCGAGATAGCCAGCCGAGGAGCCGTATTCGGCGTCGATGGAGCGCTTGGCCGCCGTCAGGTAGTCCTCGTGCACGCCGAGCACCTCCTCGGTGAGTCGTGCCTCGGCGAAGGTGACGATCTCCGGCGTCGTCGTCTCCTCGGCGCGGCTGCGGATCGACTCCAGGATGCGCTCGCGCAACTGCGGCACGGCGGCATTGCTGCGCAGGAAGTCCGCGACGATCGCATCACGTTGCACTCCAACGGTTTCCAGGACCAGTGCGACCGTGAAGCCGGTGCGGTCCTTGCCGGCGAAGCAGTGGGCGATGACGGGCCGCTCGTCGGCGAGTAACGAGATGACCTCACGCACGGCGGTCCGGGCGCCGGGCAGTGACGGAAAGCGCTCGTACTCCTCGGTCATGAACCGGGCTGCGGCCGCCGGCATGTCCTCGTCGTCGGGCTTGGCCGTCAACATCTTGTCGAACGCGCTCTCGTGCGGCGCGGCGGCCTCGTCGGCGGTGAGTTCGTGGAACGGCAGCAGATGCACGGCCACGCCGTCCGGGACCAGCCCGGCACCGCGCCGCTCGACCTCGCGTTGCGAACGGAGATCGGCGACGTCGCCAATGCCGTACCGCACCAGCGCCTCACGTCCCGCGTCGTCCAGACGGCTCAGCTCGCTGGACCGGAACAACCGGCCGGGCCGAATCCCGGTCTCCTCGGCGACGTCACGGAAGTTCCAGGCGCCCGAGAGCTCGGTCCCGCTGGAGACCACTACGAGGTCACCGCAGCGGCGAGGGCGTCCTTCTCCCGGCCAAGCTCGGCCCGCGCGATGGCGCGCACGTGCACCTCGTCGGGCCCGTCGAACAACCGCATGGCACGATGCCAGCCGTACAACCGCGCGAGCGGCGTGTCGTCGGTGACGCCGGCGCCGCCGTGCACCTGGATGGCCCGGTCGATCACGTTGCATGCCATCTGCGGTGCGACGGCCTTTATCATCGCGACCTCGTTGCGCGCGGCCTTGTTGCCCTTCTGGTCGATCACCCAGGCGGCCTTGTGACACAGCAGCCGCGCCTGGTCGATCTCGTTGCGGGACAACGCCACCTGCTGTTGCACGACGCCCTGCTCGGCCAGCGGCTTGCCGAAGGCGATGCGCTTGTTGACCCGGTCGACCATCAGCGCCAGCGCGCGCTCGGCCACCCCGATCGCGCGCATGCAGTGATGGATGCGGCCGGGCCCGAGGCGGGCCTGGGCGATCGCGAATCCGCCGCCCTCCTCGCCGAGCAGGTTGGAGGCGGGCACCCGGACGTTGTCGAAGACGATCTCGGCGTGACCGTGCTGATCCTGCCAACCGAACACCGGCAGCGACCGCAGGATGTTCACGCCGGGAGTGTCGATGGGCACCAGGATCATCGACTGCTGCTGGTGTGAGGCGGCGTCGGGATTGGTGCGTCCCATCACGATCAGGACCTTGCACCGCGGGTCGTTGGCACCGGAGGTCCACCACTTGCGCCCGTTGATGACGTAGTCGCCACCGTCGCGCAGCATCGTCGTCTCGATGTTGCGTGCGTCGCTGGAGGCGACCGCGGGCTCGGTCATCGCGAAGGCACTGCGGATCTCGCCGTTGAGCAGCGGTTCGAGCCACTGCTTGCTCTGCTCGGGGGTGGCGAACAGGTGCAGGGTCTCCATGTTGCCGGTGTCGGGCGCCGCGCAGTTGGTGGCCTCCGGCGCGAGCTCCATGCTCCAGCCGGTGAGCTCGGCCAGCGGCGCGTACTCCAGGTTGGTCAGACCCGACTCCGACGGCAGGAACAGGTTCCACAGCCCGCGGTCGCGTGCGAGCTTCTTGAGCTCCTCGACCACCGGGGGCACGGTGTGGTCGTCGCGGCCGGCCTCGAGGCGGTACTGGTCGTAGGCGTGCTCGGCGGGGAACACGTGCTCCACCATGAAGTCAGTGAGCCTCTGGTGGTAATCCTGCCCTTTTGCCGACATCGCGAAGTCCATGACCGCCACGATATGACACGTGTTGAGTCAGTTGCCGAGCACGGTTACCTCGCCCGTCGCCCCGTCGACGTCGACGACGGTTCCGGTGACCAGTCGCGCGGTCGCGCCGCGCGCGTTGACCACGCACGGCACCCCGAACTCGCGGGCCACGATCGCGGCGTGCGACGTGGGTCCGCCCAGTTCGGTGACGACGGCCGCGGCGTATGCGAACGCCGGGGTGTAGCCGACGTCGGTGACCTTGGCGACGAGGACCTCACCCGGCTGCAGGTCGTCGATGGTCTCGGCCTGCACGACGCGTACCCGCCCGCGGGCACTGCCTCCGGAGACGCCGATGCCCCGCAACACCTCGCCACCCTGAAACGCGGTGGTGGGGCCGTCGGTCGGGGTCCACCGGCCGCTGAACGCCTCGGGCGGCACCAGGTCCTGCAACGTCGCCTGCTCGGCGCGGCGGCGGGCGACGATGCCGGCCATATCCGGAGGTGGCGCGTTCACCTCGTCGACCAGCAGGTAGAACACGTCGTCGACGTCGCCGAGCCGACCGGCCTCGACCATCCGACGGCCCTGCTCCCGCAGCAACCGGCGCAGCACCCAGATGGCGCGCACCATGCGGTCGCGGCGCACCTCCCGCTCCCGAAGCTGGCTGGCCGCGGCCACGCCCACCGGCCTGGCCCGCAACGGCACCTGCGGCAGCCGCGGCAGTTCGCGTGGGAGCGCCGTCAGCGCCTTGGTGACCATCCGAACCAGCAGGTCGGGATCGTCGGCGTAGGTCGCCGACCGCATCTCGACCTCGCCCGGCCCGCGGTGTCCGATGAGGGCCAGCTCCTCGGTGAGTGCAGCCGAGAACGCCGGCGCGCGGGCGGCGAGCGTCGCGGCGTCGACGTCCGGTTCGGACAGCAGCCGGGCGGCGACGGGATCGCGCCGCGCCGCCGCGGCGAGGCGGTGGACCGCGCCGAGCGCCTGCGCGCTGACCAGCTCGTCACCGGCCGCGGGCATCACGTCGCGCCCGCAGAGCAGGCGCATCACCACGCCGTACCCGGCGCACAGCAGGATCGAGGCCGACGAGAGCACCCACCCGTGCACGACGTGGTCTCGACCCAGCAGGATCAGCTCCCGTAGCCGCTGGTCGTCGAGGGCGGCCGGGTCCGACGCGGCCCTTTCGAGGCGCTCGACGTCGGCGACGAAGGCCTGGGTGTCGCCGTGGGAGCCGGCGGACAGGCCGACGAGGCAGTTCGCGAACGTCAGACCGCCGCGCAGTTGCCGGACGAGGCCGCGGGGCTCGACCGGCGGCAGGTGCTCGCCGAACAACTCGAGGCCGTCCTCGGTGTGGCCGAAGAATCCCGACAGCACCAGGTTCGGGTCGATGAACGGCACGGTGTGCGCCATGAAGTGCCCGGTGGTGATGCCGGCGTACAGGCGGTGCCCGAATACGCCGGTGGTTCGCACCGACATCTCGCGTTGCACGGCCCCGCCGGGACGCAGCCGCTCGGAGATCACCAGACCGGCCGCGCGAGTGCCGAGCACCGTCACCGACGCCGACGACGGTGAGAACGGTCCGGCCAGCGCCTCCGACAGGTTGGTCGCGATGAACGCGGGGAAGCGGGGGTCGATGGGCGTGTCGAATTCGCCGGTGACCTCACCCGGGCCGGCCGGCACCGGCTCGACGCCGTCGGCGGCCGGGGCGTCGACCGCGGGGATAGACAGCACGCGCGGCAACCGCCACGGGATGTCGTGCACGGCGTCGCCGACGGTGATCCTGCCGCGACAGGCCAGCGCGAAGTCCTCGATCGCGTGCGCCGCGTCGAAGGTGGGGGTGAGGCCCCACACGTCGCGCAGCGCGGCGAGGTCCAGGGTCGGCACGTCGACGGGCCGGCCGGCCACGAGGCGGGCGAGCAGACCGGGCGCCTTGAGGACGGGCCGGCCGACGGCCTCGGCGATCGCGCGGACCGTCGTCGGCCCGTCGGCGGCGACGTCCACGCGGCCAGTGGGCAGGTCGGCGTCGAGCACCGCCCGCACCAGCACCCGTTCGACGTCGTGGGCGTGCACCACCTGCAGGGGCCGGTCGAAGGATCCGTCGTCGACGAGCACCGGCGCGGTGAACTTCTTCAACACCGCGTCATCGACGTGGCGGCCCAGCACGAGCGCGGTTCGCACCACGATCGCGCCGTCGACTGGCGCGGCGGTGTCGTCGGCCGGCCACGTGGGAGCCAACACGACGACCCGGCCGGCGTCGGCGGCCACGGCGTCCAGGTCACGCGTGCCGCCACAGTGCAGTACCGCCTCGGCCCCCTTGGCGGCGTCGGCCAGGTACGTCCCGGACGTCACGAACTCGACTGCCCCAGGCCAACTCTCGGGCCGCCGCACGCCGATGCCGACGACCTCGTGGCCGAGGGTGACCAGGCGCGCGGACACTCCACGTCCGATCGCGCCGTCGGCGCCCCCGACGACGATCCTCATCGAGACCTAGCCGGCATCGTCGTCGCTGAACGCCGCCAGCAGATCCTGCAGATCCATGTCGGCGATGTCCTGCGTGCGATCCGGTTCGGCCGACGTCGCGGCCTCGGCGGTGTCGGCACCGCTGCCCTGGGCGGCGAGGTTGAGCAGCATGTCGAGCACGCCGGCCTGCCGCAGCCGCTTGATCGGGATGGTCGACACGACCCGCTGCAGTTCCTCGTCGACGTCGTTCTTCGCCGGACCCTGCTGCTCCTCACCGACGAGCTGGGTGCGGAAGTACTCCGCGATCGCCGCCGGGTTCGGGTAGTCGAAGATCAGCGTCGGCGAGAGGGTGAGTCCCGTCGCCGCCTTCAACCGGTTGCGCAACTCGACTGCGGTCAGCGAGTCGAAGCCGTGATCCTGGAACGCCAGGTCCGGTGCGATCGACTGCGGATTGGGCAGCCCCAGCACCGTGGCCATGTGCGACCGCACCAGGTCGAGCAGCAGATCGAACTGCTCATCGGTCGGCAGCCCCGAAAGGCGTTGCGACAGAGCTGAGCGCGACTGCGCCGCGGCCAGCGAATCGCCGACCTGACGGCGGGCCGGACCCGAGATCAGGTCGACGAACATCGGCGGCAACGTGCCCGCCGAGGACTTGGTCCGCAACGCGGCCCGGTCGATTCGGGCGGGCACCAGGAACGGCTCGTCGACGGTCAGCGCCTCGTCGAACAGCGCCAGCGCGTCGTCGAGGGCCAGCGCCAGGATGCCGTCGCGGTTCAAGCGTGCCAGGTCGACGTCCTGCAGGTGGCCCGTCATGCCGCTGGCCTGCTCCCACAGCCCCCAGCCCAGCGACATCGCCGGCAGGCCGTGCGCCCGCCGATGGGCCGCCAGGGCGTCGAGATAGGCGTTGGCCGCGGAGTAGTTGGCCTGCCCGGAGGCGCCGACCAGACCGGCCATCGACGAGAACATCACGAACGCCGACAGATCGTGGTCGCGGGTCAGCTCGTGCAGATTCCACGCCGCGTCGACCTTCGACCTAAGCACCGCGTCGACCCGTTCGGGCGTCAGCGACGTCACCACTGCGTCGTCGATCACGCCGGCGGTGTGGATGACCGCCGACAGCGCGTGCTGGTGGTCGATTCCGGCCAGGGCCTTGGCGAGCGCATCCCGATCGGCTGCGTCCGCCGCGACCACCTGTACGTGGGCGCCCGCGTCGGTCAATTCGGTGACCAACTCGGCCGCACCCGGAGCATCCGGTCCGCGTCGCGACAGCAGCACCAGGTGCCGCACGCCGTGGTGGGCGACGACGTGGCGGGCCACCGAGGCGCCCGCCATGCCGGTACCACCGGTGATCAGCACGGTGCCGGTGGCCCAGGCGTCCGGCATCGTCAGCACGACCTTGCCGATGTGCCGGGCCTGGCTGAGGTGCCGAAGCGCCGCCGGCGCCCGCCGCACGTCCCACGTCGAGATGGGAAGTGGGCGAAGTACTCCCGCATTGCTCAGCTCGGCCACGCCCGTCAGGATCTTGCCGACGCCGTCGGCACCCGCCTCGAAGAGGTCGAAGGCGCGGTAGCGCACACCGGGATGGGCCGCGGCAACCTCGTCGGCGTCACGCATGTCGGTCTTGCCCATCTCGAGGAACGCTCCGCCGCGCGGCAGCAGGCGCAGCGAGGCGTCGACGAAGTCACCCGAGAGCGAGTCGAGCACGACGTCGACCCCGCGGCCGCCGGTGACGGCGAGGAACTTCTGCTCGAAGTCCAGCGTGCGGGAGTCGCCGATGTGATCGTCGTCGAAGCCCATGGCCCGCAACGTGTCCCACTTGGGCTTGCTCGCGGTGGCGAACACCTCCAGACCCCAGTGCCGGGCCAGCTGGACCGCGGCCATGCCCACGCCGCCGGTGCCGGCATGAATCAGTACCGACTGCCCCGGCTGTACGTCGGCCAGCCCGCGCAGCGCGAAGTAGGCCGTCGCGAACCCGACCGTGAAGCCGGCGCCCTGCGCGTACCCCCAGTCCGAGGGGATGGGCAGCACGACGCGGGCGTCGGTGGTCGCCATGGTGCCGGTGCCCTCGGGGAACAGGCCCATCACGCGGTCGCCGACGGCCACCTCGGTCACGCCCGGCGCGACCTCGACGACGATGCCCGCCGCCTCGATGCCCATCGAACCGCCACCGGGGTACAGGCCGAGGGCGATCATGACGTCGCGGAAGTTGGCGCCGATGGCCCGCACGGCGACCCGGATGCGACCGGGCTCCAACGGCTCGTCGGCGTCCGGGATCGCCTGCAGGCTCAGATCGTCGAACGTGCCCGACTCGGCGACCGTCAGCCGCCACGGCGCACCGTCGGCCGGCGGAGTCAGCAGCGACTCCGCGGCCCGGCTCGGCAGCACCCGGGCGGTGTGCAGCACACCGTCGCGGATGACGACCTGCGGTTCGCCAAGCGCCACCAGGGGTGCCGGATCGAATGAGCCGTCGACCACTTGGTCTCCCAGGTCGACCAGGACGACGCGGCCCGGGTGCTCGGTCTGTGCAGCGCGCACCAGACCCCACACCGCGGCGCCGGCCAGGTCGGTCACGTCCTCACCGGGCATGGCGACGGCCCCGCGGGTGGTCACCACCAAGGTCTTCGGGGTGGTCGCGTCCGAGGTCTCCGCCAGCCAGGACTGCAGCCGCTCGAGTGCGAGGTGCGTGGCGCCGTAGACGCCGGCCAGTTCGTCGGATTCACTCGTGGCAGGGACCGATTGGAAGACCTCGTGCTCGCCATCGGGCGTCTGCTCGGCGGGAGTGGCCGGTGACCACACCACCTCGAAGAGTTCGCCGCCGCCGGTGCCGCCGACCGCGGCCGCCAGCTGCTGGGCCGTCACCGGCCGGGCCACCATCGCCTCGACCGACAGCACCGGCAGGCCGAGTCCGTCGGCGAGGTCGATCGACATCGAACTGGTTCCGTTGGGCGCGAGCCGCGCCCGCACGGCGGACGCGCCGGATGCATGCAGCGACACCTTCTGCCACGAGAACGGCAGGGCCATCTCGCCCTCGGCATCGTCGCGGCTGAGCACCACCGCGTGCAACGCGCCGTCGAGCAGCACCGGGTGCACGCCAAGCCCTCCTGCCTGCACCTCCTGTGGCATGGACACCTCGGCGAACACCTCGTCGCCCCGTTGCCACATCGCCTTCAACCCGCGGAACGCCGGGCCGTACTCGTAGCCCCGAGCCGACAGCTGGGCATAAGCGTCGGTCACGTCGACCTCACGGGCACCGACCGGCGGCCAGATCGACAGGTCCGAACCGGGCGTCGACGACGCCACGCTCAGCTCGCCCTCGGCATGGAGGATCCAGGACGCCGAATCCTGTTGGGCGCGAGAGAAGATCGACACCACGCGGCCACCGGCCTCGTCGGCCTGGCTGACCACGACCTGCACGGCGACGCCCTCGGCGGGCAGCACCAGCGGTGCGTGCAGCATCAGTTCGTCGACGCTCGAGCAGCCGACCTCGTCACCGGCGCGGATCGCCAGCTCGACGAAGCCCGCGCCGGGGAACAGCACCACGCCCGCCACCGCGTGGTCGGACAGCCAGGGCTGCGTCGACGTGGACAGTCGGCCGGTCAGCACGACGCCGCCGGTCTCGGGGGATTCGACGACCGCGCCGAGCAGGGCGTGGTCGGTGCGGCCTAGCCCGAGACCCGTGGCGTCGGTCGAGCCGGATCCGCCGCTGGTGAGCCAGAAGCGTCGCCGCTGGAACGCATACGTCGGCAGGTCGAGCAGGCGACCGCCGATGCACGCCGCCTGCCAGTCCACCTCGACCCCGGACACCGACAGCTCGGCCAAGGCCGTCAGCAGCGTCGTGGGCTCGGCAGCGTCCTTCTTCAGCGTCGAGACCGTGACGGGCTCCGACTCGGCGAGCGACATCGCGATCGTCGCCGTCAGACCGCTGGCCGGGCCCACCTCGACGAAGCGGGTCACCCCCGCGGAGGCGAGGTAGCGGGCACTGTCGTCGAACCGGACCGCCTCGAGGATGTGGCTGGCCCAGTACGGCGCCGTCGCGAAGTCCTGACCCGCGAGCTCGCCGGTCACGTTGGAGACGACCGGAATCCTCGGCTCCGCCAGCGTCAATCCACCCGCGACGGTGGTGAACTCCAGCAGCATCGGCTCCATCAGCGAGGAGTGGAACGCGTGCGAGACCGCCAGCTGGTGCACCCGGCACCCGGTGGCCTTGGCCTCCTCGGCGATGGCCAGCACGGCGTCCTCGGGACCGGAGATGACCACGGAGCTCGGCCCGTTGACCGCCGCGATGCCGACGCCGTCGCGCAGCATCGGCCGCACCTCGGCCTCGCTCGCACCGACGGCCACCATCGCGCCGCCCTCGGGCAGGCGCTGCATGAGCCGGCCACGCGCGGCCACCAGGGCCGCCGCGTTCTCCAGCGACAGCACGCCGGCGACGTGCGCCGCGGTCAGTTCGCCGATCGAGTGGCCCAGTACGTAGTCGGGTTCGATGCCCCACGATTCGAGCAGCCGGAACATCGCCACCTCGACGGTGAACAGTGCGGGCTGGGCGTATTCCGTCGAATCCAGCACGGCCGCATTGCTTCCCCACATGACGTCGCGGATCGGCCGCAGCAGGTGGCGGTCCAACTCGGTGGTCACTGCGTCGAATGCGGCGGCGAAGACCGGGAACTCGGCATGCAGCTCGCGACCCATGCCCAGGGCCTGGGCGCCCTGGCCGGGGAAGACGAACGCGGTCTTGCCCGAACCCGTCGCGCGGCCGAAGACGGTGCGCGGGCCGGGCTGGTCGTCGGCGAGCCCCTGGAGTTCGGGCAGCAGGTCGTCGCGGCCGCCACCGAGCATGACCGCCCGGTGGGCGAACGAGGACCGGCCGCCCAGCGTCCAGCCGACGTCGACGGCGTCGAGGTCGGGGTGGGCCTCGAGATGGTCGGCGAGGCGGCGGGCTTGTGCGGCAAGCGCTTCGGGCGTCTTGGCCGACAGCGCCCACGGCACGACGGCCGGCCGGGGTGCCTCGACGGCGGTGATCTCCGACGGCGGCGCCTGCTCGATGATGACGTGCGCGTTGGTGCCGCTGATGCCGAACGACGACACCCCGGCGCGACGGGGCGTGCCGTTCTCGGGCCACGGCTGAGCCTCGGTCAGCAGCGCCACCGAGCCCATGGTCCAGTCGACGTGCGGGGTCGGCTCGTCGACGTGCAGTGTCGCGGGCAGCTGTTCGTGCCGCATCGACTGCACCATCTTGATGATCCCGGCGACGCCGGCGGCGGCCTGGGAATGGCCCATGTTGGACTTCACCGAGCCGATCCACAGCGGCTGCTGGCGATCCTGGCCGTAGGTGGCCAGCAGGGCCTGAGCCTCGATGGGGTCACCGAGCGTGGTGCCGGTGCCGTGCGCCTCGACGACGTCGACGTCGGCCGCGACAAGGCCGGCGTTGGCCAGCGCCGAGCGCAGAACCCGTTGCTGCGACGGACCATTGGGCGCCGTGAGCCCGTTGGACGCACCGTCCTGGTTGATGGCCGAACCACGCACCAGCGCCAGCACCTGGTGGCCGTTGCGCTGGGCGTCGGAGAGCCGTTCGACGACGAGGATGCCGCCGCCGTCGGCGAATCCGGTGCCGTCGGCCGCTCCGGCGAACGACTTGCAGCGGCCGTCGGAGGACAACCCGCGCTGCCTGCTGAACTCGACGAAGATGTCGGGTGCCGCGTTGACGGTGACACCGCCGGCGAGCGCGAGATCGCACTCACCGGTGCGCAGGGCCTGGACGGCCATATGCAGGGCCACCAGCGACGACGAGCAGGCGGTGTCGATCGACACGGCGGGACCCTCGAGGCCGAGCACGTAGGACACCCGGCCCGACGCGACGCTGGAGGCCTGACCGGTCAGCCGGAAGCCCTCCGCACCCTCGGCGCCGACGCCGTAACCCTGGGCGTACACGCCCGCGAAGACGCCGGTGGCGCTGCCGCGCAACGACGCCGGGTCGATGCCACCGCGCTCGAGACCCTCCCACGCCAGTTCGAGGAACAGCCGCTGCTGCGGGTCCATGGCCAGTGCCTCGGTCGGCGAGACACCGAAGAAGCCAGGATCGAAGTCCGCCGCATCGTCGATGAAGCCACCCGTGCGGGCGTAGGACTTGCCGGGCGCGTCGGGGTCGGGGCTGAACAACCCGGCGAGGTCCCAGCCGCGGTCGGTGGGGAAGTCGGTCAGCACGTCACGACCGTCGGCGACCATCTCCCACAACGCCTCCGGCGAGTCGACGCCACCGGGGTAGCGGCACGACATCGCGACGATGGCGATCGGCTCGTCGTCGACCCGGACCGTCGAGGTCGTCGCGGCGACTTCCTGGGGGGCGCCGGCGAGCTCCTGGCGGATGTAGCCCGCCAGGGCCAGGGGGGTCGGGTAGTCGAAGATCAGCGTCGGCGACAGGGCAAGGCCCGTCGCGGTCTTCAGCCGGTTGCGTAGTTCGACGGCGGTCAGGGAATCGAAGCCGTGATCGGAGAAGGCCAGCTCGGCGGTGATGGCCTCGGGCTCGGTGTTACCGAGCACCGCGGACATGTGCGAGCGCAGCAGGTCCAGGATGAGCGCCTGCTGAGCCTGCTCGGTCAATCCGTGCAGGCGTTGTGCCAGAACGGACTTGGACTTGGCCGCGACCAGCGAGTCGTCCACGCGGCGGCGGGCGGAGGTGTTGGCCAGCTGCGCGAACATCGGAGGGAGCAGCCCCTCGGCCGAACGGGCCCGCAGCGCCGTGCGGTCGATCCGGACGGGAGCGAGCAACGGCTCACCCACCACGAGCGCCGAATCGAGCAGCGTCATCGCGTCACCGGTCGACATGGCCAGGATGCCGTCGCGACCCAGCCTGCTCAGGTCGGCGTCGGCGAGGTGGCCGGTCATGTCGCTGGCCTGCTCCCACAGACCCCATGCCAACGACGTGGCGGGCAGGCCGTGGACGCGGCGGTGGGCCGACAGGGCGTCGAGGAAGGTGTTGGCCGCGCAGTAGTTCGCCTGACCGGCCGAACCCACGACGCCGGCCATCGACGAGAACATCACGAACGCCGCGACATTGGACTCGCGGCTCAGCTCGTGGAGATTCCACGCCGCGTCGACCTTGGCTCGGAGCACGGGGTCGACGCGTTCGGGGGTCAACGATCCGACGACCGCGTCGTCGAGGACACCGGCGGCGTGGATGATCGCCGACAGCGGCCGTTCGACGCCGTCGAGGACCGTTTGCAGGTCGGCGCGGTCGGCGGCGTCGGCGGCGAGCACCCGGACATTGGCGCCCGAGGAGCTCAGTTCGGCGACCAACTCTGCCGCCCCGGCGGCATCCGGTCCACGACGGGACAGCAGGATGAGTTGGTTCACACCGTGATTGGTGACGACGTGGCGCGCCACCGCGGAGCCTGCCATGCCGGTGCCACCGGTGATCAGCACGGTGCCGCGGGTCCACGCGGCCGGCATCGTCATCACGATCTTGCCGACGTGGCGGGCCTGGCTGAGGTACCGCAGAGCGGCCGGTGCACGACGAATGTCCCACGTGGTCACCGGAAGTGGCCGTAGGATGCCCTCCTCGAACATCCGGGACAGCTCGACGATGTACTCGTGCATCCGCGGGCGGCCCGGCTCGAAGAGGTCGAAGGCGCGGTAGCGGACGCCGGGGTGGGCGGCGGCGACGGTGTCGGCGTCGCGGATGTCGGTCTTGCCCATCTCGAGGAACGAGCCGCCGCGCGGGAGCAGTCGCAGCGACGCGTCGACGAAGTCGCCGGCCAGCGAGTCGAGCACGACGTCGAAGCCACGGCCGCCGGTGATCTCGGTGAACTTCTGCTCGAAGTCCAGCGATCGGGAGTCGCCAATGTGGTCGTCGTCGAAGCCCAGGGCCCGCAACGTGTCCCACTTCGGCCGGCTGGCGGTGGTGAAGACCTCCAGACCCCAGTGCCTGGCCAGTTGCACCGCGGCGAGGCCGACGCCACCGGTGGCGGCGTGGATGAGGATGGACTGTCCGGGTTGGACGTCGGCCAGTTCACGCAGGCCGTAGTAGGCGGTGGTGAAGACGACGAGCGTGGCCGCGGCCTCGGCATCGGTCCAGCCGGTCGGGATGGACGCGACCAATCGGGCGTCGGCTTGCACGAGCGTGCCGGTGCCCTCGGGGAACAGCCCCATCACGCGGTCGCCGACGGCGAAGTCGGTCACGCCCTCGCCGACGTCGACCACGACGCCCGCGCCCTCACTGCCGAGCAGTGCGTCGTGGGTGAACATGCCCAGGGTGATCATCACGTCGCGGAAGTTGGCCGCGACGGCATTCATCTCGACGCGAATGTGGCCTGCGCGCAACGGTTCGTCGGAGTTGGGAACTTCTTCGAGCGCGAGGTTGTCGAACGTGCCTGCGGTGGCGATGCCGAGCCGCCACGGCTTGCCCGTGGTCGGCGGCTGCAGGACGGCGTCGACGCCGCGGCTGCGGACCACCCGGGCGACGTGGGGCACGCCGGCCCGTACGACGACCTGCGGTTCGCCGACGGCGAGCACCGATGCCACGTCGACGGCGACGTCGGGGTTGCCCGTGGCGTCGACGAGCACGATGCGGCCGGGGTTCTCGGTCTGGGCGGCGCGGACGAGGCCCCAGACGGCGGCGCCGGCCAGATCGGTGACGTCCTCACCGGGCAGGGCGACCGCGCCGTGGGTGACGACGACCAGCGTGGCGGCCGACGGCTCGGCGAGCCAGGTCTGCAGGTGCTGCAGCGCGTGGTTGACCGTGGCGTGCGTCGACGTCACGACGTCGGTGGAATCGGTCGTGGCCGAAAGGGTTTCGTAGACCGTGAAGTCGACGGCGGGCGAAGCCGGCTCGGGCACGGCGACCGCCGACCACTCCACCTCGAACAGTTCGCCGTCGGCACTGGCCTGGCCTACCAGCGCAAGCTGTTCGGCGTTGACCGGGCGGGTGGTCATCGAGCCCACGGACAGCACGGGCAGGCCGAGCCCGTCGGCGAGGTCGATCGACACCGAATTCGGGCCCACCGGTGCGATTCTCGCGCGCACCGACGAGGCGCCGGCGGCATGCAGGGCGACCTGCTGCCAGGAGAAGGGCAGGGCGAGTTCGTGATCCTCGACCGCCAGCGCAATGGCGTGCATCGAGGCGTCCAGCAGCACGGGGTGCACACCGAATTCGCCGGACTGCACGTCCTGCGGGATGGTGACCTCGGCGAACACCTCGTCGCCGCGGCGCCACATCGCGGTCAGGGCGCGGAAGGCCGGCCCGTACTCGTAACCGCGGGCGGCGAGTGACTCGTAGGCGTCGCTGACGTCGGTCGCCACGGCGCCGGCGGGCGGCCACACCGACAGGTCTGCCGTCGACGGACTCTCGCCGGAGCCGACGATGGCCTCGGCATGCTGCACCCAGGCGGCCTCGGGGTCGTCGGGATGGGAGAAGACCGACACGGTGCGCGACCCCGACTCCCCGGGAGTCCCGACCAGGACGCGGATCTGGACGCCGGACGGCGAGACCACCAGCGGGGCCATCAAGGTCAGTTCCTCGACCACGCCGCACCCGACCTCGTCGCCGGCGCGGATGACGAGCTCGACGAATCCGGCACCCGGGAACAGGATCACCCCGCCGACGGCGTGGTCGGACAGCCACGGTTGCGTCGCGGCCGACAGCCGGCCGGTCAGCACGACCTGACCGGTCTCCGGCACCTCCACGACGGCGCCGAGCAGCGCGTGCGCCGCACCGTCGATGCCGAAGCCGGAGGCGTCGGAGGATCCGGTGCCCCCGCCGGACAGCCAGAAGCGGCGACGGTCGAAGGCGTAGGTGGGCACCTCGGCGAGGTGGCCGCCGGCGCACGTCGCACGCCAGTCCATGGCGATGCCGGAGGTGAATGCCTGTGCGGCAGAGGCGAGGAAGCGGTCCCAGCCGCCCTCGTCGCGTCCAAGCGTCGGCACGACGACGGGTTCGGTGGCGGCATCGGTGCAGTCGCGGACGGTGTCCTCGATGCCCGCGATGAGCGCCGGGTGGGGGCTGGTCTCGACGAAGGCGCGGTAGCCATGGGCGGCCGCGGCGCGGACGGCTTGATCGAACTGCACCGTCTGCCGGATGTTGCGGTACCAGTAGTCGGCACCGAGCGTGGCGGCGTCGACGAGATCGCCCGTGACGGTGGAGAAGAACGCGGTCCGGGTCGAGCGGGGCTCCAGGCCGGCGAGTGCCTCCTGCAGGCGGCCGTCGATGGCCTCGACCTGGGCCGAGTGCGAGGCGTAGTCGACGTCGATGCGACGCGCGCGGATCTGCAGCGCCTCGCACTGGGCCATCAGCGCCTCGAGGGCCGACGTCTCACCGGAGACGACGACGGCGTTGCGTCCGTTGACCACGGCGATGCCGGCACGCTCGGGCTGAATGTCCAAGCCCGACAACAGTTCTCGGGAGCGGTCGACACCACAGGCCAGCGAGACCATGCCCGCCGAACCGGACAGTTCGACGAGCAGCTTGCTGCGCAGCGCGACCACCATGGCCGCATCGCGCAGCGACAGCGCACCTGCGACGTGGGCGGCGGCGATCTCGCCCTGCGAATGCCCGATGACGGCGTCGGGGGTGACGCCCACCGAACGCCACAGTTCGGCCAACGACACCATGACGGCGAACAATGCCGGCTGCACGACGTCGACGCGGTCCAGGGTTGGCGCACCGGGCGCCCCCCGCAGCACGTCGAGCAGCGACCAGTCGACGAACTCGGCAAGCGCTTCCGAGCACGCGGTCAGCTTCTCGGCGAACACCGGCGAGGCCGACATCAACTCGATGCCCATGCCGATCCACTGGCTGCCCTGGCCCGGGAAGACGAAGGCGACCTTGCCCACGGGCGTGGCCGTTCCGTGGATCACCCGCGTGACGTCGGCGTCGGACGCCAATTCGGACAGGCCGGCGAGCAGCTGCTCGCGGTCGATGCCCAGGACCACGGCGCGGTGCTCGAAGGACGTGCGTCCGGCCAGTGTCCAGGCGACGTCGAGGTCGTCGAGGTCGGCGTGGGTGGACAGATGGTCGGTCAGACGGGCGGCCTGATTGCGCAGGGCCGTCGCGGTCTTCGCCGACAGCACCCACGGGAGCACGCCGGGGGGCGCGGCGGGTGTCTCGGGGGCGGCCTCCACGGGCGGCGCGGACTCGACGATCACGTGGGCGTTGGTGCCGCTGATGCCGAACGACGAGATGCCGGCCCGGCGTGGGGTGGGGCTGGCGGGCCACGGCTGCGGCTCGGTCAGCAGCGAGACCGCACCCATGGTCCAGTCCACGTGCGGGCTGGGCTCGTCGACGTGCAGCGTGACGGGCAACGTCTCGTGCTGCATCGACATGATCATCTTGATCACGCCCGCGACGCCCGCCGCGGCCTGGGTGTGGCCCATGTTGGACTTCACCGAGCCCAGCCACAGCGGCTGCGTGCGGTCCTGTCCATAGGTGCCCAGCAGGGCCTGTGCCTCGATCGGGTCACCGAGCGGGGTGCCGGTGCCGTGGCCCTCGACGACGTCGACCTGTGCGGCCGTGAGGCCGGAGTTGGCCAGCGCGGCGCGCACGACTCGTTGCTGCGACGGCCCGTTGGGTGCCGTCAGACCGTTCGACGCACCGTCCTGGTTGACCGCCGAACCCCGTACCACGGCGAGGATGGGGTGTCCGAGCCGCTGGGCGTCGGAGAGCCGCTCGACGGCGAGCACGCCGCCGCCCTCGGCCCAGCCGACGCCGTCGGCCGCGCCCGCATAGGGCTTGCAGCGACCGTCGGCCGCCAGACCGCGGTGGCGGCTGAACTCGACGAAGATCGTCGGCGTCGCGTTGACCGTGACGCCGCCGGCGAGCGCCATGTCGCACTCACCGAGCCGCAGCGCCTGAACGGCCATGTGCAGTGCGACCAGCGACGACGAGCAGGCGGTGTCGATGGAGACCGCGGGGCCCTCGAGTCCCAGGACGTAGGCCACCCGGCCGGAGGTGACGCTGGAGGTCATGCCGGTCAGCCGGTAGCCCTCGATGCTGTCGTTGGACATGCCGTACCCGCCGGCGATGACGCCGGCGAACACGCCCGTCGCGCTGCCCCGCAGCGAGGTGGGGTCGACGCCGGCCCGCTCGAGGGCCTCCCACGACAGCTCCAGCAGCATGCGCTGCTGGGGATCCATGGCCAGGGCCTCGCTCGGTGCGATGCCGAAGAAACCGGCGTCGAAGTCACCGACGTCGGTGACGAAGCCGCCCGCGCGGGCATAGGACTTGCCCGGTGCGTCGGGGTCCGCGTCGTAGAGTCCGGCGACGTCCCAGCCGCGGTCGTCGGGCAGCTCGGAGGTCACGTCGCGGCCGGCGGCCACCATCTCCCAGAGGTCTTCGGGGGAGTTCACCCCGCCGGGGAATCGACACGACATGCCGACCACGGCGATCGGTTCGCCAGAACGCTCGAGAAGGGCCCGGTTCTGGGTCTTGAGCCGGTCGTTCTGGACGAGTGCCCGACGGAGCGCCTCGGTGGCATTGGCGAGTTGATCGGCCATACGGTGTGAAACCCCTGTCTGAACCGCCGCGCGTGCAGCGTCCACGAGTATTCGGTACTAGGTGTTCGTTGGATGAAGCCTAGAAGCCTCTGGCGGCGCAGGGCGAACCGTGACCGGTCATTGTGTTCCTTCCGGTGCGGTCGGGTACCCGGCCACGTGCATACACTCGAGCGTTCCCTCCAAACGTGGAGGAGTCACCGGGCGAGATGACTTAGACGAGATGAGCGGTCACGCGATGAGGATCGGCGCAGGTAGCCGGCACGCGGTCCTGTTGGACGAGGGACTCGACGACGCCACGCTACTGGCGATCGGCGGCAAGGGTCGCGCGGTCGCCTCGATGGTGGCGCTGGGTCTGCCCGTGCCGCCGGCGTTCTGTGTGACTTCCGACTGGTGTGACGAAGACCCCGCCGAACTCGTCGACCGCGTGTGGCAGGACGTGCTCGGGGGACTGAAGGTGCTCGAGGAGCGCACGGGGCGCACGTTTGGAGTCGGTCCCCGGCCGCTGCTGCTGTCCGTCCGCAGCAGTGGCGTCACGTCGATGCCCGGCATGCTCGAGACCGTGCTCAACGTGGGCGTCGACGACGGCGTCGTCGAGGCGCTCTCCGACGAGTACTCGGCGTCCTTCGCCCAGGACACCCGGGAGCGCTTCCGACGCGGTTACCGACGTGCGGTCGGCGCCCAGGCCCCGGATCGTCCCCTCGCGCAACTGCGCGGTGCCGTCGACGCAGTGGTGTCGTCCTGGTCGTCGAGCCGGGCCGAGGCATACCGTGCCCGTCGCGGACTCGAGCGGGGTGGAATCGCAATCTTGTTGCAGGCCATGGTGTTCGGCAATCTCGACGGTGACTCGGGGACCGGGGTGCTGTTCACGCGTGACCCGACCACCGGGTCCTCGACCCCGTTCGGCGAGTGGCTCCCCGCCGCCCAGGGTGACGACGTCGTCTCGGGCACCACCGACTGCGAGCCCCTGGCGGCGATGCGCGAGCGCCTGCCCGAGGCCTACGACCAGCTGATCGACGCCGGCACCCGGCTCGAGCGGCTGGCGGGCGACGTGCAGGACGTCGAGTTCACCGTCGAGGCGGGCACGCTGTGGCTGCTGCAGTCGCGGGTGGCGCAACGGTCGCCGCATGCGGCGCTGCGGCTGGCACTGACCTTCCGCGACGAGGGCCTCGTCGACGACGCCGAGGTGATCCAGCGGGTGACGTCCGAGCAGCTCGCGACGATCTTGGCGGCGCGATCGGCGCCCGCGGGGCAGGCGCTGGCCACCGGTGCCGCTGCCTGCCCGGGCATCGCCTCCGGGTTGGCCTGCACGACCAGTGACGACGCGATCGCCGCGGCCGACGAGGGTCGTGACGTGATCCTGGTGCGACCGACGACTAGCCCGGACGACGTCGCCGGGCTGATGGCCGCCAACGGTGTCGTCACCGAGGTCGGGGGTGCCAGTAGCCATGCCGCGATCGTGGCCCGTGAGCTCGGGATCCCGGCGGTCGTCGGCTGTGGCGTGGGTCTGACGGCAACGGTGGCCGGGTTGGTGATCACCGTGGACGGTGACGCCGGCGAGGTCCGGATCGGCGAATCGGCGGCGTCGGAGTCGGTGCTAAGCCCCGAACTGTCGAGGTTCGCCGACATCGTGCGCGCAGCGGTTCCGGACGCCGTCGGCGAGCTGCCGGCGCTGCACCTGGCCGCCCGTTCGGCGCGCCCGTGAACGACGCGGACGAGTTGGCGCTGCTGCAGTCGATCCGGCTCAAGGGTCGGGTGGCCCGCACGGAAGTCCCCGGACCCGTCGACGAGTGCGTCGCGGCAGGGCTGTTGGTGGACGCCCCGATGGTGCGGCTGACCGAGGTGGGACGGACTCGGCTGGCCGCACTGCTGGCCGACGAGCGCGCCGCAGTGGACTCGGCCAGCGCCGAACAGGTCTACGAACGGTTCCTCGCGGTCAACGGCAGCGTCAAGCCCTTGATCTCGCGATGGCAGCTGGCGAGGGACTCGGCGGGGCCCGACGAGGCGACCGCCGTCCTGGACCAACTCGACGACCTTCACGCCCGGGTCCTGCCGGTGATCGCCGCTGCGGGCGAGCTCGTCGCGCGGCTCGGGGCGTACGCCGATCGGCTGGACGCGGCTCTTCGCCGGGCGCGCGAGGGCGACATGTCGTGGTTGACCCGTCCGATGGTCGACTCTTATCACACCGTGTGGTTCGAACTGCACGAAGAGCTGATCGGGCTGGCCGGCCGGACACGCGCCACCGAGGCCGAATCCGGAAGCGGCGGCTGAGTCTTCATGCGAAGCTGGCGGCGTGACGGGTGAGAAGGTGCGCGTGGTGGTGGGTGACGACCACCCGCTGTTCCGCGACGGCGTGGTGCGCGCACTGAGTTCGAGCGGATCGATCGAGGTCGTCGGCGAGGCCGAGGACGGCGTGATGGCCCTGTCGATGATTCGGGAGCACGGCCCGCGGGTCGCGTTGCTGGACTACCGGATGCCCGGTCTGGACGGCGCTCAGGTGGCCGCCGCGGTGCGCCGCGACGCGCTGCCCACCCGGGTCTTGCTGATCTCCGCGCACGACGAGTCGGCCATCGTCTACAGCGCGCTGCAGGAGGGTGCGGCGGGCTTCATCTCCAAGGAGTCCAGCCGTTCCGAGTTGATCGACGCCGTGCTCAGTTGCGCGAAGGGGCGCGACGTCGTCGCCCCGAGTCTCGCGGCCGGGCTGGTCGGCGAGATCCAGCGCCGCAACGAGTCCGACGCCCCGACGCTCAGCGCCCGGGAGCGTGAGGTGCTCGGGTATATCGCGGGCGGTCAGAGCATCCCTGCGATGGCCAAGAACATGTTCCTCGCCCCCTCGACGGTGAAGACCCACGTGCAGCGGCTCTACGAGAAGCTCGGCGTCGGCGACCGGGGTGCCGCGGTGGCCGAGGCCATGCGCCGCGGGCTGCTGGAATAGCGGTGGACGGCACGTCCCGGCAGCTCGTCGACTACTTCGCCGCCGAACCCGTCCGCGTCTCGGCGCTGCTGCGGTTGCCGCTGATCGGCCTGATCGGCTTCCTGGTGTGGATCTGGGAGGTCGACAGCTGGCTGCCCGAGGTCTATGCGGCAATCCTCGGCGCGTACGCGATCGCGGCCGTGCTGTGGGCCGTGGCGGTGTTCCGCGGACCCGTCCCGACATGGGGCGGCCGGCTCTCCACGGGCATCGACGTGCTCGCCGTGGTGGCGCTGTGCGTGGTCTCCGGCGGGGCGACGGCGGCACTGCTGCCGGTGTTCTTCCTGCTTCCGCTGTCGGTGGCGTTCGGTGACCGGCCGGTGTTCACCGGGGTCCTCGGGATGACCACCGCGGCGTGCTATCTCGGGGCGTGGATCATCTACTCCAAGCGCGACGACCACGTCGGGCTGCCGGACGTGGTCTATCTACAGGTCGGCTTCCTGGTGTGGCTGGCCGTCGCCACGACCGCGCTGTGCTTCGTGCTGACCCGGCGCGCGGCGCGGGTGGCGGCGCTGCTGGACGTGCGGCGCAGGTTGGTCGCCGAGTCGATGCAGGCCGACGAGCAGACCAAGCGGGAGCTGGCCGAGCATCTGCACGACGGGCCGCTACAGACCCTGCTGGCCGCCCGCCTGGAGCTCGACGAGGTGCGCGACCGGATGCCCGATCCCGCGCTGGACATGGTCTACGCGGCGCTCAACGACACCGCGGCCGGGCTTCGCTCGACGGTGACTGCCTTGCATCCGCAGGTGCTGGCCCAGCTGGGCTTGACGCCGGGGGTACGAGAATTGGTGCGCCAGATCGAGACTCGCAACGACTGGATCGTCACCGCCGAGTTGGAGGACGTCGGCAAGCCGGTGTCCCAGCCGCTGCTGTACCGGGCCGCGCGCGAACTGCTGGCGAACGTGCAAAAGCATGCGGGCGCGCAGGAGGTGACGATCCGGATGTTCCGAAGGGGGCGACGCGTCGTGCTCACCGTGACCGACGACGGTGCGGGGTTCGAGCCGTCGATCGTCGATCAGCGGGTCGCCGAGGGGCACATCGGGCTGGCGTCGCTGCAGGCCCGGTTCGACGCGATGGGGGGTTCGATGTCCATCGATTCGGGGGAGGGCCGCGGAACCTCGGTGACCGTGACGTCGCCGCCGGAGGAGTTCGCCGACGTCTAGGGGGCAGCGCGGAATGCGCCAGCCGTGGCCAGGGACACCCGGGCGCGGGCGCCGCCGGGGTCGTCGCCGAAGCGGTCGATGGCCCACGATACGGCCGTGACGAGTTGGAACAGATCGTCGGCGGTGACGGTGTCCGACGCCGACCCCTCCGTGCGGGCGCGATCGAGGAACTGGCGGGTGCGGTCGGTCAGCCGGGTCGCCACGTCCTGCACCGGTGAGGTGGCGTCCTCGATGGAGGTGGCGATGCACGTCGGCAGATCGTTCCAGATGCGTAGCTGCCACGCGACGCGCTGCAGCCACTCGCGCAGGGCGTCGTCGGCCGGCAGTGTTTGCTCCAATTCGACTGAGCCGTCGATGATCTCGATGATGCTCTTCTCGATCACCGCGGCGAGCAGATCGTTGCGAGTGGGGAAGTTGCGGTAGAGGGTCGCGTTGCCGACCCCGGCTGCGGTGGCGATGCAGTCGATCGGGGCGTAGATACCTTCGGCGTCGAAGATCGCGAGCGCGGCGGTCAGGATTGCATCGCGGTTGCGCCGAGCGTCCGCACGAAGCGGCCGGGAACCCGTCGTGGCCACGGACGCACCTCCACCCCTTGCGTAAGTGGGGACCATCCCCACATAATCGCAAGTGGGGAATGACCCCACTTACGATGAACGTTACCGCAGGAGTGATCATGGCAGAGCGGCTCGAGGGTCGAACGGTGTTGGTGACCGGTGCGAACGGAGGTCTCGGCGAGGAGTTCGTGCGACAGGCCCTCGAGCGTGGCGCGGCCAAGGTCTACGCCACTGCGCGCACGCCGAAGGTCTGGGACGACGAGCGGATCGTCGCGCTGGCGCTCGACCTGACCGACCAGTCATCGGTGGCCAGTGCCGCCGAGGCTGCCGCCGACGTCGACCTGGTGGTGAACAACGCCGCGATCTCGCCGGCCGACGACGTCTCCGTCGCGGCTGGAGACGAAGAGATCACGCGTCGCATCTTCGAGACCAACTACTTCGGAAACCTGCGGGTCGCCAAGGCGTTCGCCCCGGTCTTGGCGGCCAACGGCGGTGGCGGGCTGCTCAACGTGTTGTCGCTGGCGGCATGGCTGCCGTTGCCCACGGCGTACGCGGCGTCGAAGGCCGCGATGTGGTCGGCGACCAACGCACTGCGCACCGAACTCGCCCCGGCCAACACCACCGTGACCGGGCTGATCGTCGGGATGGTCGACACGGCCATGTCGGCGCGGTTCGACATGCCGAAGGTGACCGCCGCGAGCGTGGTCCACCAGGCGTACGACGGCGTCGCGACGGGTGCGTTCGAGGTGCTCGCCGATGACGACTCCCGCGAGGTGAAGTCACGGCTCAGCGGGTCCGCCGAGGATCTCAACGGCTACCTCGTCGAGAAGCTCGCAGCGTTCTACGACGATCTCGGCGAAGTACCCGCTCGGGCGGTCTAGGTAGGGCCGGCCTCGTTGAGTTGTCGTTCGTGGTAGATGCGCTGGGCTCGGTGTTGGGTGCGGGTGGTCTTGCGGCGGGGCATGGTCAGACCGCCGGTGTGAGCCGCTGGCCTCTGGGTCGTGGTCACCGGTGCGGTGGGTGCGCTGAGTTCGGGGAACAGCCATCGGCTGCCCGGTGTGGTGGTGTGGGTGCGGCCGTCTGGCGCGGTCCACAGAACGGTGCCGTCGTCGAGTTGCCGTTCCCGCCAACCGCTTTGGCCGCCCCAGAACGTCTTGAGCAAGTGATGTCGGCGGCACAGGCATGTGAGGCTGGACGCCGCGGTCGGCCCGCAGGGCCACGGAATGGTGTGGTCGAGGTCGCAGTGGGTGGCGGGCACCTGGCAGCCCGGGAAGCGGCATGTCATGTCGCGGCAGCGCACGAAGTCGGCCAGCTTCTTCGACGGCCGGTACCGGTGTTCGGGTGGGGCCTGTCCCGGGTGCACGATCCGGGTGCGGGTCGCCCCGGCGGCAGCACGGCAGGCGATTGCGCCGGGGATGAGTTGCCCGCCCATCATCGCCGCCGGCCGCAGCTTTGCGACGTATCCGGGTGTGGGGGTGAGCGCCTCGGTCAGGGTGAGGTCACGCAACGGTTTGGTGAACAGGGGTGGTTGGTCGCCGTCGAGGGAGGTGCGCTCATCGGCGTCGCTTGCGGGTGCAGCGCCGTCTGCGGTGTCACCGTCCTGGATGTCCTCGTCGTCTAGGGTGGCGTCGTCGTCATCCGCGGCTGGGGTCGTTTCCGGCGCCGGTGTTGGGGCGGGCGGTTCCGGCGTCGAGTCGGGCGTCTCGGGGAGTGTGTCCTCGTTGGCGATGACGTAGACCACCACCCCGGGCACCGGCGGGTTCTGCGCGGCGTCACACGACTCCAGGCCGCACAGACACCGCAGGCGGTCCCAGCCCTGCCCGATGGCCCCGTAGGCGTCGGCGCGACGTTGAGCCCTGGTCCGCGGATCAGCAGAACACACCGTCGCGGCGAACAGATCCAGGCGGGCGGTGAACGCCTTGGCGTCGGTGACGAACACCGAGGCCAACACACTGGCCAACCCACTGCCGTCCTCGATGCTCATCTCCACCGAGCGGTCCCGGGCCGTGGTCTGCGTGCGACGCACCGCGTGCGGGTCGACCGACGCGACGACTGCGTCGACCGTCTTGTCCAGGGTGGCCACCGACATGGGCTCGCGGGTGCTCAGCGCTTCGGCCAATCGTCGGTCGAGTTCATGCAGGGCCGAGGGGTCGATCACCAGCGCCCCGCGTTGCACCACCGTGCGGACCACCTCGTAGGTGATCAGTCCCTCGGCGAACACCGCGGCCACCCGGGGGAACCGTTCGTGCAGGGAGACCGCGATCAGCAACCGGTTCGCCGCCGCGCCCGGGGTGATGGACAACGCCGCCCCGACGTGGGCGACGACGGCGTCGAAGTCGTCCACACACCACTGATCCCGACTCGCCGACCCGGAGGCGGCATAGGCCTCCTCGAGCATCGCGGCCATCGCCGCGACCCGCCGCGCGCACGCCGCGGACTCCACCCGGGCCCACGCCGACGCCGCCCCGGCACCCGAGGTGCCAGCCGTGGCATCCACCATAAATCGAACACATGTTCGATTCTATTCGGTGTCGCCGTACCGCGAAAGGGGTCAGCGCCGTCCTGTGGATAACTCTAGAAATTGCAGTGCCGCAGGCGAACTACGCGCTAGGCGATGAACCGGGCGCGCACCTCGGGTGCCGGCAGGGCGCATGAATCGATCCTCCCAAACACCCGGTAGCGGATCGCCGCGAAACGGTCGTAGAGCCCGTCGCGGATCGACGCCGGCACCAAACGGACCACTGTCCCGAGCGCCCGCCAAGGACCGCCAAGATAGTCGGCGACGCGCAGTGCGGCTTCCGAGCGGACCGTCACCCTTTCATCCGCAGTGCCCGGCCTCTCGACGTAGACGACCGAGTCGACGGTCGCCAACTCCGGATGGCGCTGCAGCACCGCGGCGCCGAAATCGCTGTCGAGCGCGGCGAACCGCATCTCACCGCGTCGATCTACCTTGAGCACGAACTGCACGGCTCCGTCGCAGAAACCGCACGTGCCGTCGTACAGCAGGATGGCCGGGTCGTTCGTCATACGTCAGGTCTACCCCGTTTCCGGTCGCCCTAGGGTGTGAGGCTGCGCGCAATGACCAGGCGCTGAATCTGGTTGGTGCCCTCGAAGATCTGCGTGATCTTGGCTTCGCGCATGTAGCGCTCCACTCGGTAGTCGCGGGTGTATCCGGCGCCGCCGAATACCTGCACCGCGTCGGTGGTGACCCTCATCGCAGCGTCCGTCGCGACCATCTTCGCGATGCTGGCCTGCGTCGAATAGGGCTGACCAAGGTCGCGCCGCCGTGCAGCGTCGAGATAGGTGGCCCTGGCGCTGCCCACCGCCGCGGCCATGTCCGCAAGCAGGAAACCGAGCCCCTGATGGTCGATGATCTTGCGCCCAAACGTCGTTCGCTCGTTGGCGTAGCGGCACGCGTCGTCCAGCGCGGCCTGAGCGATACCCGTTGCGACGGCGGCGATGCCCAGCCGGCCCGCGTCGAGCGCGCTGAAGGCGATCTGCAGCCCCTGACCCTCGGCGCCGATGCGACGGTCGGCGTCGATCTTGGCGTCGTCGTAGAACGCCGTCGTGGTCGGAATGGCCGCCAGGCCCATCTTCTCCTCGGGCTTACCGAAGCTCAGGCCCGGCAGGTCGCCGGGCACCAGGAAGCACGAGATGCCGCGGGAGCCCTCGCCGGTGCGGGCGAACAACGTGTAGAAATCGGCGATCCCGCCGTGGGTGATCCACGACTTGGTTCCGGACAACGCGTATCCGCCCTCGGTGGGCACGGCCGCGCACCGCAGCGCGGCCGCATCCGATCCGGCCTGCGGTTCAGAGAGGCTGTAGGCGCCAATCATGTTGCCGAACAACATGTCCGGCAGCCAACGTTGCTTCTGCTCGTCGCTGCCGAACGCGAGCAGTGGGTGCGACGAGAGGCTGTGGACGCTGACGGCGACGGCGACGGCGGCCCAACGCGCGGCAAGTTCCTCGAGCACCTGCAGATAGACCTCGTAGGGCTGCCCGCCGCCGCCCCACTCCTCGGGCTGAGGCAGGCTGAGCAGTCCCGCGGCGCCGAGTTGGGCGAAGACGCCGTCGGGGTAGGTCTCGGTGCGCTCGTGTTCGTCCACGATGGGATCCAGGAGCTTGTCGGCGACGTCGCGGGTGAGCGCGATCAGCTCGGTGGCGTCCTGGGAGGGCAGCAGGCGGTCGACCGGCATGGTTGCATCTCCTAGTTTTCGATCTCGCCCACTGTATCGCTGAGATCGAGGCCTTACGACGCAGGCGGAATGAGCACCGTCCAGAGGTCGGTGATCACTCCGTCGGCGACGACGGCGGCGTCGAAACCCGTCATCTGCACAGCGCCGTTCGCGTCCACCAATCGCCACGCCAGGTAGCCGAAGCCGGGCAATTCGTGAACCGGGCCGGCTGGCTCGAACTGCAGATCTCCGATTCCCGCTTGCAGCCCAACACATTTGGCTTCGAGGCCCGAGTGGCCGACGGTCACGCCCTCGGCGTCGGTCCAGCGCACCTCGGCGGCGTAGGTTCGCTGCGTCGCCGCTTGCCGCTTGGCGGCGTCGCGCTCGTTGAACACCGCCATCAGGTTGTCGTGCATGAGTGTCTCGATGGTGCCCGTTTCGGCCACTGTTTACCTCCAAGTCGGATTTTGTAACAGTAGATATAAAACCATGTCGCGACGGTCGTGTCAGGCCCGTCAGGTCGGAGGTAGTTCCCTGGGCGGGCGTGAGACCACTACCAGGGCCGCCATCACCAGCGCGATGCCGAGCACCTCGGTGACCGTCGGCCGTTGCGCCAACGCGACGGCTCCGACGACGGCGGCCGTGGCGGGCAGCAACGCGAGCAGCAGGGCGAACCGGGCGCGCCCGATGCGCCGCAGCACCACCTGGTCGAGCCCGTACGGAACGGCCGTCGACAGCACGCCCACCGCGGCACCCAGCGCCCAGGTGCGCGGCTCGGCGAACACCGATGCGTCGTGACCGAGCTGACCGATCAGCAGCGGCGGCGCAAGGACGACGGCCGCGACCGCCATGCCCACGGCCAGCGAGTCAAGGCCCGAGCCCGCGTCGGCGACCCGCTTGCCGAGCAGGATGTACCCGGCCCACAGCGCCGCCGCCGCCAGCGCGAACCCGACACCCGCGGGGTCGGCGTCGAGCTGTACGCCGGCGGCCAGAGCTACCCCCGCTGCCGCCAGGGCGACGGCGGCCACATCCCGGACGCGGCGCGAACCCACCACCGCCACCGCGATCGGACCGAGGAATTCGATGGCCACGGCGGTGCCCAGTGGGATGCGCGCGATCGCCTCGAAGAACGTGACGTTCATCGCCACCGTCACGATGCCGAAGCCGCCGGCGACGGCGATCGACCGCCGCGTCCAAGCGCTGCGCCACGGCCGGCGCCAGACCAGCAGCGCCACCGCCGCCGCGGCCGCCCGCAACCAGGCGACGGCCGCCGGGTCAGTGGTCTGGAACAGGAACACTCCGACGGCGGCGCCCACGTACTGCGACACCGCGCCGACGACGAAGAACAGCGGCACCGACCACGCCGGGACCGCCCGATGGTCAGGTCCGGTCGGCGACCCGGCCACCTTAGCGGCTAAGCGATGCTGCCTCGAGGGCGGAGTTGATGGCGTCGACGCGGTCCTTGGCGTCGCCGAAGAGCATCTGGGTGTTCTCGCGGAAGAACAGCGGGTTCTGCACGCCGGCGTAGCCGGAGGCCATGGAGCGCTTGAAGACGATGACGTTCTCGGCGTTCCACACCGTGAGCACCGGCATGCCGGCGATCGGGCTGCTGGGATCGTCGGCCGCGGCCGGGTTGACGGTGTCGTTGGCGCCGATCACCAGGACCACCGACGTGTCGTCGAAGTCGTCGTTGATCTCGTCCATCTCCAGCACGATGTCGTAGGGCACCTTGGCCTCGGCCAACAGCACGTTCATGTGGCCGGGCAGGCGACCGGCAACGGGGTGGATGCCGAACCGGACGGTGACGCCGCGCTCACGCAGCTTGCGGGTCAGGTCGGCGACGCCGTACTGGGCTTGGGCGACGGCCATGCCGTAGCCGGGGGTGATGATGACCGAGCTCGCCGAACTCAGCAGTTCGGCGGCGCCCTCGGCGTTGATCTCGCGGTGCTCGCCGTAATCCTTGTCCTCGGCCGGGCCGGCCTCGATCCCGAAACCGCCGGCGATCACTGAGATGAAGGACCGGTTCATGGCCTTGCACATGATGTAGGACAGGTAGGCGCCGGAGGAGCCGACGAGCGCGCCGGTGACGATCAGCAGGTCGTTGGACAGCAGGAACCCCGATGCCGCGGCGGCCCAGCCGGAGTAGCTGTTGAGCATCGAGACCACCACGGGCATGTCGCCACCGCCGATGGAGGCCACTAGGTGCCAGCCGAGCAGCAGGGCCAGGGCGGTGACGACGATCAGCAGCCACAACTGCGGGGCGATGACGAACCACACCGTCAGAACGAAGAACAGCACCAGCGCACCGACGTTGAGGACGTTCTTGCCCGGCAGCATCAACGGCGTGGACTTGATCCGTGCCGAGAGCTTGAGGTTGGCCACGATCGACCCGGTGAAGGTGACCGCACCGATGAACACGCCGATGAACACCTCGGCGGAGTGGATGCCGAGCAGGTTTTGGCCGTCGAGGACGGCCGCTTCGGCGCCCGAGAGGTCACCCTCGACGTGCAGGTAGCCGTTCCAGCCGACCAGCACCGCGGCCAGGCCGACGAAGCTGTGCAGCAGGGCGATCAGCTCGGGCATGCCGGTCATCTCGACGACGCGGGCGCGCCACAGGCCGATCGCGGCACCGATCGCCATCGCGCCGACCAGCAGGGCGATGCCGAGCGGCTCGATGTGGCGGTTGATCGCCAAGGCGACGGTGGCGACCAACGCCACCGCCATCCCGGCCATGCCGAACGCGTTGCCCGAGCGCGACGTCTCGTGCTTGGACAATCCGGCCAGGGCCATGATGAACAGCAGGGCGGCGACGACGTAGGCCGCGGTGGCGGCCGTTTCCAGGGTGAACATGGGTCAGCTCCTCGAGAACATGGCGAGCATGCGACGCGTCACCGCGAAGCCACCGAAGACGTTGATGCTGGCGAGCAGGATCGCGACGGTCGCAAGAGTCGTCACGACCGCCCCACCAGACTCGGAGCCGTGGCCGATCTGCAGCAGGGCGCCGACGACGATGATCCCGGAGATCGCGTTGGTCACCGACATGAGCGGCGTGTGCAGCGCATGGTGCACGTGCCCGATGACGTAGTAGCCGATCACGATCGCCAGCGCGAACACCGTCAGGTGCACCTGCAGCGCGGCCGGGGACAGCGCGATGAGCACGAAGAGCGCCGCGGCGGCGGCGAACACGACACCCAACCGGCGGCCGGGGGTCATCGGCGCCTTGACGGGCTTGGGCTCGACGGGAGCGGCGACCGCGGCCGCCGGTGCGGCCGAGACCTGGACCGGGGGTGGCGGCCAGGTGATCTCGCCGTCGCGCACCACGGTCACCGACCGCTGCACCACGTCTTCGAAGTTCAAGGTCAGCTGCCCGTCCTTCTCCGGAGTGAGCAGCTTGAGCAGGTTGACCAGGTTGGTGCCGTAGAGCTGTGAGGCCGTCGACGGCAGCCGTCCGGCCAGGTCGGTGTAACCGATGATCGTCACGCCGTTGTCGGTGACGATCGACTGGTCCTTGACGGTGCCCTCGACGTTGCCGCCGTTGGCCGCAGCCATGTCGACGATGACGCTGCCGGGCCTCATCGAGGCCACCATCTCCGCGGTGATGATGCGCGGCGCGGGTCGGCCGGGGATCAGCGCGGTGGTGATGATGATGTCGACGTCGCCGGCCTGCTCGGCGTAGAGCGCCGCCTCACGGGCCTTGTAGTCCTCGCCCATCTCCTTGGCATAACCGGTGGCCGAGACCTCCGCGGCGGCCTTGTCCACGTAGAGGTATTCCCCGCCCAGGGACTTGACCTGGTCGGCCACCTCCGGCCGCGGGTCGGTGGCCCGCACGACGGCGCCCATGCTGCCCGCGGCGCCGATGGCGGCCAGTCCGGCGACGCCGGCGCCGACGACGAGCACCTTCGCCGGTGGGACCTTGCCCGCCGCGGTCACCTGACCGGTGAAGAATCGGCCGAAGGCGTGGGCGGACTCGACCACGGCCCGGTACCCGGCGATGTTCGCCATCGACGAGAGCACGTCGAGTGACTGCGCCCGCGAGATGCGCGGCACCGCGTCCATCGCCAGCACCGTGATGGGCCGGGTGGACAGGGCCTCGAGCAGCTCGGGTTTGAGCGCCGGGGAAATCAGGCTGACCAGCGTCGCACCGTCCCGCAGCGCGGCGATCTCGTCGTGCGAGGGAGCGTTGACCTTCAGGAGGACGTCGGCTGACCAGGGGTCGCCGACCTCGGCGCCTGCCTCGACGAAGGCAGTGTCGGAGAAGCTGGAGGCATCCCCCGCGCCGGATTCGACGACGACGGAGTAGCCCAGTTTGAGGAGTTGACCGACGGTCTGCGGTGTGGCGGCGACACGCGTCTCACCCGCATGAGACTCGCGCGGAATACCGATCTGCATCCGAAGAGTCTCGCATTTGCTCACCGTGCAGTTGCGCACACCTCGTCGGTGGCGCTGGGAACTACAGCCAGTCCCGACGACGGAACATGACGTACAGGATGGCAACCAGCAGCACGATCACCGCCGAGCTGGCGACGAAGCCCGCCACGGTGTTGATCCCGGGGTACTCGACGTTCTGGCCGTAGAAGCCGGTGACCGCCGTCGGAACGGCGATGATCGCCGCCCAGCCGGTCAGCTTCTTCATCACCGTGTTCAGCCGGGCGTCCTGCAGCGAGAGGTTGGTCTCGAACACCGTGGTGACCATGTCGCGCAGCGACTCCGTCCACTCCGAGGCCCGCAGCACGTGGTCGTAGAGGTCGTCGTAGAGCGGGTTGAGCTCCGGTGAGGTCTTGGCGTCCAGCCGTCGACTCTTGATGGCGCTGACGACCTCGCGCATCGGCAGGACCACCCGGCGCAGCTCGACGAGGTCCTTGCGGTAGCGGAAGGTGCGGCGCTGCAGACCCCTCCTGGGACCGCTCTCGTCGAACAACTCGTCCTCCAGGGACTCGATGCCGTCGTCGAGGTCTTGCACGGCGTCGAAGTGGCCGTCCACGACGACGTCGAGCAGACCGTGCACCAGCGCCCCTACGCCGTACTGCTGCCCTCCGAGCTCGTCGAACCGCTGGGAGACCTCGTCCATGCCGAAGCCCGGATCGTCGCCCGCCAGCGGGGGCAGCCGCACCGTGATGAGACCGCGCGGCAGCACGAACGCCGAGATGCGGTGCTTGACCAATGTCGAGGTGGAGTCGTCGACCGCATCGAGCATCTGGATCGCGTAGACGGTGAAGAACGTGTGCGTGCGATAGACCGTCGCCTTCGTGCGCTCGTTGGGCGCCGTCGCGTCCTCGACCGCCCACATGTTGAGGTGGAGTTCGTCGGCCAGGGCCGTGAGCGTCTGGTGGTCGGGGTCGTAGACGTCGGCCCACACCAGGGTGTCCTCGGAGCCCAGGCAGTCCGAGATGGCCGAGAACGTGAAGCCCTCCGCCGGTTCGCCCTTGACCCACATCCGCCCGCGTACCTCGGTCATGGCGCCATCATTCCGCAGCAACCTGGCATCTCGGTTGCGCACCGATCCCGTATCGAGATCCACCGGCCTGATGCAATCGCGCCCGAGCGGCCCCACGATGGCGAGCATCGAATGTCGCACATGACGAAGGGGAGGGCTGCTGCCGTGAGCGTGGTCGTCGAACGTGGACTTGCCAGGTGCCCGCGATGCGTGGCCGTCGCCGACTACACCTTCGTCGAGTCCGGCCCCAATTCGCTGTGCTACGAGGTGAATTGCGCGAAGTGCGGCGAGGCCTACCGGGAGGTTCACACCCCCGTCGCACCGGACTTCACCGTCTCCGCCGACGCACTGGTGGTGCTGCCACCACCCGTCGGGCCGACGGCATGGCAGACCTTCGAGCGCCGGGTGCTCGCGTGGCTGACGGCACTGCGTGCCAGGGCCGCCTCGATGCGCAATGGGCGAGGCCCCTCCCCGGCATACCAGGAAGGGGCCTCATCGAAAGGGGTCTAGATTTGGTTGCGCAGTTCCCGCAGGGTCTTCTCGAGGATGCGGGACACGTGCATCTGGGACACCCCGATCCGCTCGGCGATCTGGCTCTGCGTCATCGATTCGAAGAAGCGCAGGTAGAGCACGGTGCGTTCGCGCTCGGGCAGGGCGGCCAGCAGCGGCCGTACCGTCTCCTGGTCGGTGATGCGGTCGAATTCGAAGTCGATCTCTCCGACGGTGTCCGACACCATTCGAGGTGCCGAGTCGCCGCTGGAGATGGGCGCGTCGATGGAGTGCACGCGGTACGCCTCGGCGGCCAACAGGCTGTCGACGATGTCCTCACGGCGCATGTCGAGCATCTCCGCCAGCTGTCCGGCGGTGGGTGCCCTACCCAGGGTCTGGGTCAATTCCATTGTCGCCCTGGTGATGTGACCGTGACGGTCCTTGAGGCGGCGCGGGACGTGCATCGACCAACCGTGATCGCGGAAGTGCCTTCGGACCTCGCCCATCATGGTCGGCACCGCGAAGGCCACGAAGTGCGAACCCTTGGTGGGGTCGAACCGGTTGACGGCCTTGACCAGTCCCAGTCGAGCTACCTGCACGAGGTCTTCGATGTCCTCACCACGGCCCCCGTAGTGGCGGGCGATGCGGTCGGCCAGCGGGAGGCACCTGTTGAAGATGGCCTCGCGCCTGCGGCCGAGGTCGGCGGCGTCACACAGGGTGTGGAACATCGCCATGACGTCGGCGTATTCGTCGACTTCTTCGACGTCGTGGACGTCGGTCGTCGGGCGTTCGAGTTGTACGGTCACGAGAACATCACCTCGGCGATGTCGCGAACGGTGACCTTCGTTGTGCAGCACTGATTTTCCACAGTGGACCCCCTAACAGGCGTCCAAGGGCCAAGCGCACGCACCGATCGTCTTCAGTGCAGCGTCGAGCCCAATCCGTCAACGACGGAACCGGCGATTTGCCGTAGCCTCACGGGAAAGAGATGACCGCCGTGTCTCGCAGGGTGTCTCTACGAAGTCGGCTCTGCCAAATAGTGTCGCGGGGCGTGAAGCCCGCTTTGCACTAAACGGGGATGTCCTTATTGGACTGCCCCTACCCTACGCCCTCCGCGCGTCGGCGGGTAGGCCGGTGACTAAAACTCTCGGTGAGCGCAGCGATTCCGGCGCAGCTCGAATGCCGATACAACGGTCCAATGACCACCACGGCCGCCTCCGACGACGCCTGCTGTCGCTGACCGCGTCCCGCTCTCCCCAACCTCCCCTCGGAAAGCCGTAGGAATCGTGTCGGTCTTCGTAGACATCACCACCGATGAGTCGTCCGTCGACTCGCCAAGTAGCCGCGTGCCCGAAAATCCCTGGCGTGGGCGCCTCACCAGGGCCGCGCTGCCCGTCTCCTCGGTGCTCGTCTTCCTTCTCGCGTGGCAGCTCGTCGCGGTCGCCGGCTGGTGGAATCAGACGTTCGTGCCCTACCCCAGCACCGTGTGGAAGGCGTTCGTCGACGTCTCGACCACCCACGACGGCACCCGCGGCTACGCGGGCTACCTGCTGTGGGAGCACCTGTACATGACATTGCGCCGCGTTCTGATCGGCGTCGTGATCGGCGTCGGCCTCGGAGTCGCCCTGGGTCTGCTGATGGGGTCGGTGGGCTGGGTCCGCAGCGTGCTCGAACCGTGGCTGACGTTCCTGCGGGCGTTGCCGCCGCTGGCGTACTTCTTCCTGCTGGTGATCTGGCTGGGCATCGACGAGGCGCCGAAGATCACGCTGCTCGCGCTGGCCGCGCTGCCGCCGGCGGCCGTCGCCACCACGGCCGCCGTGGTCGCCGCGCCGGTCGGGCTGACCGAGGCGGCCCGCGCGCTCGGGGCGACGCGCCTGCAGGTGATCCGAGACGTCGTGGTGCCGTCGGCACTGCCCGAGACGTTCACCGGCATTCGGCTGGCAGTCGGGATGGCCTATTCGTCGGTGGTGGCCGCCGAGCTGTTCAACGGCATTCCCGGGATCGGCGGCCTCGTGAAGGACGCAAGCAACTACAACAACACCCCCGTGGTCCTGGTCGGCATCTTCGCGATCGGATTCTCGGGCCTGATCATCGACGGTCTGCTTCGCATTTTGGAGCGGCGCACCGTCCCGTGGAGAGGAAAGATATGAAGCTGAGGGCACTCCTCGTGGCGGCAGTCGTCTCGACCCTGGCACTCGCCGGATGCTCGGTGGACAACTCGGGCCAGGACGCCAGCAAGCCGACGATTCGCATTGGTTACCAGACGTTTCCGAGCGGCGACCTGATCGTCAAGAACAACAAGTGGCTCGAGCAGGCGCTGCCCGACTACAACATCAAGTGGATCAAGTTCGACTCCGGTGCCGACATCAACACGGCGTTCATCGCCAAGGAACTCGACTTCGGCGCGCTCGGCTCCAGCCCGGTGGCCCGCGGTTTGTCGGCGCCACTGAACATTCCGTACAAGGTCGCCTTCGTGCTCGACGTCGCGGGCGACAACGAGGCGCTGGTGGCCCGCAACGGCAGCGGCGTCAACACCATCGCCGATCTGAAGGGCAAGCGCATCGGGACGCCGTTCGCGTCCACCGCGCACTACAGCCTGTTGGCCGCACTGGCACAGAACAACCTGTCTCCCAACGACGTTCGGCTCGTCGACCTCCAGCCACAGGCGATCCTCGCTGCGTGGGAGCGCGGCGACATCGACGCCGCCTACACCTGGTTGCCGACGCTCGACGACCTGCGCAAGACCGGCAAGGACCTGATCACCAGTCGTCAGCTGGCCAAGGACGGCAAGCCCACGCTGGATCTCGGCGCCGTCGCCGACGACTTCTCCACGGCGCACCCCGAGGTCGTGGACAAGTGGCGCCAGCAGGAGGCGCGAGCCCTCTCCACCATCAAGGACGATCCGGCCGCCGCGGCCAAGGCCATCGCATCGGAGATCGGCCTGACGCCGGAAGCCGTTGCAGGGCAGCTGAAGCAGGGCATCTACCTGACCCCGCAGGAACTGACGTCGGCCGAGTGGCTCGGCACCGAGGCTGCGCCGGGCAAGATCGCCGAGAACCTGGAGAGCGCGTCGCAATTCCTGGCCCAGCAGAAGCAGATCTCGGCGGCGGCGCCGCTGAAGACGTTCCAGGACGCGATCTACACCAAGGGACTGCCCGATGCCCTCAAGCAGTGACGTCCGCGGCGGGGTGCGGATCGAGAACCTCGCGCACCGCTACGGGGACGTGACCGCTCTCGGTCCGGTGGACCTCGACGTCGAACCCGGCGCGTTCCTGGTGTTGGTCGGCGCGTCGGGTTGCGGCAAGAGCACGCTGTTGCGGCTGATCGCCGGTTTCGAGGAGCCGACCGCCGGCAGTGTTCGCGTGTCGGGTGACGCGCCGAGTCCCGGTGTGACGGCAGGCGTCGTCTTCCAGCAGCCGCGACTCTTCCCGTGGCGGACGGTGGGCGGCAACGTCGACCTGGCGCTCAAGTACGCCAAGGTGCCGAAGGAGCGACGAGCGGCGCGTCGCGACGAACTGCTCCAGCGGGTGGGTCTGGAGGGCACCGCCGGCCGCAAGATCTGGGAGATCAGCGGTGGTCAGCAACAACGGGTGGCGATCGCCAGAGCGCTGGCGGCCGAGACCCCGCTCTTCCTGCTCGACGAGCCGTTCGCCGCGCTCGACGCGTTGACCAGGGAACGGCTGCAGGAGGACGTGCGTCAGGTCAGTGCCGAGACGGGTCGCACCACGGTGTTCGTCACGCACAGCGCCGACGAGGCGGCGTTCCTTGGTTCCCGAATCGTGGTTCTCACTCGTCGTCCGGGTCAGGTCGCACTCGACCTGCCCGTGGGCCTACCGCGTACCGGCGTCGACCCCGATGAGCTGCGGCGGTCACCCGAGTACACGCGGTTGCGTGCGGAAGTCGGCCGCGCCGTCAAGGCCGCGGCCGCCTAACCACTCGGCTAGACCGGCGGGTATGCGGGCGGCGGGTAGACGCCGCGCAGACCCCACGGGATGAAGTTGAAGAAGTACTCGGCTTCGTCGCTGATGTCGTAGTCAGGATTCGGATCCATCATTACCTCCATGCGGGCCGACTTTGAGCAAAGTCTAGCCCGTGAGGAGCCGCCCCGAACAGTGGACGAGCGGGATTGCCTAAACTGGCCAACCAGTTGATTGGTACCCGGGTGGAGCCCCGGCCTACATATAGTGAGTCGCGATGTCCACCACCGAACCCTCGCCCAATGGCCTCACCCGTCGTGAGGAGCTGCTGGCCGTGGCCACCAAGCTGTTCGCGGCGCGGGGGTACCACGGCACCAGGATGGACGACGTCGCCGACGCGGTGGGTCTGAACAAGGCGACGGTGTACCACTACTACGCCAGCAAGTCGCTGATCCTGTTCGACATCTGCAAGAGCGCCGCCGACTTCACCGTCGAGGCCCTGCACGACGACCCGACGGCCTCGGCGCGGGAGATGATCTACCACTTCACCCGCCGGCTGCTGGTCGGCATCGCCTCCGACATCGAGCGTGGGGCCGTCTACTTCCAAGAGGCGCCCTACATCACCGAGTGGTTCACCGAGGAGCAGGTCGCCTACATCCGCAAGGCCGAGACCTCGGTCTACGAGCACGTCCGCGACGTCATCGACCGCGGCATCGCCAGCGGCGAGTTCTACGACTGCGACTCCCACGTGCTGGCGCTGGGATACATCGGGATGACCCTCGGGTCCTACCGCTGGCTGCGGCCGCAGGGCCGACGCACGGCCCAGGAGATCGCCGTCGAATTCAGTACGGCGCTGCTCCGTGGCCTGATTCGCGACGATGCGGTGCGCACCGAGGCACCGCTCGGCATCGAGGTTCCCGGCAAGGCGTAGAAAAGACTGATGAAGTCCACCCTGCTGTCACGGCGCGACATCGACTTCCTGCTCTACGAGTGGCTTCGCGTCGAGGAGCTGACCAAGCGGCAACGCTTCGCCGAGCACTCCCGCGACACCTTCGACGGCGTGCTGGACCTCAGCGAGGACATCGCCGAGAAGTACTTCGCCCCGCACAACAAGAAGAGCGACGCCCACGAGCCGACCTTCGACGGCCAGCAGGTCACCGTCATCGGCGAGGTGAAGGATGCGCTCGACGCGTTCGCCCAGGCCGATCTGATCGGCGCCAGCATGGACGAGGGCCTCGGCGGCGCGCAATTGCCCGTGTGCGTGGCGCAGGCGGGGTTCGCCTACGTCTCGGCTGCCAACGTCAGCACGTCCGGTTACCTCATGCTGACGGTCGCCAACGCCAACCTCATCGCCAAGTTCGGCGACGACCGCCAGATCGACTCGTTCGTCAAGCCGATGCTCGCCGGCCGCTTCACCGGCACGATGGCGCTCTCGGAGACCCAGGCGGGCTCGTCGCTGGCCGACATCACCACCCGCGCGGAACCACGACCCGACGGCAGCTACCGGCTGTTCGGCGCCAAGATGTGGATCTCGGGCGCCGAACACGAACTCAACGACAACATCGTCAACCTGGTGCTGGCGAAGATCCCCGGCGGACCGGCGGGCACCAAGGGCATCTCGCTGTTCATCGTGCCGAAGTACCTCGTCGGTGACGACGGCTCGCTCGGTGAGCGCAACGACGTGACCGTGGCCGGGCTCAACCACAAGATGGGGCAGCGCGGCCTGCCGAACACGGTGCTCAACTTCGGTGAGGGCGTCCACCAGCCGGGCGGCGAACCGGGCGCGGTGGGCTACCTCGTGGGTGAGCCCCACCGTGGTCTGGTCTACATGTTCCACATGATGAACGAGGCCCGCCTCGCGGTCGGAATGGGCGCGGTGTCACTTGGCTACACCGGCTACCTCAAGTCCGTCGAGTACGCCCGCGAGCGGCCGCAGGGCCGGCTGGTCAAGGACCCCACCACGCCGCAGGTGCCGATCGTCGAGCACGCCGACGTCAAGCGAATGCTGTTGGCGCAGAAGGCCTACGTCGAGGGTGGCCTGGCCCTGGGGTTGTATTGCACGAGGCTCATCGACCTGCAGCACACCGCGGAGTCGGCCGAGGAATCCGCACAGGTGGCCGATCTGCTCGACATCCTGGTGCCGGTGGCAAAGAGCTGGCCCTCGCAGTGGTGCCTCGAGGCCAACAGTCTGGCCATTCAGGTGCACGGCGGCTACGGCTACACCCACGAATACGACGTCGAACAGCACTACCGCGACAACCGGCTGAACCCCATCCACGAGGGCACGCACGGCATACAGAGCCTGGATCTGCTGGGGCGCAAGGTGACTCAGCGCGACGGTGCCAGCCTGGCCGAACTGGGCCGGGTGGTGACGGCGACCGTCGAACAAGCCACCGCGGCCGGCGGCGAGGCCGCCGAACTCGCCGGCCGGCTCGCGTCCTCGTGGCAGCGGGTGCTCGAGGTGACCGCGGCGATGTTCGCCACCGCCGACACCGAGGCAACGATGGCCAACAGCGCGATCTACCTCGAGGCGTTCGGCCACGTGGTGATGGCGTGGATCTGGCTGGAGCAGTTCCTGGTCGCCGACACCGCAGCCGCAGACTCCGCCGACGACTTCTACGACGGCAAGCGGCAGGCGGCCAGGTACTTCTTCCGGTACGAATTGCCGCGCACGGCACCGCAACTCGACTTGCTGGCGGCCTTGGACCGCACCACGCTGGAGATGCGCGACGGCTGGTTCTAGTGACGCCGCACTAGAACTCGATGATCTGGCGCACCGCCCGGCCGTCGGCCAGTTCGTCCATGCCGTCGTTGATGCGGTCGAGTTCGATGGTGGAGGACACCAGCGACTCCACGGGAAGCCGCCCCTCACGCCACAGCCCGACGAAGCGGGGGATGTCCCGCGCCGGCACCGCTGAACCCAGATAGCTGCCGATCAGCGACCGGCCCTCGGCGACGAAGCCCAACGGTGCGACGCTGATGCGGGCGTCGGGGTGGGGGAGCCCGACGGTGACGGTGCGGCCACCGGGTCCGGTCAGTGCGATCGCCGTCTCCAGCGCAGCGGGGTGCCCCGCCGCCTCGATCACGATGCGGGCCTTGAGGTCACCGACGTCCTCCGGGGTGACGACGGTGTGGGCGCCCAATTCGGTGGCCCGGACCAGCTTCTCGGGAACCTGGTCGACGGCGATGACCTCGACGTCGTCGTGTGCGAGCGCCGCCAGCAGCGCCGCCATGCCCACACCGCCCATGCCGACGATCGCCACCGTGTCACCCGGTCGGGGCTGGCCGGCGTTGAGCACCGCGCCCCCGCCGGTGAGCACCGCACAACCCAGGAGCGAGGCCACCACGGGCGGGACGTCGTCGTCGACCGGCACGACCGACCGTCGGTCGACCACGGCATGCGTGGCGAACGCCGAGACGCCAAGGTGGTGCAGCACCGGCTCACCACCGGCGGCCAGCCGCGTCCCGCCGGAAAGCAGTTCTCCCGCGCCGTTCGCGGCGCTACCGGGGATGCAGGGCGCCAGTCCGTCGGTGCCGCACGCCGCGCACTCGCCGCACCGCGGCAGGAACGTCATCACCACGCGCTGCCCGATCGCGATGTCACGCACCCCGGCGCCGACGCTCTCGACGACGCCGGCCGCCTCGTGGCCCAGCAGCATCGGCACCGGTCGCACGCGGGAGCCGTTGACCACCGACAGGTCGGAGTGGCACAGCCCGGCGGCCTCGATGCGGACCAAGAGCTCGGTGTCGCCGGGCGGGGCGAGTTCGAGTTCGGTGACGGCCAACGGCGTCGACTCGGCGTAGCGCCGGGGCGCTCCGATGCGGTCGAGCACGGCTCCACGAATCTTCACACTCGACAGCTTGCCCGCACCGCGGCGCAGAATGAAAGCGGCGCAGAATGTAGGCGGTGAGCACCTCCGAACGGGACCTGACGTCGCGCGACTTTCCGGTGCACTGGCCGGTGACGACCCGCTGGGCCGACAACGACATGTTCGGCCACCTCAACAACGCGGTCTACTACCAACTCTTCGACACCGCGATCAACGCCTGGCTCGGCACCACCACGGGTCACGACCCGCTCACCGCGCCCGAACTGGGGGTGGTCGCCGAGTCGGGTTGCCGCTACTTCGCCGAACTACAGTTCCCCGATCCGCTGGTCGTCGGGTTGGCCGTCACGCGGCTCGGCACCAGCAGTGTGACCTACCGCCTGGCGGTGTTCGCCCCGCCCGAGACCGAAGGCGGCGCCGAACCCGTTGCCGCCGTTGGGCATTGGGTACACGTCTACGTCGACCGGGACAGTCGCCGGCCGGTTCCGGTCCCGACCGCGCTGCGCGCGCTGATGGCGACCGCCGTCGTCACCTGAGCAGCGGCTGCCGATATGCTCGCCCGATGCCGCTCGTGAGCAAGACCGTCGAGGTCGAGGCCCCCGCCGACGCGATCATGTCGATCGTCGCGGACTTCGAGTCCTACCCCCAGTGGAACGAGGAGATCAAGGGCTGCTGGATCCTGGCTCGCTACGACGACCAGCGGCCCAGCCAGTTGCGCCTGGACACCTCCGTGCAGGGCATGGACGGTACCTATATACAGGCGGTCTACTACCCCACCGAGAATCAGATCCAGACGGTGATGCAGCAGGGCGATCTGTTCTCCAAGCAGGAGCAGATGTTCTCCGTGGTGGCCATGGGGCCGACCAGCCTGCTGACCGTCGACCTGGACGTCGAGGTGTCGATGCCGGTACCGGCGATGATGGTCAAGAAGGTCGTCAACGATGCCCTGGACCACTTGGCCGACAATCTGAAGAAGCGCGCGGAGTCGCTCGGCGGGTAGGAGCGCAGCGACTGGGGAGATTGACCGGGCGCGCTAGGTCCAGAGGCCCAGTTCGTCCAGGCGGGCGGTGAGCCGGCGCGCGCCGTCGGTGAACTGGGCGTCGGTCACCTGCACCACGGTGTCCACGTCGCGGCGGCGCAGCGCGGCGATCAACTCGCGCCGGTTGGCCACCGCGCGCCGGCCCCACTGCGGGTCGTTGGCGTAGATGTGCGGCGGCAGATACCTGGCCGCGTGCACCATGAACCACGCCAGCTTGATCCGGCCCGACGCCCGGTTGAACGCGCGGTGGAAGGCGAACTCCGTGTCGATGACCTGAGCGGTGTCCTGCCTGCCGATGGCCTCGGCCACGGTCTCGGCGAGGCGTTCGAGTTCGTCGATCTCCTCATTGGTGATGCGCTCGGCGGCCGACCTGGCGAGCTGGCCTGCGATCACCGCCTGCAACCAGAAGATGTCCTCGATGTCGTCGCGGGTGAACGGGGAGACCACGTGCCCGCGGTGCGGCTCGAGCTGGACCATACCCTCGCCGCGCAGGGTGCGCAGGGCTTCGCGGACGGGGGTGATGCTCACGCCGAGTTCGGCGGCCGTCTCGTCGAGCCGGATGAAGGACCCCGGACGCAGGACGCCGGACATGATGCGGACCCGCAGGTGCCCGGCGACCTCGTCGGAGAGCTGTTCGCGGCGCGGCCGGACGGGTGCGCTCACGTCAGTCGTACCTTCATGGGCCCCCGCCGTCGCCATTCGTCACCCGGGCTTGTCCCCGCGCGGCCGAGGCCATAGTGTGACCGGGGCAACACCATGTTTGATCAAATATCAACGTCGCGCAACTCGCGCGCAGATGTGCAGGAGCGTAGCCGTTGACCGCCACGCCAGTACCGGATCGGCTGCTTCTCGAACAGCCCCACCTGGCGCGTCGGCAGAACTGGAGCACCCAGCTCGCGCGCCACGCGCTGATGCAACCGGGTGCGACCGCGCTGCGATTCCTGGGCGAGACGACCACGTGGGGCGATCTGGATCGACGGGTCACCGCGCTGGCCGGGGCGCTGAGCCGTCGGGGTGTCGCCGTCGGTGACCGCGTCCTGATCCTGATGCTCAACCGCACCGAGTTCGTCGAGACCGTGCTGGCCGCCAGCCGGCTGGGCGCCATCGCCGTGCCGGTGAACTTTCGGATGACGCCGCCGGAGATCGCCTTCCTGGTCGGCGACTGCGCGGCGCGCGTCGTCGTCACCGAGCCGGTGCTCACGTCGGTCGCCACCGCGGTCCGCGGGCTCGACCCGAGGCTGGCCGAGATCGTCGTCGCCGGCGGTCCCACCGAGGACGGGTTACTCGGCTACGACGACCTGCTCGCCGAAGAGGGTGCGGCTCCCGCCCCGGTGGACGTCCCCGACGACTCACCCGCCTTGATCATGTACACCTCCGGCACCACCGGCCGCCCCAAGGGCGCGGTGCTCACCCACGCCAATCTGTCCGGTCAGGCGATGACGCACCTGTTCACCAACGGCGCCGACCTGAACGCCGACGTCGGCTTCGTCGGCGTGCCGCTGTTCCACATCGCCGGCGTGGGCAACCTCATCACCGGGCTTCTGCTCGGCCGGCCCACCGTGCTCTACCCGCTCGGCGCCTTCGATCCCGGCGCGCTGCTCGACGTGCTCGAGGCGGAGCTCGTCACCGGCATCTTCCTGGTTCCGGCCCAGTGGCAGGCCGTGTGCGCCGCGCAACGCGCGCGGCCCCGGAAGGTGGTCCTGCGCACCCTTTCCTGGGGAGCCGCCCCGGCGTCGGACACCCTGCTGCGCGACATGGCCGAGACCTTCCCCGGCGCCCTGATCCTGGCCGCGTTCGGGCAGACCGAGATGTCGCCGGTGACCTGCATGCTGCTCGGCGACGACGCGGTCAGGAAGCTGGGTTCGGTCGGCAAGGTCATCCCGACGGTGTCGGCCCGCGTCGTCGACGACGACATGAACGACGTACCGGTCGGCCAGGTCGGCGAGATCGTCTACCGGGCGCCGACGCTGATGGCGGGGTATTGGAACAACCCCAAGGCGACCGCCGAGGCGTTCGCGGGCGGGTGGTTCCACTCGGGCGATCTCGTTCGCCAAGACGACGAAGGTTACGTGTGGGTCGTCGACCGCAAGAAGGACATGATCATCTCCGGCGGCGAGAACATCTACTGCGCCGAGGTGGAGAACGCCTTGGCCGCCCACCCGTCGATCGGCGAGGCGGCCGTGATCGGCCGCCCCCATCCGAAGTGGGGTGAGGTGCCCGTCGCCGTCGTGGCGTTGACCCCGACGGGGCGGCTGACGCTCGAGGATCTCCAGGAATTCCTCGGCGATCGGCTCGCGCGCTACAAGCATCCGCGGGCGCTCGAAGTGGTCGACGGACTGCCGCGCAACCCTGCCGGTAAGGTCCTCAAGACGGAACTGAGGGGCAGGTTCGGCGAAGGAGAACTGATTGACGTCAGCGAAAGTTCTTCTGGCTTAAAGGTTTCAGTCGAGCGGACGGAGTGCTGACCTGTGACGTCGAGTTTGCCAGCCAGCGGGATGACAATCCGGCCGATGCGGTGCAGTCGGGAGAATCGATCGGGTACTCTCCTGTGGTCCGCCTTACTACCCACGGGTAAGGAGACTGTGATCACAGACACGACATTTGGGCAAGGAGGCGGCGTGCAACAGCTTCTGCCGTTGCGTCAGGTCCGCCATGGCCGGATCGCGCGCCAGACGGCGAGTTTCTCCCAGTGACGGCGCAGAACCCCGGCCTGGTCGACTACGTCCGCGACCAACTTCGCCCTGGCGTGGTCGCCGTCGGCGGCTTCGTCAAGATGTGCGTGCTGACCGGCAAGGCCCTGTTCCGCAGTCCGTTCCAGTGGCGTGAGTTCATCCTGCAGGGCTGGTTCCTGATGAGGGTTGCGTTCCTGCCCACCATCGCGGTGGCCATCCCGTTGACGGTGCTCATCATCTTCACCCTCAACATCCTTCTGGCCGAGTTCGGTGCCGCTGACGTCTCGGGCGCCGGTGCGGCTCTGGGGGCGGTGACCCAGCTGGGTCCCCTGGTAACCGTGCTCGTGGTTGCCGGCGCCGGGTCCACTGCCATTTGCGCCGATATAGGGGCGCGGACCATCCGCGAGGAGATCGACGCACTCGAGGTGCTCGGCATCGACCCCATCCATCGCCTCGTCGTCCCCCGGGTACTGGCGTCGACGTTCGTGGCCTTCCTCCTGAACGGCGCGGTGATCACCATCGGCCTGGTCGGCGGTTTCGTCTTCGGCGTCTACATCCAGAACATCTCGGCGGGTGCCTACGTGTCGACGCTGACGCTGGTGACCGGACTGCCCGAGGTGGTGATCTCGGTGGTCAAGGCATTCATCTTCGGCATGATCGCCGGTCTGGTGGGCTGCTATCGAGGCCTGACGGTTTCCGGAGGCGCCAAGGGCGTCGGCACCGCGGTCAACGAGACGTTGGTGCTATGCATCATCGCCCTCTTCGCGGTCAACGTCATCATGACCACGATCGGCGTTCGATTCGGAACGGGGCGCTGACATGTCGACGGCTGCAGTTCTTAGGTCACGCTTTCCCCGCGCCGTCGCAAGTGGCGAGCGGCTGGCCAAGTCGCCGGCTCGGTTCCTCGACAGCGTCGGGCACATCGCGTGGTTCGTCGTCACCGCGGTCGGCTCCATCGGCCACGCCTTCCGGTTCTACCGCAAGGAGATGCTGCGCCTGGTCGCCGAGATCGGCATGGGCACCGGCGCGATGGCCGTCATCGGCGGCACCGTCGCCATCGTCGGCTTCGTCACCCTCTCCGGCGGTTCGCTGATCGCCATTCAGGGCTTTGCCTCGCTCGGCAACATCGGCGTCGAGGCCTTCACCGGATTCTTCGCCGCCCTGGTCAACGTGCGCATCGCCGCTCCCGTCGTCGCCGGGCAGGCCCTGGCCGCCACGGTCGGCGCAGGCGCGACCGCCGAGCTGGGCGCGATGCGCATCAGCGAGGAGATCGACGCGCTCGAGGTCATGGGCATCAAGTCGATCTCGTACCTGGTGTCGACGCGCATCATGGCCGGCTTCGTCGTCATCATCCCGCTCTACGCGATGGCGATCATCATGTCGTTCCTCTCGGCGCGGGTGACCACGACGTTGTTCTACGGCCAGTCGACCGGCACCTACGAGCACTACTTCCGGACGTTCCTGCGGCCCGACGACGTCGCCTGGTCGTTCGTTCAGGCGATCATCATCTCCGTCATCGTGATGCTCAACCACTGCTACTACGGCTTCTACGCCAGCGGCGGTCCGGTCGGCGTCGGCGAGGCCGTCGGCCGCTCGATGCGTGCCTCTCTCATCGCGATCGTGCTCGTCGTCCTGCTCGCATCGTTGGCGCTGTACGGCACCGACGCCAACTTCAACCTGACGGTGTAGCCGATGACCGCACCAGGGCAGACGAAGTCGCCCGTCAACGAGCCCAGGACCCCTCCCTACAAAATTGCTGGAGTGGTTCTGCTGATCGTCATTGCCGTCGTGGTCGGGCTGGTCTCGATCCAGTTCCGCGGCGGCTTCTCCGATCCGGAGAAGCTAACTCTCATCTCGTCGCGGTCGGGTCTGTCGATGGATCCTGGTTCGAAGGTCACCTTCAACGGCGTCGAGATCGGCCGCGTCGCGGACATCGTCGCGATCGACGACGGCGCGACGCCGAAGGCCAAGATCACCCTCGACGTCGACCGCAAGTTCGTGGACCTGATTCCGGAGAACGCTAACGCCGCGATCCGGGCCAGCACGGTGTTCGGCAACAAGTACGTGGCGTTCTCGTCGCCGGCCAATCCCTCGGCGCAGCGGGTCACGCCGTCGCGGCCCATCGACGTGTCGTCGGTGACCACCGAATTCAATACTCTCTTCGAGACCCTGGTCTCGGTCACAAAGCAGGTCGACCCCGTCAAGCTCAATCAGACGCTGACCGCCACCGCGCAGGCGCTCGACGGCTTGGGTGAACGTTTTGGGCAGTCGATCGAACAGGGCAACGCGATCCTCGCGGACCTCAACCCACAAATGCCGCAGATTCGCCGCCTCAACCAGGGTGTTGCGGACTTCGCCGACGTGTACGCCAACGCTGCCCCCGACCTCTTCGACGGCCTGGCCAACGCCGTCACCACGGCCAAGACCCTGAACGAGCTGCAGAGCACCGTGGACCAGACCTTGATGTCGGCGGTTGGCTTCGGCAACACCGGCGGCGAGGTCTTCGAGAAGGCCGGGCCCTACCTGGTCCGCAGCTCAGCCGACCTGGTGCCCACCAGCGCCCTGCTCGACGAGTACAGCCCCATGCTGTTCTGCACGATCCGCAACTACCACGACGTCGAGCCGCGTCTCGCAGCCCTGCTTGGTGGAAACGGATATTCTCTGAATACGCATACGACGCTCAATGGCACGGGTAATCCCTATGTGTACCCGGACAATCTACCGCGGGTCAACGCCCATGGCGGGCCGGAAGGCCGGCCGGGTTGTTGGCAGCCGGTCACCCGTGATCTGTGGCCAGGCCCCTACCTGGTAATGGATACCGGTGCGTCGATCGCCCCTTATAACCACCTTGGACTCGGTAAGCCATTAGCCACTGAGTACGTCTGGGGACGTCAAATCGGGGAGAACACGATCAACCCATGAGAATCACCGGTACCGCGATCAAGCTCGGCGCACTGTCCGTCGTGCTGCTGATGTTCACCGCGCTCATCGTCGTGGTGTTCGGTCAGCTGCGCTTCGACCGCACCACGGGGTATGCCGCGATCTTCAAGAATGCCAGCGGCCTGCGCTCCGGACAATTCGTCCGCGCCTCGGGCGTCGAGGTCGGAAAGGTCTCCGACGTCCAGCTGATCAACGGCGGCAACGAGGTCGAAGTCCACTTCGACGTCGACCGTTCGCTGCAGCTGTTCCAGGGCACGACGGCATCGATTCGCTACCTGAACCTCATCGGTGATCGTTATCTGGAACTGAAGCGTGGCGACGACAACACGAAGTTGCCTGCCGGTGGCACGATCCCGGACACCCGCACCGAACCGGCGCTGGACCTCGACGCGCTCATCGGAGGATTCCGCCCTCTGTTCCGATCGCTCGATCCGGACAAGGCCAACGGTATCGCCCAGTCGATCATCACGATCTTCCAGGGCCAGGGCGGCACCATCAACGACATCCTCGACCAGACAGCGTCGCTGACGTCGGCCCTAGCCGATCGCGACCAGGCCATCGGCCAGGTGGTCAATAACCTCAACACCGTCCTCGCCACCACAGTCAAGCACCAACAGCAGTTCGACGAGACGGTGAAGAACTTCGAGACCCTCGTGACGGGTCTCAAGAACCGGGCCGACCCCATCGCCTCCTCGGTGGCCGATATCAGCGACGCGGCGGGGTCGGTCGCTGACCTGCTCGGTGACAACCGTCCGCTGCTGCAGAAGACGGTGACCAACCTCGAGATCCTTCAGCAGCCGTTGGTCGACCAGAAGCAACAGCTGAACGACATGCTGATCAAAATTCCAGACGCGCTGAAGATCATCGGCCGTTCCGGTGGTATTTATGGTGACTTCTTCAACTTTTACATTTGCGACATTTCGCTCAAGTTGAACGGCTTGCAGCCCGGCGGCCCGGTCCGCACCGTCAAGATCACATCCCAGCCGTCTGGTAGGTGTACACCGCAATGAGGACTATCGAAGGTTCGGACCGGATCCGCACCGGGCTGATGGGCGTGCTCATCCTGGTGCTAGTCATAGGCGTCGGCCAAAGCTTCGCTAGCGTGCCGATGATCTTCGCGACGCCGACGTACTTCGCGCAGTTCACCGACACCGGCGGCCTCAAACCCGGTGACAAGGTGCGCATCGCCGGGGTCGACGTCGGCACCGTCCGGTCAGAGGAGATCGACGGCGACAAGGTCGTCATCGGCTACTCCCTGGAGGGCACCAAGATCGGCACCGACAGCCGCGCAAACATTCGCACCGATACCATCCTCGGGCGCAAGAACCTCGAGATCGAACCCAGGGGCTCGAAGACATTGCAGGCCAACGGTGTTTTGCCCTTGGATCAAACGACGACGCCGTACCAGATCTACGATGCATTCGCTGACCTGACCAAGGTGGGCACCGGTTTGGACACCAAGGCCTTCAAGGACTCGCTGAACGTCCTGTCGGACACCGTCGACCAGACCTATCCCCACCTGAGTGCTGCGCTTGATGGGGTGTCCAGGTTCTCCGACACGATCGGCAAACGGGACGAGGACATCAGACAGCTGCTGGCAAACGCCAACAAGATCGCGGGTGTACTCGGCAGCCGCAGCGGTCAGATCAACGAGTTGCTCGTCAACGCGAATACCCTCCTGGCGGCGGTCAACGAACGCAGCGATGCGGTGAACCAATTGCTTGAACGCGTGGCTGCTTTCTCGACGCAGGTCACGGGCTTCATCAAGGACAACCCGAATCTCAATCGGGTGCTGACGCAGCTGCAGACCATCAGCGATGTGCTGGTGGCCAGGAAGTACGATCTGATGGACACGTTGACGTCGCTCGGCAAGTTCACCGCGTCGCTGGGCGAGGCCATAGCCTCCGGACCCTTCTTCAAGGTGATGTTGGTAAATCTATTGCCTTACCAGATTCTGCAACCGTGGGTGGACGCTGCGTTCAAGAAGCGCGGCATCGATCCCAACGAGTTCTGGAGCAATGCCGGTCTGCCGTCGTTCAGGTACCCGGACCCCAACGGCCAGCGGCAGCCGAACGGTGCTCCGCCAGCGGCGCCGACTCCTCTTGAGGGCACAGCCGAGCATCCTGGTCCCGCTGTGGTAGCCGGTTCGCCGTGTTCCTACGCACCCGCGCCCGGCGACTACCCGACGCCCGGCAACCCGCTGCCGTGTGCCAGCGCGGAGAACGGTCCGTTCGGCCCGAACCCGTACGGCGCCAACGACTACGGGCCGCCCGACGTGCTCGGCGCACCGCCGAACCCGAATGCTCCGCCGCCAGCGCCCGGCGTGCCGAGCGCGGCGTTCCCCGGCGAGTTCTCGCCTCCGGTTCAGGGCACGCCCGCGCCGCCGCTGGCGCCTGGTCCGCCCGGGGCGCGCACCGTTCCGGTCACCCCGGGACCGGCCGATCCGTTCATCGCACCGGGATCGCTGCAGGGCGACGGCACCTCGCCGCCACCGCCTGCGTTGGTCGGTCCGATCCCGCCGCCGGGACCGGGCCCGCAGACCCCCGGCGACGGGCAACTTCCGGGCAACCCGCCGTTCCTTCCGCCCGGATCACAAGGTTAGGGGGCACGAGAGATGTCGACGATCTTCAACGTCCGAAACATGAAGTTGCCCGCGCTGACCAAGACCACCCTGATCGTGGGCACCGTGGTGCTCATCGCGGTCGTCGTGGCGGCGTTCCTGGGTTACAACCTCTACAAGAAGCTGACCTACAACACGGTCGTCGCGGAGTTCCCGCAGACGTTGGCGCTGTACTCGGGTGACAGAGTCGAGATCATGGGTGTCCAGGTTGGGCAGATCGATTCGATCGAGCCCGCCGGGGACAAAATGAAGGTGACGTTCCACTACTCGTCGAAGTACAAGGTGCCCGCCAACGTCACGGCGTCGGTCCTCAACCCGAGCCTCGTCGCGTCGCGGACCATCCAACTCGCTCCGCCCTACACGGGTGGCCCGGTTTTAGAGAACAACGCACTCATCCCGGAGGAGCGCACCCAGGTCCCCGTGGAGTTCGATCAGTTGAGGGATTCGCTGGACCGCATCCTCACCGATCTCGGTCCTACCAAGGAGCAGCCCAAGGGACCCATCGGTGATGTCATCGAGTCGTTTTCCGATGGCCTCGCCGGCAAGGGTCAGCAGATCAACACGACGCTCAACAATCTGTCCGAGGCGCTGACAACGCTCAACCAGGGCCGCGGTGATTTCTTCGGTGTGATCAAGAGCCTGGCCCTGTTCGTCAACGCGCTGTATAAGAGCGACCAACAGTTCGTCGCTCTCAACGACAACCTTGCCAAGTTCACGGGCGCGTTCACCAACACCGACCGCGAAGTATCGGCGGCCGTCAAGGATCTCGACCAACTGCTCAAGACCACGCGGGGATTCCTTGACGAGAATTCCGCAGTTCTGACCAAGGATGTCAACAATCTCGCCGACGCCACCAACGCGATCCTCCAGCCCGAGCCACGCAACGGCCTGGAAACCGCCCTGCACATCTACCCCAACCTGGCGGCCAATCTGATGAATATCGCTTCTCCGGTGACGGGTGCCCTAAACAACTTGCCAGTGATCAACAACTTTGCCAATCCGATGCAATTCCTCTGCAGCGCGATCCAATCGGGTAGCCGGTTGGGCTACCAGGACTCAGCCGAATTGTGTGCTCAGTACCTCGCGCCCATCCTCGACGCGATCAAATTCAATTCGCTGCCGTTCGGACTGAATGCGCTGAACACGACCATGGTCCTGCCCAAACAGGTCTCCTATTCTGAGTCTCGGCTGATTCCGCCGGGAGGGTACAAGGACACGACGGTGCCCGGCATATTCGCCCGCGACACTCTCTTCGCCCACGGCAACCACGAGCCCGGCTGGGTCGCCGGCCCCGGGATGCAGGGTGTCGAGGTCCAGCCTTTCACGGCCAACATGCTGACCCCGGATTCACTGGCCGCACTGCTCGGCGGACCCGATGCCGAAATTCCGGTCCCACCGGCGACGTTGGGGGCGCCCTACGGCGGCAACCTGCCCGGACCGGCGAACTCCTACGACGAGACCAACCCTCTGCCTCCGCCGTGGTACCCGCAGCCGGGGCCGCCGCCCGCACCGGCACCCGGCGTGATCCCCGGTGACCCGTTGGGGGCCGTTGTGCCCGCGGCTGGATCCGCGCCTGCCGCCGCACCCGCACCTGCACCCGCAGGACCACCGCTGCCCGCTGAATCAGGAGCCGGCTAGATGTCATTGAAGAACGTCAAGTGGGGGCGCCTGATGCGCCGCGGAGGCATTCTCGCCACCGCAGCCCTGGTGCTCTCGTCGTGCGGATGGCAGGGCATCGCCAACGTGCCGCTTCCAGGCGGTCCGGGCAGCGGTTCGGACAAGATGACGATCTACGTCCAGATGCCGGATACGTTGGCGCTCAATGTGAACAGCCGTGTCCGCGTCGCCGACGTCTTCGTCGGCAGCGTGAAGTCGATCGAGCTGAAGAACTGGGTAGCGACGATGGCGCTCGACGTCGAGCCCGGATTGAAGCTGCCGACGAATACACTGGCGGCCATCGGCCAGACCACCCTCTTGGGCTCCCAGCACGTTCAGCTTGATCCGCCAGCAAAGCCATCGGGAGAGTTTCTCAAGAGTGGCGACGTGATCCCACTACAGAACTCGTCGGCATTCCCGACGACTGAGCGGACGCTTGCCAGCATCGGCACCATCCTCACCGGCGGTGGCATTCCGAACCTCGAGGTCATACAAAACGAGGTCAGCAACATCCTGACGGGTCGCGGCGACCAGATCCGCGAATTCCTGGGCAGGCTGGACACCTTCACCGCCGAGCTGAACAATCAGCGCCAGGAAATCACCCGCGCGATCGACTCGACTGATCGATTGCTGTCCATCGTGGCGGCGCGTAACGACACCCTGGACCGCGTGCTCACTGAGTTTCCTCCGCTGATCAAGCACTTCGCGGACACCCGAGATCTGTTCGCCGACGCAGTGGTCGCCATCGGGCGTATCAGCAAGGCCACCGACGGCGCACTGTCGCAAGCGAATCCGGACATCACGGCCAACCTGAAGAACCTTCAGCGGCCACTGGTCCAGTTGGGAAGGGCTTCGCCGTATCTGCTCGGAGCCTTGAAGGTGATCGGAACGGCTCCCTTCGATATCGAGAACGCAAGCAAGGCCATCCGCGGTGACTACGTCAACGTGTCCGCCAACATTGATTTGACGCTGTCGGCGATCGACAACGCGGTTCTCAGTGGCACGAGGGTTTCCGGTGCGCTGCGTGCGCTTGAGCAGTCGTGGGGTCGTGATCCGGCCACGATGATCCCGGACGTGCGCTTCACCCCGAACGCGCACGACGTACCTGGCGGTCCGCTGGTCGAGAGAGGTGAGTGAGCAATGCTGACTCGCCTCATCAAAGTTCAGCTGATCATCTTTTCGATTCTGACTGTCATCGCACTGCTGGTCCTCGGTATCTACTACCTCAGGTTGCCGAGCCTCGCGGGTGTCGGGCAGTACGAGTTGAAGGCTGAACTACCCCGGTCGGGTGGTCTCTACGCCACGGCTAACGTTACGTACCGTGGCACCCAGATCGGCAAGGTCACCGAGGTGGTCCCCACCGAGCATGGTGCCGAGGCGACGATGAGCATCGACAGTGACGTCAAGATCCCGGTTGATGCCGTCGCGAACGTACATTCGGTCTCGGCGATCGGCGAGCAATACCTTGATCTGGTGTCGACCGCGAGCGACCAGGGGAAGTTCTTGGCCGCAGGCACGACGATCACCAAGAGCACGGTTCCCAGCGAGATCGGCCCCGCACTCGATGCCGCCAACAACGGCCTCGCTGCGCTGCCGAAGGAGAAGATCGACTCGCTGCTGACCGAGACCTCTCGTGCGGTCGGTGGCCTGGGTCCGGCATTGCAGCGGCTCGTCGACTCGACGACGTCGATCGCCAGCGACCTGAAGGACAATTTGGGTCCGGTCAACGACATCATCAACAATGCGAACCCGATACTCGAGAGCCAGGTTCAATCCGGCGACGCCATCTCGCAGTGGGCGCGAAACCTGAACACCATCACCTCGCAGACTGCCGAGCAGGACCAGGCCTTGCGGACCGGGCTTCAGCAGGCCGCCCCGACCGCCGATCAGCTCAACTCGGTGTTCGGCGATGTCCGCGAGGCGCTGCCGCAAACGTTGGCGAACCTCGCGATCGTCAGCGATCTGCTGAAGCGATACCACAAGGGCCTCGAGCAGACGTTGGTGATCCTGCCTCAGGGTGCGACGCTTGCGGAGACCGCGACCATCAATCCCGGCGAAGGCTTGCTGAACTTTGCCTTGTCGGTTGGTCAACCGCTCCCATGCCTGACCGGTTTCCTGCCGGCATCGGAATGGCGCTCACCAGCCGACACCTCCACGGCGCCGCTTACCAACGGCTTGTACTGCAAGATTCCGAAGGACACGCCGTCCAATGTCGTCCGTGGTGCCCGCAACTACCCGTGCGCTGACGTGCCTGGCAAGCGCGCAGCCACCCCGGAGGAGTGCCGCAGCAACACCCCGTACGAGCCGCTGGGAACCAACCCGTGGTACGGCGATCCGGACCAGATCCTTACCTGCCCCGCGGCCGGCGCCCGCTGCGACCAACCGGTCAAACCCGGCTACGTCATCCCCGCACCGTCGATCAACAACGGGCTCAACCCGTTGCCCGCTGACCAGTTGCCCCCCAAGCCGGCGCCGAGCAGCGATCCGCTCACGGCCCCTGGCCAGGGCACCGTCGCCTGCAGTGGCCAGCAACCCAACCCGTGTGTCTACACTCCGGCATCAGGACCGACGGCGGTCTACACACCGTCCAACGGTCAGGTCGTCGGACCCGACGGAGTCACGTACTCCGTCACCAACTCAAGTGATCCAGGAGAAAACGGATGGAAGGAGATGCTGGCGCCAGCCGGCTGAACCCCGAAGACATCCCTCGCGAATCCGACGCGTCGGTGGAGTCCGACGCACGATCAGATGCACAGTCCGACCTTCCCCGGGATCACCCCTCCGAGGCGCTGGCCGAGGAGGACGCGAACGAGATGGTCCGTCGTCCCGAGCGGTTCGGGCGCGGCTGGCTCGTCGCCATCTGCCTGGCCCTGCTCGTCCTGACGGCGGGCGCGGGCGTGGGCGGCTATCTGGCGTTGAAGTCGCACGACCAGAGTGAGGCGATCGCCCGTGAGGACGCCTTCGCGCTGCAACGAGCCAAGGAGTGCGTCGAGGCCACCCAGGCGCCCGACGTGGCGGCCATGACGGCCAGCCAGACCAAGGTAATCGAGTGCGCCACCGGTGACTTCGGCGTGCAGGCCAACCTGTTCGCCAGCATGTTGGTCGAGGCTTATCAGGCGGCAAACGTCTCGGTGAAGGTGTCGGACATGCGCGGCGCCGTGGAGAAGCACAACGACGACGGTTCGGTGGACGTGTTGGTGGCGGTGCGGGTGAAGGTGACCAACTCCCAGGCCGCCGACCAGGAGCAGGGTTACCGACTGCGCGTGAACATGGCGCCCGCCGACGGCACCTACAAGATCAACCGCCTTGATCAGGTCACCTCGTGACGGCCGTACTCGACGAGACGACCCAGACGACGACCGCGCCGGACGACACCGTCCGCTACGCATCGTGGCCGGCGCGAGCGGCCGGCCTGCTGCTGGACGTGCTGCCTGGCGTGGCCGTGGTCGCGACGATGGCGCTACTCGCGTACACGACCCCCGTCGGCGGATGGCTGTGGTGGGTGTTCATGGGCGTGCTGGCCGTTGCCGTCCTCGCCACACTGGTCAACCGATGGCTTCTGCCGTCGGTGGTCGGCGCGACGATGGGCCGGGCAGTGGCGGGCATCCGCGTCACGACGTCCGACGGAGCACCGGTCGGCAGTGCCCGCCTCATCGGGCGCGACGTCGCCCATCTGCTCGACACGGCCGCCCTGTTCGTCGGGTGGCTCTGGCCGCTGGGCGACAAGCGGCATCGCACGTTCGCCGATCTGCTGCTGCGAACCGAGGTTCGCGTCGTCGACGGCACCGGGTCGACGGGTCGCGACGTTCGCCGGATCGCGGGCGCCGCACTACTCGTCGCGGCGGTGGTGTGTGCGGCGGGTGGCGGTCTTGGCTACCTGCAGGTCTACCGGCACGACAAGGCCGTCGAGCAGGCGCGGAGCGAGATCGCCGAGCAGGGGCCCCGGATCGTCGAGCAGTTGCTGAGCTACGGCAGCCAAAGCGTCGTCGACGACTTCGCCAGGGCGCAGACGCTGGCCACCGACGCGTACCGGCCTCAACTGATCGCTCAGCAGCAGGCCGTGCAGAAGGCCGGAGTGACCGACAACGAATACTGGGCGGTGAGCAGCGCGGTGCTGTCGGTGGCCCCGGAGCGGGCGGCGATGCTGCTGGCGCTGCAGGGTCAACGCGGATCCGACCCGGCCAAGCTGAAGTTCATCACCGCCACGGTGCGCGCGGACTTCGAGAAGTCCGGAGGGCGGTGGCAGGTCGCGGTGCTGACCGTGTTGAAGAAGCCGCTGACGGGCCAGAACGGAGCGCCGGTGCCGCAGCCACCGCCACCGCCCCCACCGCCACCGAAGGGGCAGGGCCGATGAGCCCCCGGCGCAAGGTCGACGAGACGGAGCGCGACTTCTTCGCGGCGAGCGCGGCCACGCCCAAGGCGTCGCCCCGGTGGGGTCTGCCGCTGACCGCGATCCTCGCGTTCGTCATCGCGGCGGTGGCGATCGCAGGCAGCATCTTCATCGTGGTCGACCACGAGAGCCTGAAGCGCACCGAGGACCGGGACGCCGCGGCGCTGTTCTACGTGCGCGGGTTCATGACGGAGTACACCTCGCTGGATCCCTTTCACGCCAACGACTATGGCGATCGGATCCTGGCCCAGGGCACCGGCGACTTCGAGAAGTCGTTCAAGGAGAAGCTGAACGAGATCGTCGTCCAGGTCGCTCGGGCCGAACCGACCACCGGTGTCGTGCAGGAGGCCGGGGTGCAGCGCTGGAACGACAACGGCAGCGCGGACATCCTGGTGGCCACCAACGTCAAGTCCACCGGACCCGACGGCAAGACTCCGATCGAGAGTGGAACCCGTTGGGTCGTGACGACCATCGAGGAGGGACAGCAGTGGAAGATCAGTCAGCTGATTCAAGTGATCTGACCGCCGACGCTGCCGCCGCCTCAGTCCCGCAGGGGAAGGCGGCGCGGAACCGCCACCGGCTGCCGCGGCAGAAGGCGCAGCAGGCCGCACCGGCAGACGAGGTCACCGAGACGGCCGAGGTGGTCGAGGAGCCAGAGGCTACCTCGGAGACCGCGGTCCCCGAACCCGACGTCGAGGTCGCGGACTCCACGGAGCCGGCGCAGACCCCGGCGAAGGGCCGCCGTCGGCCGCTGTGGAAGCGCGGCAAGCCCGCCATCGAGACGGAGACTGTAGCCGAGCCGGTGTCGGCTGTGGATCCCGAGCCCGTTCCGGATGCCGTCGCCGAGCCGGAGGCGGTTCCCGAGGAGCAGCCCGAGGACGTCGTGCTCGTGCCACACCGCCCGGCAGGGCGGGCACTCAAGCTGATCGCGGTCGCCGCCGGTGTCCTGTTCGTTGCCGCCTGTGCGTTCGCGGGAGCCACCGTGCAGCCGTACCTGGCCGACCGGGCAGCCGTCCACACGAAGTTCGTCATCGCCGAGACCGCGGCCAGTGCGATCACCACGCTGTGGACCTACACCCCAGACGACATGGACAAGCTTCCGGAGCGTTCCGCGAAGTACCTCGGTGGCGACTTCGCCGCCGACTACAAGCGCTACATCGACGCGATCGTCGCACCCAACAAGCAGGCACAGGTCACCAACAACACGCAGGTCCTCGGTGCGGCCGTGGAGTCGCTGACGCCGACGGAGGCCACCGCCATCGTCTACACCAACTCGGTGGCGACGAGCCCGGTCACCAAGGGCATCCCGTCGTTGCGGTACCTGTCCTACCGGCTGGTCATGAAGCCACAGGGCGGTCGGTGGTTGATCACCCAGATGGTCGCCGTCACGAAGCTGGACCTGACGCCACGGTTGTAGGCCTGGCGACGCCGATCTTTACGCCCAGCACCGTTTCAGCGCACTCACAGTTGGCCCCCGGTGTCCGGGATTTCGCAGGTCGACGGTGAAGTTCCCGCGGCGACGGCAAATTTCGCACCCCGTGCCAGCGATGATCTTGGCGTACTTAGCCCAACTCGGTTGCCCGCTAGCCAAGTAATCATCGGCCCCGTCAATCCCCGAAGTTGCTGTTGGATCCCGAAAAAGCGCTCCTCGGGTGTGACCGTGGCTAATCGACGGTGCCATCGATAAATGGCCTGTTGCCGCCTGCGTAAGTGCTAGCGTGCTGTGACTCAGCACACTTTTGGCACGAAGGGGACAGGTCGGATGGCAGGTTTGCACCGCAGCAGAAGTCGGCGCCGGTTCAGCGTGGCGTTGGTCAGCGCCGCCACCGCGACCGCAACGGCCCTCACCGTCGGTGTCGAACCACCGCCTGCGCCGGTCAAGCGGTTCGCCGCCGAGAACGTCGACCTGACCGCCTCGACGTCGTTGCTGCCCACCCATGACAAGGTGCCCGACATCACCGGCGGTCTGGGCACCGCCGTCTACGACTTCAACCAGGCCTTCTTCGACTCGGTCAGCAGGGCGGTCGTCAACGGCATCAGCTTCGCGGCCCTGGCGCAAGCTGCCGGCGTCGACCCGCAGAGCCTGATCACGACACTGCTTGCCGACATCCCGGCGAACCTCCTGCCCGGAATCTTGGCCACGCTCGCCCAGAGCGTCCCGGTGCTGGGGCCGGCGCTCGACGGCCTGAATCTCGACGTGCTCGCCGACATCCTCGACCGACTGGGCATCGACGAGGTCACCGATGCCACGCTGACGGGACTGCTCGCCCTCATCGGCTACAACCTGCAGGATCCGCTCAACCTGGGTGGACTGGCCGTCCCCGGCCTCAACGTCATCACCACCGGTCCCGCCTTCGCGACGCTCAAGGTTCTCGGCCTCGACCTCGGGTGGGTGCCCGGGCTGCCGAACTCCGTCGCCAACGAGATCAACGGCTCCGAGTACCTCGAGGTCGGCGCAAAGGGGCTGCTGGACCTCGTGCTTGCGAAGGTCAACCAGGCTGCCGGCGGGCCCATCCTGGGTGGCATCCTCTCAAGCCTCGGCGTCAGCCTCGGAGACGTCCTCACCCAGCTAACCGGCATCATCGGGCAGATCACCAACCCCGTCGGCGCGATCGTCCCGGATCTCATACACGTCCGCATCACCCCGACGGTGGGTGTCGGCCTGGGTGCCTTCGCCGCGGCGATGGCCTACCAGGAGGTGATCAACGATCTGCCCAACCAGCCGGGCGGCACCAACTATCCCGCCGCTACCGGCACTCCCAACCCGCTGCTCGGCAGCCTCACGCTGCTGCCACTGGTGCTGATCAACAACCCGGCCCGCCCCGACGGCGGAGCCGCGGCCCGATTCGGCGCGCTCGCCGCTCTGTTCGGTATCAACACGGTCAATCCACGCACGCAGCTCACCGGGCAGGGGGGCATCACGACTCTTCCCCTGGGCCTGCGCGTCGGCGGTGCCAACGTGTTGCCGGTACTGGTCGACGCGACCTACGAGTACCAGCCGCTCTCGGACCTCGCGTCGTGGCCGAACGCCTTCTCGTTGTTCAACAACCTTGCCGCCGGACTGTCACCCACCTACATGCTGCGTGGGCTCGACCTCACCGGGCTCGAGACGGACCTGGCGCCACAACTCGCAGGCGTCGTCAAGAGCGTGGCCGACGGAAACCCGTTGGCGCTCAACCTGTATCTCACGCTGCACTCGTCCACGTTGCCGCTGCTGGAACCGCTGTACCTGGCCTCGGACTTCTTGAACCTCGTCGGGCTGAGCCCGCTCGCGCAGATCCCCATGCGCATCGCCAACGCGCTGGCGCCTGCCCTGCGCATCCTCACCGACGTCGGCTACGCGGACGTGGTGCGCAACGCCGACGGCACCTACACCCGGATCCCGAACTCCAGCCAGGAAACCCCCTTCCTGTCCTTCCCGAACCTCGATCCGGGTCTGGTGCTGAGCGACACCTTCAACGCGCTGGTGGGCGGAATTCAGAAGGAACTCGGCCCGAACCCGACACCGAGCACGCCGAACGTGCTCAAGACTCTGCTCGACGCGCTCCTCGGTGACGGTCTGGGTGGCATCCTTCCGGGCGGCGCCACGGGGACCCAGTCGGGTTCCGGAACGGGCGCGGTCAATCCGTTCGACGCCATCGCCGGTCTGCTGAACAATGCCCTCGGCGGACTGCTCGGCGGGCTCAACCTCGGCGGTCTCGTCAACCCGTTGGCCGCGCCCACGACGACGGCGGCCCTGTCCAAGACTGCGGCAGGCGAACTCCCGTCTGCATCGGCGCGGCTGCTCAGCATCGCACCGACGGATGACACCTCGAAGGAGATTGCCCCACAGTCTGATTCGAAGGCAGGCGGCACTCAGGCCGAGGGCGTCGGCGCCGCTGGCGACGCGACCCCCGCGGCGGATGGGATGCCACCGACGTCCGATGGACGAGCTCCGGAGTCGGACGAGACCCCGGCGACGGGTGAGAAGACCGACGCGGGTGAGAAGACCGAGGCGGACCAGAAGGACGCGGACCAGAAGGGCGCTGACCAGAAGGGCGCGGCGGCAAACGAGGATCCGGCACCCGCCGCCGGCCCCAAGCGCGCCAAGCCCGAGGGCAATTCGACATCGTCGTCCGGTACGGCGTCCGGTACTACGACCGACACCCAGACTGGCACGGTCACCGGCAAGACGAATGGTCCCAAGCACGCCAAGCCGGAGCAAGGCGTCGTCCGCGAATCGCCCAACTTCTCTCCGACGACCACCAGCGGTGGCGGTTCGACGACCGGCGACGGCAAGAAGACCGCGGACACCCCCGCGGCCGCCGACCCCGCCCCGGCCGGTGCCGACGCGACTGCCGGAGCCGCGGCGGCCTGAACTCAGCTGAAGGCGAGCCAGCTGGGCAGGGCGCGCTCGCGGGAGTCGCACAGCACCTGCATCGTGTCGCAGGAGCCCTTCGGCACCCCTGCGCCCGCCCACATGCCGCCGGTGTCGCGGCGGAGCACGATCGCCGACGAACCGCCGCCGTCGAGCAGGATGGCAGTGTCGCTGCCCAGCCCGCGGAACAGGTCTTGGATTTGATCGGGGGTGTAGCTGCCACCCTGGAAGACGTACATCTCGTCACGGTCCCGGGCGTAGGCGATGGCCGTCCGCGCGGCGCTGGGCCCACCGTCGTTCATCTGGCCCGTCGCACCGGGTGCCAACAACCCCAGCCCACTGACCGCGACGAAGCGAGTGCCCTTGTCCGCCAATCCCTTCACCACCGGCGTGGCCGCGTCGTAGTCGTCGGGGGAGCGCGGTGACACCACGAACGGCGCGCCACCGACGGGCAGGATCATCGTCGTCAGCGCCGTCCAGACCTCGTCACCGCCGGAGAGTGCCTGCTTTCCTGCGTAGGCGAGGGTGCCGGTGACCGCGGCGTTGGCCGGCCCGCCGCCGCGGGTGTTGTCGAAGTACGCCCCGAGCGGCGAACTGCATCCGGTCGTCTTCCAGGAACCGCCCCGCTGGCCGCGCACGTCGAAGAAGTTGGCGTTGATCGCGATCGTGGGTTTGCCGAGCGCTTGCCACGCCTGGATGGGGGTGAACGTCTCCGAGGCTTGAAGCAGACCCTCGCTGGTGCGAGCGCCGGGGGTGGACTCACAGCGCGCCTGATAACCGCGATGGGAGTCGACCAGCAGCCGCGGCGTCAGCCGCTGAGACGCCGACTTGATGATCATCAGGTGCCCGCCGTTGCCCATCTCGTAACGGGTTCCGTTGGCGTCCAGCATCGGGGCGGGGTTGTTGCCACCGAAGTTGTAGACGAGGTAGGAGCCGCGGGTGTTCGCGATGGCGGCGGCCAGTAGGTCGCGACCGTCGGCAGCACGTGCGGCCGGGGCCACCGCCATGGTCGCCAGGACTGCACCGAGTGCCAGCGTGGTCGCCGTGGCGGCCAAGGACCGGAGGTTCACTGTGGTACCAGGCACGAAGGGCCCCCATCGGATGATTGCCACGGACTGCTCGTGAGCACGTAACTGCAATCACAGCCGACGCACAGTCGGCTTTGGTCACGTCACCGACACGATTGGGCCACGACCGCCCGCGACCATCCCTCAACGGGGTTTGCGGGCGCCACCGGGAGCAACCAGTGGTCAGCGCCCCGGTGGAGCCACCCGGTAGATGGCGTCGGCTGCGTCGTCGGTGACGTAGACGGCGCCGTCGGGACCCACGACCGCGGCGACGGGCCGGCCCCACCGGGACCCGTCGGCGGCCTGGAATCCGCCGACGATCGTCTGCTGGTCGCCGAGGGTCCCGTTCTGCCAGGGGAAGAAGGACACCTCCGGCGCGCGGGGTGGTTGCCGGTTCCACGAGCCGTGCACCCCGACGAGCGCCCCCTTCTCATACGGCGCGGGCAGCACGCCGTCGGCGAAGGCCATGCCGAGTGGGGCGGAGTGTGCGCCCATGCTCTGCTCGACGGGCGGCAGTGCCGCGCAGTCCAGCTTCGAGCCGTCGGCGTTGGTCTGCACGTCGCGGATGAGCGGGAGATTGGCCGGCCCGCCGTTGGGATTGCAGTAGGGCCAACCCAATTCGCGCCCGGGAGTCAGCTTTGCGACCGACTCCGGGGGGTTCTCGTCGACGTAGTCCGGAACCACCTGCCCGTAGGACGGCCCCTGGTCGGGCACCTCGACGTTGTCGCGGTTGTTGACTGCGGTCCACACCGTGCCGTCTGGTGCGACGGCCAGTCCCGTGCCGTTGCGCACGCCGGTCGCGAAGGGCGCGTAGGGTCCGCCGCCGGGTGGGACCCTCATGACGGTGGCGCGGGCAGGCGTGGCGGTGCGGTCCTGGGCGGAGACGTTGCCAGTCGACCCGATCGAGAAGTACACGGCCCCATCGGGTCCCACGGCAACGCTCTTGAGCGCATGGGCGTAGGCACCGCCGAGGTCGGGGCTGCGTGCGTCGGGGAGGTTCGCGGCGACGGTGCGCTGCGGGGTGGCCTTGCCGTCGGCGTAGGTGAAGGCGTCCACCTGGTCGCTCTCGGCGACGAAGAGCGTCGAGCCGGCGAAGGCCAGGCCGTGTGGTTGATTCATGCCGTTGACCAGGAGCTGCATCTGCGGACCCAACCCGGATGGCTCGATCCGGATCACCTGTCCAGCACTGGGAAGCGAGACGAGCAGGGATCCGTCGGGAGCCCACACCGCCAACCGCGGCTTGGGCACCCTGGCCCAGACCGACATCGTCCAGCCCTTGGGCACCAGTGCCTTTCGCGGCTCGTCGAAGGGTGCGGCGGCGAGATCGCCGGGCACCTGAACCGTCACCTCGGCCAGGCCGACCGCGCTGGGTGCCCGGCTCTGGCTGCTCGCGTCCGGCGCCGGCGGGGTGCTCGACGAGCACCCCGCCAGCATCAGGGCGCCCAATACGGCAACGGCTCTACGCGGCCAGACTCGCATGCATCTCCCAGACCAGGATCTCGGCCGGCTCGGTTGCGGTGATCCGCTGGCCGCCCGATGCCGTGAAGCGCACGGCGTCGCCTTCGTGGAGGGGTCCCGCACCCTCGAGCACGACCTCGCCGCGGGGTACGAACAGGTGCAGGAACGGGGCCTGGGGCAACTCGACGACGTCACCGGGTTCCAGCCGGGCGCCCCGCAGTGCGGCGTACTTGTTGCTGATCGTGATGGCGGCGTCGTCGGCGTGCTCGGGCATGCCCGAGGCGATGGTCACCAGCTTGCCGCGCAGCGCCTCGTCGTCGATCTCGAGTTGTTGGTAGCCGGGCGTGATGCCGGCCTCGTCGGGCACGACCCACATCTGGACGAAGTGGACCGGGTCGGCATGGGTGGTCTCGCCGGTCAGCGTCCACGAGTCGTTCTTCTCGGAATGCAGGATCCCGCGGCCAGCCGACATCCGTTGTGCCAGGCCGGGATAGATGACGCCGGAGTGACCCGTCGAATCCTGGTGCACCAGCGATCCGCGCAGCACCCAGGTGACGATCTCCATGTCGCGGTGCGGGTGGGTCTCGAAACCCGCTCCGGGCCCCACCACGTCGTCATTGTTGACCAGCAGCAGGCCGTGATGGGTGTTGGCGGGGTCGTAGTTGCCCCCAAACGAGAAGGAGTGCTTGGAGTCCAGCCAGGAGATCTTGGTGGTGGACCGGTCCTTGGCGCGTCGGACGTCGACGATGTCGGTCGTGGTCATGGGTGCTCCTCGGGCGTCGTCGCCAGCCTAGGTGGCCGGCACTGGACACGACAACTTAGATGATGTGTCATATATTCCATGTGGCTTTCCGAGGAGCAGCAGCGGGTGTGGCGCAGGTACCTGTCGATGAGCGCCGAACTCCAGGTCGAGATGAACCGCGAGCTGCAGCGCGACCGAGGGCTGTCGCTGGCCGACTACGACGTGCTGGTCGCCGTCGACGAACTCGACGCGTGCCGGGTCAACGAGCTGGGGCAGCGGCTGGGATGGGAGCAGAGCCGGCTGTCCCATCAGCTCAGACGGATGCGGGCTCGCGGGCTGGTCAGCCGGCGCGGTGCCGACGACGACCGGCGGGGCGCCACCGTCGAGCTGACCGATGCGGGCCACGATGCGCTGCGGGCCGCCGCACCGGGTCACGTCGACTTCGTCCGCGAGGTGGTGTTCGACGGGATGACCGCCACGGAGTTTCGCGCGCTGGACCGCTGGACGTCGGCGGTGCTGACCAAGTTGCGAGACCGCGGCGGACACTCCGCTTAATGTGTCCGGTGTGGACATCAATGGAGCTAGTGCAATCGTCACCGGTGGCGCGTCGGGTATCGGCGCGGCCTCGGCCCGCCAACTGGCCGCCAAGGGCGCCCGTGTCGTCGTCGCCGACCTGAACGCCGAGCGCGGACAGGAACTCGCGCACGAGATCGGCGGCGTGTTCGTCAGCGTCGACGTCACCGACACCGCGCAGATCGAGGACGCCGTCAACACCGCCGCGGACCTCGGCCCGCTACGCGCCCTGGTCAACTCGGCCGGCATCGGCTGGGCCCAACGCACCATCGGCAAGGACGGCGAATTCGCCTCGGCGCACAACCTCGACGCGTACAAGAAGGTGCTCGCGATCAACCTGGTCGGCACCTTCGACTGCATCCGGCTGGCCGCCACGGCGATGAGCCGCAACGAAGCCACCGAGACCGGTGAGCGCGGCGCGATCGTGAACATGACCAGCGTCGCGGCCTTCGACGGTCAGATCGGCCAGGCCGCCTATTCGTCGTCCAAGGGCGGCGTAGTCGGCCTGACCCTGCCCGTGGCCCGCGACCTCTCGGCCGTCGGTATCCGCGTCAACACCGTCGCCCCCGGCCTGATCGACACCCCGATCTACGGCGAGGGGCCGGACTCGGAGGCGTTCAAGGCCAAGCTCGGCCAGTCCGTGCTGTTCCCGCACCGCCTGGGCAAGCCCGACGAGCTGGCGTCGATGGTGGTCGAGCTGATCACCAACTCCTACATGAACGCCGAGGTGGTCCGCGTGGACGGCGGCATCAGGATGCCTCCGAAGTAGCCAACCGCGGGGCGGTCCCAGGATTCGGGTCTAGCGTGAACGGGTGCGTTCGGTAGCGGTCCGGCTGGCGGTCGTCGTCGCGGCGGTGACCCTGGTCCTCGGTGGCTGTTCGGCCGACCGCGGCTCGGAAGCTGGCCCCTGGCCGGCGGATCCGGGCCGCGGTTCGTGCGCGGTGACCAAGCAGGCCGACGTGCCCGCGACCATGCGCGACGGCACCGTGTTGCGCGCCGACGTGTACCGGCCCACGACGTCCGACGCGGTGCCGGTGATCCTGATGCGTACCCAGTACGGCAAGGACGGCGCGCAGTCCGGGACTCGCTATCAGTCGCCGGACTGGTTCGCCTCGCACTGCTATCTCGTCGTCGTGCAGGACATCCGCGGCCAGGGTGCCTCAGGCGGGGTCTTCAGCGAGTTCACCCACGATCAGGACGACGGGTACGACTCAGTCGAATGGGCGGCGGCACTGCCCGGTTCGAACGGCAAGGTCGGCATGTACGGCTCGTCCTACGTCGGCGCGACGCAGTGGCTGGCCGCCGTCACCGCCCCACCGCACCTCGTCACGATCGTGCCGTCGAACACCGCCTCGGACTACTACGACGGCTGGACCTACGAGGGCGGCGAGTTCCGGCTGGCCTTCGTGCTGCCCTGGGCGATGGAGTCCATCGCCACGACGGCGGCGAAGAATCGCAACGATCAGGCGACCGTTCACGAACTCGCCTCCGCAGTAAGGGATCCCACTCGATGGCTGGACTTCCGGCCGTTCAAGGACCTGCCGCCGATGCAACCGGCCAACCCCGCGGTGGCGCCCTGGTACTTCGACTGGATCCGGCACTCCACCCGCGACGATTTCTGGAAGGCCGTCAGCATCCGTGACCGCTACCCGAAGGTGACCGTGCCGGTGATGCACTTCGAGGGTTGGTACGACGCGTTCCTCGCCGGCGGGGTGGAGAACTTCGCGGGCATGGTCGCCCACGGTGGCACGGCCGAGGCCCGCGCCAATCAGCGGCTGGTGATCGGGCCCTGGGACCACGTCGACTGGGGCAGGCCGGATTCGGAGCCCGCGCCGATGCTGAAGTCGATCGGCGCCGTGGCGAACAGTCCCGTCAACGAGCTGATGCTGCAGTGGTACGACCACTTCCTCAAGGGCAAGAGCAACGACGTCGCAGGCTCGCCACGGGTGGACTACTTCCTGATGGGCGCCAACGTGTGGAAGACGGCGTCGGGTTGGCCACTGCCACAGACGAAGCCGACGACCTACTACCTGTCCGGCGCCGGCGGGATCGAGGATCGCAAGGGCGGCCTGGTGGACGCGGCGCCCGCCGTCGACGCTCCCGACGTCTACACCTACGACCCACGCTTCCCCGCGCCCAGTCTGGGCGGGCATTCCTGCTGCGGCGCGCAGTCAGGTCCGCAGGGGCCGTATGACCAGACTCCGGTCGAGCAGCGGTCCGACGTGTTGGTCTACAGCAGCGAACCGCTCGCCCGCGACACCGAGGTCACGGGCGCGGCGACGGTCGACCTGTGGGCGCAGTCGTCGGCCGTCGACACCGACTTCACCGCCAAGCTGACGGTGGTCAAGCCCGACGGCGAGATCGTCAACCTCAACGACGGCATCATCCGAACCGCCTTCCGGGACTCGCTGAGCAACCCGACCCCGGTGCCGGCCAACCAGCCGACGAAGTACCGGATCCAGATCTGGCCCACCAGTTACCAATACCGCGCCGGGGATCGCATCCGGCTGGAGATCTCGAGCAGCGACTACCCGCAGTTCGCGCCCAACCCCAACACCGGTGCGCCGTTCGGGCAGAACGCTGACACAGTCGTGGCGACGCAGACGATCCTGCACGACGCCGCGCATCCGTCGAGCATCACGCTGCCGGTGATCCCGGCGAGCTGACCGCCGAATGGCCAGTTGACGCACGACTTTCGGGTGATCGCGTGCCATGACTGGCCGCTCGCGTGGCCTGTGGATGAATCGAGCGGCCGACGGCGGATGTGGTGCATCGTGGACGGGTGGCACAACCCTTCCTCGGTACCGAGGCGCTGGCGGCGGGCACGGTGAGTCGGCGAACCCTCCGCAGCCGCTGCGATCGCGTCTACCGCAACGTCTACGTCCACGAGGGCGCCACCATGACCGCCGCAGACCGCGCCGTCGCCGCGTGGTTGTGGTCGGGCAGACAGTCGGTGCTCGTCGGCCTCTCCGCGTCGGCGATGCACGGGTCGAAGTGGATCGACCCGGCGCTGCCCGCGGAGGTGAACCGCCGCAACGGCAAGCCCGTCGCGGGCATCCTTGTGCGCCGCGACGAGATGCTCCACGACGAGGTGCAGTCGATGGGCGCGCTGGTGGTGTCGACCCCGGCTCGCACGGCCTTCGACCTGGGCCGACGACCGGGGCTGACGCTCGCGGTCGTCCGGGTGGACGCGTTGGCCAACGCCACGGGTGTGCAGCCGGGGACGCTGGAGCCGCTGGTCGCGCGGCATGCCGGTGTTCGGGGACTGCGTCAGCTGCGCAAGGTCATGAGCCTGATGGACGGCGGCGCGGAATCACCGCAGGAGACCAGAACGCGCCTGCTACTCGTCGGCGCGGGAATGCCACCGCCGCGAACCCAGATCGTGGTGGACGAGTGGCGCATCGACATGGGCTGGGAGGACCTCAAGGTCGGGGTCGAGTACGACGGCGTCCAACACTGGACCGACTCGCGGCAGCATCAGCGCGACATCGACAGGCACGCCGAACTGCTGGCCAGAGGATGGCGGATCGTGCGAGTGAGCGCCGACATGCTGCGCCACGGCCGTACCGTGATCATTCGGCGAACGTGCGAGGCCGTGCGTCAGTCCGGTGCCGAATGGCCATCTGTCGCAAGGTTTTCGGACGGGTACGCGGCCTAACTGGACACTCGCGGCTAGAGCGTGGGCGCGAGGCCGAACTTCTCGAACAGCTCACCGCCCTGGGCGTGGAACGCCACCACGTGTGACACCTTGCCGCCCGACTTCACGCTGAGCACGTGGAGCTGAAACGCCTCGTGGACACCCGTCTCGGGATTCAGCATGTAGAGCGCGGCCGCGGGCTGGCCGTTGGAGGTGCAGGAGACGAAGCGCATGTCGCCGGCACCCTGGGCGGGGCAGTGCACCGTCGAGAGCGTGACGATGTCCGCCGGACCCTGGTACCAACCGTCGAAGGGCGGCATCTCGAAGATCGCGTCCTCGGTGAACAGCCGCACCAGCGCGTCCATGTCGTAGCTCTCGAACGCGTCGACGTACTTGGCCAGCATCTCGCGAGCCTCCGGCGTCTCCGGCGCGGCGATGTCGTCGTCCTGGCTGGGCTGGATCTCGTCGAGTTGCGCGCGTGCCCGTTGCAGCAGGCTGTTGACCGCCGCGGTGGAGGCGCCGATGGCCTCGCCGACCTCGGCCGCCTTCCACTGCAACACCTCACGCATCAGCAGGACGGCGCGCTGCCGGGCCGAGAGGTGTTGCAGCGCAGCGATGAACGCCAGCCGCACCGAATCGCGTGAGGCCACGATGACCGACGGATCCGACGGATGCTCGTCCGGGACATCCGGCAGTGGCTGCAGCCAGGTGAACTCGGGATGTTCGGCGATGTCGGCCGTCGGATCGGCGTTGGGCGCACCAAGGCCGCTGGGCAGCGGTCGACGCTGACGCCCGTCGAGCGCGGTCAGGCACGTGTTGGTGGCGATCCGGTAGAGCCAGGTGCGGATCGACGACCGGCCCTCGAATGCGTCGTAGGACTTCCAGGCGCGGAGGTAGGTCTCCTGCACCAGGTCCTCGGCGTCGTGAAGCGACCCCGTCATGCGGTAGCAGTGCGCCAAGAGTTCGCGCCGGTACCGCTGGGCGTCGGCGAGGAAGGCGTCCTTCGAGTCAAATGCTTCGGCGAGAACACTCACGGGCCCGAGCCTACCGAGGGGGTGTGACGAGCGACACCGTCGTCGCCTGGACCGTTCAGCGACGCCCGCTAGTCTCCCCTGATGGCCACATCTCGCAGCGAACGCAGCTTCGACGGCGTCGGCGGCACTCGCATCGTGTACGACGTGTGGACCCCCGAGACGGAACCACTCGGCGTGGTCGTCCTGTGCCACGGCTTCGGCGAACACGCCCGGCGCTACGACCACGTCGCCCAGCGCTTCGGTGAGGGCGGGCTCATCACCTACGCGATCGACTTGCGCGGACACGGCCGCTCCGGCGGCAAGCGCGTCTTCCTCAGGGACATCTCCGAGTACACCGACGACTTCCACCACCTGGTCGGCATCGCCACCGCGGCGCACCCCGAGCTCAAGCGCGTGGTGCTCGGTCACAGCATGGGCGGCGGCGTGGTGTTCACCTACGGTGTCGAGCATCCCGACGACTACGTCGCCATGGTGTTGTCGGGACCGGCCGTGTACGCCCAGGACGGGGTGTCGCCGCTGATGACCGCGGTGGCCAAGGTGGTCGGCGGCGTGCTGCCCGGGCTGCCGGTGGAGGAGCTGCCCCCCGAGGCGGTCTCGCGCGACCCCGCCGTCGTCGCCGCCTACGAGGCCGACCCGCTGGTGCACCACGGCAAGCTCCCGGCGGGCATCGCCAAGGCGTTGATCGGCGTCGGGGAGACGATGCCCCGGCGCGCCGCGTCGTTGACCGCACCCCTGCTGGTGGTGCACGGCGGGCAGGACTCGCTGGTGTCGGTCGACGGCAGCCGCCGACTCGTCGAATGCGTCAGCTCGACCGACGTCAACCTCAAGGTCTACCCCGAGCTGTATCACGAAGTGTTCAACGAGCCGGAGCAAGCGGTGGTGCTCGACGACGTGGTGTCGTGGATCGAGGTCCACCTGTGAGGGCACTCCTCGGCGTGCTTGCCGCGCTGTTGCTCGTCGCGGGCTGCTCGTCCGGCGGAGGTGACGGCGGTACCGCCGCGCCCCCGCGACAGGGCTGGGTCGAGGACGACGTCAGCTTCACCGCCGACGGGCTGACCATCTACGGCACCTACCGCCACCTGGCCGACGCCAAGCCCGGGCCCGCGGCGCTGCTGATCTCCGAGAGCGGCAACACCGACCGCAACGGTGACAACGCGGTGGCCGGGCCGGTCGGCAACATGCGGCAACTCGCGGAGTACCTGTCCGGCAAGGGAATCGGCACGCTGCGCTACGACAAGGTGGGCACCGGCAAGACCGGGCTGGGGCCGTACGCGTTGCGACCGGCCGAGGTCGGCAGCGCCGTCTACGACCTGGGTGCCAAGGCCGCGGTCCGCTACCTCGCCGGGCAAGCGGGCGTCGACCGGGCGCGCCTGTCGGTCTACGCGCTCGGCGAGGGCACGGTGCACGCCATGTCCCTGGCCGTCGACGCCGCCCCCGACGCGCCGAAGATCCACTCGCTGGGCCTGTTCGCGCCGTTGGCGGGCCGCTACCTCGACATCATCACCGGCCGCGTGCGCACCGGTCTGGATGCCGACGTGAAGGCGGGCGCCAAGACGCAGCAGCAGTCCGACGAGGTGCTGGCGACGTGGAACGACGCCGTCGTCGAGGCGCGCACCAAGCGCACGGCGCCCGCCAAGCTGCCCGAGGGGCTCGGCGCCATCCTCAACCCGTCGAACGTGGGCGCCGTCGTCGAGGCCGACGCCATCGACCCACTCGAGCTCGCCAAGGCACTTCCTGCGGGCATGCCGGTGCTGGCCACCTGTTCGGATTCCGACAGCCAGGCCAGCTGTCCGTCGGAGCAGCCGATGTTCGACGCGTTGGCGCACACCGCGCTCACCGTGGTCCGGCTCACCGGGGTCAACCACGTGTTGCGCGACGATCCGACCGACAACGTCGGGAACTACTCCAAGAAGGATCCACTCTCGGCTCAACTGCTCGCCGCGCTGGACGGCTTCGTGGCCAAGTAGACTCCGGCCATGACGCGTCGCGTGGTTGCCCCCGCCTATGGCGGGCCGGAAGTGCTTGCGCTGCAAGACATCGAGCTGCCCGAGCCGGGTGAGGGACAGGTGCTGGTCGACGTGCGCGCGGTAGGCACCAACCCCTTCGACTACAAGGTCTACAGCGGCCAGATGGGCGACGATCCCGGCAAGCTGCCGCTGCCGGTGGGATCGGAGGCGGCTGGGGTGGTCCGCGCGCTCGGCCCCGGGGCCGTCGCCTACACCGGGGCACTGACGGTCGGCGACGCGGTGATCGTCACCAACGTCGACGGCTCCTACGCCGACCGCGTCCTCGCCGAGGCGTCCGACCTGGGGCACAAGCCGGATTCGCTGAGCTTCGAGGAGGCAGCCGGACTGCTGCTGGCGGGCGAGACCGCCTGGCACCTGTTGACCAACACCGGGGTGGGGACCGGTGACACCGTCCTGATCCACGGCGCGAGCGGCGGCGTCGGGCTGATGGCGGTGCAGCTCGCGGTGGCCCGCGGCGCCACGGTGATCGCCACCGCGAGCCCGGCGCGGCACGCTCAGCTGCGTGAATACGGTGCCGAGCCGGTCGCCTACGGAGCCGGGCTGGCCGACCGGGTGCGGGCCATCGGCCCCGTCGACGCGGCCCTGGACCTGGTGGGCACCGACGAGGCCCTGGACACGTCGGTGGAATTGGTCGCCGACCGGTCCCGCATCGCCACCATCGCGGGGTTCGGCCGCGCCGGCGAGCTGGGCATCGCGGTGTTGACCGGCGCCGACGGGGGTCAAGAGATTCGCGACGCCGCCCGGCCCGACCTCGTCGCGCTGGCGGCGCAGGGCAAGCTGCGGGTGACCGTCGACCGGGTGTTTCCGCTCGCCGAGGCGGCCGAGGCGCATCGGTATCTGCAGACCGGGCACGCCCGCGGAAAAGTCGTACTGGTCCCATAGCGTGCGCAGCCATGAGGACTGACGAGAACCATGAGTGACGACAAGATGCTGGCGCGCATCGCAGCCCTGCTGCGCCAGGCCGAGAACACCGAGAACCCACACGAAGCAGAGGCATTCATGTCGGCCGCGCAGCGGCTGGCGACCACCACGTCGATCGACCTCGCGGTGGCCAGGGCGCATTCGGCGTCGCGCACCGCCGCGCAGACTCCCGTGCAGCGCACCATCACCATCGGCGAGGCGGGTAGCAAGGGCCTGCGCACCTACGTCCAGCTGTTCGTGGCCATCGCCATGGCGAACGACGTCAAGTGTGACGTGGCGTCCAATTCGACGTTCGTCTACGCCTACGGCTTCGCCGAGGACATCGACGCCACCCACGCCCTCTACGCCAGCCTGGTGGTGCAGATGGTGAAGGCCTCCGATGCCTACATCGCCAGCGGTGCGCACCGACCTACCGCGACGATCACCGCCCGGCTGAACTTTCACCTGGCGTTCGGCGGGCGCGTCGGGCAGCGGTTGTCCGAGGCGCGCGACGAGGCCAGGCAGGCCGCCACCACCGGTCGCGATCAGCAGACCGGAACCGCGATTGCATTGCGCAACAAGGACGTCGAGCTCAAGAGCTTCTACCGGTCGGCGTCCAAGGCGCGGGGTACGTGGCGCGCCAGCAGTGCCTCGGCGGGGTACTCCTCGGCGGCCCGCCGGGCGGGGGACCGGGCGGGGCAGCGGGCCCGGCTGGGTCCGAGCACCGAGCTCGCCGGGGCGCGAAAGCCCTTGGACCGGTAGGTGCCACGCGACTCTCAGCGTGCCAAGGTCTACGCCGCCGAACAGTTCGTGCGGACGCTGTTCGACCTGGATTGACCGGTGGTATGTTTCCGAATGATCCAATGCTGCAGAAATGTCGTTGATCGACGAACAATTCTGAATCTGCTGTGCGAGCCTCTTCGGTATCCGTCGAAACCTGAGAACGGTTATCGCGATCAGCTCGCCGGATCCGTGCCCGAGCGCGCGGCGAGCTTCAACGTTGTTGCGACGTGGTCAGCCGTCGCGAAAGTGCGCGCCTTGTGCCGCGAGGATCGCCGTTGCCGCGGCGTCGATGTGCTGTTTGCATAGCTGCTCGGCCAACTGGCCATCCCGTTTTACAAGGGCGTCGCGGATGGCTTCGATCTCCCTGAGCGACTCGAGGGGGCGTCCTGGCGTAGACAGTGAGCTCACCCGAAGTAGTGTGATTCGGCGCCGCAAACCTTCCAGCATTCGAGGCAATTCGGAGTTTCGTGCGCCGACGAAGAGTGCGTTGTAGAAATCAACCTTGGCCTGCAGCATGGCAGCCGGATCATCGACGGTAGGTCGAAGGCGATCGACGGTGTCGATCAGGGCCTCGACGTCGGCCGGAGTCGCGTTCTTCGCGAAGAGGCGGCACGCCAGCCCCTCGAGTTGAGCCCTGATGTCGTAGATGTCCATCGCCTCTTGCTTGCTGAGCATCGCTACGACGGTCCCCTTGCCCGGTTCGGAGCTCACCAGTCCGTCGCTTTCGAGCTGGCGGAGCGCCTCTCGCACCGTCGCCCGACTTGCCGTCGTCGCCTCGCAGATCTCGCGCTCTATGAGCACCGTGCCCGGGGCGAGCCGCATGCTCGTGATCTGACCGCGCAGATAGCTCGCGACCTGATCGCGGATCAACGCAGGTGCGCGCGTGACGGTGGCGGGTGGACCGCCCGGGTGCAATGCCATGGCGTGATCGTAACTGACCATTGACCTGTCCGACAGCAGACAGTAGCTTGACTGATAAGTGGCGGCCAACGGAAGGATGCCAGTGTCCGGCGAAAAGTACGTGCTCGCCAACGGAAGCGAGCTCGATGTCCTCGACTTCCGGCGCACGCTTGGTTCTTTCATGACTGGCGTGACGATTGTGACGACGATCGACCGCGACGGTCGTCAACGGGGGATGACGATGACCTCGTTCACGTCGGTGTCGCTTGATCCGCCATTGGTGTTGGTCTGTGTCGACCGCGGCGCCGCGAGTTTCGACGCGTTCGTGGAATCGCGGGGCATCGCGGTGCACATCCTCGCTTCTGCCCAAGAGCCGCTCGCTCGCACTTTTGCCTCCAAGGCGCCGGACAAGTTCGCCCACGTGATCACCGAGACCGGGCATGGCGGCGCGCCGATAATCCGGGACGTACACGCGTATCTCGACTGCGAGACCGATCAAGTGGTAATGGCCGGCGACCACGCGATCATCGTGGCGCGTGTTCTCGACTTCAGTTCCGAGGACCGTCGTCCGCTCGCTTTCTACCAGGGCAAGTTCAATTCGTTCTCGGTTGACGAGCAGATTCTGCAGCAGCAGATCGATGCGCACACCAGGACAACGGTGCGCTGGGTAGTCGAGACCGACGGCGGCGATCTCGTGGTCTGCGAGAGTACTTCCGGCGCGCTGAGTCTGCCCGAAGTCAAGCTCAGGCCAAGCGAGTTGTCGCACGGAGGTCTCTCAGCCGCAGCGACCGCTTGCATCGGGGTTACCACTGCCGTCGACTTCCTCTACTCGATCTACGACGGCCAACAAGGCGACACGGTCTTGATCTATCGAGGCAGGACAGACGGTTTCGCGCCGAGCCTCAGTAGCGGTTTCAGGCTCGTGCCGACGGTCGAAGGCATCGCCGACCGCTTCGACGACGAATCGGAACGCGCCGTGATCACTCGCTACGTAAACGAACGCCTGGGTGTTGCCTTCGGCATCTATGCAGGGAACCAGCTGGAAGGTGCCGTGGCCACCCTCGGCGCCGTATCGACCAATGCACGTGAGAAAGGTAATGGCTGAATGGGTGCACGACTGAGGAGCACACCTGACGGAATCGACCTGACGATCGCCGAACGGGTGAGCACGACGGGTCTTCCGCTCTTCATCGGAGGTGAAGACGTCGGGGCTGCCGGCGGACGGGTGTTCGACAGCGTGGACCCCTTCTCGGGGGAGACCTGGTATGAAGCCGCCGATGCCACTGCCGCTGACGTCGACCGGGCGGTTCGGGTGGCGGCGCGGGCGCAAGAGTCTTGGGCTCGGACCTCGGCCTACGAGCGCGCAAAGATCCTCCTCCGCATCGCCGATGCGGTCGAAGCCGATGCCGAGGCCATTGGTGTTCTCGACACGCTGGACAACGGAAAGCTGTTGCGCGAGACGCGATCTCAAGCCGGCGGTGTGGCACATTCGTTGCGATATTCGGCGGGTAACGCGGAGACCATCGAGGGCATTACTGCGCCCACGTCAAAGCACACCACCCTCGGCCTTACGGTGCGCGAACCGTACGGCGTCATCGGCGCCATGGTCCCGTGGAACTCACCCGTACCGCTGATGATCGACACCGCTGCTCCTGCTCTCGCTGCAGGCAACGCCGTCGTCGTGAAGACGCCCGAGGACGCCCCCGCATCGATACTTCACTTCGCGCGACTGGCCGTTGCGAACGGGTTGCCCACAGGGCTCCTCAACGTCGTCTCTGGGCGAGGAGCCGAGGCAGGAGAAGCGCTCGTCAAACACCCAGGCGTGGCGAAGCTCGTCTTCGTCGGCGGAGGCGTCGTCGGTCGCCGGGTGGCAGCTGCCGCCGCGGATCGCCTCATCCCGGTCATGCTCGAGCTGGGTGGGAAGTCTCCTCAAATCGTGCTCCCCGACGCAGATCTCGACAACGTGGTTCCCGGGCTCATCTCTGGGGTCATCGCCGCAGCCGGACAAACGTGTGTGGCGGGTTCGCGTGCGCTAATTCACGAGAGCATCTACGAGGAAGTACTCGCGGCGTTCGCGACCCGGGTAGATCAACTCGCATTCGGTGACCCGCTTGCCCCCAGCACCGAGATCGGGCCGCTTGCCTCCTCGCGTCAGATCGAGAACGCCCTTCGACACGTCGAGCACGCGAAGCAGGATGGCGCTCGACTCGTCGCTGGCGGTGGCCTCCGGGATACCGGAAGCGGGCACGGAAAGTTCTTCGAACCAGCCATCTTTGGCGACGTGAAACCCGGCCACCGGCTGTTCCAGAGCGAAGTATTCGGACCGATCATCGGGTTCACGCCATTCGCGGACATCGAAGAAGCGCTGACGCTGGCCAACGACTCGGCCTTCGGTCTCGCGTCCGGGCTCTGGACCCAGAACATCGACACGGCACTGACCGTCGCCAAACAAATCAAGGCAGGCACCGTGTGGATCAACACGTATCGCGCGCCCGAGCAGTCAATTGCCTCTGGCGGCTTTAAGGAAAGTGGCTACGGCCGAATCGGCGGAAGCCGAGAACTCTACGAGTTCACCCGCGAGAAGACCATCATCATCAACCACTCGGGGACGGTCAACGCCCCCTTCGTCATGGGCGGCTAGCGCTCACCGCAAGACGCCATCAAGGCACGGACTACGAAGACGGGAAGAGTCGATGAAATTTGGATTGATGGTCGACCTCGGTCGTGTCGACCCCGACACCTCCATGCAGCAGGTCATCCGCAACACGACGGAGATCGTAAAGGCAGCCGACGCAGTCGGATTCGACATGGTGTTCTGCGGTGAACACCACGGCCACGAACGCACCATCGCCCCTGCACCGTTCACGTTGCTTACCCATTGGGCGGCGCAGACGACGAATGTCAGGCTCGGCACCGCCGTCCTGTGCGCACCGTACTGGCATCCCATCCGGCTGGCCGGCGAGGCGAGCCTCTTCGACCATCTCAGCGGTGGCCGACTCGAACTGGGCATTGGACGAGGTGCCTATCCCTACGAATTCGCGCGTATGGCCGCTGGGATACCGCCCGAGGTGGCGCGACAGCAGCTCGACGAACTGCTCCCGGCGCTACGGGGGCTATGGGAGGGCAACTACGCGCACGATGGCACCATGTGGAAGTTCCCCTCGACAACCGCGACGCCTCGGCCGCTAAGCCCCGAGGGTCCGCCGATCTGGGTCTCGGCTCGTCACCCCGATGTCTTCAAGACCGCCGTCCAAAACCGGTGTGACGTCATGGTGGCGCCCTTGGCCATGGGCTTCGAGGAAGTCGAGTCACTGAGGGAACGCCTCGACACCGCCGTAAGCGTGGTGGGCAACGGCCATATCCCGCGAATGATGGTGCTGCGCAACACCTATGTTGCAAGCGAGGGCGAGGATCCGATGCTGCCGGTGCACACCTACCGTCGTGACCAGGGCACCTTTCAGAATCTCTACAGCACCGACGGCAAGGTCGACAACGGTTGGGTGGAGTACATCGACCCGGCGACGAGTACCAGTCCCTCCCAGTACGACAACGAAGACATCGCCCGCAACATGATGTTCGGCACCGTCGACGTCGTCCTCGAGAAGATGAGCGCGTACGAGAAGGCCGGCACCGACGTATATCTCTATGACGCAGGATGGGGCCTCGACCTCGACACCGAGCTCGCATCGATCGAACGCTTCGGCAGCGAGGTCATTCCGAAGTTCCGTGGGAACGCTTGAACATGCACACCGAATATCGGATCGCGAATCCGGACGAGTCAGGGATTCCGCTGCTCTGCATCCACGGCGTGGGGTCCTCCCGCGATGCTTGGGCCGGGGTCATCGAACGGTTGCCAGCGGATCGGCCCATCGTCACCTACGACTTGCGGGGTCACGGTGAATCGGCAAAACCATTGGGACCCTATAGCATCGACGACTTCGTGAGCGACGCCCTCGCGCTCCTCGACAATCTGAAGTTCACCACGGTCGACGTCATAGGTTTTTCGATCGGTGGGCTCATCGCCCAAGCCGTGGCACTTAGTGCGCCGCAACGTGTTCGGCGGCTGGTGCTGATCGCCAGTATCGCGAACCGCACGTCTGAAGAGCGCGAGCGCGTGATGGCCCGCTACACCGAGCTGGTCGAGGAGGGCCCGGTTGCCATTGCGGAACGCAGCGTCGAACGTTGGTTCACGCCCGAGTATCTCGCCGAGCACCCAGAGGCTCGCGAACGCACCATCCGCCAGATGGCAGCACTTGATCCACAAGCCTATTCCGCGGCTTACCGGGTGCTGGCGACCACCGACCTCGCTGACCGGCTCCACGAGATTGCCTCTCCCACACTGGCAATCGCCGGGAGTGAGGACGTCGGGTCGCCACCTCGCATGTCGGAGTTCATCGCCAAGACGGTGGCCGACGGACGCTTGGTCGTCATTGACGGCGTGAAGCACAACATGCTCACTGTGGAAACAGACCGAATCGGGAAGGAAATCACCAACCATGTCTCCTACTGAGGCCGCAGCCAACGGCATGCTCCAAAACGGGATGCGCGTGCGCCGTCAAGTTCTTGGAGACGCCTACGTCGACGCCGCCATAGCATCTCAGGACTCCATGACCGAGGCCTTCCAGCCATTCATGACGTCGTACTGCTGGGGCGAGATCTGGACCGACGACACGTTGCAACTGCGGGAACGCAGCCTGCTCGTCATCGCGATGACGGCTGCGCTTGGCCGCATGACAGAACTCGAGATCCACACACGCGGCGCCCTGCGTAACGGGGTCACCCCCGACCAACTCCTCGCGGTGCTCAAGCAGGTCACCGTCTACTGCGGGGTACCCGCGGGCGTCGGCGCGCTGAAGGTGATGCGCGGCGTCGTAGCGGAATACGAAGCATCGGAAAACGCACGGTGACGTACAACTCAAAGGAGCGGTCGATGAAACCACGTATACGAAGAATTGCCAGCGGCGCACTTGCGGTGTGTCTCACAGCTGCGATGACCGCCTGTTCGGCGGCCGGTTCCGGCGGCGAGGCCCAACGCGATCTCACGCTCGTCACCTGGGGTGGCACCACCGCCGACGGATTCAAGAGTGTCTACGCCGATCCGTTCACCAAGGAAACGGGCATCCCGACGAAGATGGTGAGCCCCGTCGACTACGGCAAGTACACCGCCCAACTTCAAAGCGGGAAGGTCACCTGGGACTGGGTCGACGTCGAGGGTTGGTACTCGGTGCAGCACAAGGACGACTGGGCCAAGATCGACCGCAACGTGGTCAAGTACGACGACGCCGATGTGATCACGCTGCCGGGGAAGACCGCGGGCCCAATCGACTGGGGCATCCCCAGCCCCTCCTACTCCTTCGCCATGGCCTACCGCACCGATCAGAGTGCTCACCCGAAGACGTGGGCGGAGTTCTTCGACCCCGCGGCGATTCCTGGCAAGCGTGCGATCTACAACTCCCCGTACGGAATGCTCGAGGTCGCGTTGCTGGCCGACGGTGTCCCAATGGACAAGCTCTACCCCCTCGACATCGACAGGGCCCTGCGCAAGCTCGAGTCGGTGCGGGGCGATCTGGTGTTCTGGAACTCTGGAGCCGAGCTGCAGCAGATCCTCACGTCCGGGTCCGCGCCTTTCGCGTTCGCATGGAACAACCGCGTTGCTGCGCTCATGAAGGACAAGCAACCCGTCGCGATCGAGTGGAATCAGAATCTGCAGGACGGCGGTCAGTATTCGGTCGCGAAGGCCAGCACCAACGTCGAGAACACGATGAAGCTCTTCAACTTCATGATGGATGCGAAGCGCCAGGCAGCGATCGCCGAGTCAACGGGCTATTCCCCCGTCCTCAAGTCCGCCTTCAACAACATTCCTGCGCAAGATCAGCCGCAATTCAGCGTCTTCCCCGCCAACCTCGACAGCGCGGTCGGAACGATCAACCAGCAGTGGTGGGCGGAGAACTACGAATTGGCCAACAAGAAGTGGACCGAGTGGGCGTCACAGTAGGGCGTGCCGCCGGTCTGGCGATTCTCCGTCGCAAGACCGGTGTTCGTCTTCGTCGAGAGAGCGGAAGAGGTCATGACGACGATCGATCTTGAACCGGCGGTGACCGTCGCACCGCAGCGTGCCGGTCCTCGCAGGGCTCGGATGACCACAGCGCTGCTCTACCTCCCGGCGATGCTCGTTCTGATCCCAGTCTTTCTCCTACCGACGCTCTTCTTGTTGTCTCAGAGCTTTACGGCAGCCCCCGCCGGACTGAGCCACTATCGGGAACTCTTTGATTCTCAGTTGTTTTGGTCGGTGCTCGCCAGGAGCTTCACCATCGCGGGGATTGTCACGGTGCTTTCACTCGTCATCGGCCTCCCGTATGCGGCGGTGGCGAACAGTGCAGGGCCGCGCCTTCGCGCGCTGCTCTACGGATCGGTCATCGCGTCCCTCTTCTTCAGCGTGATAGTGCGCGCCTATGCATGGCTCGCTCTGCTCGGTGATGGCGGTCCCATTCACAGTGCCCTTGCGGCACTGGGTATTCCGGCTGAGAAGCTCGCTTTGGTCAACAGTCCCACCGGTGTCGTGATCGGCATGGTCCAGTACGGAGTGCCCTACATGGTCTTGGCGATCGCCGATGTGATGCGGCGCATCGACCCGACCTTTGACCGTGCGGCCGCGACACTCGGTGCCGGGCCGGCGCGTCGGTGGTTTCAGATCAGGCTGCCGATGTTGATGTCCGGCATCACTGCCGGGTGCACCATCGTCTTCGTGACCACGCTCGGCTACTTCATCATTCCTACCGTTCTTGGTTCACCTCAGGAGCTGATGATCGGCGGGCTCATCAGCGGCCAGGTTGGCACCACGATGAATTGGGGTCTTGGCGCTGCCATGGCCACCGTATTGCTCATCGTCACCATGGCCTTGGTCCTCGCCATGCAAGTGCTGGGGCGACGACTTGGAAGGCAGTCATGAAACCATCGCGGCTGACGCGGATCCTAGGGGCGGTGTTCGGCTTGATGGTGGCCGCCTATCTGACCGTCCCGACGCTCACGGTCATTCCGATGGCGTTCTCGGCGAGCAAGTTCTTGGAGTTCCCGCCACCGGGATACTCGCTGGAATGGGTCTCGACCTTCTTCGCAGATCCGGAGTGGACGGCGGCACTAGTTCGCAGCGTCGTCGTGGCGGGTGCCACCGCACTCGTCGCCGCACCCCTGGGCACGCTGGCCTCGTATGCGATCTTGACCGCGAGCACCAGGTCCACCCGCGTCGCACAACCCCTTCTCATGCTGCCGATGATGGTTCCGGTGGTCATCTCGGGTTTCGGTCTCTACCTCGTGTCGTTGGTGATCGGTGCCGAAGGCGGTCTCGGCTTGGTGGTCTTGGCGCACATCGGCCTGTCCATGCCGTTCGTCGTCACCACCGTCACCGCGTCGTTGCGGACCTTCGACTTCCGGTTGGTGCAGGCAGCGCGGGTGCACGGAGCGACGGCGGTCCAGGCGTTCCTCAAGGTCGTCGTGCCGGTGATCGCGCCCGGGATAGGCGCCGGGGTCCTGATTGCGCTCATGGTGTCGCTCGACGAAGCCGTCGTCGCCTTGTTCGTCGCGGGTGACTATCAGCCGACGCTGCCGGTGAAGATGTTCGGCAGCATCACCTATGAGCTAAATCCCTTGGTGCCAGTCGCGGCAACGGTGTTGACGTTGGCGACGTTCGCCCTTCTCGTGGGAGCGCTGCTCCTCAGCCGTATTGCCAAGCGCCGTACCGGCGCGAGTCTCAAGTTCGCCTAACCCTCAAGGGGATGACACATGGCTAGTCACATGACTGCGCCCGCAACCGACGTGAAGGCAAGCGCCCGATCATCGACTTCCGCAGCGAGTCTCGACCTCGTCGACCTCGGCAAGCGTTACGGTGACGTCGTCGCCGCGCGTGACGTGAACCTGTCCATCAAACCGGGTGAGTTCGTCACGCTTCTCGGGCCCAGTGGATCCGGCAAGAGCACCACACTGGCCATGGTCGCCGGCTTCGAGCTGCCGACGTCCGGCCGGATCGTTCTCAACGGGAAGGACATCACCACTCAGGTCACCCACAAGCGCGGGCTCGGCATGGTCTTCCAGGGTTACGCACTGTTCCCCCATATGACCGTGTTCGACAACGTGGCGTTCCCGCTGCGGCTGAGAAAGACGCCGAAGGCTCAGGTCCAGCAGCGGGTCACCGAGACCTTGGAAACGGTGTCGCTTGGGAAGTACGCCTCTCGTCGCCCCGCCGAGCTCTCCGGGGGGCAACAACAGCGAGTAGCACTCGCCCGCGCATTCGTGCACCGTCCACCGATTCTTCTGATGGACGAGCCGTTGAGTGCACTGGACAAGAACCTGCGCGCACAGATGCAGGCCGAAATCAGACGTCTGCACCGCGAACTCGGAACCACCGTGCTCTTCGTGACCCACGACCAGGAAGAGGCGCTCGGCCTCAGTGACCGGGTCGCCGTCATGAATGAAGGCGCAGTCTCGCAGATCGGAACCCCCTCCGAGATGTACGAACTGCCGCACAACGAGTTTGTCGCCAGCTTCCTCGGCGCGGCCAACTTCCTGGCAGGCAAGGTAGTACGACAACACAATGAGATCACCGAGGTAGCCCTCGACAACGGCACGGTGATCCGGGGTCCGTCCGGGGCAACGCTTGCGGCCGGCGACGCGGTGAAGGCACTGCTTCGGCCCGAGGACGGGGTGCCCTGCACGTTGGGGGCCGGAGCGAACGAGGTGCTCGTGCGGCCGACGGACATGGTGTATCTCGGTGAGCGCGTCCGCGTTGGTGCGGACTTCATCGGCGGAGGCGACGGCTTCTTCTGGGCGGATCACGGCTCGACTTCCGCCATCCAACTCGGTGAGACGATGTCGATGTCCTGGCCTGTGGCGCGCACTGCGATAGTCCCTGCCACTACATGACTCTCGCCGGTCGGCCTGCCATGAACGACGAAGGATGAGTGTGAAACTACGGCAGTGCGTTGGCGTCAGCGAAGAGATTCTGACGGAGTGTGGTGAGGAGCCAATTCATGCGGTGGTGCGGGCGGCCGCCGCGGTGGTAATCGAGAACCCGTGGCTGGGATGCGGCAGCCGTGGTGATCTCCGTACGGAGATCGAGTCTGCTGCTCCCGACGTCGCCTTCCTGCTCTCGCAGTATTTGATCGAGCTTCTCGGCGGGGTCGACCGGATCACCTCGTTCGGCAAGGGTGCGATCGTCGGCGTGCACGGCGAACGCGAGCACGGTGCGGCGTTCCAGCACACCGCATTCTTCGGGAACCTGCTTCGGGAGCGTTTAGACGCGACCCAGATCATCAACTCTGCCGACATACGTGGGCCGGAGGGAACGCTGCTCTCAGTGCCGATGGGCCACAAGAATATTGGTGAGCGACGAGACTTCTTCGAGTCGATGCCGGTGTGGGTCGACTTCGCGCCACGTCCGGACGAGCTCGTCATAATCGCGGTGGGTAGCACGGGCCCAAGGCCCAACGCGCGCATCGGGGACCGCACCACCGACCCGGTGGTGCGGCTGGACCAATACACGTCTCATCCGCTCTTCCTCAGGGGAGGTAGTTGAGTGCTGCGCACGATCCAGAGCAACATCGACGACCGCTACGACGGACCATCGCCCTTTGCCGACCCGTTCCTGCGCAGCGTCACCGTCTTCGCCGTCGGCTCGCCCGACGCCGTGGGCGCCGCAGAGGTACGGGAGCGACTCCGCGACAGGGCAATTCAGCTGCTGAACGCCGAGGTGACGGAGGAAGCCGAAGCGCACTTCGTGGGTGGATCGGATGGCTTGTCGGTGGGGGAGCCGTTCGGAGTGGGCTTGAGCGACGGTGCAAAACCGCACCGAGTTCGGGTCGTCGACGGCCCACTGGACGACGAGGCAATCGTCGCCGTTCGGGTGCTCGGTCGGCAGACGTGGGCCTCGTGAGGTGACGTACTACTCGGCCGGTTCCTTGAGTACGCGAAACGTACTCACGCCGGCGTCCAGCGCGCCGCGGACGTAGCCGATTGGTGAGGCCGCGACTGCGCGTAGGAACTCGATGGTGTCGCTGGTGATCTCCTCTCCCGGTGTGACGTTGGGAATGCCCGGTGGGTAGGCGGCAAGCGTGTCGGCGGACGTTCGGCCTACCGCGGAGGTGAAGGGCACGATCTCGCTGGGGGCGAAGTAGGCCTCTCGCGGGCTGAGTCGGCGTGCTCCCGGAAGCGGAACCCGCGGCATGCTGGGGGTGGCGAGAGAATGAGACTTCGTGGGAAGTCCCTGCAGCGCAGACAGCAGGCGACCAGTATCGAGGGGCTTGCCGGGCCCGAAGAACGCGACGATCGCGTTCACCGTCGCAATTTCGACGAGGATGCCGTGTTCTTGGTGAAGCAGCGACCGCACCTCGTAGCCCGTCACGCCGGTCGCGCTGACATCGATCGACACTCTCAACGGGTCGGACTCGTGAATGTCGTCGTGCTGGTTGAAATCGTCGCTGATCACGGTGAACGCGGTGTCGTTGCGGATGTCGGCGCGTAGCTGGTCTGCCAAAGCGATACTGTCCGCTAACAGGTCTGGCCGCGTCACGAGGGCTCGGCGCGCAACGTCAAGCGATCCGAGAAGCAACGAACTCGCGCTGGTGTTCTGCGTAATCATGTACGCACGGTCGAGGAGGGGCTCGAGCACGTCGGCGTGCGCGCCCTCGGCCAGATGAAGCATTGCCGATTGGCCGAGGCTGCCGCCCATCTTGTGCGTACTGGTCACCACGATGTCGGCGCCGCGCACGGTGGGAAACTCGGGCAGTGCGGGGTGAAAGCCAAAGTGCGCGCCCCACGCCGCGTCCACGATGAGGGGTACACCGTAACGGTGAGCGACGTCTGCGAGGCTGGCGACATCAGAGACTGCACCGAAGTAGCTAGGTGAAATGATGTATGCCGCACAAGGTTTGCGTCCCTCGTCGACCGCCTTCTGGAAGCCCCCCTCAAGAGCGGATGGGGTGAGGCCGTGGTTGATCCCACGCGCGAGGTCGAGATTCGGTATCAGGAAGTAGGGCGTGGTGCCGGCGAGGATCATGCCGTCGATGAAGCTGGAATGGGCGCTGCGCTGGGCGATGACGTCGGTGCCAATGCATTGCCCCGCAGCCGCGATCACGGCCATCCGGTTGCCCTGCGACGATCCGTTGGCGAGGAACCACGTCCTCCGGGCCCGCCAGGCGTCAGCGGCCATCGCTTCTGCCCGGTTGTACGGGCTGTCAGCTCCGACGTCGATGCCGTTGACCAACTGCGGAATGTCCATTTCGAGTGAGCGCGCGCCCGAGAAGGCCGCGAGATCCTCCGACAGCCCGGCCTCAGTCCCCGCGTGGCTTGGCACCATGAACATGAGCGGTTGTCGAGCGGCGTGACGTTCGAGAGCATCGACGTAAGGCGTCACACCGTGTTCTGTTTCGCTGAACCGTCGTCGACTGGCGATGTTCTCGCCGGCGACCAGGGGTGGCCTCACCAGGAAACCCTCGCCCGGGCGGCATCGTCGTGTGACATGACCGTCAGTGTAGCTGTCAGACAGGGGGCTGTCCTATGTCCGATCACTGCGATTCTCGATGATTGGACGATGAATCCGCCCGCGGGTCTGCCTGTTAGCTTCCCCGCCTACCCACTGCGTCGCAGCCCCGACGCGTGGTATCCGCCGCGAAGAAGGAGTGCCGCCGGTTCACCCAGAACGACGCTGACCAAGAAGGTCATCGCGCGACGGAACTCCACTCCGTGCCAACGGGTTCCGCTTGAGGTGGCAGGAAGTCCTTGGCTCACCGACAGGTGGTGAGCCAACTCGTGCAGAAGCGTGCTCTCGCGACCAAAATCAATGTTTCTGAGGGGAATTGCCACTGTTTGGGTCGACGGCTCATAGTGGGCCTTGCTTTGCCCGCGGCGTTCTCGTACGCGGACCGGACCGGCGTTGGGGTAGTTCTCTCGGACGGAGTCCAGTGCGAGCACCTCATCGACGTATCGCTGCATTGAAGGTATGTCCGCGAATCGCCTCTGCATGGGGACGTCGATGAGGGAGCCGTGGAAGTCCACTTGTCCGCCCCTGTCAAGGACAGCGGACCACTGGTGTTCCGCCCCGTAAACCGCTGATGCGCTCACCTCGGATGCCTTCGGTCGAAAGGCGCGACGGTTGTGTCCAACCGCGCGCTCACGAGTCGGTCGTCGAGTGCTACGACCCAGGGTTTCGCTGCGATGAAGACTGCATGCATCTCGGCGACGATCTCCTTCCGCTCTGCAAATCTGTCTCCGTGACCAAGGGAATCGTGTTGCGGTGAAGTGTGACGTCATCAGAAGCCCCGACTCGACGATCAGTCTCTTCGTACGCAGTTGGCCCGTACCGCCTCCTGGTACCTAGCGTGTCGTCCAATTCGTCAAGTTCCTGCTTGCGCTGCCGCAACCCTCGGATTGTATCGATGGTGAGAGCCCACCATCTGTGCCGCTGCGACCCGCCGCACGGACCCGAATTCGTCGCCGCCCTGTGCGAATTGGCCGAGATGGTGATGGGTCCCGAGGTGGGCCACGTGCTGCGGGTGACCTACGCCAAGGAAGGCGTACGGTAGCCAGCCATGGACGAACCCGATCCGCGGGCCTTGGACGCGATGTACGGCGAGTTGTTTCACACCGAGGATGCCGCGCTTCTCGACGCTCGCGAGAGTGCCGTCGCCGCAGGCATGCCCGCCATCGAGGTGTCCGCCCAACACGCCAAGCTGTTGACGCTGCTGGCCACCATCAGCCGTGGCACGAGGGTCCTGGAGATCGGCACCCTCGCCGGTTACAGCACGATCGCGCTGGCGCGTGGCGTCGGTGCGAACGGACGCGTCGTCACGCTGGAGTACGAGCCGCGGCACGCCGAGGTGGCCCGGGCCAACCTCGCGGCCGCGGGTGTCGGCGACCGCGTCGAGATCGTCGTCGGAGCCGCCCTGGACACCCTGCCGACGCTCGCCGAGCGCGGCGAGCAGTTCGACATGTTCTTCGTCGACGCCGACAAGGAGAACAACGTGGCGTACGTGAACTGGGCGGTCGAGTTGGCTACCCCGGGCGCAGTGCTGGTGGTCGACAACGTCGCGCGCTTCGGCCGGGTGCTCGACCCCGCGCCGGACGACCGTCAGGCGCGAGCGGTGCGCGACATGTTCGCGATGATGGGTGAGCATCCTCGCCTCGACACCGCCGCGATTCAGACCGTCGGCACCAAGGGCTGGGACGGCTTCTCGGTGTCGCTCATCCGGCCATGAAGCCGATTGAGTCGGCTGTCTGACGTTCTTCCCTCAACGCCGCGCCCGCAGGGGCCGCTCTTGTAGCGTCGAAGACGTGCAGCCTCGGCCGAGGACACGCAGCATCGCTTCCGTGACCGTGCTGGTCACGCTGCTCTTCGTGGCCGCCGCAGCCCTGCGCGGCTACGTCCCGGGGGCCGAGGTCGGCGCCCGACGACCGTCCTCGAGTGATCCGGTCGTCTCCGCCGTCGTCGTCGGACTGCTGTTGGCCTCGGTCGCCGTCGTCGCCGTCGCAGTCGTCACCCGGCTACGGAACCGCACTCTCGCGCCACCCCGGGTGGGCGGCAGGCCGGACTGGCTGCGGGAGAACCGGGGTGGCCCAACCTGGCGGGTGGTCCTCACGGGGTCGGCGGTGGTGCTCGGCGTCCTGCTGGCGTTCGCGCTGCTGAGCAGGTTCACCGCGGGGCCGGGGGACGACGCCGCGGGCGCCGGTGCGCCGCCGCCCGCATCCGAGGCTGCCCCACCCGGGGCCGACGCGGGCGGAGACGCGGCGACTCTGCCCGAGGACCCGGATACCGGCACCAGTCTGCTGGGCTACTTCTACGCCGCGACCGGCGTCTTCGTCGTCGTGCTGGTCGTCGGGACGGTCGTCGCCGCCCGCCGGCGTGCTCCGCTGCCACCGGGCGCTCCGAGCCCTCGACCCTCCGGTGACGCGACCGGTGCCGGGGCCAAATCACTGGCCCTGGCAGCCGAAGTCGGCCTCGCCGAGGTCGAGGACCTCAGCCGAGAACCACGCAAGGCCATCATCGCCTGCTACGCCGCCATGGAACGGCAGCTCTCCCTGCTGCCCGACGCCGCGCCGCGCGACTTCGACACCGCCTCGGAGGTGCTGGCGCGGGCCGTCGAGCATCAGGCCCTCGCCCCCGACAGCGCCACCCGGTTGGTCGACCTCTTCGAGGAGGCGCGCTTCAGCCCGCACGTCATGGACGAGGGCCACCGCGACGCGGCGGTCGCTGTGCTCACCACGGTGCTCGACGAGCTCCGGAGCCGCGTGTGACCAGGATCGGCGTGGCGGCCGTCGTGGTGGTGCTCGGCGTCCAGGTGCTGGCGTTGGCGCACCCCGACCGGCACGTGGCGTTGTGGATGGGAGCCGCGGCCGCCACGGTGGCGCTGCTGACGCTGCGCTGGCTGGTGGTGCGCGAGGTCGGGTCGGCCGTCGACGACTCCCGCGCCCGCGACCCGGCCGAGACGCTGCGTCGCTGGCGGTCCAAGACCGAGATCATGATCGCCCGCGCCGACTCCACCCGCTCGGACTGGGACAAGTATCTGAGGCCCATGCTCGCGCGGCAGTTCGAACTCGCCACCGGATCGCGAAAGGGCAAGGACCCCAGGGTGTTTCGCGCAACGGCCATCGCGCTGTTCGGTGAGCAGCTGTGGCCGTGGGTGGATCCGGACAACGTGTCCCGCACCGGCGTGGACGAACCGGGACCCGGCCGCGCGGTCCTCGACGAGGTCTTGCGCAGACTGGAGGGAATATGAGCTTGCCGGTGACCACCACCGCCGCGCGCTGTGAGGCGGTGCTCGACGAGATCCAGCGGGTCGTCGTGGGCCGGCGCCCGGCGCTGACGCTGATCCAGACCGCCCTGCTGGCGCGGGGGCACGTCCTCATCGAAGATCTTCCCGGCCTGGGCAAGACGCTGATCGCACGGTGTTTCGCCGCGGCGCTGGGACTGCAGTTCACCCGGGTGCAGTTCACGCCCGACCTGCTTCCGGCGGACCTGCTCGGTTCGACGATCTACGACATGCAGTCGGGCCGTTTCGAATTCCGCCCCGGCCCGATCTTCAGCAATCTGCTGCTGGCCGACGAGATCAACCGGACGCCGCCCAAGACGCAGGCCGCGCTGCTCGAGGCGATGGCCGAACGGCAGGTGAGCGTCGACGGGATCACCCATCACCTGCCCGACCCGTTCATCGTGCTGGCCACCGACAACCCGATCGAGTACGAGGGAACCTATCCGCTGCCGGAGGCGCAGCTCGACCGGTTCACCATCCGGCTGGAACTGCGGTACCTGACCGAGCGCGACGAGGCCGCGATGCTGCGGCGCCGGCTGGATCGTGGATCGGCCGAGGGTGCCGTCGCGCAGGTGGTGGACGTCGACGACCTGCTCGCCATGCGCGAGTCGGTCGAACAGGTCACGGTGCACGACGACGTCCTGCAGTACGTGGTGTCGCTCGCGGCGGCCAGTCGCCAGCACCCTCAGGTGGCGGTCGGCGCGAGCCCGCGGGCGGAATTGGACCTCGTCCAGTTGGCCCGGGCCCGGGCGTTGCTGCTGGGGCGGGACTTCGTGATCCCCGAGGACGTCAAGGCGCTGGCCGTCCCCGCGATGGCGCACCGGATCAGCCTGCGCCCGGAGATGTGGGTGCGGCAGGTGCGCACCTCCGACGTGGTGGAGGAGCTGCTGCGCCGGCTGCCGGTGCCGAGGGCCCGCGGGGCGACGTGATCGAGACCCGCTCGACGGATGTCGAACTACGTTGGCGTGCTTCGACTCTGGCGCTGTCGCTCGCGTCCTGTGCGGCGATTGCGCTGGCGGCGGCACTGATCGGCGCGCGGTGGCAGCTGGTGGTGTTCGCCGCGCCGCTGATCGGGGTGCTGGTGTCGCTGCGGTGGCAACGGCCGGTGCCTGCGATTCGGGTGCACGCCGAGCCCGGCCTGATGCGCTGCTTCGAGGGCGAGGAGGTTGGGCTCGAGGTGTGGGCCGAGACCGAGGACGGATCGCCGGTCCATCTGGTGATCGAGACGCCCCCTGGTGCGGAGCTGGAGATCACTCCCGAGACGTCGGGTCGGATTCGGATCGCGACGTCGGCGCCGCGGTGGGGCCGATATCCGGTGAGCGTACGGGTGCGGGTGGCCGGCCGGGGCGGCCTGCTGACCGGGACGGCCGCGACCGTCTCGGTGACGGTTGCGGAGGTGTTCGTCTTTCCCGTGGCCCCCGCTCAGTCGACCGGTCTGCCACGGACCGAACTGCTCGACCGCCTCGGCACCCACCTGACCCGGCACGTCGGCCGCGGTGTCGAATACGGCGGCATCCGGGCCTACGTGCCCGGAGACCAGCTCCGCACCGTCAACTGGCCGGTCAGTGCGCGCCGCGGCAGCCTGCACGTCACCGAGCGGCTGAGCGAACGCGCTACCGACGTCGTCGTCCTCGTCGACGGCCACGACCAGCCGCCGGGGCCTGCCACCGAGGCGACCGAGCGCATGATGCGCGGCGCGGTGCAGGTGGTGCAGAGCGCTCTGCGCAATGGCGACCGGGCCGGCGTCGTCGCGCTGGGCGGCCACACCCGCTGGCTCGGCGCAGACATCGGCCGGCGCCACTTCTACCGGGTCCTCGACGCGATCCTCGGGGCGGGTGACGGCCACGAGACCTTCCCGGGCACGCTGGCCCCGCGCGCCGCGATGCCGCCGGGTGCCGTCGTGGTGGCGTTCTCCACCCTGCTGGACACCGACTTCGCCCTGGCGCTGATCGACCTGTGCCGCCGCGGCCACGTGGTGGTGGCCGTCGACGTGCTCGACGGTGCACCCTTCGAAGATCTCGACGACCCGCTGATCGCCCGAATGTGGTCCATGCAAAGGGCTTTCATGTATCGCGACATGCGCACGATCGGCGTCGACGTCGTCGGATGGTCCACCGACGGCACGCTCGACCAGGTGATGGGGCTCGTCCCGCGTCGGCGCCGCCGGGTGACGGCGAGGAGATGACGTGACGCGACTCCTCGCCCTGGCCTTCGGTCTGCTGATGGTCGCCGCGGGCGCCCTGGCGAGCGGGGGACCGGCGCTGGTGCTGGCAGCGGCGGCCGGCGCGGCAGTGGTGGTCGGACTGCTCGTCCCGCTGGCGGCGACGGTGGCGGTGGCGGCCGTCGCCGGGGCGCTGGCCCTCTCGGAGCCGAACCCGGTGGTCGCGGCCATCGCGGGCTTGGCGGCAGCCGGCTACCTGGTGGTGCGGCATGCCGACGGTGGGGACGCCGCGTCGGCGCTGGCGGTGCCAACGGTGTTGGGCGCGCTCGGTCTGGCCTCCGCGGCCGTGCTCGGGGCCACGGTGCCGCTGGCCCTGCCATGGGTGCCCTTGGTGGCGCCGCTCGCCGTCGTCGCGGCCTACGTCATCGTGTTGGACCGGTACGTCGGGGGTCCCGGCCGGAGCGGCCCGCTACGCTGACCAACCCATGACAGGTGTCAAGCCCGATCGACCCAGCTGGATGGCCCGGCTTCTGGACTTCGAGCGCGACGGCGACGTGTTCCGAGCGCCGCAACCGGCCGCCGGGCCGGGCACCCGGCTGTTCGGTGGCCTGATCGCCGCGCAGTCGCTGGCCGCCGCCGGAGCCACCGTCTCGCCGGACAAGCATCCGCAGTCGCTGCACCTGTACTTCGTGCGCGGCGGCGAGTACGGCGTGGACGTCGAGCTGAACGTGGTCCGTACCCGCGACGGCCGCTCGTTCGACACCCGGCAGGTCACCGCCGTGCAGCACGGCAAGACCATCCTCGAGATGATCGCCTCGTTCCACCGGCCCGAGGAGGGTGCCGACTGGCATCCGACGCCGCCGGCAGGCATCGAGTTCGAGGCCGCGGTGCCCAAGACGCCGGACCTGGGCTTCGCAGGCCGGTTCGAGATGCGGGTGACCCCGGAGGACGACTCGCCGTTCGCGGTGCCGCCGTTCTGGATCCGCACCAAGGCCCGCATCGACGACTCGCCGCTGGTCCAGGCGTGCGCGCTGACGTTCATGTCGGACTTCGGCCCGGTACCGGTGGCGCGCCCACCCGGCGCGCCGACGGAGTTGGACGCCGGGTACGCCGCCAGCCTCGACCACGCGGTGTGGTTCCATCGCCCGTTCCTGCTCCACGAGTGGCACCGCTACGAGGTGAGGTCGCTCAACAACAGCGATTCCCGTGGCCTGGTCGTCGGGTCGATGTACGACGGGAGAGGGTCGCTGGTGGCGAGCACCACCCAGGAGGCGCTGTGGCGGTTCTGAGTGGGTGGGTCCTGGTGCTGGAACACTGTGAGGGGTGAGCACACCAGGCCCTCCCGGCCCGCCTAGCGCGCCGTCGGCACCACCGACCTGCTATCGACACCCCGACCGGAGCACCTACGTCAGTTGCACGCGGTGCCAGCGCTACATCTGCCCGGACTGCATGCGCTCCGCGGCCGTCGGGCACCAGTGCCCCAACTGCGTCGACGACGGCGCAAAGTCGGTGCGCACACCCAAGCGCAACCTCGGCGCCACGCCCGTCGTCACCTACGCGCTGATCGCCACCAACGTCGTGATGTTCGTGCTGCAGATGGCCGTCCCGGGCCTGCAGCAAGCACTGTTCCTGTGGCCCGCGGGCGTCGTCGCCTACGACGAGTACTACCGCCTGCTCACCTCGGCGTTCCTGCACGACGGGCCAACCCACATCCTGTTCAACATGTGGGCCCTGTGGGTGATCGGCCCCGCGCTGGAACGGTGGCTGGGCCGCACCCGCTTCGTCGTCCTGTACGTCTTGAGCGCGCTGGGTGGCTCGGTGCTGGTGTTCCTGCTGACGCCGGTCAACGTGCCCACCCTGGGTGCCTCCGGGGCGATCTTCGGCCTGTTCGGAGCCACGCTGGCGCTGTCGCGGAAGCTGAACTTCGACATGCGCTGGATCGCCGGGTTGATCGTGGTCAACCTCGTCATCACCTTCGTCGTCCCAGGCATCAGCTGGCAGGGCCACCTCGGCGGCCTGCTGACCGGTGGCGCGCTGGGCGCGGTGTACGCCTACACGCCGCGCGCCAACCGGCTCGCCGTCGAGGCCGCGGTGTCACTGATCCTGCTGATCGCCTTCGTCGCCCTGGTGTGGTGGCGGGCCACCAGCATGCTGGCCGGCGTCGGCTAGTTAGGGCGTGCCGCCGCAGCGGTTCTTGAGGTCCACCAGTGGCTGGCGGATACCGGTGATGTCGTTCTTGGTGTCCGGGTGCGCGTTCAGGTAGTCCTGCATCTGCTGGTGCACCTTGTCCTTCGGCAGCCCCTCGAGGCTCGTCACGAAGTAGTTGTAGTCGGGGTGGGTGAACAGGTACGCCGAGGTCGACGCGTCGACGCCGGCGCGGACGCCCTCGAGGTCGGCGGCACTGCAGTTGGGCGGGTTCAGGGCGGGATCCTCGTTGGCGAACGCCAACGGCAACGCCCCGAACAGCGTGGTGCCGATCAGACCGCCGGCGAGCAGTGCTCCACCGGTGAGGCGGCGCGCGAGGCGTCCCGAAGACGTCGGGGCGGGAGAACCGGTAACGGACATGATCATGCTCCTTCGTGTGTGCGCACTGAGTTTGCCGTGGCGTGGGCCACCTTGCATGTTCTACGCGTCAATTCACAGGTTATTCGCTCATATCTCACAGCCCCCATTCGGGAGCTTCTCATCTGCGGGCGTGTCGTCGTTCGCCGAACTCCTTGATAACGAGCCGATTACACCGCGCGTGGGCAGCGCGGCGCGGCGTTTTCGCGCTGTTAGCTTTCGCTGAACGAGTTACTCGAACAGATGGGATTCAGCCGTGTTGGCGACGATCGTTGGTGGGTTCCGACGCCGGTGGGCTCGGCGGCTCGCCGTCTCCGCATTCCTCGTCGCGATGATGCCGGGCGTGGTGGGCCCGGTCGGACTGGTGCCGACCGCGTCGGCGTTCTCTCGGGAGGGGCTCCCCGTCGAGGGGCTGCAGGTGCCCTCGGCGGCCATGGGCCGCAACATCCTGGTCCAGTTCCAGGGCGGCGGACCGCACGCGGTCTACCTCCTCGACGGTCTGCGCGCGCAGGACGACTTCAGCGGCTGGGACATCAACACCCCCGCATTCGAGTGGTTCTACCAGTCCGGGCTCTCGGTGGTCATGCCCGTCGGCGGGCAGTCCAGCTTCTACAGCGACTGGTACCAGCCGGCCAAGGGCAGCAACGGCACCTCCACCTACAAGTGGGAGACGTTCCTCACCCAGGAGCTGCCGGCCTACCTGGCGGCCAACAAGGGCATCTCCCCGACCGGCAACGCGGTGGTGGGTCTGTCCATGTCGGGAGGCGCGGCTCTGAACCTCGCTGCGTTCTATCCGTCGCAGTTCATCTTCGCCGCCTCGCTGTCGGGTTTCCTGAATCCGTCGGCGGGTCTGTGGCCGACGATGATCGGCTTCGCCATGAAGGACGCGGGCGGCTACAACGCCACCGACATGTGGGGGGTCTCCACCGACCCGGCCTGGCGGCGCAACGATCCGATGGTCAACCTGCCGACCCTGGTGGCCAACAACACTGCGATCTGGATCTACTGCGGCAACGGCCGGACCTCCGACCTGGACGCGGCGGGCGACTTCGGCGTGCAGTACAGCGCGCAGTTCCTGGAGAACATCACCATCAACACCAACAAGGACTTCCAGAAGCAGTATCTGGCCCTCGGCGGTCGCAACGCCGTCTTCAACTTCCCCAACGACGGCACCCACAGCTGGGGCTACTGGGGCGCCCAACTGCAGGCGATGAAGCCCGATTTGCTCAGGGTGCTCGGCGTCGGCGTGGCACCGCCGCCCCCGCCTCCCGCGCCGCCGGCCGGGTAGAACCAGCCCCGGTCGGGTAAGAAGTGACCCATGGCCAGCGTCGACGTAGCGGTTCAGTCCAAACTCTCGCCTGAGAACGCCTGGAAGATGGCATCCGACCTCGGGCGTTTCGACGAGTGGCTGACCATCTTCGGCGGGTGGCGTAGCCCGGTGCCCGACGTCATCGAGAAGGGCACCAAGGTGTCCTCGCTGATCAAGGTCAAGGGCTTTCGCAACACCATCCACTGGGAGGTGACCAACTACGACGAGCCTCACCGCATCGAGATGTATGGGAAGGGCTTCGGCGGAGTCCAGATCTCCCTGCGCACGGACATCCGCGACGATCAGCCCGGCACGACGTTCCACCTCGTCGCCGACCTGAGCGGCGCGGTGCTCAACGGTCCGGTGGGCGCGCTGGTCGCCCGGGTGATCAAGGGTGACGTGAAGCGCTCGGTGGAGAACCTGGCGCGCCTGCAGTAGTGGCTCAGTCCTCGAGGAACGTGAAGTTCTGATCGAGCGGGCTGCGCGGCACGTCCAGGGTGTTGGCCGCGAAGTCGGGGTCGGGGTAGCCGATCGACAGCCCGCACAGGATCCGCATGTCCTCGGCGATGCCCAGTTGGTCGCGGATCACCTCCGGGTAGCCGGCGATCGACACCTGCACGCAGCTGCCGACGCCGCGGGCGGTCAGGGCCAGCATGAAGTTCTGCAGGAACATGCCGACACCCATGGCGTCGACGTAGCCCAGGTCGCGGTGCATGCAGACCACCGCCCCGAGCGGCGCGCGGAAGAACTCCCAGTTACGAAGCACCGCAACCCTTCTCGCGGCGGCATCGTGACGTGCGACGCCCATCGTGCCGTACAGGATTGCGCCGAGATCGCGGCGGAAGTGGGTGAACTCCTCCGGCAGCGGCGGCACGTTCGGGTCGCCCTTGGCCGCCTCGGAGAGGAGCGCCTCGACCAGTCGGTCGCGCGCCGGTCCGGAGTTGAACACCACGCGCCACGGTTGGATGTTGGAGTTCGACGGGGCTCGCACGGCGAGTTCGAGGGCTTCGAGGACCAGGTCGTGTGGCACCGGCTTCTCGCGCAGGAACAGTCGGGTCGAGCGCCGGGCCCGAATGGTCTCATCGAGGTCGTACATCGCAGTGTCCCCTTCGGTCGACGACCGGTCTCTTGGACACAGGGTGCGTCACGGCGGCCCACGCCGTCGATGGATCGACGAAGGTCCCCGACCGCCTCGATCCCACCGCAGCTCAGGGGGCTGGCGAGGACTCTCGGGTCGAGGCCGGTGGGCGACACCTCTACGGTGTAGAGACGGGGTAGGTCACATCGCCGATGAAGGGTGCCGAGGACGTTGTTGGGCCATGGGCTGGTCGTCCTCTTCGCGCTGTGCTCGGCGGTGTGCATGGCCGTCGGCATCGTCGTGCGGCAGCGCGCCACGATGGACCTGCCAGCGGATCAGAGCGTCAGCACCCACATGTTCGCCACGCTGCTTCGGCGACCGCTGTGGTGGGCGGGCACCGCCGTGGCCGTCGCCGGTTACGTCTTCCAGGCGCTGGCGCTGATCAAGGGTTCGCTGATCGTCGTCCAACCACTTCTGGTGTCGGCGTTGCTGTTTGCCCTGCCGTTGAGCGCGAGACTGGCCGGTCGCCGCGTGACCCGCCGGGAGTGGCTGTGGGCGGCGTTGCTGACCGTGGCACTGGCGTTCTTCGTCCTGCTCGCCCGCCCCGGCCCGCCGGACCGGCCGGCGTCGGCGGTGATGACGGCGGTCGTGTCCCTGGGCTGCGTCGTGCTGATCGCGGCGTGCATCCTGGTTGCCCGGCGGTTGGAGGGCGGGCGCCGGGCGGTGCTGTTCGCCGTCGGCGTCGGCGTGCTGTTCGGAGCGGTCGCCGTGGTCACCAAGTACGTGATGCACCTGCTCGACGAGCGGGGGCCCGTCGGGTTGCTGGCGACGCCAGCGCCGTACGCGCTGATCGCACTCGGCATCATCGCGACGCTGCTGCAGCAGTCGGCGTTCCACGCCGGCGCGCTGCAGACGTCGGTGCCGGCGATGCTGGTCCTGGAACCCATCGTCGCCGTGGGCCTTGGCGCACTGCTGCTCGGGGAGGAACTCGACGTCGACGGACTCGAACTCCTCGCCCTGATACTCGCCGTCGGCGCTATGACCGCGGCGACCTTCTCCCTCGGTCGCGGCGAGGGCGCCTACGCCGCCGAACTGGAGATCGAGGCCGCGCGGGCGGCCTGACCTCCAGTCCGGTGGATCAGTTCCGGGTCGACGTGATGTAGGTGACGCCGCTCATGGTGGGGGCGTCGTCATCGGTCTCCGGGATCGAGTCGAAGCCGTGCGTGGCCAACAGCTTGTCCATCGGAGTCCCCACCGAGGACCAGCCGCGGGCGTCGAGGTATTCGGCCACGTCGTTGCGTTCGCCCACGAAGGTGAGGTCGGTGAAGTCGAGGTCGAAGCCGTGCTCACGCCACTTGGCCGTGGATTCGCGCATCCGATCCCGCATCTTCTCGGAGTCGAACCCCGCGGTGTTCGGTACGGCCTCGCTACCCAGTCGGCTGCCCGGCGCACTGAGTTCGGTGACGGCGTCGAGCAGGCGGTCCTGCGCCTCGGGCGGCAGATAGCCGTACAGACCCTCGGCGATCCACGCCGACGGCTGGCCGGGGTCGAAGCCGGCGGCCTTCAGCGCTGCGGGCCAGTCGTCGCGCAGGTCGACGGCCACGGCGCGGCGGTCGGCCTTGGGTGCGGCGCCGAGACCGGTCAGCGTCGTCGACTTGAACTCGATGACCGCCGGCTGGTCGATCTCGTAGACCGTCATGCCCGTCGGCCAGTCCAGCCGGTACGCGCGTGCGTCGAGTCCGGAGGCCAAGATGACGGCCTGCCGGATCCCGGCCGCGGCGGCGTCGGCGAAGAACCCGTCGAAGTATCGGGTCCGAGCGGCCATGGCGGCGGGCATCTGCGCCAGGCCCCAGCCGGCTTCTCCCGCGTCGACGTCGGCCGAGTTCAGCTCACCGGTGGCCCATTTGGTGAGGAAGTCCACACCCACGGCGCGAACCAGGGGTTCGGCGAACGGATCGTCTATCGCGCCGTCTCGGGTGGCGATTGCCCGTGCGGCCGCCACCATCGTCGCGGTGGTGCCCACGCTGGTGGCCAAATCCCACGTGTCGTCTTCGGTGCGAGTCATCTCTACCTCTCCATAGGTTACTTAGCCAGCATAACGATCGAAGCCGAACATGGTTCGACTCACAGCAAACTGCCAGGTCACGAGTTTGGGGAAGATCTTTAGTTTTGCTAACGTTGTACCCGACGAGTCAGGCAACGTCGCCTGCCCCACCAATTCCAGTGCACGACGCAGTGCACGACGCAGTCTTTCCAAGGGGTCTTCCATGTCGAACAACAGCCGCGAAGCGCGCCTCGAGCGCCGCATCGCCGATCTGTACGCCGACGACGCACAGTTCGCCGCCGCAACGCCCGATCTCGCCGTCAGCGAGGCTGCAGGCCAACCCGACCTGCGCCTTCCCGATCTCGTCCGCACGGTGATGGAGGGGTACGCCGACCGGCCCGCACTGGGCCAGCGTGCCGTCGAGTACGTCACCGACGGCGGGCGCACCACGTCGAAGTTGACGCCCCACTTCGACACCGTCACCTACGGCCAGCTCTGGGAACGCATCCAGGCGTTCGGTGCCGCGCTGCAGAACGACCCCGTCCGCCCCGGTGACCGGATCGCGATCCTCGGGTTCACCAGCGTCGACTACACCGTCGTCGACACCGGCGCCTCGCAACTTGGCGCGGTCTCGGTACCGCTGCAGACCAGCGCACCGCAGACCCAGCTGCAGCCGATCGTGGCCGAGACCGAACCGGTGGTCATCGCCTCGAGCATCGACTACGTCGACGACGCGGTGGAACTCGTCCTCGGTGCCCAGACACCCCCCGCTCGACTGGTCGTCTTCGACTTCCAACCGCAGGTCGACGACCAGCGCGAGGCGCTCGAGGCCGCCACGGCGCGCCTCGCAGACACCTCGGTGGCCGTCGAGACCATGGCCGACCTGCTGAGCCGAGGCCAGGCGCTGCCGTCGCCCCAGTCCGTCGTCGGCGAGGGCGAGGACCCGCTGGCACTGCTGGTCTACACCTCCGGCAGCACCGGCGCCCCCAAGGGTGCGATGTACCCGGAGAGCAAGGTCGCGACCATGTGGCGCGCCGCCGCCAACGCACACTGGGACGAGAACCAGGGCGTGCTGCCCGCGATCACGCTGGCCTTCCTGCCGATGAGCCACGTCATGGGCCGCGGCATCCTCTACGGCAGCATCGCCAGCGGTGGCACCGTCTACTTCGCCGCCCGCAGCGACCTGTCCACCCTGCTGGAGGACCTCGCACTCGTGCGGCCCACGCAGCTGAGCTTCGTCCCGCGAATCTGGGACATGCTCTACCAGGAGTACGTCAGCCAAACCGACCGCGGCGCCACCCTCGAAGAACTTCGCCAGAGCCTGCTCGGCGGGCGGTACGTCAGCGCGATCACCGGATCTGCCCCCATCTCGCCCGAGCTGAAGGCCTGGGTCGAGGAGTTCCTCGACATGCACCTCGTGGAGGGCTACGGCTCCACCGAGGCCGGCGCGGTCTTCGTCGACGGAGTGATCCGGCGCCCGCCGGTGATCGACTACAAGCTGGTCGACGTTCCCGAGCTGGGCTACTACGGCACCGACGTGCCGCATCCCCGCGGTGAGCTGCTGGTCAAGTCCGAGCAGCTGTTCCCCGGCTACTACAAGCGCCCCGAGGTCACCGCCAAGGTGTTCGACCCCGACGGCTACTACCGCACCGGCGACATCGTCGCCGACCTCGGCCCCGACCAGGTGCAGTACCTGGATCGCCGCAACAACGTCATCAAGCTGGCTCAGGGCGAGTTCGTCACGGTGTCCAAGCTGGAGGCCGCCTACACCGACAGCCCGCTGGTGCGTCAGATCTACATCTACGGCAACAGCGCGCGGCCCTACCTGCTGGCCGTGGTGGTCCCCACCGAGGACGCCCAAACCCGTTACAGTGCAGACGAATTGAAGTCTGAGATCAGCGCCTCGCTCAAGGAGGCCGCGCGCACCGCCGGCCTGCAGTCCTACGAGGTTCCGCGCGACTTCCTCGTCGAGACCACCCCGTTCACGATGGAGAACGGCCTGCTGACCGGCATCCGCAAGCTGGCCTGGCCCCGGCTCAAGGAGCGCTACGGCGCCGAACTCGAGCAGCTGTACGTCGACCTGGCCGACGGTCAGGAAGGCGAGCTGCGGGCACTACGTCAGAGCGGCGCCGACCGGCCCGTCCTCGAGACCGTCAGCCGCGCGGCGACGGCGCTGCTGGGGGCTGCTGCCTCCGACGTGCAGCCCGATGCGCAGTTCACCGATCTCGGCGGAGATTCTCTGTCCGCCTTGACCTTCGCCAACCTGCTGCACGACATCTTCGACGTCGACGTCCCGGTCGGCGTGATCGTCAGCCCCGCCAGCGACCTCGCGGCGATCGCGGCCTACGTCGAGGCGCAGCGCGCCGGTGGATCCAAGCGACCCACCTACGACGCGATCCATGGTCGCGACGCGACGGTGGTGCGCGCAGCCGACCTGACGCTGGAGAAGTTCCTCGACGAGGACACCCTCGCCGCGGCCGCGTCGCTACCCCACGCCAGCACCGAGGTGCGCACCGTATTGCTCACCGGCGCAACGGGCTTCCTGGGTCGCTATCTGGCCCTGGAATGGCTGGAGCGGATGGACCTGGTCGACGGCAAGGTAATCTGCATCGTCCGTGCCAAGTCCGACGACGACGCGCGCCGTAGGTTGGACGACACCTTCGACAGCGGTGACCCCAAGCTGCTCGAGCACTACCGCGCGATGGCCGCCGACCACCTCGAGGTGCTCGCCGGTGACAAGGGCGAGGCCAACCTCGGCCTCGACGACGCCACCTGGCAACGGTTGGCCGACACCGTCGACCTCATCGTCGACCCGGCGGCCCTGGTCAACCACGTCCTGCCCTACAGCCAGCTGTTCGCCCCCAACGTGCTCGGCACCGCGGAGCTCATCCGCATCGCGCTCACCACGAAGATCAAGCCCTTCGTCTACGTGTCCACGATCGCCGTCGGGGCGGGCATCGACCCGGCCGAGAACGACGAGGACGCCGACGTCCGCGTGGTCAGCGCCACCCGCACGGTCGACGAGAGCTACGCCAACGGATACGGCAACAGCAAGTGGGGCGGCGAGGTGCTGCTGCGCGAGGCGCACGAGCACTACGGTCTACCCGCGTCGGTGTTCCGCTGCGACATGATCCTCGCCGACACCACCTACGCCGGCCAGCTCAACCTGCCCGACATGTTCACCCGCATGATGCTGAGCTTGGTGGCGACCGGCATTGCGCCGCAATCGTTCTACGTGCTCGGGGCCGACGGCGAGCGTCAGCGGGCGCACTACGACGGGCTGCCGGTGGAGTTCATCGCCGAGGCGATCTCCACGCTGGGCGTTCAGGTTCAGGACGGTTTCGAGACCTACCACGTGATGAACCCGTACGACGACGGCATCGGCATGGACCAGTTCGTCGACTGGCTCGTCGATGCGGGCTACCCCATCCGTCGCATCGAGGACTACCGCGACTGGCTGCAGCGCTTCGAGACGACGCTGCGGAGCCTGCCGGAGAAGCAGCGCAACGCCTCACTGCTGCCGCTGCTGCACAACTACCAGTCCCCGGATCACCCGTTCAACGGGTCGATCGCCCCGACCGACCGGTTCAGGGCTGCGGTGCAGGAGGCGAAGATCGGGCCCGACAAGGACATTCCGCACGTCACGGCGCCGGTGATCGTCAAGTACGTCACGGACCTGAAGCTGCTCGGCCTGCTGTAACCCACCCGTCCCCCGTCCCCCGGTCCCCCCGACGCATCGAGTGTGCTGTGGGATCGCGATTCATCGAAGATTCGCGATCTCCCAGCACACTTGATGTCGTCGTGGGGTGTCGTCGGGGCGTTCGGGGGGCTACGGGTTGATCGTGTTCTCGCCGATCTGGCGGCCCCAGACGAAGTCCGCGGCCAGCGGCTGCCCCAACTCGAGATGGTTGTACGGCGCGATCGACGCCCCGGTGTCCATCACCAGGTACGGCATCGGCCACAGGTCGCGGGTCACCGGCTGCCAGCAGCCCGGCCGCCCCTCGGGACCGCCGTGGGCGTTCACCCGGGGCAAGTTGTCGGGGTAGACGTAGGGATTGCCCGGGCCGACGAGTTCGTCGCGCAACATCAGCGAGTACCCGTTGCCGCCACCGAACTTCGAGAACGCCGGCTCGACGTCGTGGTAATTACGGATGGTGCAGAACAATTCGGGGCTGTACTCGTCGAGCAGCGCGCTGGTGGGCACCAGGTCGGCTACTCCGCGGACCAGGTACGGGGTGCCGTTGACGACGACATCCCCGGCGGTGTTGCCGAACCCGACCGACGCCATCAGGGCCGCGTCGAGGTCGGAGCGCCGCTCGTTCAGGGTGCGCGCCGTGGTCACCGCACCCGCCAAGCCGTCGAAGAGATCTGGCGCGCTGTCGGAGTAGACGTCGGCGAGGTCGGCCAGGCCGCGGAAGTCCTCGCCGACGCGGGGCAGCAGCGGGTTGACGTCGTCGAGAATCGCGTTGCCGTCCTCCACGGACTTCCCGAATCGGATTCCCAAGCCGCTCAACGCCTGTGCCGTCGCGCTCAGTGTCTGGTTCAGCTTGATCGGGTCGACGTGCCGCGTGACCTCGACGACGGTCTCGAAGAGTGTGTTGAACTCGGTGCTCGTGGTGGCCGACCGGATCGGGCTGGTGGGGCTGACCCGCTCCGGCACGGGCTTGGCCGGGGACGAGAGCGCGACGTACTTGTTGCCGAACACCGTGGAGGCCTTGATCTGCGCGTCGACGTTGGCCGGCAGCAGCGCCACGTCGGCGGGTGCGACGGCGAGCACGATCCTGGCCATCGGCGTGCCGTCGACGTTCACCGCGTCGATCCCGGCCACGCGACCGATCTCGACGCCGTTGTAGGTCACCTTGGACCCCGGGTCCATCGACAGACCCGAACGTGGGGACAGCAACGTCAGCTCGGTGGTGTCGGCGAAGACGCCCCGAAACTGGCACCACACCAACACCACGACGACGCCGACGGCGAGGAACAGCACGGCAGCGGAGGTCTTCACGGGCGGGTCGTGTCGCCAGTGCCGGAAGCGAGGTTCCAGGGCGGCCGTCGGAGAGCGCAAGCCCAGCTCCCTTCGGACCGTCGGCCCCGGACGGTGCGACGGCAGAAGTTTCCCAACCGGTTGGTGGGGGTGCAAGCGTCACGCCAAGAATGCGGCGCTGATCACGCCGCGCGGCCAATCATGGTCTGGGACACACCCATCGGGTGCGTCTCAGACGTTGCCGAACCCGATCAGGCTGCGCACCAGGGGGAGGGTCGCGCTGGTTGCGAAGCCCGGTGCGGCTGCGCAGACGGCGGGTATCGCATTGACGACCTGCATAGCGGTGGCGACATTCGCCGCGTTGACGTGCTCGAGCATCGACGCGTCGCGCTTGAAGCTCGCCAACGAGAGGAAGTGGACCCGCATCGACGGATCGCCCTCGATGCTCAGCGTCCAGCCGTGCTGCGGTTTCGGCCAGTGCCCGGGGTATTCGTTGCCGACGGTCCACAGCGTCTCGATCTCGACCAGCGGCCGACCCTGCCGCCGGCCCACCCAGTTCCAGCGCTGACCGGCGGTCGTCCCGGCCCTCAGCACGTGGTCGAAGATCTCGTGGTCGCGTTTGGCGGCGACGGCGTCCACGGTCGCCGTCACCTCGTCGATGCCGGCGTGTAACGCGTCGGCCAGCAACCACACCTGTTCGGTGAAGATCGAACTGTTGAACGCCAGGAAGTCACTTGCCGTCGCCGAGATTTCGTCGACCGGCTGGCCGAAGCGCATGTTGTCGAAGGTGATCGAGGTGCTGTCGTAGGCCGACCAGTCGGCCCGCTCCTGCAGCTTCACCTCCTCGAGGGTGCGGCTCATGCCGGTCAGCGCCAGCGGCAGCACGCCGGAGATGTTGCCCGGGTTCAGACCGCTGCCATGAACGCTGACCCCGCCCTCGAGGCAGGCGGCCAGGACGCGGTCCCGGTCGCGGAGCCGAATCCTGTTGGGATGGAATAGAAAAGCCGTCGTGACGACGTTCTTGCCGCTCGCCAGGATCGTGCACACCTCGTCGACGGACGTCAGCCTCGGGGTGTACACCACGCAGTCCGCCTCGATCGCGAGCACCCGGGCGGCGTCGACGGAGGCGAGGACTCCGACGGGTTCGCGAGCGAGTAGGGTGCCCGCATCCACGCCGTCCTTGTCCTCGGAATGGGCCTTGACGCCCACTAATTCGAGTTCGGAGCGGGAATCCAGGATGGCTGCCAGCGCCTCCTTGCCGACCGCGCCCGTTCCCCACGAGATGATCCGGAGTGCCATCACATCACAGTGACACGTCAGCTCCGAGCTGTCCTCTGTTCTGACTCAGATCATCCGGCCCAGCAGATAGTGTGCCGTCGCCGTGACGAGGGCTCTGTCGTAGGTGATGGTGAAGTCGAAACGCCGCTCGGTCTCGGCGAGCGGTGCGTCCGCGCCGTCGCGTTCGCGGGCGATGAGCGCGGCGGCGGTGTGGGCGCCCAGCGCCAGCACGATCCAGTCGGCGCACATGGGATCGTCGGCCGCCAGGTGGACACCGCGAATTCCCCCGCCAAGGTCCGGCGACATGCCTTCGCCGAAGAGGGCGACCAGAGGCGAGGTCTTCGCCAGCTCGCGGTAGCGGCGCAGCGTGCCCGGCGTGAGGTGCTCGACGCTCTGCAGGGTGCTCAGAACCATCGGGGGGTCCGCCGAATGCGTGGCCTGGCTTTCGATGTGGCGGGAGAAGGCCGTCAGGGTCTCCTTGCGGGCGGTGCGAAGTCGCCCGGCGGCCGCCAGGTGGCGAAACGGCGACTCCGCCCCGGGTTCGGTGAGCGGCGGTCGCGAGCGGCGATGCCAGCGTGCGGGGACCCGTTCCTCGAGCGGCCCGGGGTGCCCGAATCGGTAGCCCTGTCCGAGCGTCGCACCGAGCGCCAACGCCTGCTCGAGGTGCTCGGCGGTCTCGATGCCCTCGGCGAGGATGATGGCGCCGGTGCGCTCGTGGTGTGCAAGCACCGCGGCGAGGATGCGGGCCTGGTCCCGATCGGGCTGGGACTGTACGAGACGCAGGTCGAGCTTGATGACGTCGGGGTCGACGATGTCGAGCAGTGCCAGCGAGTCGGGATGGCTGCCGACGTCGTCCAGCGCGATGGCGAACCCGTCGGCCCGCAGCGCGGCGACCTTGGCCAGCAGGGCCCGTGGGTGCGCCAACAGGCCGCGCTCGGTCAACTCGAAGACCAGGTCGAGTTCGGCGTGCCCGCGCGCCAACACCTGACTGTCGGCCAGACCGACGTGTCGGCTGGCCGGCTCGCAGTTGATCGCCAGCATCGTGCCGCGCTCGAGACCGCCGTCGAGCGCGCCCGCGATGGCGGCGTCGATGCACGACCGGTCCAGCGCGTCGACCTCCCCGACGGCCGCTGCCCTGGCGAATACCGACAACGGATCGGCGCCGCAGATCGACGGCCAGCGGGCGAGTGCCTCGAACCCCACGGTCGCCTCGTCCTCCAGGGACACGATCCGTTGGTAGGCGGGTTCGAGGGCAAGGCCCGTCAGCGCGGGATCCCACTCGGTGGCGGTCTCGGTGTACGGCGTCACGGGCGATCCCGGACGGTGCCGCCGGCTGCGCGAACCGAAGAATCTCTCCCTCCGGCCGACACGGCCACCACCTCCCGCGGATCGTTCACGCATGCCACGACGCCCATCGTGTCACCGTCACGGTGACCACCGGACCGTCGAGCGCAAGCCGCTCGTACTGGCGGTACTTCGCGCGCAGCTCGGCATAGCCGACGGCCATCTGCTCGCCGCTCTCGTGCACCGTCGCCACGCCGTCGGCCCGGACCCACCACAGGCGCGCCCAGTCGTCCTCGTAATGGTCGACCAGCAGGCTCACCCGCGGATTGGCGGCGATGTTCGCCAGGCGTCGCAGCCGCCACGTCGACTTTCGCTTCGCGTCGACGGCGGTGTACAGCGTCGTCGCCTCGCCGACGGTCCGCGCGGCGAACACGACCGGCACCACGTGTGGCGCGCCGTCCTCGCCGACGGTCGAAAGCACCGCCACGGGAGCATTCGCGAAGTGGGCCGCTGCGTCGAAGTCGTTCACCGAGAAGGCTTTTGGGGACTCACGCTCATCGGGGAGCGGGTGACGTTGATCTCCGGCTTCTTACTCGGGCGAGACGGTGGCCGCACGACGACCGGTGCCCGCTGGATCTCCGACGCCGACGGAGGTGGCGGTGGCGGAGGCGGCGGGGGAGGCGGAGGCAGCTCGGCCTCGGTCGTGGTGGTGGTCGGGACCTCCGACGCGGCGGGTGCTTTCGAGGTCTGGTCGGCGGGGGTGGTGGCCTCGCCGGAGGACCCACGGAACGCCAACAGGACCACCGAGACGACGAGGGCGACCGCCGCGATCGACACGGCGGCCACGACGACGGCCGTGTGCCCGGTCCGATACCACGGCGCCGGCGCGGGCTTGAAGTTCCACGTGCTGGCGTCGAAGGCGTCGAAGGTCTGCTCCTCCGCCGCGGTGGGAGGCGGCGGCTCGACCCATTCGACGTGTGGTTCGGGCTCCTCGGCGAACTCCTCCGACGGCGGGTCCGGTTCGTCGAAGAGGTATCCGAAACCGGGGTCGTCGGGCGCCGTGGGCTCGGGGTCCTCGGACCGCGCCAAGGCCAGGCGATCCGTGTCGACCAGCTCGTCGACCGGATCGTCCAACCTGGCCTCCCCCGAGGCCTCGCCGTCCACCACCCCACGATGTTAGGTGGCGACCAGCGCTTATGGGCGCCCGGATGGCAAATTGCCCCTGCGCGTCGAAGATCCCCTCGCGACGGGAGACGGACAGCCCGAGAACGCCTGCCGACCCGTGGGCTCGACGGTAAGGTCCCCCCAGACTGATAGTGCAGACCCGGTTCGTTCACCGTCACGACCAGGCGTCGTCACCTCGACGCCACCGTCGTGCCTCCCGCACATAAGAAGGTTCGCCAATGAAGAAGATGCGCCTCGCCGCCAGCGCCTTGGTCCTCGTCGTCGCAGGCGGTCTCGTCGCGTGCGCACCACCGGAGTCAAAGGACAAGGGGGAGAAGACCTCCTCGGGAGTCAACGCGAGCGAGGCGACCTCGGCGGCCGACTTCGGCGGGACCGACATGTCGGGCCTGATCGACGCCGCGAAGAAGGAGGGCGAGCTCAACGTCATCGCGTTGCCCCCGGACTGGGCGAACTACGGCGCCATCATCAAGGCGTTCGGAGACAAGTACGGAATCAAGGTCAACTCCGCCCAGCCCGACGCGGCCAGCCAGGACGAGATCAACGCCGCCACCCAGCAAAAGGGCAAGTCGACAGCCCCGGACGTGTTCGACCTCGGGCAGTCCGTCGCACTGGCCAACACCGCGATGTTCGCGCCGTACAAGGTGGCGAAGTTCGACGAGATCGGCGCCGAGATGAAGGCGCCGGACTGCGCCTGGGTCAACGACTACGGCGGCTACATCTCCATCGGCTACGACTCGGCCAAGGTCCCGGAGATCAAGACCGTCGACGACCTGCTCCGCCCGGAGTTCAAGGGCAAGGTCGCCCTCAACGGCGATCCGACGCAGGCCGGCGCGGCGTTCTCCGGCGTCATGATGGTCGCCCTCAGCCAGGGTGGATCGCCCGACGACATCGCCCCGGGCGTCAACTTCTTCGGAAAGCTCAAGCAGGCGGGCAACTTCCTGCCCGTCGACCCGACGCCGGCCACCATCGAGTCCGGCCAGACGCCGGTCGTCATCGACTGGGACTACCTCAACGTCGCCGAGACCAAGAAGCTGCCGTCGTGGAAGGTCGTCGTCCCGCCCAACGCCGCCTTGGCGGGCTACTACTACCAGGCCGTCAACAAGGACGCGCCGCATCCCGCGGCGGCCCGGTTGTGGCAGGAGTTCCTCTTCAGTGACGAGGGGCAGAACCTCTATCTGCAGGGCAGCGCCCGGCCCGTCCGCGCGGACAGCATGGTGACCGCGGGTACGATCGACCTGACCGCCTACCGCCAACTGCCGCCGGTCGACGGTTCCGCGGTCTTCGTGACCCAGCAGCAGAGCGACGCGGCCAAGAAGTACCTGGAGGCCAACTGGGCCAAGGCGATCGGCTGATCGCCCTGGCCAAGATCCGCGGTCGGCTCGTCGACTCCCTGGCGCTGCTGCCGTTCTTCGCGGTGGTCGGGATCTTCCTGATCGTGCCGACCGTGACCGTCATCGCGAGCGCGGTGGTCGAGGACGGCCGGTTCTCCCTGGCTCGGCTCAGCGCGCTGTTCTCCGAGACGGCGTTGACGGCGCTGGGCCGGAGCGTGTTCCTCTCGGGCAGCACCGCGTTGCTCGGAGCGGTGTTCGGCGCGCTGCTGGCGTGGTTGATCGTGACGCGCCCCGCCACGTCGATGATCCGCCGCGGTGTCATCTCGCTGTGCAGCGTGCTGGCTCAATTCGGTGGCGTGGCACTGGCATTCGCGTTCCTGGCGACGATCGGCCTCAACGGCGTGCTCACGCTGTGGGTACAGGATCACTTCGGCTGGAACCTCGCCGGTTCCGGTTGGCTCTATGGACTGCCGGGTCTGGTGCTGGTGTACACGTACTTTCAGATCCCGCTGATGGTCATCGTGTTCCTGCCCGCGCTGGAGGGTCTGCGCGAACAGTGGCGTGAGGCCGCCGTCAGCCTCGGGGCCTCGACGTGGCAGTACTGGCGGCAGGTCGCCGTGCCGCTGCTGACCCCGGCGTTCCTGGGTGCGGTGCTCCTGTTGTTCGCCAACGCCTTTGCCGCCTACGCGACGGCCGCGGCTTTGGTCAGCCAGGGCAGCCCGATCGTGCCGCTGCTCATCCGCGCCGCGCTCACCAGCGAGGTGGTGCTCGGCCAGTCGGGCTTCGCCTACGCCTTGGCGTTGGAGATGATCGTCGTCGTCGCCCTGGTGATGGGCGCCTACAGCCTGCTGGTCCGGCGGACGTCACGGTGGTTGCGATGAGGTGGCCATGAGAACCCGGGTGGTCAGGGGCGCGCTGTGGGTGGTCTTCGGACTCTTCTTCCTGTTCCCCCTCTACGCGATGGCCGACTTCTCCACGCGCAACCTGCTCCAGGGTGGGCGCACGATGGCGGCCTGGTCCAACCTCGTCACCGACGAGGCCCTCTACCAGTCGATCGTCACGTCGCTGCTGCTCGCCGTGCTGACCGTGGTGGTGATGCTGATCCTGTTGGTGCCCACCATGATCTGGGTCCGGTTGCGGACACCGTGGGCCAAGGGCGTCGTGGAGTTCCTGTGCCTGCTGCCGCTCACCATCCCGGCCCTGGTGGTCGTCGTCGGCTTGAAGAACGTCTATCTGTGGGTGACGTACTTCTTCGGCGAGTCGGCGTTGACCCTGACCTTCGTCTACGTCGTGGTGGTGCTGCCGTTCTCGTACCGGTCGATCGACGCGGCGCTCTCGGCGATCGACCTCGGGACCCTGTCGGAGGCGGCGCGGTCGCTCGGCGCGGGCTGGGCGACGACCATCGCGCGCGTCGTCGTCCCCAACATCTGGTCGGGTGTGCTGTCGGCGGCGTTCATCTCGGTGGCCGTCGTGCTCGGCGAGTACACCATCGCCTCGCTGTCGGGGTATCAGACCCTGCCCATCCAGATCGTCGCGCTCGGCAAGACCGACGGACCCACCTCGGTGGCGGCCTCGTTGGCCACGCTGCTGTTCGGTTTCGTTCTGCTGCTTGCACTTTCCCTGGTCACCCGACGGAGGCGTCACGCATGAGTGGAGTTGGGGTCGAACTGACCGATCTCACCCGTACCTACGGCAGCGTGAAGGCGCTCGACGGGCTGAACCTGAAGATGGAGCCCGGCGAATTCGTCGCGCTGCTCGGCCCGTCGGGCTGCGGCAAGACCACCGCGCTGCGCATCCTGGCCGGACTCGACAAGGCCACCTCCGGGACGGTCACCGTCGACGGCAAGGACCTGACGTCGGTGCCCGCCAACAAGCGCGACATGGGGATGGTGTTTCAGGCCTACAGTCTGTTCCCACATCTCACCGCGGCGGAGAACGTCGAGTTCGGGCTCAAGATGCGGGGCAGCGCCAAGGCTGAAAGGGCAACGCGCGCAGCCGAGATGCTCGAGCTGGTGGGTTTGTCCGAGCACACTCACAAGTACGCCTCGGAGATGTCGGGCGGTCAGCAGCAGCGCGTGGCGTTGGCCCGTGCGCTGGCGATCCAACCGCGCGTGCTGTTGCTCGACGAGCCCCTGTCCGCGCTCGACGCCAAGGTGCGAACCCAGCTCCGCGACGAGATCCGCCGGGTACAGCTCGAAGTCGGAACGACGACGCTCTTCGTCACCCACGACCAGGAGGAGGCGCTCGCCGTCGCCGACCGGGTGGGCGTGATGAGCAAGGGCCGCCTCGAGCAGCTCGCCCCGCCCGCGGAGGTGTACGCGAACCCCGCCACTCCCTTCGTCGCCGAGTTCGTCGGCCTGAACAACCGCGTGCCCGCCGACGTGTCCGACGGCCGGGCGGCGGTGCTCGGCGTCGAGCTGCCGACGCTGCCCGGGTCGATCACCTCCGGTGCGGGCACGGCGATGGTGCGTCCCGAGTCGGTCACCGTCACCGCGGACGACACCGGCGCCGCCACCGTCCGGTCGGTGGCGTTCCTCGGTCCCATCTCGCGGGTGTACGTCGAGCTGCCCGACGGATCCGTCGTCCATGCGCAACTGAGCAGCTCGCAGGCCAGGGAGTTCAGCCCGGGACAGAAGGTCGCCGTGGGGGTACGCCCCTCCGAGGTGCTGGTCGTGCCCTCGCGCTGAGGAGCGCCGACGGCTAGACGTCCTTGACCGGTGCGATGCCCAGATCGCGGTAGGTGACCAGGGCTGCGAACGGCACGTTGCGACGGGCGAATCGACCGGCCGCCACGTCGCCGCGGTCGACCATCGGGATGACGCCGCTGACGACGGCGCCCGCTGCGACGACCCGGTCGAATGCGATCTCGGTGGAACCGCCGGTGCTGATGACGTCGTCGACCAGCAGGACGCGCATGCCCGGTTCGATGCGGGTGCCCTCGATCCACTGCTCGCGGCCACGCTGCTTCTGTTCCTTGCGCACCGAGAACCAGGCCTTGCCCGTCACCATGGCGATGCCGTGCGCCAGAGGGTCGGCACCCATGGTCAGCCCACCGACGGCGTCGTACTCGATGCCGGTCTGGGTGGCGAGGTCGGCGACTGCGCGGCTGACGACGGTGAGTCGCTCACCGGTGTCGATGGCGAACTTGCCGTCGATGTAGTCGTGGCTGAGCTGGCCGCTGGCCAGCTTGAAGGGTTCCTCGCGGCGTTCGTAGCCGCGGGTGCGGATCAGGTCGAAGGCGGCTTGCCAGGTCTCGGGGCGCTCGGACACGCAGTGATCGTAGGCCACCGCGCACGGGCCGGTTCAGGTCGCGCGCGCCCGCCGCGTCAGTTCGACCGTGGCCGCGCGCAATTCGTCTGCCGAGTCGATGCGCTGGGCGAACCCGACGCGCGGGTACGCCGCACCGCGGTCGGTGAGCACCTTGAGGTCGAGTCCGTAGCGGTCGACGCCCGTGCAGGTTGCCGACGTGGTGTCGGGGTAGCCACCGAGCGTCCTGGCCATCGCGGCCAAGGCCTCGGCGTGGTCGGCGTTGAGGTGGTCGATGGCCCCCGCCGCGACCGCCTGGACCGGGTCGGGCTCTGCGGTCGCGTAGTCGGGTCCGGCGGCGGAGTCCATCCGGCCGTAGCCCCCGACCCAGCGGACCCGGTCGACGCGCAGCACCCACAGCGTGAAGTCGCTGTAGTCGACGTAGTACTTCGCCGCGGGGACCGCGTCGAGGTGAGCCTGGCGGGCTGCCGCGGCTTCGTCGGGCGTGGGCCGCTCGACGACGCCGGCGAGGGTGATCCGCGAATTGGCGAGTGGATCGGTGTCGGTCGCCGCGGCGACGATCGCGATGCTGGCGCGCGGATCGCCGGCCAGATTGCGTCCGTGTTCGGCGAGGTTGGAGACGCACAGCACCGGGGCTCCGCCGAGCAGTCCGTAGGTGACGAAGGACGCCCACGGGTCACCGCTCGCAGTCAGCGAGGCCAGCGTGCCGGTGTTGGTCGACGCCGCGATCGTGCGGGCCTCCTCGGCGGCCGACGGTCGGGTGGCGCTCGGCACCGCGGTCAAGGGCGGCGGAATGGACGGGGCGTCGCCAGGGTCGCCATGGTCGCGCAACGAGTCACCGGATGCCACGTCCGCACCCTACCGCCGTGGCTCCCGGACGCGCCGGGGCGACGTCGTGCGTCGGTTCGCTGGCCGCTGTCGGGGGCTCGAAGATCGTCGTCACAGCGGTCTCGTGTGAGACAATCAGGTCGCGCCATTTCACCAGCTCAGACGTTAAATTTAGCTGAAACGGGAGGGCCGTGCCGAAGCCCGTGCTCGCAGTGTCGAGGGTCATTGCTGCGCTGATTGCAGCGTTGCTAATGGGCGGCCTTGGCATGGGTGTGGCGGCCGCGGACCCCGATGACTCGGGCACCCCGACCGACCCCGGCACCGACACGCCATCATCCAGCGAACCCGAGCCGACGACGGGCATTCCACCGACGGCCACGCCGGCAGTCCGGCCGCCCAGCATCTTCGACATCCCCCAGACGATCGCCACGCAACTGCGGGACATGTTCGGCAAACCCTTGAGCATCTTCGGCAACGGCCGGGTGCCCGGCACGCTGACGACGCCCGACGTCCCGGTCGGCGGGGCCTCCCCCGGGCGTAAACGCGACCGGCCGTCGACCGGGGAGGTCGAGGCGAAGCCGGACGTGCCGGCACCCGAGGTGGTGTCGCCCGAGCCGGCCCGCCGGGGCAGCACCGTCGAGGTGGCGCTGCCGTTCACCCCGCCGATCGCCGTCCCGGTGCCGTCGATCCCGGTGCCCGGATACGAGAGCGTGCGCTGGTCGCTCAACCTGACCGATCCCTATGCCGCGTACACGTCGGTCGGGCAGACGTTGAACACGGTGAACTCGCTGCTGATGGACGCCTACGCGCCCTATGACCCATTTCGGCCACCCGCTCCGCCACCGACGCCGTCGCCGACGTTCCGGACCTTGCAGGAGGAGCCGTCGGTCGTCGACGTCGACGGGACCGGCGGCGTGGTACCGCTGTCGACGGGATCGTCGGGTCTTCCGGTGCTGCAGGCACCGGTGGTGGTTCCGCAGATCCGCGTCGCGACGCCGCGTCCGATCAGCGGGTCACCCCCCGCGGGCCCCCGGGTGCTCGCGGCGGGTTCGGCGGGTGTGCGGGCCCCGGCGGTCCAGGGGTCGGTGGCCCAGACCGGATCGATCCCGACCGATCGGCTGCCGCCCGCGGGGTCGGCTCAGGCGGGACCGGCGTCGGCGATGGGCGCTGCGGCGCCGCGCCAGGGCTACCCGCGGTATCTGCGCATGGCGCGGGCGAACGAGATGGCGATGGTCGCGGTGCCGGGCCTCGCCGGCTTGGTGGCGTTGACGTTCAGCGGTGGCGTGATCGGGTACCGGCAAGCCAATTCGGGTCGCTACCTGCGCACCGGAGCGGCGCGCTTCCTCACGTGAGTCCTGCCGCCGTCGACCCGCACGGCGTCGAGTGGAGCGTGCGCCGGGCGTCATCGGCTGGTTCAACGTGACCCGGCGTGGGTAGCTTTGAAGACTGATGACTGAGGCGATGAACCTTCCGTTCGACCAATGGCTTCCGACCCAGCGGTGGTACGCGGGCCGGGGTCGTGAACTCTCCCAGGTGCGGGCCGGCGAGGTGGTGCCGCTGCGCGGCGACCTCGACCTCGTGGTCCTCGACGTCGAGTTCACCGACGGCACCTCCCACCGCTACCAGCAGCTGGTGCGCTGGGACGGTGAACCTGGTGCCGCGGCCATCGGCACCGCGGGCGTGCACACCGGCTACGACGCTCTCTACGACCCGTCCGCGGCCTCCTTCCTGCTGTCGCTGATCGACGAGTCGGCCACCGTGGGCCCCCTGCGGTTCCTGAAGGAGCCGGGCGTCGAACTGCCGCTGCACCTCGACGGCCGCGTGATCGGCGCCGAGCAGAGCAACACCAGCGTGGTATTCGGTGACGCCGCGATGTTCAAGGTGTTCCGCCGCGTCACCCCCGGCGTCAACCCCGACATCGAGCTGAACCGCGAACTCGCCCGTGCGGGCAACCCGCACGTCGCCCGGCTGCTCGGGTCGTTCGAGACGACCTTCGGGGGAGAGTCCTACTCACTGGGCATGGTCACCGAGTTCGCCGCCAACTCCTCGGAGGGTTGGGACATGGCCACGGCCAGTACGCGGGACCTGGCGGCCTCGGGTGCCGACTTCGCCGAGGAATCCCGGCGCCTGGGCGAGGCCGTCGCGTCGGTGCACCAGACGTTGGCCGCCACGATGGGTACCGAGCAGCAGCCGTTTCCCGTCGAGGCCCTGCTGGAGCGGCTGACGTCGGTGGCCGCGATGGTGCCCGCCGTCGAGCGGTACGCACCGGCGATCGAGCGGCGGTATCGGGCCCTCGACGGCGTGTCGCAAACCGTGCAGCGGGTGCACGGCGACCTGCACCTCGGGCAGGTGCTGCGCACACCGCAGCGGTGGCTGGTGATCGACTTCGAGGGCGAGCCCGGCCAACCGCTCGAGGAGCGCCGCCGGCCGGACTCCGCGCTGCGGGACGTCGCCGGAGTGCTGCGGTCCTACGAGTACGCCGCCTACCAACGGCTGGTCGACGGGTCCGAGAGCGACGACGACGTGGCCGCGAGGGCGACGGCGTGGGTGGACCGCAACTGCGCGTCGTTCTGCGACGGGTACGCCGCAGCGGCCGGCACCGACCCGAGGGACTCCGGCGGAACGTTGGCCGCCTACGAACTCGACAAGGCCGTGTACGAGGCCGGCTACGAGGCCAGGTACCGCCCGAGCTGGCTGCCCATCCCGATGGCGTCGATCGCCCGCCTGGTCGGCGGTTAGGCGGTCAGGCCGGCGTCGCGCCACCGTCGGCAGCACTCTCACCGCCGTTTCACAGGTGACTCGAATGTCGAAGTGGATCACTGTCACAGGTGACCTTCGCGCCCGTGGCCGACCCGCCGACCGTCCCCCACCTCGTGCGGGACGTGCCGCGAGTCCGGGCCCTCACCGGGGACCGGGTTCGCCTGGCCCTGCTGCTCGTCGCCACCGCGGTGCTCTACCTGTGGAACGTCACGGTCAACGGCATGGCCAACCAGTACTACGCCGCGGCCGTGCAGGCTGGTTCGACCAATTGGGAGGCACTGCTCTTCGGCTCGCTGGACGCCCACAACTTCATCACCGTCGACAAGCCGCCGCTGTCGCAGTGGGTGATGGGTCTCTCGGGTCAGGTGTTCGGCTTCAGCAGCGCCAGCATGCTGGTGCCGCAGGCACTGATGGCCGTCGGCGCCGTCGCCCTGCTCTACGGAGCGGTCCGACGGATCGGCGGGCCGGGCGCGGGCCTGCTCGCCGGAACCGCACTGGCGGTGACGCCGGTGGCGGTGCTGATGTTCCGCTTCAACGATCCCGACGCCGCGATGGTCCTGCTGATGACGGCCGCCGCCTACTGCACCGTGCGCGCCGTCGGGCGGGGATCGGGCAGGTGGTTGGCCGGTGCCGGGGTGGCGCTGGGCCTCGCGTTCCTGGCCAAGATGCTCGAGGGCGTGATGGTCCTGCCGGCGTTGGTCGGGGCGTACCTGCTCGCCGCGCCGGTGCGACTGCGCGTCCGGATGCTGCACCTGCTGGGCGCGGCCGCGGCGTTCGTGATCTCGGCCGGCTGGTTCGTGCTGTTGACGATGCTGTGGCCAGCCTCGTCGAGGCCGTACATCGCCGGGTCGACCGACAACGACTTCATGAATCTGGTGCTCGGCTACAACGGCCTGGCACGGGTCGTGGGACACGGTGGTCAGGGCTGGGGACCGCTCGGCGGCGGACATCCGCAGGGGCTCGGCCGGCTGTTGGCCGGAGAGTTCGGGTTCGAGATCGGCTGGCTGGTGCCCGCCGCGGTGGCGGCGACGGTGCTGACGGTCGCGCTACGGGCCACGGCGCCGCGCACCGACCCGGTGCGCGCCGGTGCCGTGCTGTTCGGCGGGTGGTTCCTGGTCGACGGGCTGGTGCTGAGCTTCATGCACGGCACCGTCCACCCCTACTACGGCCTGTCCATCGCGCCGCCGGTGGCCGCGATCTTCGCGATCGGCGTCGCCGAGGCCTGGACGCGCCGCGAGGGACTGGCGGGCCGAATGTCGCTCTGCGCCATCCTCCTTGCCGCCGGACTCTGGGGCTGGTGGCGGCTCGGCGGCGGCGCGGTGTCGCCGACGGCGCTGCGGTGGGGCGTGCTCGGTGCGACGGTCGTCGCGGGGACTGCCTCGATCTGGTCCGCCCATGCTCGCGTCGCGAGTCGCCACCTCGGCCCGGCGCTGCTGACGGTCGCGCTGATCGCGGCACTCGGCGGGCCCACCGCCTATGCGCTGGCAACCGTCGCCTCGTCGCATCAGGGCATCGCTCCCTCGGTCGGTCGCCCGGGGACGGGATTCAGTGGCGGGCGCACGATGAGCAACCCCCAGCTCGACGCCCTGCTGGAGCAGACCGACACGCCCTGGTCGGCAGCGGTGGACCGCTCGACGTCAGCGGCCGGTCTGGAATTGGCCACTGGTACGGCGGTCATGGCGATCGGCGGCTTCTCCGGCGCCGACCCCACGCCGACGCTGCAGCAGTTCCAGGAAGACGTTGCCGCACACCGGGTCACGTACTACCTCGCGCCGCGGGGCGTTGGTCGTGCGCCGACGGCCGCGGCGAACGGCAAGAGGGTGGCTGCCGACGTCGTGGCGCGGGCGCACTCCGACATCCTGCAGTGGGTCCGCAGCCAGTTTCCCGCCGCCACCGTCGGCGGTGTCACGGTCTACGACCTGCTGGCGCCGCGTCGGGCGGGTGTTACCTGACCAGCCGCCGCAACAGCGAGGACGCGGTGAACACTCCGAGCGTCGCGGCGACCAGCAGCACGCCGACGTCGAGCAGGGTGTTGCCCGGCATGCCGATGAGTAGCGCCCGCAGCGCGTTGACCTCGTAACTCAACGGGTTCACCGCCGAGAGCCACCGCAACCACCCGGGCATCACGTCGACCGGGTAGAGGGCGTTGGACGCGAAGAACAGCGGCATCGTGATGGCCTGCCCGATGCCCATCAGGCGGTCCCGGTTGCGGACCAGACCGGCGAGCGTCATCGACAGGCAGGCGAAGAACGCCGACCCTAGCACCACCACCGCCATCGCCGCGAGGATGCGAATGGGGTTGGCAGTCAGGTGAATTCCCATCAGATAGGCGATCACCATCACGCCGACGACCTGGGCGACCGAGCGCACGCCGGCCGCGAAGGCCTTGCCGGTGATCAGCGCGGACGCGGGTGCGGGAGTGACCATCAGCTTGGCGAGGATGCCCGCGTCGCGGTCCCACACGATCTGGATGCCGTAGAAGATGGAGATGAACAGTGCCGACTGGGCGATGATGCCCGGCGCCAGGAACGCCAGGTACGGCACGCCGCCGGTGTCGATGACGTGCAGTCGCGAGAACGTCTGTCCGAAGATCAACAGCCACAACGCCGGCTGGACCATGCGGGTGACCAGCTCGCTGCGGTCGTGGGAGAGCTTCTGCAACTCGACGAGCGCGAACGCGCCCATGCGGCGTGACAATCCGCCCGCGCGCCGCACCCCGCGGGGGGCGCGGATCAGATCAACTGGCACGGCGCGCCGCCCTTCTCGCCGAACGGATCTCGTTGAGGCCCCGCCGGGTCGCGTCCTCCGTCAGATTGGACCCGGCGTAGTGCCTGAACACGTCCTCTAGCGTCGGATCGGGCGAGGCGTCGGTGCGCAAAGCGGACTTCAGGTCGTGTGGTGACCCGACGGTTTGCAGCACGCCGTGGTGCATGAGCGCCACGCGGTCGCACAGCGCGTCGGCCTCCTCCATGTAGTGGGTGGTCAGCAGGACGGTCATGCCGTAGGCCTCCTGCATCGCGGCAACCTGTGACCAGACCCCGTCGCGGGCAATGGGATCGAGCCCAACGGTTGGTTCGTCGAGGATCAGCAGGGAGGGCCGGTTCACCAGGGCCTGGGCGAGTTCCAGCCGGCGCACCATGCCACCGGAGTACGTACCGGCGAGATTCTCGGCCACGTCGAGCAGCTGCATCGCCGACAGCGCTTCGTCGACGCGTGCGCGGCGTTGCTTGCGTGGCACGTCGTAGAGCCGGGCGAACAGGTCGACGTTCTGCCGGCCCGTCAGCGCCGACTCGATCGAGAGTTGTTGAGGCACATAGCCGAGGTTGTGGCGGATGTCCATGGTGTCGGACCTGGCGTCGAGCCCGAAGATGCGCACCTCGCCGTGCTGGACCGGGGTCAGGGTGGTCAGCACCCGTACCACCGAGGTCTTGCCCGCCCCGTTCGGGCCGAGTAGGCCCACGGTCTCGCCGGCCCGTACCTCGAGGGTGACGTCGTCGACGGCGGTGAAGTCGCCGTAGCGATGCGTCAGGTGGCGGCATTGGACGGCCGGCTCGGTCATGCGTCCTCCTCGTGTAGCAGGCGGGTCACCTCGGCGAGCACCGCCAGGCCGTCCCGCAGGCGGTCGCGCTGATCGGCGTCCAGGCGCGCGAGCACGGCGCCGAGGGCTGCCCGGCGACCGGCTCGGGATTCGTCGGCGACCCGCTGGGCGGACTCGGTGAGCCGCAGGCGGCCCACGCGTCTGTCGTCGGGGTCGACGGTGCGCACCAGCAGGCCGTCGGCGCACAGCCGCGATACGAGGGTCGAGGCGGTGTTCGGCGCGAGTCCGAGTTCGGCGGCGGCGTGCCGCACCGAGATCTCGGGCTGGCGGCCGACCAGTCGCAGCAGTTCGGCCTGCGATTCGGGGAGCCCGGAGCCGATACGTGGACCCCCGCCGGATCGGCGGACCTGGCGGCGGAAGCGGCCCGCGGTCGAGAGCAGGTCGGCCGCGAGGTCGGTGCTGGTGTGCATGCGACCACGTTACCTCTGTCGCAGAGGTAACTACGGGGACGTGGGGTTTGCGCCGCGGACTCGTCGGGCAAGATGGCGGGATGTCCACATCCGATTTCGACGATTTCCCGCTGTCGCAGTCCGAAGAGCTCGACTCCGACGAGATCCGCAACGCCGACGGCGACGAGGTCGCCGATCCGCCCGAGCGCTGGATCGAGGCCAAGGACGACGAGACCCTCGACGAACGCCTGTCCGAAGAAGTGCCCGACGTGACCGCCGAATTCGACGACGAGGACGAGGACGAGGCGACCGACGCGCACGACTCGGACGCGGGCGGCGGGCTGGAGGTGGTCTCCGACGACGAGCTCGACAGGCTCGACACACAGCGCCACGGCACCGAGCGTGGTCAGATCGACGGCACGCCCGAAGACGGCGCGTCGTTCTTCGACATCGTGGAATAGCGGTAGGACCGCTACGCGGCCGGATGGCCCACCACCCGGTGGGCCATCCGGCCTGCGTCTACTGCTCCGAGTCCTCGGGGGCGGCCTGCAGCACCATCACCGAGCGAGCCTCGACCGTCAACGGGGTGTTCGCCGGCACCGGCCGCGAACCCTCCATGACGGCACCCTCGACGGTGTAGATCACCGGCTGCCACGCCGAGCCGAATTCCTTTGGCGGAAGCGTGAAGTCGATGGGCTCGTGGTGAGCGTTGAAGCACATCACGAACGAATCGTCGGTCACGCGCTGACCGCGCGGATCCAGATCGGGGATGCCCTGGCCGTTGAGGTAGACGGTGATGGACTTGCCGAAACCGGAATCCCAGTCCTCGTCGACCATCTCCGAGCCGTCGGGCCGGAACCACGAGATGTCCGGCAGGCGTTCGGAACCCCGCACGCGGACCGGTCGTCCGTCGAAGAAGCGCCGCCGACGGAAGATCGGATGCGCGTTCCGCAGCGCGGCCACCGACTGGGTGAAGGCAATCAGCGACTCGTCGGCCTTCGACCAGTCGATCCAGGTGATCTCGTTGTCCTGGCAGTAACCGTTGTTGTTGCCGCCCTGAGTGCGGCCCAGCTCGTCGCCGTGACAGATCATCGGAACGCCCTGGCTCAGGATGTTCGTCGTCAGGAAGTTGCGCACCTGCTGCGCGCGCAACGCGAGGATCTCCGGGTCGTCGGTCTCACCCTCGACGCCGCAGTTCCAGGACTGGTTGTTGCTCTCGCCGTCGTTGTTGTCCTCGCCGTTGGCGTCGTTGTGCTTCTCGTTGTAGGACACCAGATCTCGCAACGTGAAGCCGTCGTGCGCGGTGACGAAGTTGATCGACGCGACGGGTCGGCGCGCGGTGTGCTCGTAGAGGTCCGCCGATCCGGTCAGGCGCGAGGCGAACTCGCCGAGGCTGGCGTCCTCGCCGCGCCAGAAGTCGCGGACGGTGTCGCGGTACTTGCCGTTCCACTCGGTCCACTGCGGAGGGAAGTTGCCGACCTGATAGCCGCCGGGGCCGACGTCCCACGGCTCGGCGATGAGCTTGACCTGGCTGACCGTCGGATCCTGCTGCACCAGTTCGAAGAACGTCGAGAGCTTGTCGACGTCGTAGAACTCGCGAGCCAGCGTGGATGCCAGATCGAAGCGGAAGCCGTCGACGTGCATCTCGGTGACCCAGTACCGCAGCGAGTCCATGATGAGTTGTAGCGCATGCGGATTGCCGGCGTTAAGGCTGTTGCCCGTGCCGGTGTAATCCATGTAGTAGCGCTTGTCGTCGTCGACGAGCCGGTAGTAGGCCGCGTTGTCGATGCCGCGCATCGACAGAGTGGGCCCCATGTGGTTGCCCTCGGCGGTGTGGTTGTAGACCACGTCGAGGATGACCTCGATGTCCGCCTCGTGCAGCGCCCGCACCATGGCCTTGAACTCCTGCACCTGACCACCCGGGGTGGCGCTGGCACCGTACTTGGAGTCCGGCGCGAAGAAGCCGATCGTGTTGTAGCCCCAGTAGTTCGACAGCCCCTTGTCGATGAGGGTCGAGTCGTTGGCGAAGTGGTGCACCGGCATCAGCTCGATCGCGGTGATGCCCAATTCCTTGAGGTGCTCGATGATCACCGGGTGGGCGATTGCGGCGTACGTGCCGCGGCTGCGCTCCGGAATGTCGGGATGCGTCTCGGTCAGGCCCTTGACGTGAGCCTCGTAGATGATCGAGTCGGCGTACTCGTGCTGCGGCGGCCGGTCGGTGCCCCAGTCGAAGAACGGGTTGATCACGACGGACTTCGGCATGCTCGCCGCCGAGTCGTCGTCGTTGCGGCTGTCGGGGTCGCCGAAGTCGTAGGAGAACAGCGACTGGTCCCACTGGAAGGTGCCGTCGATGGCCTTTGCGTACGGGTCGAGCAGCAGCTTGTTCGGATTGCAGCGCTGCCCGGACGACGGGTCGTAGGGACCGTGTACGCGGTACCCGTAGCGCTGTCCCGGTTCGACGTCGGGCACGAAACCGTGCCAGATGTAGCCGTCGACCTCGGGCAGCGTCAGCCGGGTCTCATTGCCGTCGGCGTCGAACAGGCACAGTTCGACGGACTCGGCGGCCTCACTGAACACCGCGAAGTTGCTGCCCGACCCGTCGTAGGTGGCGCCCAGCGGGTAGGCCTTTCCTGGCCACATCTCCCACTGGATCTGGTCCTTGGCGGGGGCGCCGGGCTGCGCGGCAGGAATGACCGGCGGCGTCGCGGTGTCCTTGGAACTGGTGGGGGGCGAGCTGGGTGGGGCCAAAGTGCACACTCCGTGTCGGGTGAAGATGGAACAAGGCGACGATACGGTGCGATCGGCCGCGGGGGCTCGACGGGCGAGACGCACTGATGTCAGGTATGCCGGTCGGCCACCGGGTGTGAACTGCCCGGTTACGGGCGATTGCAAACCGACGTCAATTTCTGTGTGTCGGCGCTCACTGTCACCGCACGGGCCGCACACGACTCATCGCGACGGTGTCATCCGCGTGCGGAGCGTCGCCGTCGCGCGGCAGTGATGACCACGCGCCGCGTCGGGACTGGTGCCGAGGATCTCGCCGACTTCGGCGAAGGTCATGGCCTCCACCTCGCGCAGGACCCATGCCGCGCGCTGACGCGGCGGGAGGTCGCCGAGGGCGGCCTCCAGCTCGGTCAGGAACGCCGAATTGGATGCGACGGTGAAGGGGTCACGGCCGCGTTCGCCGCCGGTGCGGTCCCGCAGCGCGTCGTCGGTGGTCTGCGTCCGGGTGGCCCGATAGGCATCGGTGATCTCGATCGAGCAGATCGCGAAGAGCCAGTTCCTCGGTGACGCCTCGCCGCGGTAGGAGCCGAGCTGCTCCCACGCGCTCAGGAGGGTTGCCTGAACGACGTCTGCGGCGTCGGACTCGTTCGCCAGCATCCGGCGCGCGTAGCGGTAGAGCCGCGGACCCTGCCGGTGCACGATGGTCTCGAAGGCCGCGCGATCGCCCAGGCCGGCCATGCCCATCAAGACGTCGTCCCCGTCGACGTCCGGTTGCTGGCCGATGCCAATCATCGCGAAGACTCCTTGAAACTCCGACGGCGGGCCGGGGAGGATCCAGGCTGCAGATGGACTCATGATATTCGCCAGCGACTGTGTCATAGCTGTCAATGCACAGCGCGAGGCGTCAATTAGGGCAGTCGTGAATTAGCCCGCTGACGGGGATCTCGGTCGGAGGCGAGCATGTGATCAGCCTCACTGGCGGCCGGCATTCGGATTGGCCCTCGTTCGCCGACTCATTCCATGACGTCACCATTCCGGCGGCGTCCCGTCGCCAGCCTGGCGTTGGTGACCATCACTTGGGAAGGGGACGCTGCCGCCACGACGACCGGACCTCGACGACGACGAGTTCGCTGAGGTACGACCGCGCCAAGGGCGTTTCGCCAGCCGGACCCAACTCACTCATTCGACGAAGGACGATCACATGAGCGCTCAACGGAGAAGCCTCGCCAGCCGCCTGTACGCCGGTCTCGGCCGGGTCACGTGGGGATTCCTACGCCGCAAGGTCGACGAACGAATCCACCGCCGTGGCCGCGGCCACGAGTCGGGGCGGTCCACCTCGCGCTGACGTCGCCCAACGTCACGACCATGCCACGCCGACCCGGCGTGGATGGAGAACCCTCACACGACAGGAGATCCGATCATCATGACCACCACCCAACCCGCCAAGGGCCTTGCCACCTCGAGCGACTCGACGCTGGTGACCTCGCAGGGCACCACCACCATCGCCGACGCCGTGGTATCCAAGATCGCCGGCATCGCCGCCCGTGAGGTGCACGGCGTCCACGACCTGGGCGGCGGTGCGTCGCGCGTCGTCGGCGCGCTGCGGGAGCGCATCCCGGGCGCCAACGTCAACCTCTCCCAGGGGGTCTCGGTCGAGGTCGGCGAGAAGCAGGCCGCGGTGGACCTCGAGATCGTCGCCGAGTACGGCGTCTCCATCGCCGACCTCGCGACCGGACTGCGCCGCAACGTCATCGCCGCGATCGAGCGGATGACCGGCCTCGAGGTCACCGAGGTCAACGTCACCGTCCACGACGTGCACCTCGACGGTGACGACGACGAGGACGACGCCGCGCGCGTTCAGTAGGAGACACCCGTCTCGTCAGACGACGGCGACGCCCGAGGCCCGAAGCGATTCGAGGGCCTCGGTCGTCGTCGTCGGTGACACGCCCGCGATGAGGTCCGTCAGCACTCGGGTGGTGAAGCCCTCGGCCGCCGCGTCGGCCGCGGTGGCCTTTACGCAGTAGTCGGTGGCGATCCCGACCACGTCGACTTGGTCGACGTGGTGCTCGCGCAACCAGTCTCCGAGGGTGGTGCCGTGATCGCAGTGGAACCCCTCGAACCCGCTGTAGGCCGCCGAGTGGTGGCCCTTGTGGAACACGTCCTCCACCGAGGAGGCGTCGAAGGCCGGGTGGAACTCGGCACCGTCGGTGCCGACGACGCAATGTCGCGGCCACGTCTCCCGGAAGTCCGGCTCGTCGGAGAAGTGCTCGCCGGGGTCGACGTGGTAGTCCATCGTCGCGACGACGTGGTCGTAGGCGGCGCGCCGGACCGGATCGGTGAGTAGATCGGTGACGGCTTGGGCCACCGCAGCGCCGCCCTCGACGGCCAGTGACCCACCTTCGCAGAAGTCCCGTTGTACGTCGACGACGATCAGCGCGCGCATGTCCTCAGGCTATCCGCCGAACAGCAGATAGAGCCCGGTGAACGTGTAACCGACCATGACCAGCATCATCGCGAGCTGCCCGGTCACCTGATGCCGCCTGGGCAGTAGGTGCAGCGCGCGGTCGTGGGCCGCGATCACGCCCGCGACGTGCCCGCCGACCACGAATGCGACCTTCAGCGTCGCGAGCACCGTCGGATGCGAGGACAGCACGTAGGACGGCTCGACGCCGCCCAGCCACCCGGTACCGAAGGGATCGGCCAGCCGCAGCACGGTCTGCTGACCCCGCTCGACCAGGTAGGTCAGGTAGTGCGCGAACACGTACCCGATGACGATCGGGATCAGCGAGTGCGCCATCCTTCCGGGCAGTTCGCGACGGCGCTGGGCATCGACGCCGCCGGTTGCCCGGGCGGCCAGCCAGAAGGTCGTGGCGACGACGGTGGCGAAGACCGCCAGGCCAGCGGTACGCATCAGCACCGCCACGGTCGGGGCGTCGCCCGACACGTCGTCGACGAAGTTGCGCCACAGCGGCAACGCGGAGAAGCTGTCGAACGCCGTCGACCCTAGGAGGATCGCGAGAACCGCCACGGTCCCGGGGCGAACCGGCATCGACGGTAGGTGGTCGAAGGGGTTGCCGACGGCGATGCGCCCGTCGCGGTTGCGCCGCATCGGCGACAGCCGCGAGGCCACGATGCCGTACACCTCGAAGGGGTCGGCGCGGGCGGTCCACCTCGTGCCGAAGATCAGGGCACCGGCGAACGTCACCAGCACGTAGACCAGTAGCCAGATCTTCACTGCCGCCAGCGATCCGGGGTCGGGGCTGGCGAGTTCGAGCCACACGAACGCGAAGAGTCCGGCGGCGGCCGGCCAGTAACCGAGCGCGTCGGGGTACCGCCGCGGCGGGGTGCGCCGTGACGGCGGCAGCAGGCGGTAGACGGTCCGCACCGGCGAGAGCACCCGCCACACGGGACCGATCGCCAGCGACAGCGCGACCAGCCCGACCCACATCAACACGTAGAACGTGCCTGGTAGCGCGTTGTCACCGTCCTGCGGGCCGAAGATCGCGGCGACGGTCAACCAGCCGGCCAGCAGCACTCCCGCGCCGGCCACCGTCCAGCGCGTCGCGGGCGCGTCGACCATCCGTGTGATCGCCTGCGGCAGTGGGCGTCCCGGCCGCTCGGGGTCGAACCGGGGCTTCTTCCACGCCAGCGCCACGACCGCGAAGGTGAACGTCAGCGCCCACGCCGCGCCGATCAGCGCGTAGGTGTACGGGATCGGCAGGTCGTTGGATCCGCCCAGGCCGTGCGCGAGGATCACTGCACGGCGATGGAGGCGATCGTGCGGTTCAGCTCGTGCAGTTCGACGTCGACCTTGCCGGGCACGGCGACGGTGAACTGGAACGACTGACCGGGCTTCGCCTCGACGTCGAAGGTGTGCTCCGGGTTGGAGTGCACGTGGAGCTGGTCGGCCGCGTCGCTGTCGACCTTCACGACGATCGCCTCGCCCACCTTCGCTTGCAGCTGCTGGTTGGTGGGCGTCACCTTCCCGCCCTTGATGGTTACGTTCACGACCAGCTGGTCGGGAGGCGCCTGCTGATCCGACATCTGCGGAGCAGCAGTCGAATTGGAGGGGGCAGCCGCGCTGCTCGTCCCGTCACCGGACCCGTTCGACCCGCCGCAACCCGCCAGCAGCAGCGCGGCGGCGGTGAGCGATACGAGGATCTTGGGTGTCGCCGCTGTGATCACTTCGCTCCGTCTTCGTCGGCCAATCCCGTACTCCCACTGTGAGTCCGCTCGTCCTCGGCGTCCTCGTCCTCGGCGAGGCGGCGATCGCGGCGCGCGACCCAGATGACCACGGCCACCACCAGGATCGCCGGCGCGAAGGCCGGAATTGCCAGCAGCGCCGAGTGATCCGCGAGGATGACGACCTTAGACGCGTGCGTCATGCCTGCCCGGAGGGCTCGAACTCGGCCTTGGACGTGGTCGGCTCGTTCTTGTTGAGTCGACCCGCACCCCAGGTGAGCCCGCCGATCATGATCAACGTGCCGACGAGGACGGTCAGGCAGCCGATCAGCCACAGCACCTGCGGGGTGTCGGGGTTGCGCTCGCGCTGCAGGATGGTGATCTCGGAGACGAACGGCCGCGTCATCTGAGCGTCGGCGGGGACTTCCGCCGCGCCGATGCCGGGGTCGCCGTGCAGGTAGATCGGCACCGCGGTCAGCATCCGGCCGTCGTGCACGCGCAGCAGCGTCTTCCACTGCCCCGAGACCGGCATGGGTGCGGTCGAGCGGTAGTGGCCGGGGCCCACCTTCTCAAGGTGGTCGACGAAGATGCCGCGCTGGTTGGCCAGGCCGCCCTGCCAACCCAGGATCGACACCCAGTTGGGGTCGGCGCTGATCAGGTCCGGCGGACTGATCCGGATGTCGGCGGTCGCCATCTTCTGGTCACCGATGCTCGGGGCCGGGGTCAGTATGAAGGACGCCGTGGCGTTCTGCGGAACGTCGTAGCGCAGGCCGTTGGCAGTGGCGCCGCCGATGGCGATGACGCTGAGCGCCACGATGCCGATGCCGATGGCCCGGCTCGGTAGCTTCTGGTTGGTCAACACCATGCCGACCATCGCGCCGCACACGCCAACCAGTGCGGCGACCGGCACCGCCATGGCGAGCGCCTCGGGCCAGATGCTGGTGGGCCACGGGTACCGGTAGACCGCGTCGATCCAGAAGGACTCCAACCACAGACCGACCGTCGAGACGCCCAGGCCGCCGACCAGGCCGAACAGCAGGGGCTTCTTGACCAGTGAGGTGAGGCCGATCAGTTCGACGACCACGGCGGCACCCAGGTACAGCGCGAACCAGTTGATCGGAGCGCCGAGGACGGGCCCGACGATCAGGGCGACGATGCCGCGGAGGGCGAGCGCCAGGATCGCGGCGATGATCGCCGCTCCGCGGCCGAGCATGATCCGCGCCGAGACGAGGGCGAACGACCCGGCGGCGGCGATCAACATCGGCTCGAAGACCTGGCGGAACTGCATGACGCCGAAGTCGAACTCGATCTGGTACACCGAAAGGCCGATGACGATGCCGCCGAACGCCAGGTACTGGATGAACTTGATGCCGGGGCCGTCCTTGGGCTTGTCCTCCCCGACGGCGCGGCGGCCCTCGTGTTCCAGGAACAGTGCGGTCAGCGTGGAGAAGCCGGCGCCGCCGATCAGCATGAGGTGGGTGGGTCCCCAGAGGGTGACGTCCTGGCCGAAGATGCGGTGCCAGACGTCGTCGAGGGGGAACCCGATGAGCGCGTAGAGACCGCAGCCCGCCATCAGGATGCCGCCGACCGGGGCATACCAGTGCCGCGTGATGCGCACTGCCGACGGTCCCGGTTTCTCGTAGGGCAGCACGCAGGCCAGGCATCCGGCGACGAAGAGGATGAAGAGCCCGAACAGGATGAAGTAGTGCGCGGGGTTCGCCAGCGGGCCGGGATCGCGGCCCTTTCCGATGTGCAGGCTGACGTCCCAGATGAAGCCGAACAGCGCGGTGATGATGGTCGTGATGAACAGCGCGACGGGCAGCGCCACCCAGGCCGGCCGGTTGAACTTGCGGCCGGCCCACTCGCCCAAGTCGTGCAACCAGGTGATCTTGCGCATCCGGTGCTGGTAGCCGATCCACAGCAGGGCGGCGCCGACGACGACGCTGGCCACCGAGAGACCGATCACCTCGTCGAGGGCAGCTCCGCCGCCCTCGGTTCCCTGCGCGAGATACGCGACGTTCGATCCCACTGTCATCTCCACCTGTCGGGTCGTGCGGACGGAGGAACCCTACCGGCCGGTAATGTTGCCAGAACCGGAGAGGCGATACCAGGGGTACTGCACACTTCGACGGTCACTTCTTGGTCGGCGGCTTGAGGACCTTCATCGCCAGGTTCGTCACCGGCTCGGGCACACGGTCACGCGACTCGAGGGCCTTGTTCGCCACCCGGGTCCGGGCGGGCGTTCCGCGCCCGAACCAAGCGTTGAGCGGCCCACCCGTCGGCTCCAGCTGGACGTGCATCGGTGGGCGGCCGTCCGCGGCGCCCAGAGCGTTGGAGATGACCATCCGCTGGATCTCGCTGGTGCCCTCGAAGATCGTGTACAGCTTCGCGTCGCGGTACCACTTCTCCACGGGGTGGTCCTTGATGTAGCCGTAGCCGCCCATCGTCTGAATCGCGCGCTCGGTGGTCTTGACCGCGAGTTCAGTGGCCGCGAGCTTGGCCATCGACCCCTCGCCGCGTTCGAACGGCACGCCGGTCGCCGCCATCCACGACGCCCGCCACGTCAGCAGCCGGGCGGCGTCGAGTTGGGTGGCCAGGTCGGCCAGCGGGAACGCGATGCCCTGGTTGTGGATGATGGGGGCGCCGAACGCCTCGCGCTCTCCTGCGTAGGAGGTGGCGTACTCCAGGGCGGCACGGGTGATCCCGAGTGCCTGGGCGGCGACCATCGGGCGGGTCTGCTCCAGCGCGCCGAGCGTGGCCGACCCAGAGTGCTTGCCGCCCTCGACCGTCTCGCGGGCCTTGGCCAGCTTGTGCTCGAGCTTCTCGTGGCCGCCGAGCAGGTTCTCGCCGGGGACTCGCACCGAGTTGAACTTCAGTTCCGCGGTGTGCGAGGCGCGGCAGCCCAGTTTGTCGAGCTTTCGCACCATCTCCAGGCCCGGCGTTCCCCCGGGCACGATGAACAGTGCCTGGCCCTTGTGACCCAATTCGGGGTCGACGTTGGCGTTCACCACGTGCACGTCGGCGATGCCGCCGTTGCCGATCCACATCTTGTGCCCGTCGATGATCCAGTCGTCCCCGTCACGCCGGGCCGTCGTGCGCAGGTTGCGCACGTCGCTGCCACCCTCGGGCTCGGAGATCGCGAGCGCTGCCAGCTTCAGGTCGCCCGGACTGCCGAAGCACTCCGGCGCCCACTGGAGCATCTGCTCCGGAGAGGCGGCCTGGCCGATGGCCGAGAGCGCCAGCGCGGGCATCACGACGGCCAGCCCGATGCCCGCACAGCCCCAGAAGAGCTCCTCCATGAACATCGGCAGCGACAACCCGGTGGGGTCGCCGATCAGATCGCGGTAGAACAGCGGGTTGTAGAACCCTTGCCGCGCGGCCTCCTCGAGCACGGGCCACGGGAATTCCTGCCGCGCGTCGTACTCGGCGGCCACCGGGCGGACTACCTCTTCGGCGAACACGTGTGCGCGGCGGGCCAGGTCGTGTTGGGCGATGGTGGGCGTGAGGTCGAAGCTCATCGAAGTTCTCCTGCTTCGTCGCGGGGGATTTCGGTACACGTGTGTTCGCTGATACCCACGAAAGCCCCGTCGGAATCGTGCCCGGCCTAGCCTCTAGGCGTGCGGCTTCCGACGCAGGGGCTTCGGCAGTGTGACGGCGTGACGTGTGGACCCGCCGTCGCCGTGATGGCCGGCGCGCTGCTCGACCCGACCCCTTCCACGCCGCCGAGCCAGGCCTGGTTCGCCGCCGAACAGCGCCGGGTGCACGCCGGGATCAATCGGGTCTGGCCGAGGAGGCTCGGCACCACGCCCCGCGGCATGGCCGACGCCATCGGCGCGTACGGCGTGCGGTACGCCTGGCGGCGAGTCCGGCGCGCCGACGCCTTCGCCGACGTCGAGCGCGCGGTGCGAGGACGTCGGCCCGTGGCGATGCTGATCGGCAACGTCGTCCCACGGCACTGGGTGCTCGTGATCGGCTGCGACGGCGACGCGTGGGAGTGCTACGAGCCGTCGTCCGGGCAGGTCAGGCGGGTGTCACCGGCGGCGGTCCGCGCGGCGCGCCTCGTCGGACTCGGATTCCCGCGGGCGTTCGCGTTCGTGCTGCCGCGTTCGAACATATGATCGAACCGTGGGCGAGATGCAGTCGATCGGCTACCACGGACAGCCCGTGGCGCAGGCCTTTCGCCGCGTCGACCCGCCGACACCCGTCCTGGTGGACCTGGCTGCGGTATTTCCCCGGGAGCCGCACCGCTCGGGTGGCTACAACCCGGCCGGTCTGCAGATGCACGCGATCGTCGAGGGTCGGCTGAGCTGCTGGGGACTGTGCGAACAGGGCTTCTGGTGGGGCCTGGTGACCTACGAGATCGCCTACGGCCCCAACCGCAAGTCGGTCACCCACTGGATTCCGTCCTGGACGCTGAGGCGCCAGACGGGGCCCCGTCCGTAGGGTGCAGGTATGGCTCGCAAGTTCGCTACCGCCGATCGGGTGGATCGCACGGCACTACTCGACTTCGTCCGCCCCAGGCATCACATGGTGCTGACCACCTTCCGGTCGGACGGTTCGCCGCAGAGTTCGCCGGTGACCGGCGGGGTCGACGAGGCGGGCCGCATCGTGATCGCGAGCTATCCGCAGCGGGCCAAGTCGGCCAACGTCCGCCGCGACCCGCGGGCCAGCGTGACGGTGCTCTCCGAGGACTTCAACGGCCCGTACGTCCAGGTTGACGGGGACGCAGAAGTTCTCGGCCTGCCCGATGCGGTCGAACCGCTGGTCGAGTACTTCCGCGCGATCTCCGGGGAGCACTCCGACTGGGACGAGTACCGCCAGGCGATGATCGATCAGGGGAAGTGCCTGATCAGAGTCACGCCGGTGCGGTGGGGGCCGGTGGCTACCGGTGGGTTTCCGCCGCAGTGAGTCGCGGGGCTACGGCCGATCCGGATGGCCGCGTTGCGGCAGCTAGCCGGTCAAACTATAGTCTGGACACATGTCCAGAGCGCAGATTCCGACTCTGGCCGCGGTGAATTAGCCATGCGGATTGCCCTTCTGTCGTATCGAAGCAAGACGCATTGTGGTGGGCAGGGCGTCTACGTCCGGCATCTGAGTCGCGGTCTCGTAGAACTCGGCCACGACGTCGAGGTGTTCTCGGGGCAGCCCTATCCGGAGGGCCTGGACCCCCGGGTGCGCCTGACCAAGGTGCCGAGTCTGGACCTCTACCGCGAGCCCGACCCGTTCCGGGTTCCGCACGTCAGGGAACTCCACGACCGCATCGATCTGCTCGAGCTCTTCACGACGTGGACGGCCGGATTCCCCGAGCCCAAGACGTTCTGCATGCGGGTGGCCCGCATCCTCGCCGAGCGACGCGACGAGTTCGACGTCGTCCACGACAACCAGAGCCTGGGCGACGCGCTTCTTCGGATCGCAAGGCTGGGGCTCCCCGTGGTGGCCACCGTGCACCATCCGATCACCCGCGACCGCGTCGTCGACGTCGCCGCCGCCAAGTGGTGGCGCAAGCCGTTGGTCAAACGGTGGTACGCGTTCGCCGAGATGCAGAAGCAGGTGGCCCGCAAGATTCCGGAGCTGCTGACCGTCTCGTCCTCCTCGGCCGCCGACATCGCCGACGACTTCGACGTCGACCCCGAGCAGCTGCACGTGGTGCCGCTGGGGGTGAACACCGAGCTGTTCCGCCCGAGTGAGGACCGGGTGCGCAACCGCATCATCGCGATCGCCAGCGCCGACGTGCCGCTCAAGGGTGTCAGTCACCTGCTGCATGCAGTGTCGCGTCTTCGGGTCGAGCGCGATCTCGACGTCCAGCTGGTGTCGAAGCTCGCGCCCAACGGGCCCACCGAGAAGCTGATCGCCGAACTCGGCATCTCCGACATCGTCCACAGCTCGAGCGGCCTGACCGACGCCGAGTTGGCGGCCCTGCTCGCCTCGGCCGAGGTGGCCTGCATTCCGTCGCTCTACGAAGGCTTCTCGCTGCCCGCGGTCGAGGCGATGGCCAGCGGCACGCCCATCGTCGCCAGTCGCGCGGGTGCCCTGCCCGAGGTCGTGGGCGAGGACGGCGTGTGCGCCCGCCTGGTGCGTCCCGGCGACGTCGACGACTTGACCAGAGTGCTTGGTGAACTGCTCGACTCCCCGCTGGAGTTGCGCAGGCTCGGCGCCAACGGCCGCACCCGCGCCGTGGACGTCTTCAGTTGGGAATCGGTTGCCGCACAAACGGTTTCGGTGTACGAACGCGCGATGAAACGAGTGAAGACATGTTGACCGTCGACTTCGACAGACTGGGCGTGGGTGCGGGCAACAGCCTGATCGACGTGGGATGCGGCGCCGGCCGGCACTCGTTCGAGGCGTTCCGTCGAGGGGCCGACGTCGTCGCCTTCGACCAGGACGTCGCCGAGTTGAACAACGTCGATGCGATCCTGCAGGCGATGCAGGAACAGGGCGAGGCGCCCGCTTCGGCGAAGGCCGAGGCGGTCAAGGGTGACGCGCTCGACCTGCCGTACGACGACAGCACCTTCGACTTCGTGATCGCCTCGGAGATCCTCGAGCACGTGCCACAGGACGACGCCGCCATCGACGAGTTGGTGCGCGTGCTCAAACCCGGTGGCCGACTTGCCATCACGGTGCCACGGTGGCTGCCGGAGAAGGTGTGCTGGGCACTGTCGGACGAGTACCACGCCAACGAGGGCGGCCACATCCGCATCTACCGCGCCGACGAACTGCTCGACAAGGTCGCCGCCAGGGGCATGCGATTCGACCACCGTCATCATGCTCATGCGTTGCACGCGCCGTTCTGGTGGCTGAAGTGTGCCGTGGGCGTGGACAAGCCGGACAACCCGCTCGTCAAGGGGTATCACCAGATGTTGGTGTGGGACATGATGTCTCGGCCGTGGTTGACCCGCAACGCCGAGTCCTTGCTCAACCCGCTGATCGGCAAGAGCGTGGCCCTGTACTTCGAGAAGCCGTCCATTTCTCCAAGCTCGGCGGCCTGATCCGTGCGGCGTCACGACATTCCTGGTGTGTCAGGCGTCTTGACGCCGCAACAGTGCCGGCAGACCGCGTCGTCGATCGCCGCCACGCAGGAGTCCTCGGGTGCGCTGCCCTGGTTCGTGGGCGGGCACACCGACCCCTGGGACCACGTCGAGAACGCGATGGCGCTCACCGCCGCCGGCATGTGGGAGCCCGCGCGGGCGGCCTTGGAGTGGTGCCGCGACGTGCAGCGTGCCGACGGGTCGATGCCGATTCAGATGCGCGATGGTGTCCTCGAAGACGGCAACAGCGACAGCAACTTCTGCGCCTACGTCGCCACCGGCGTGTGGCACCACGTGCTGATCACCGGAGACCTCGGCTTCGCCCGGTCGATGTGGCCGGTCGTCCAGGCGGCCGTCGAGTTCGTCCTGAGCATGCAGCTCGACGGCGGCCAGATCGCCTGGGCCAGAAGCCCTTCGGGAATCATCCAGGAGGCACTGCTGACGGGCTGCGCCAGCATCCACCACAGCATTCGCTGCGCGCTGGCGCTGGCGAACCACCTCGGCGAGTCCCGGCCGGAGTGGGAGGTGGCCGTGGGCAGTCTCGGCCACGCGATCGCCGAGCACCCCGAGGCGTTCACCCTCAAGGACGACCACGCGATGGAGTGGTACTACCCGGTGCTGGGTGGCGCGCTGCGCGGGGAGGCGGCCCAGGCGCGCATCGACGAGCGCTGGGACCGGTTCGTCGTGCCCGGTCTCGGCATTCGCTGCGTCGACCACCGGCCGTGGGTGACGGGCGCCGAGACCTGCGAACTGGTAATGGCCCTGGACGCCATCGGTGATTCGGTGCGGGCGCACGAACAGTTCGCCGCCATGCATCACCTCCGCGAGGAGGACGGCTCGTACTGGACAGGTCTGGTCTTCAGCGACGGCAAGCGTTGGCCCGTAGAGCGCACCACCTGGACCGGGGCCGCCGTCATCCTCGCGGCCGACGCGCTGTCGTCGACCACGGCAGGCAGCGGGATCTTCCGGGGCGCGGACCTGCCCCGGGGGCTGGTGGGCGACTTCGACTGCGCCTGCGCGTCATCCGGACGCTGAGCACCGCTCAGGCCGTCACCCCCTGGTGGTGGCTGCGGTTGCCGCCGCTGCGCTTGGCGCGGTACATCGCCTTGTCCGCCACGCCGACGAGATAGTCCACCATCGGTGCGTGCTGCGGAGCGGGCACGCCCTCCAACCGGGCGCAGGCCGTGCCCACGCTGGCGGTGATGGACACCGGCAGGTCGGCGACGGCCTCGCAGATCCGCTGGGCCAGCGGGCCCGCGTCGCCGCTGTGAGACGTGTCGGCGACGATGAACTCCTCGCCTCCGCTGCGCGCGACGACCGCCGTGTCGGCGGTGCTGGCCCGCAGGGCCTTCGCCACGTCCATCAGAGCGCGGTCGCCCGCCAGGTGGCCGTGGCGGTCGTTGATGGACTTGAAGTCGTCGAGGTCGATCACCGCGACGAGCAGGAACATGTCGGCCGCCGGTCGGGCGAGGATCAGTCCCATCGTCTCGAGCATGAAGGACCGTCTGTTGCACAGATCGGTCAGCGGGTCGAGGTCGGCCCGCACCAGGTCGTTGCCGAGCGCGCGGATCAGAACCTGAATCGCCAGGGGCATGGCGATGTTCACCTGGAGCACCAGGAACAGGTCCACCAGGGCCAGGGCGACGTGCCCGTCGGCCATCATTCTGAACGCCGCGTATCCGGCGACCGCCGTGGCGACGGTGAAGTTGTAGACCACGTACTTCGAGGTGAGGAAGAAGGCGATGTACGCACCGCTGATGGCGAAGGCGATGCAGCCGACCAGCGAGGCCATCGGAGCGGGGTAGGCCAGGCAGGCCAGCGCGATCGAGGTGTTGGTGACGACGGCGAACGCGACCGCCTGCGCGCGTGTCGGCCAGCGCACCGTCCACAGGATCATGCCGGACACTCCGCCGGCGAAGGCGGTCCACGTCATCGCCATGGACAGCGGATCGCTGGGTCCGTCGGTGCCGAGTACGAGGGCCACCAGGCACAGGGCGAGCGACGCCGAGATTCCGGCCATCATGATCCGGGCGGCGGCACTGATGCCGTGGGCGTGGAGGTATCCGCTCAGCCAGTCGTAATGACTGGGCTGCAGCCACCATCGGCTAAATGAAGCCACGTCGCCCCCGATCCCGGTGATCGCGATTATGCACGAACGTCACTTCCCGGATATGCGGTGCGGGGGTACGAGTGCCAGCAAGCGTCGGTAGCGTCGTCGGCTGGGCGACCTGCGGTGTCGCCCCGGCCGGCAGTGAGGAGTCCATGATGGGTTCGGTGTTGGACCATGCGACGTGGGAGCTGCGCACGTGCGCGCGGCGCGGACACGTGACCTACGCACCCGACGACGTCGCCCTGGCCGAGCGGCTCAGCGGGACGACCGGGCTCGGCGAGGTGTGGCGCTGCCTGCGCTGTGGCGACTTCGTGGCAGGCCCGCCACACGGGCGGGGACCCGCCGACGACGCCCCGATGGTGATCCGTGGCAAGGCGCTGCGGCAGGCGATCATCCTGCGCGCGCTGGCGGTGGAGCGCTGGATACGTGCGGTCCTCATCGCGCTGGCGGCGTATGCGGTGTGGAAGTTCCACGGCGCGCAGAACTCGATCCAGGCGACGTTCGACCGCGACCTGCCCCTGCTGCGCAACGCCGGCATCAAGGTCGACCAGATGACCGCGATCCACGAGCTCGAGAAGGCGCTGGCGGCGAAGCCGTCGACCCTGGCGCTGCTCACCGTGGCACTGATCGGCTACGCGGTGCTCGAGCTCGTCGAGGGCGTCGGGCTGTGGCTGCTCAAGCGGTGGGGTGAGTACTTCGCCGTGATCGCGACGTCGGTCTTCCTGCCGCTGGAGGTGTACGACCTGCTGTCCAAGGGCGTCACGACGATGCGCCTGGGCGCCTTCCTGATCAACGTGGCGGCCGTGATCTACCTGCTCGTCTCCAAGCGGCTGTTCGGCCTGCGAGGCGGTCGCGCGGCCTATGACGCCGAACGCCGCGGCGAGCAGTTGCTCGACGTCGAGCGCGCCGCGGCCAGAGCGTAGGCGGCCCGCGGTTAGGGGAGCGCCTCGCCGGGAGTGCCGGAGGTGCGCTCCAGGACCCGCATCGAGCCGATCGCCGAGATCTCGCGGAATGCGCCGGTGTCCAGCGCGCGCCGGTACACCCGATACGGGGCCTGACCGCCGTCGTTCGGGTCGGGGAACACGTCGTGGATGACCAGCGCGCCGCCCACCGCGACCCACCGCGCCCAGCCGTCGAAGTCCTGCTGGGCCGCGGCGTCGGTGTGCCCGCCGTCGATGAACAAGAGCTGCAAGGGAGTTCGCCACGAGCGCGCGACGAGTGAGGACTTGCCGACGACGGCGACGACGCTGTCGTCGAGCCCGGCGGCGTCGAGGGTGTGCCGAAGGGTAGGCAACGTGTCGAAGAGGCCGGTGACGTCGTCGACCATCGTGGTGTCGTGGTACTCCCAACCGGGCTGGTGTTCCTCGGAGCCGTGGTGGTGGTCGATCGTGTAGAGCACGCCGCCGGTCTGCTGCGCCGCGGCGCCGAGCATCACCGTCGACTTGCCGCAGTAGGTGCCGATCTCGACGCCCACCCCGGCACCGAGGTGGGCGACCGCGGCGTCGTACAGCGCGCGGCCCTCGTCGGCCGGCATGAACCCGGTGACCTGCTCGGCGAGGGCGAAGAGGCGGGCGGCCGCGGGCGGCAGGGCAGTGTCGGTGGCGCTCATGACGGCCAACTTACCGTTGCTGGTCAGACCGAGTTGTAGTAGCGTCCGGACACGTGTCCGATCCGGCTCTGGAGTCGACTCGGCGCCGTCTGACCGCCAAGCAGGCCGAGACCGTCGACCGTCTCGGGCGAGCCGCAGTCGAACTCCTCAACCGCGACGGCTTCGCCGCCCTGACCGTGCGTCGGGTGGCCGCCGAAGCGGGGGTCGGCGCGGCCACGGCCTACACCTACTTCTCCTCCAAGGAGCACCTCGTCGCCGAGGTGTTCTGGCGTCGCCTGGCCGGGGCGCCACCGGCACCGCACGGGTCCGACGACCGCGCCACCCGCGTCGTCGACGTGCTGCAGCACATCGCGCTGCTGGTCGCCGACGAGCCGGAGTTCGCGGGCGCGGTGACCAACGCGCTCCTCGGCAGGGATCCCGACGTCGAGGCGCTGCGCCAGCGGATCGGCGTCGACATCAGGGCCCGGCTGACGGCGGCGCTGGGGCCGCAGGTCGACGAGGACGTCATCGACTCGCTGGAGATGCTCTACTCCGGCGCGCTGGTGCGGGCCGGCATGGGTTACGCGTCCTACGAGTGGATCGCGCAGCGGTTGGAGAAGGCGGCGCGCCTCATCCTCGGCTGACCGGCAACCCGAGGATGGCTCGGGCTGCGGTGACGGCGGGTTCGACGATGCCGCGCACGTCCTGGCCGTCCTCGACGAGCAACGCCGTCAGCTCACGGAGCCCACCGAGCAGGATGAGCGCCAGGGGCCGCGAGATCGGCGCCAGCCCGGCCGCGGCGAAGCCCGGGCTGTCGCTGATGGCGACGAGCATGTCCGTGAGATGTTGCATCGCAACGCGATTCAGCGGGCGGGCCAGGTCGCCGAGGGCCGGGGCCTCGCGAATCCAGCTCAGGGTGATCGCGGGTCGGGATTCGATGTGGTCGACGTATGCCCCGACCGCGGCGGCGATCTGGTCCTCGGGGGTGGCCTCGCCGTCGACGGCGGCGGTGATGCCGGCGATCAGGTCGTCGTTGTTGGCCGCCAGCAGTTCGACGAAGCACTCCTCCTTGCTGGCGAACTCGTCGTAGAACGTCCGCTTGGAGGTCTTGGCGCCCCGGACCACGTCGGCGACGGTGGTCGCGCGGTAACCGCGCTCGGCGATCGAGTCGGCGAGACCGTCGAGGAGGCGGCGGCGAAATGCGGTCGCGCCCGTTGGCGAGGCGTCGTCGACCGTGGCGGTACTCAGCTGGATTCACCTCCGCCCTTGCGCATGTTCGGTACTAGGCGGTACCGTACTACACCAACACCGGTACGGCGCAGTACCAAACGAGTTGGGAGTCTCCCATGACCGAAGTGACCATCGACGCGCCGGCGACGACGCCCGCGATCGCGTTGCCCCCGAGTCCCCGTGTGCCCAAGGTGTTACAGGCATTCGCCTTCGTCGCGTCCCGGCGGCGCACGGTCGAGGCCATGTCCCGCCGCCACGGAGAGATCTTCACGATCCGGGTTCCGGTCTTCGGCAACATGATCGCCGTCGCCGACCCGCAGCTCGCCAAGCAGTTGTTCGCCGCCAACACCGACGACGTCGGCAACGTGCAACCCAATCTGAGCCGCATCCTCGGCTCGGGATCCGTGTTCGCCCTCGACGGCACGGAGCACAAGCGCCGCCGCAAGCTGCTAACGCCGCCGTTTCACGGCAAGAGCATCAAGAACTACGAGGTCATCTTCGAGGAGGAGACGCTGCGGGAGACGGCGTCCTGGCCGGACGGCGAGGAGTTCGAGTCGCTCGAGCCGATGATGCGCATCACCCTCAACGCCATCCTGCGTGCCGTCTTCGGCGCCGACGGAGAGCAACTCGACGAGCTGCGCCGCATCATTCCGCCGTGGGTGACGCTGGGGTCCAAGCTGGCGGTGCTGCCCGCGCCGTCGCGTACCTACGGGCGCCTCACCCCGTGGGGTCGGCTCGCGGCCTACCGGCGTCAGTACGACGCCGTCGTCGAGCGGCTGATCGACACGGTCACCGCCGACCCGCACTTCGAGGAACGCGACGACGTCCTGACGCTGCTCCTGCGCAGCACCTACGAGGACGGCAAGGCCATGTCCAGGCGAGACATCGGCGACGAGCTGCTGACGCTGCTGGCTGCCGGTCACGAGACCACCGCCTCGACCCTGGCGTGGGTGTTCGAGCGGGTGTCGCGGCATCCGCAGGTACTGCAGCAGCTGGTCGACGAGGCCGGTACCGACGGCGACGAATACCGCCAGGCCACCATCCTGGAGACGCAACGGGCGCGCACGGTCATCGACTTCGCCGGCCGTCACGTGTACGCGGCGACGTTCCAGCTCGGCGATTACGTCATCCCGCGCGGGTATTCGATCTTCGTCGCCATCGACCACATTCACGGCCGGGCGCAGGACTTCCCGTCACCCGAGCGGTTCGACCCGCAACGCTTCCTGGGCAAGCGGCCCGCGACGGCGGGGTTCATCCCCTACGGCGGCGGCACCCGTCGATGCGTGGGGGCGGCGTTCGCCAACGTCGAGATGGACGTGGTCCTCCGGACGGTGTTGCGCCACTTCGAGATCGAGACGACGACCGCGCCGGACGAGAAGACCCACTCGCGCGGCGTCGCCTATACGCCGAAGGCCGGCGGCCGCCTGGTCGTGCGACGCCGGGCCACGCCACTGGCCTGACCCGGCGCCGGCATCTCGACGCTGCTCTACTGCGAGGCGGTCTCGCGCTTCGGCAACTTCCAGCCCGCCCGCGGGAAGTGGCAGGTGTACCCGTTGGGGAACTTCTCGAGGTAGTCCTGGTGCTCGGGTTCGGCCTCCCAGAACTCGACGGCCGGCGTCACCTCGGTGACCACCTTGCCGGGCCACAGGCCCGAGGCGTCCACGTCGGCGATGGTGTCCAGCGCGACGGCCTTCTGTTCGTCGTCGGCGTAGAAGATCGCCGACCGATAGCTGCTGCCGACGTCGTTGCCCTGGCGGTCCTTGGTCGTCGGATCGTGGATCTGGAAGAAGAACTCCAGCAGTGCGCGGTAGTCGGTCTGCGCGGGGTCGTAGGTGATCTCGATGGCCTCGGCATGCCCGGGATGCTTGCGGTAGGTCGGGTGGTCGTTCTGGCCGCCGGTGTAGCCGACGCGGGTGTCGACCACGCCCGGCTGCTTGCGGATCAGATCCTGCATGCCCCAGAAGCAGCCGCCTGCGAGGATCGCCTTCTTGGTCGTCATGCCTTCGCCTCTCCGTTGATGTCCTGGTCGCTGCGCTCTCGGCCTCCGGCGAAGAGCGTCGTGTATTCGCCGTATCCCTCGGCCTCGAGGTCGTCGAGATGGATGAACCTCAGCGAAGCCGAGTTGATGCAGTAGCGCAACCCTCCGGCCTCGCGGGGACCGTCGTTGAAGACGTGGCCCAGGTGACTGTCGCCGTGCGCGGACCGCACCTCGGTGCGCACCATCAGGTGGCTGAAGTCGCGCTTGCTGATCACGTTCGCGGGGTCGACCGGCTTGGTGAAGCTCGGCCAGCCCGATCCGCTCTCGAACTTGTCGGTCGAGGCGAACAATGGCTCGCCGGACACCACGTCGACGTAGATGCCGGGTTCGTGGTTGTCCCAGTACTCACCGGTGAAGGGTCGTTCGGTGCCGTTCTTCTGCGTCACCTGGTACTGCTCTGGCGACAGCGCGTTCACCGCGGCGGGGTTCTTGTCGAAGGTTCTCTGCTTCGGAGCTGCCACTGGTCCTCCTCGTGTTGGCACTTCTATAACCCCCGGCGACGTCGCGTTAGTTCCCGGCGCGGACCTCGTCGACCACCGTCACGATCTCGTTCGCAATGGCGGCCGGTTGGTAGAGCATCTGGTTGTGCCCGGTGCCGGGGACGACGACGTTGGTAGTGCCGAGAGCGGCGGCCAGCATGTCGTTCGCGCGGCGGACCTGGTCCTGCGTGTAATTCTCCGGCGTGACGGCCGACGGAGCGGGAAACTTGTCGGCGGTCAACACGATCGAGGGCACCCGGGGTAGCGGCGGCGAGGCGGCGATGCTCGCGAAGGCGACGTCGGGCAGCACCGACTCCTGACCAGGCTCGGCGACCTGGGTGTCGCGGTTGAATGCCGCGTTCTGGTCCGGGCGGCCGACGACGGGCAGGAACTCCGAGGTCGGCTCCGAGAACACCAGACCGCTGACGAGTTCGGGATGCCGGCGCGCGAGCAGGTCGAGGATCAAGGCCCCGTAGGAGTGGGCGACGAACACCATCGGCGTCGGCAGCCCGGCCGCGCCGATCAGGCGTGTCACGTCGTCGACGTCGGCGTCGACGGCATGCGGTTGTGGAATCGGGGTCGACCGGTCGTCTCCGTCGGGCCTGGTGTCGGGCCGGTCGTAGACGCAGATCCGCGTCGTCCTGGCCACCAGCGGTTGTACGGAGTCCGGGCTCAGGTCGATCCTCGCCTGTTCGATCAGGTCATCCGGTGAGGAACGGATCGGATCGTCGGCGGGCACGGCGGCGTTCCAGGCCTCGGCGTACCCGCCCTTGCCGGGGATCACGAACACGGTCGGCGATCCCTGACCCTGGCAATTCAGGAAGAGGCTGCGGCCGCCGCCGACGGCCACCAGGCCGGACCAGTCGTCGGCGGAGGCGACGGGGGCGGTCACGATCGCGGCCACGCCGACGAGCGCCAACACCCGGATGACGTGCACGTCGAGAACGATACGACCGCTCGACAAACACCGGTAGAACGTGTTCTAGTTTCCGGTGTGACCGGTACCACGTTCAGTCGCGCCGAGCTCGTCGAGGCGTTCGCGGAATTCGAGGCCACGGTCGGGCGGGCCGCCGCCACCCGGGACTGGGATCCCTGGGTTGACCAGTACACCGAGGACGTCACCTACGTCGAACACGCCGCCGGCACGATGCATGGCCGCGAGCAGGTGCGGCCCTGGATCTGGCGCACGATGGAGACGTTCCCGGGCAGCTACATGACGTCGTTTCCGTCGCTGTGGACGGTGGTCGACGAGGAGCGGGGCCGGGTGCTGTGCGAGCTCGACAACCCGATGCGTGATCCCGGCGACGGCACGATCGTCAGTGCCACGAACATCTCGATCGTCACCTACGCCGGGGACGGCAAGTGGCGACGCCAGGAAGACGTCTACAACCCCCTGCGGTTCGTCGCGGCGACCGTGACGTGGTGTCGCAAGGCCGAGGAATTGGGCACGCTGCCCGACGAGGCGGCGACGTGGATGGCCACGTACGGCCCGAGCCGCTCGGGCGGGGGCAGTCGATGACGGCACTCGTGATCGGGGCCAACGGGTACCTGGGCTCGCACGTCACCCGGCAGCTGGTGGCCGACGGAGAGCCGGTCCGCGCGATGGTGCGGGCCGGGGCCAACACCGTCGGCATCGACGACCTCGCCGTGACGCGCGTGGTCGGCGACATCTGGGACGACGACGTCCTGCACGACGCGATGCTGGGGTGCGACGTCGTCTACTACTGCGTGGTCGACACCCGCGGGTGGCTGAGGGACCCCGCCCCGCTGTTCCGCACCAACGTCGAGGGCACCCGCAACGTGCTCGAGGTGGCCTGCCGCGACGACGTGGCCGCGAGCCTGAGGCGGTTCGTGTTCACCAGCAGCTACGCGACGGTGGGTCGCAAGCGCGGCCGGGTCGCCACCGAGAACGACGTGATCGACCGGCTTCGCGACGTGACGCCGTACGTCCAGTCGCGCGTCCAAGCCGAGAACCTCGTCATGGAGTACGTGCGCGACCGGGGCTTGCCGGCGATCGCCATGTGCGTCTCCACCACCTACGGCGCCGGCGACTGGGGACGCACCCCGCACGGCGCGATCATCGCGGGCGCCGCCTTCGGCAAGCTGCCCTTCGTGATGCGCGGCGTCGAGCTGGAGGCCGTCGGAATCGACGACGCGGCAAGGGCTTTGATCCTGGCTTCGGAGAAGGGCCGGGTCGGGGAGCGCTATCTGATCTCGGAGAAGATGATCAGCAACGCCGACGTGGTGCGCATCGCCTCAGAAGTCGCCGGCGTGCCGGCACCCACCCGGTCGATCCCGCTGGCCCTGTCCTGGGTGATGGCGGTGCTCGGCAGTGCGAAGGCGCGCGTCACGGGCACCGACGAGAGACTGTCGATCGATTCGCTGCGACTGATGCGGGCCGAGGCGCCGGTGGACTGCACCAAGGCTAAGCGCGAGCTCGGATGGCAGCCACGGCCCGTGGAGGAGTCGATCCGCGAGGCCGCCCGGTTCTGGGTCGGTCTGCGCGACGCGAAGAGGCGCAGCCGGCAGGCGGGCTGACGCCTCACGCCTCGAGGCGCGCGCGTATCGACGAGATGCGTTGCCGCAGTTCGTCTTCGGTGATGACGCCGCGGCTCAGCAGCGAATGCGCCAGCGACACCAGTTGGCTCTCCGGATAGGGCAGGTCGGCGTACACCGTGGCCGAGAGCGCGTCCTCCTCGTCTCGGCGGGCCTTGAAGTCGGGCACCGGTGCGTCACAGGCCGCGTGGTCCAGCGCGTCGCACAGGCCGTCGAGGCTGGTCTTCCACGGCGGTACGGGATTCTCGACTCCGTACTTGGCCGCCATCTTCGGCCAGATCTGCTCGTGGTCGATCATGGTCCGCAGCACGTCGCCGTCGAGGTCGGCCATGTCATTCCCCCGCCGGGTGCGTCGCGGCGCGGGTCGCGGTGACGACGTTGGTGGTCACCCCGGGCTTGGGCAGGGCGACACCGATGAGGCAGTCGCGCGTGACGATCTCCGTCAGCTGGTCCTCGGTCCACCCGTCGGTGCCCGCCGGCCGAACGGGCATGACCATGAAGCGGTGCTTCTGGTTGGAGTCCTGCACCCGCACCTCGACGTCGTCACTCAGGTAGAGCCCGAACTCGGAGAGCACCTGCCGCGGCCAACGCACCAGTCGCCGACGGTAATTCGGCGTGCGGTACCACTCCGGGGAGTTGCCGAGGATCGGACGCGGATAGCAGGAGCACAGCGCGCAGACGATCACGTGGTGCAGCGTCGGGGTGTCGGCGAGGATCTGGAAGGCGGTGAAGTCGCTGGGCGTGCCGAAGCCGGTGGGTTCGAGCCAGTCGACGCCGACTTCCTTGCTGGCCGTCATCGGTCCGGTCAGGGCGAGTCGTTCGAAGTCGGGGTCGAGCCAGGCGCGGGCGACCAACCGTGCCGCAGGCGTCGGGCCGATCTGCTCGGCGAATTCGGTGAAGAGCCGGTGCTCGGCGGCGGTGAAGATGCCCTTCTCGATACAGAGTTCGCGCAACGCGATCTCCAGCACCTCGAAGTCGGTGACCTCGTCGACCATCGGCTTCACCGTGCGGTCGTGGTCGTGGTCGTGGTCGTGGTCGTGGTCGGTCATGTCGGTCCGTTCAGTTGGCGGCGCGCAGCCAGCGTTCGGGGATCTCGGTTCGCAACGTGTCGGCGGCCGGGCCGTTGAAGTCGTCCCACAGCTCTGCCATGGTGAACTGGACGACGTAGAACCACTCCGGCTTGGCGTCGGGAATGTCCCACGTCTCGTCCTCGGCGGCGGGGCTCTCGTAGGCGACGGCGGCTATCTCGCCGATGGCGCCGCGCACGTATTCCGGTGTGCGCGTGTAGAACAGCACGGGTAGTTCCCGGACGAGCACGCGGTCGCCGACCGCGAACCTCGGCGTGCCGGCCTTGCCGGCGTAGACCTGCGGATCGCCCTTGCCCTGCGCGTGCACGATGTGGGCGTTGCGCTTGACGCCGGATCCGTCGCCTTCGAACTTCGGCTCCGCCCGCAGGGTCTTGCCCGCCAGGCCGCCGGCGTAGCGCTGCTGCACCTCGGCCATTCGCTCGGTGAGTTCGGTCAGCCCGACGAGGTGCTTCTCGACGAGCACGCGCGCGACCGACAACAGCCACCTGCCGTAGTACGGGAACCCGAGGTACACCGCGCGCTGGACGTCGACGTTGCCGATGCGGCGTCGCTCCTCGGACAGCCAGATTCCGCGCCAGGCAAGCACTTCGCAGATGACGTAGGTCATGTGCTCCCAGTACTCGTAGTCCTTGTTCTCGTACTTCATCGGGGCGTCGGGTTCGCCGCCGACGTCGTGGACGGGCTTCATGTAGGCGACGAACCGGGCGTGGTCGAGCAGGTCTGGCGTGGGGGCGTCGGGCAGCTCGGGGTAGGACGACTTGAGGCGTGCGACGAGGTCGAGTTGGGTGGCGCGTTCCGCCGCAGTGCTCATGGCCGTTCCTTCGCCGTCGACGCCGCCGATGGTCGAGTGCCCGCACTGCCACCGGCTCCCTGCGTTTCGGAGGCTAACACCGGGCCGTCGCCGCGGAGGCGACTTTCGCGAGGCGCGGGCAAAGGTGGGCGCCCGGGCCCGAGCCCGCGCCACGAGGCAGTGTGAGGGCATGACCGTCACCTTCATCACCGGGGCCAACAAGGGCCTGGGCTACGAGACCGCGCGCCGACTCGTCGAGCAAGGTCACACCGTGCTTCTCGGCGCCCGCGACGCCGCCCTCGGCACTGCCGCGGCCGAGACGCTGGGCGCCCGGTTCGTCCAGGTCGACGTCAGTGACGACGCGTCGGTGGCTGCCGCCGCCAAGGACGTCGACGAGCACGAGGGCGTGGTGGACGTCTTGATCAACAATGCCGGCGTCTCCGGACGCTACGCCGACGCCGCGGACTTGACCGCCGAGGACTTCCACTCGGTGTTCGACGTCAACGTGCTCGGCGTGGTCCGCACCACGATCGCCTTCCTGCCGCTGCTGCGGCGCTCGGCCGACCCGGTGATCGTCAACGTCGGCAGCGGCATGGGATCTCTGGAGCTCACCCATGATCCGACGCGTGCAGAGTCGTCGATGGTCGCGCCCGCGTACACCGCCTCCAAGGCGGCGCTCACCATGTTGACGACCCAATATGCCAAGGCCTTCGACGACATTCGGATCAACGTCGCCGACCCCGGCTACACCGCGACCGACATCAACGCGAACTCCGGTCCGCAGACGGTCACCGAGGGCACCGACGCGATCGTCGCCCTCGCCACGGAGGGTCCCGGTCACGGGTCCGGGCGGTTCGTCGACCGCCACGGCGAGACCTCCTGGGGCTAGTCACGCATGGGTCCGTCGTGCGCCGAGCACGGGTTGGCGGCGGCGGCCGTCGTCGAAGTCGGGAACCCAGGGCCACCGGCCGCGTCCGTCGGCCCACACCAGCTGCACGGCGCGGACGTCGTAGCCGCCGATCGCGACGGCGATCCCCATGTGCGCGTCGGGATGCTCGACGACGACGAGTTCCACGCGGGTGCTCGCGGGCAGCACGAGCTGCTCGCCCGGTACCGGCCGGAGACCGGCGACCATCCGCTTGGCGAACAGATTCAGCAACCAGGCGGCCTGTTTCGTGGGCAACCCGGTCACCAGGAGCTCCGGTAGGCCGCGAGCGTGCAGCCCGACCGTGTAGGAGAAGGGCCTGCGGTCGTCCTCGACGTGCTGCACGGCCCAGCCGTGCGCCGCGATCGTCTCGCGGATGAGTGCGAGGTAGTCGTCGAGTGTCTTGCCGGGGTGGTCGCATTGCCAGCACATGGCGTCTCTGCCCTTCTGTCGGTTCGTGCTGCGAGCGTGTGTCGCGGCACCGACAGCCGGTGGCCCGTGGGCCGTCCTGGCAGTGGTCCATCCACAGTGGCGAATCGATCCCCAGGCGGTCTAGCCCATTCGACCCGCGTCGACCATCCGGATCACCGCCACGCCCTCCTCGTCGGAGGCCTCCAGGTCGACCTCGACGTCGAACCCCCAATCATGGTCACCCGCAGGGTCGTCCAAGATCTGGCGCACCTCCCACAGGCCAGGTTGACGGTCGACGATCAACAGGGCGGGGCCCCGGGCGTCGGCGCCGGTGCCCACCGAGTCGTGCTCGTCGAAGTACTCGGCGCCGACCTCGGCCCAGCGTTCCGTCGTCCAACCGGCGTGCCCGTCGATCTCCCCGAGGTCATACCAGCGCCGGCGCGCGAAGAGTTCGACCCTGCGGAACAGCGCGTTGCGGACCATGGCGGTGAACGCGCGCTCGTTGCCCGTCAGCGGACGCGGTCGTGCCGGTACGGCCACCGGGGCGTCCAGCGGTTGATCGGGGCTGGTGAGCTGCTCCCACTCGTCGAGCAGGCTCGAATCCACCTGGCGCACCAGCTCTCCCAGCCACTCGACGACGTCGGTGACCTCCTCGGTGCGGGCCGAGGCGGGCACGCCCGAGCGCAGCGCCTTGAAGGCGTCGGACAGGTAGCGCAGCACCGCACCCTCCGAGCGGGTCAGCGCGTAGACGCTGACGAACTCGCGGAACGTGAAGGCCCGCTCCCACATCTCGCGCACGATCGACTTCGGGGACAGCTGCCCGTCGGCCGCCCACGGATTGCTCTGCAGATACACGTCGTAGACGTGCCCGAGCACCTCGGCCAGCGGCTTGGGGTAGGTGATGTCGTCGAGCAGGGCGATCCGCTCGTCGTATTCGATGCCCTCGGCCTTCATCGCGGCGACCGCCTCACCCCTGGCCTTCTTCAGCTGAGCCGACAGGATCTGGCGCGGATCCTCCAGCGTCGCCTCGATCGTCGAGACCACGTCCAGCGCATAGGTTTCCGAATCGGGATCCAGCACGTCGATGGCCGCCAGTGCAAACGTGGACAGCGGCTGGTTGAGGGCGAAGTCGGGCGGCAGGTCGACGGTCAACCGGTAGCGCCTTCCGTCGGGCTCGGGTTCGGGCAGGCGCTCCAGCACCCCGGCCTGCAGCAGCGACCGGGCGATGCCGACTGCCTCCCTGATGTGCCTGAGCTGACGCTTGCGGGGCTCGTGGTTGTCGGTGAGCAGCCGGCGCATCGCCACGAACGGATCGCCGGGGCGGTCCACCACGTCCAGGATCATGGCCGTCGACACCCGCATGTTGCTCGTCAACGGCTCCGGGGTGGCCTCCATCAGCCGTGTCATGGTCTTCTCGCTCCACGGCACCATGCCCTCGGGTACCTTGCGGCGCACCAACTTCCGCCGCTTCTTCGGATCGTCGGCCACCTTGGCGAACTGCTTGAGGTTCTCTACCTCGTGCTCCGGCGCCTGCACCACGACGGTGCCTGCGGTGTCGTACCCGGCACGGCCGGCACGACCGGCGATCTGGTGGAACTCCCGGGCGTTGAGCAGCCGGGTGCGGGTGCCGTCGTACTTCGACAGCGCCGAGAACACCACCGTGCGGATCGGCACGTTGATGCCGACGCCCAGGGTGTCGGTGCCACAGATGACCTTGAGCAGACCGGCTTGCGCCAACTGCTCGACCAGGCGGCGGTACTTCGGCAGCATGCCGGCGTGGTGCACCCCGATGCCATGGCGGACCAACCGTGAGAGTGTCGAGCCGAATGCCGACGAAAAGCGAAACGCACCAATCAGTTCGGCGATCGCCGCCTTCTGGTCCTTCGTGCTGACGTTCACGCTCATCAACGCCTGCGCCCGCTCCAGGGCCGAGGCCTGGGTGAAGTGCACGACGTATACCGGGGCCTGCGCGGTGTCGAGCAGGTCGCCGATGGTCTCGTGCATCGGGGTGGTCGCGTAGTAGTAGTGCAGCGGCACGGGCCGTTCGGCGTTGGCGATCAGCGCGGTGGTCCGGCCGGTGCGGCGGCTGAGGTCCTCGCGAAGGAACGTGACGTCGCCGAGCGTGGCCGACATCAGCAGGAACTGTGCCCGCGGCAGCTCCAGCAGCGGCACCTGCCAGGCCCAGCCCCGGTCGGGGTCGCCGTAGAAGTGAAACTCGTCCATGACGACCAACCCGATGTCTGCGTCGGCGCCCTCGCGCAGCGCGGTGTTCGCCAGCACCTCGGCGGTACACGCGATGATCGGCGCGCCGGCGTTGACCGACGCGTCGCCGGTCAGCATGCCGACGTTGGCCGCGCCGAACACGTCGCACAGGGCGAAGAACTTCTCGCTCACCAAGGCCTTGATGGGCGCGGTGTAGAAGCTGCGGGTGCCGGCCGCCAGCGCCGCGTAGAGCGCACCGGTGGCGACGAGCGACTTGCCCGAACCGGTCGGGGTGGCCAGGACGACGTTGGCGCCGCTGACCAGTTCGATCAGCGCCTCCTCCTGCGCGGGGTACAGCACGGTGCCGTTCGCCTCGGCCCAGGCGGCGAACGAGGCGAACAGTTCGTCGGGATCGGTGCCCTTGGCGCGCAGCGTGGACAGGTCGCTCGGGTCGGGCAAGAGGGCGGCGGGGGTGGTCATCGTGGGTCCAGCCTGCCCGACGGGCCGGGATGGGAGTAATTCCGTCGGGACGCGGGCACTCCACTTCCCATGTCCAGGCGAAACGAGTACACCGGCGACACGTGCGTCTGCGGTCGTCCCACCTACTACCGGGTGGTGCAGGTCGGCGACCGGCCCGAGTCCCGCCGTGGGCCGTCCTGCTGGCACGACGGCTGCGCCGACCACGACGGCTGGCAGGACCGCGGTTAGCCCCCGAGCGCGGCCCGAGGTGCTCTGACAGACTTTCGTGGTGCCTACCGTCAACGGCCACGTCTCCCACTGGTTCGACGAGATTCCGTCGCCGCGTACGGCGCTGCCCGGCGACCGTGACGCCGACGTCTGCATCGTCGGCGCCGGGTTCACCGGCTTGTGGACGGCCTACTACCTCAAGCGAGCCGACCCGTCGCTGCGCGTCACCGTCCTGGAGGCCCGCTTCGCCGGCTTCGGCGCATCGGGCCGCAACGGTGGCTGGCTGTCCGGGATGGCCCCCGGTGACCGGCACGCGCTGGCCCGCGAGCGTGGCCGCGACGCGGTCGTGGCGTGGCAGCGGGCGCTCAACGAGGCGATCGACGAAGTCGTCGACGTGGCGGCCCGCGAGGGCGTGGAGGCCGGCATCGTCAAGGGCGGCACCCTGCAGATCGCGCGCAACGCCGCCCAGGCCCAGCGGCTCGCCGAGCGGCTGGCTGAGGAGCGCAGCTGGGGTGTCACCGATTACGTCGAGCTGACCAGTGCCGAAGCGGCGCAACGGGTTCGGTTCTCCCGCGTGGTCGCGGCCTATCACACGCCGCACTGCGCGCGCATTCAGCCGGCGGCACTGGCCCGCGGGCTGGCCGACGTCGTGGAACGCCTCGGCGTCGACGTCTACGAGATGTCCCCGGTGACGGAGATCGCCGCCGGGCGGGCCACGACACCGCGAGGCACCGTGCGGGCTCCGGTCATCCTGCGGGCCACCGAGGGCTTCACCGCCGGGCTGCCGGGGCTGAGGCGTCGCTGGCTGCCGATGAACAGTTCACTGGTCGCCACCGAGCCGATCGGACCCGAGGTGTGGGACGCCATCGGGTGGGCCGGCCGCGAGACGGTCGGCGACATGGCGCACGGATTCTTCTACGCCCAGCGCACCGCCGACGACCGCATCGCCATCGGCGGTCGCAGCGTGCCCTACCGGTACGCCTCGCGAACCGACCTCGACGGCCGCGTCCCGCAGCGCACGATTCGAGAGCTGACCGCCGTGCTGCACGAGGTACTGCCGCAGGTGCGCGACGTGCCGATCGCCCACGGGTGGTGCGGCGTGCTGGCGGTGCCGCGGGACTGGTCGGCGGGGGTGAACTTCGACCGCTCGTCGGGACTGGGCTGGGCGGGGGGTTACGTCGGCCACGGAGTCACCGCGACCAACCTGGCCGGGCGCACACTGGCCGACCTCGTGCGCGGCGACAAGACGCCGCGCACGGAGCTGGCGTGGGTCGGGCACCGGTCGCGGGACTGGGAGCCCGAGCCGCTGCGCTGGCTCGGCGTCCGCAGTCTCTACCTCGCGTACAAGGCCGCCGACCGGCACGAATTCGGCGGTCGCACGACGACCTCCCCGATCGCCAGGGTCGCCGACCGGATCACCCGCAAGCCCTAGGGGCGGGCGCCGTCGGGGGTGGACTCCGCCGCGGCCTTGAGCCGCTGCAGCGTCAGCTCGATGTTCTTGGCGTTGACCGAGGTGCGGTCCGAGACGCCGGTGGCGAAGCTCGCGGGCTTGCGGAACCAGCCCGGCCGCCGGTCCCAGGTCTGCTCGGTCACGCGGCAGCCTCCCTCGACGGGTTCGATGTCATAGCGCCAGTGGGCCACCGGGATGATGACGCTCTTGACGTCGAAGGCGAACACGCGGCCCGGTTCGGCGTGGGTGACGGTGCACGTGGTGGTCCACGACTTGCCGCCGTTGGCGTTGTGCCCCTTGAAGACCGCCCCTGCGGTGGCGGGCTCACCGCGGTGCCACTGCATCGCGTCGGCCTCCTCGGCGAGGGCGGCCATCGCCTGAAGGTCGGTGACGAGGGCGTAGACGTCGGCGCAGCTCGCCGCGATGGTCACCGACGCCGCGGCCGTGGGTTCGCTCATCGCGCGATGGTAGCGAGCCGAACCGGAAACAAGGCCCACTCCGCGAACGTTGGGTTGGTCATGAGCGAACGCAAAGTCCTCCACCCCACTGAATCGCACCCCATCACCGTCAGCCCGACCGGCAAGCACGTCGTCGTCCGGGTCGACGGTCAGGTCATCGCCCAGACCGATGCCGCGTTGACCCTGCAGGAGTCGACGTACCCCGCCGTGCAGTACGTCCCGCTGGCCGACGTGTCGGCCTCGGTGCTGACGCGCAGCGACACCACCACCTACTGCCCCTACAAGGGCGAGGCGAACTACTACCACCTCGACGCCGCGGGGCACGTCGTCGACGACGCGGTGTGGACCTACGAGCAGCCGTATGACGCGGTGGCCGCCATCGCAGGTCACGTGGCCTTCTACGCCGACAAGGCCGAGGTCACCGTCGGATAATCTTTGGCGGTGTCGAGTCACGCCAGCGTCACCTTCGAGAGGCCCGCGAGCCCCTCGATGACGCTGTCGCCGCAACGCCGTGGCCCGGGTGATCCGTGCTACCGGGTGGTCGACGGGGCGATCTGGAAGACGAGCCTGTTGCCCAGCGGGCCCGTGACGGCGCGCATCGTCGCGTCTGCGCGCACGACGGTGGACTGCGAGGCGTGGGGCGACGGGGCGGCGGAGTTCGTCGACGGATTGCCGGCGATGCTGGGCGTCGACGACGACGCGACGGGGTTCGCCCCCGAGGAGCCGACGATCGCCGCCGCTCACCGCCGGGTGCCGCACCTTCGGCTGGGCCGCACCGGTCGGGTGCTCGAGGCGCTGGTGCCGGCCGTCCTCGAACAGCGGGTGGCCGGCAAGGATGCGTTCCGCGCGTGGCGGCTGTTGGTGACCAAGTTCGGGGCGCCCGCGCCGGGTCCCGCCCCGGAGCGCATGCGGGTTCCGCCGTCGGCGGAGGTGTGGCGGCGCGTCCCGTCGTGGGAGTTCCATCTGGCCAATGTCGACCCCGGACGGGCCCGGACGGTGGTCGGGTGCGCGCAGCGCGCGGACGCGGTGGAGCGCCTGTCGGCGCGTCCGCCCGAGGCCGCCCGCACGGCCTTGATGACGCTGCCCGGGGTGGGGATCTGGACGGCCGCCGAGGTCGCCCAACGTGCCTGGGGTGACGCCGACGCCTTGTCGATCGGCGACTACCACCTGTCCAACGTGGTCGGGTCGACGTTGCTCGGCCATCGGATAGACGACGACGAGATGGTTCGGCTCTTGGAACCGCTTCGGCCGCATAGGTTTCGGGCCGTCCGCCTGCTGGAGGTCAGCGGGTTGGCCCGCAACCCGCGGTTCGGTGCGCGGATGGCGATCCCGAATCTGCGGACGCTCTAGTCGCCCAGGCGGGCGGCCACCCACTCCACCAGGGGGCGGGCCGCGCGCCAATCCGCCCGGACGGCGTCGACGAACTCCGGGGTGTGGATGACCGGCTCGAAGCCGTAGTCCTTGGTGACCGTCAGCGAGCGATGGCGCAGCAGGTCGATGCGGGGATGATCGCCGTCGAATCCCCTCGGTGAGGTCTTGAGCCGGTCCCCGCCGACGGTGAACCCGGCCCGGGTCAGCTTCGCGAGGATCTTGCCCAGCTGGTCACCAGTCAGGTCGTTGACGATCGACGCCCGAATCCTGGCCAGGTCCGTCGCACTGGCGTCGTAGAACCCGGCCCCCGTGCGCACCCCGCGAGCGGCGATCTCCACGTACCACCCGCATGCGGGGCCCGCTCCCACGTAGGCACCCTGATGGGTCTTGTAGGGCGTCTTGTCCTTGGCGAACCGGACGTCGCGGAAGGGACGGAACACCTTGGCTGTGCCGAACTCCGGTTCCAAGGCCGTGACCAGGGCCGTGGTCGGCGCCTTCACGCACGTCAGGTAGACGTCGCGATGCGCCTCCCAGAACGACTTGGTGTTGTCCATCTCCAGGTCGTCGTAGAAGTCGAGCGCGGCTTCCGGAAAACCCGCGAACCCGTCCGTCGACTCAGTCACCACGCGAGCGTAGCGAGGTGATCACGGTGGCCCGCACGGGTGTAACCCGAGGCGCGGGCGGGTAGGTGAGCTGTCGAGAACCAGAATGAGAAAAGGGAGATACGACGCATGGCAGGATTCACGATTCCCGGAATGTCCGACAAGGACGCCAGCGAGGTCGCCAATCTGCTGCAGAAGCAACTGAGCACCTACAACGATCTGCACCTCACGTTGAAGCACGTGCACTGGAACGTCGTGGGCCCGAACTTCATCGGGGTGCACGAGATGATCGATCCTCAGGTCGAGCTCGTCCGGGGCTACGCCGACGAGGCCGCCGAGCGCATCGCTACGTTGGGGGCCTCGCCGCAGGGGACGCCCGGCGCGATCCTCAAGGACCGCACGTGGGACGACTACTCGGTGGGCCGCGACACCGTGCTGGCCCACCTGGCGGCGCTGGACCTGGTCTACAACGGGGTCAACGAGGACACCCGCAAGGCCATCGAGACGCTCGAGGAACTCGATCCGGTGTCTCAGGACATGCTGATCGGCCACGCCGCCGAACTGGAGAAGTTCCAGTGGTTCGTGCGGGCGCACCTGGAGAACTCCGGTGGTGAACTGGCCAACGAGGGTGCCAGCACCGAGAAGAGCGCCGCCAAGGCGGCCAAGGGGTAGCGATCTTCGGTTGAGCAGACAGCCGCGGCGGGCCCGCATCCCGAGGGGATGCGGGCCCGAGTGCTGCGTCTGCTCAGTTCACCTCCTCCAGGTTGTCATCGCGGACGGGCCGGTCGGCGAGTTCTTCGTGGTGGCCGAACAGAAGCGGATAGGCGGCGCCGGCGAGCGCCGCGCCGACTAGCGGCGCCAACCAGAACAGCCACAGCTGCGCCGGCGCCCCCGCCCCGTTGAAGAACGCCACCGCAGTCGACCGAGCCGGGTTGACCGACGTGTTCGAGATGGGGATCGAGACGAGGTGGATCAGGGTGAGCGTCAGGCCGATCGCCAAGCCCGCGAATCCCCGCGGGGCGCGATCGTCGGTCGAGCCGAGGATGACGAGCAGGAAGACGGCCGTCAGGACCACCTCCGCGATCAGCACGGCCAGCATCGAGTACCCGCCGGGGGAGTGCTCGCCGTATCCGTTGGCGGCCATGTTGCCCTCGGCAGTCCAGCCGGCCTTGCCCGAGGCGATGGCGTAGATGACCCCACCGGCGACGAGCCCTCCGATGATTTGCGCAATCCAATAGGCGGGCAACGCCTTCCACTCGACCCGTTTGGCGATCGCCGCTCCAAGGGTCACGGCCGGGTTGAAGTGGCCGCCGGAGACGGTGCCGAAGGCATAGACGCCCGTGAGGACGGTCAACCCGAATGCCAGTGACACGCCGAGGAATCCGATGCCGAGTTCGGTCCCGTCGGACGTGAACTTCGCGGCGAAGACGGCGCTGCCGCAGCCTCCGAGCACCAGCCAGAACGTTCCGATGAATTCGGCTGCCAGCCGGTGCCACATGGTGGGTGTGGTCATGGTGCCCTCCCTCGGCAGCACGTCGTTGAACTCCCCGTGCCGCTCAGCGTCGCACGTGGCCAAACGCTTTCGGAATGGTCGTTACCGAAACTCGACCCGATGGTGACCGAGCTACTCGAACTCGTCCTTGACGATCCTCGCCTCGCCGCGGCGTTCCGCCTCGGCACTCTCGCGGTTGATCCGTTGTGACTCGTAGATCGACACGTTGCTGCGCGTGATCAGCAGGTAGGCGATGCCGACGGTGATCATCGCGCCCGGCAGCACCGAGAAGGAACCCGTCATCTCGGCCACCATGAGCATCACCGCCAGCGGTGCGTGGGCGACGCTGCCGAAGCACGCCATCATGGCGACCACCACGAAGACGCCTGGGCCGGCGGGGATTGCGGGCATTCCGGTCAGATCGGCGAGCCGCCAGATCGCTGCGCCGACGAACCCGCCGATCACCATGCCGGGGCCGAAGATGCCGCCGGAGCCCCCCGTGCCGATCGACAGCGAGGTGGCGACGATCTTGGCCAGCGGAAGGATCAGCACGATCCACAGCGGGATGGTCATCAGCGTGTCGCGAGCCGACGCCAGCTGCACCCATCCGTAACCGCTGGACAGGATCTGGGGGATGAGCAACGCCAGCAGGCCGACCAGCAGGCCGCCGACGGCGGGCTTGAGCACCCGGCCGCCAGGAAGGCGTCTGGTCAACGCGACGGTTCCGTAGAAGACCTTGGCGTACAGATACCCCACGCCCGCCGAGACGACGCCGATGAGCAGGAACCACCCCAACTGGGTCGGCACGAACTCGTAGTCGCGGGCGACGTAGCCGAACAAGGGGTCGTAACCGAGCAGCGAACCGTAGACGGCGTACGCCGTGCCGGAGGTGATGAACCCCGGAACCAGCGCGCGGTAGTCGAAGTCCTCCCGGTAGACGATCGACGCGGCCAAGACCGCACCGCCGAGCGGCGCGCCGAAGATCGCGCCGATTCCAGACCCGATGCCCAGGGACACCGCCACGCGCCCGTCGACGTCGGACAGGTCGAGTCGGCGCGCCAGCAGCGAGCCGAACCCGGCGGAGATCTGCGCGGTCGGACCCTCGCGGCCCGCCGACCCGCCCGAGCCGATGGTCAGGGCGCTGGACACTAGTTTCACCACGACCGCTCGCGCCCGGATGGACCGGGGATCGGTGTGGACCGCCTCGATCGCGCTGTCGGTGCCGTGACCGGCGGCCTCCGGGGCGAACCTGGCGACCAGCAGCGCCGACACCAGGGCGCCACCGAGCGTGACCAGGGGAATCGCCCAGGCGCGGCTGAAGCCGGTTGACCCCCGTTGGCCGCCCTCGGCTGCTGCCGTGGGCGGTCGATAGCCGCCGAGATCGCCGAGCAGGAACTCGCCGGCGTACTTCAACGCCAGGTAGAAGACGACGGCGCCCAAGCCTGCGATGACACCGATCGCGACGCCGAGGATCAGCCATTTGCGGAGGTACCCGGAGTTCCTGACGAGGGTGCCCAGCCAGCCGCCGGTGCTGCGAGCCTGGGCCATGCGCGGATGCTAGCAGCGGCCGTCGGGCCCCGAGCACGAGCCGTGGCCCCGCCTCGGAGTGCGTTCTCCGACACAGCCGGCGTGGCGTCTCCCGGGCGATTCGCCATGGATCCGCACGGCAACCGTAATGGCCGCGTCGGCGCCCGGTGTGGCCGAGGCGAAGCTCGTCGGCCGGGTCGTTCGTCGAAGACGTTGGTGCACGACATGATTCACGATTCCCGCGGCAGCCCGCACGACCCCGGGCTTGGTGTCGACCGGGTGGCGGCCGGTCGGCGGCGCCGTCCCACCCCGCCGAGGTGGGCGGCGACACTCGCCCGAGGCTGAAAATTATCCCGCAGCAAATTTCTGACGAGTGCAAAGTGGCACTCCGTCGCCACCGATGACATTCACAGCAAACAGTTTGCCGAGACCACGGTTCGTCCGGTGGCGGCCGCCGTCGCCCGCAACGGTGACCCCCGCACCGTCACCAGCGCACCGCAACAACGGATTTCGTCGTCGTCCCGCCCGCGCCGTGCCCCGTGTCGCGGAATTGGGTCGGCCGGATCCTTAGGCTTGACTAAGTTGGCATGTCAGGCGGGGTTTGTCATATCGTTTCCCCATTCGTGGCGAGTGGGAAGTCCCGTCGTTCAGTGCTGCACGCAGATCGACCCATCGCCCGCCGGCAACAGTCGTCCTGGACGGCTGTCAGCATCAGGCTTCCATGTAGGTGTGAAGGGCAGGTGGGAATGGCGCCCAGCGACCATGGCTCGAGGCAGGGAGGCCGCAAGCAGGGCCTCTACAACCCGGCCTACGAGCACGATTCCTGCGGCGTGGCGATGGTGGCCGACATGCACGGCCGCCGCAGCCGCGACATCGTCGACAAGGCCATCACCGCCCTGTTGAACATGGAGCACCGCGGTGCCCAGGGCGCCGAACCGAACACCGGTGACGGCGCGGGCATCCTGCTGCAGGTGCCCGACGAGTTCCTCCGCGCCGTCGTCGACTTCCAGTTGCCCGAGGCGGGTAGCTACGCCACCGGCATCGCCTTCCTGCCGCAGTCGTCTCGCGACGCCGCGGCGGCGTGCGAATCGGTCGAGAAGATCATCGAGGCCGAGGGTCTGACCTGCCTGGGTTGGCGCGACGTGCCCACCGACGACTCCTCCCTCGGCGCGCTCGCCCGCGACGCCATGCCGACCTTCCGACAGGTGTTCATCTCCCTCACCGAGCGCGGCGAGGGTCCGTGGTCGGACGCCGACGTGATGGCCCTGGAGCGCCGCGCCTACGTGGTGCGCAAGCGCGCCGAGCACGAGCTGGGCACCAAGGGGCCCGGCCAGGACGGCCCCGGTCGTGAAACCGTCTACTTCCCAAGCCTTTCCAGCCAGACGTTCGTCTACAAGGGCATGCTCACCACCCCGCAGCTCAAGGCGTTCTACCTCGACCTGCAGGACGAGCGGCTGACCAGCGCCCTGGGCATCGTCCACTCTCGCTTCTCGACCAACACCTTCCCGTCGTGGCCGCTGGCGCATCCGTTCCGCCGCGTCGCCCACAACGGCGAGATCAACACCGTCACCGGCAACGAGAACTGGATGCGGGCGCGTGAGGCGCTCATCAAGACCGACGTCTTCGGGTCCCATTCCGACGTCGACAAGATCTTCCCGGTCTGCACCCCTGGCGCCTCGGACACCGCCCGCTTCGACGAGGTGCTCGAACTGCTGCACCTCGGCGGCCGCAGCCTGCCCCACGCCATGCTGATGATGATCCCCGAGGCGTGGGAACGCCACGAGGGCATGGACCCCGCGCGTCGGGCGTTCTACGAGTACCACTCGTCGCTGATGGAGCCGTGGGACGGCCCGGCGTCGGTGTGCTTCACCGACGGCACCGTCATCGGCGCCGTGCTCGACCGCAACGGTCTGCGGCCGTCGCGCATCTGGGTCACCGAGGACGGCCTCGTCGTCCTGGCGTCGGAGGCCGGGGTGCTGAACCTCGACCCGTCGACCGTGGTGCAGAAGATGCGTCTGCAGCCCGGTCGGATGTTCCTGGTCGACACCGCTCAGGGCCGCATCGTCTCCGACGAAGAGGTCAAGGCCGAACTCGCCGCCGAGCAGCCGTACCAGGAATGGCTCGAGGCCGGTCTGTTCCACCTCGGCGATCTGCCCCCGGGTGACTACGTCCGCATGCCGCACCACCGCGTCGTGCTGCGCCAGCAGGCATTCGGCTTCACCTACGAGGAGCTCAACCTCCTCGTCGCGCCCATGGCGCGCAGCGGTGCCGAAGCGCTCGGCTCGATGGGCACCGACACTCCGGTGGCCGTGCTGTCGGCCCGGCCGCGGATGCTCTACGACTACTTCCACCAGCTGTTCGCCCAGGTGACCAACCCCCCGCTGGACGCCATCCGCGAAGAGGTGGTCACCAGCCTGCAGGGCACCGTCGGCCCCGAGGGCGATCTGCTGAACCCGACGGCCGACTCCTGCCGTCAGATCGTGCTGACCAACCCGATTCTGCGCAACGCCGAGTTGTCGAAGCTGGTCTGCGTCGACCCCGACCACGAGATCCGCGGCCACAAGCACGGTCTGCGCGCCGCGGTCATCCGCTGTCTCTACCCGGTCGCGCGGGGCGGTCAGGGGCTCAAGGAGGCCCTCGACGACGTCCGGGCCAAGGTCTCGGCGGCCATCCGCGACGGCGCGCGCATCATCGTGCTGTCAGACCGTGAGTCCAACGAGTCCCTCGCACCGATCCCGTCGCTGCTCAGCGTCGCGGCCGTGCACCACCATCTGGTGCGCGACCGGACCCGCACCCAGGTCGGGCTGGTCGTCGAATCGGGTGACGCCCGCGAGGTGCACCACATGGCCGCGCTGTGTGGCTTCGGCGCCGCCGCGATCAACCCATACATGGCGTTCGAGTCGATCGAGGACATGGTCGACCGCGGCATCATCACCGGCATCAGCAGTGACCAGGCCAAGGCCAACTACACCAAGGCCGCGGGCAAGGGCGTGCTGAAGGTGATGTCCAAGATGGGCATCTCCACGCTGGCGTCCTATACCGGCGCTCAATTGTTCCAGGCCATCGGCATCAGCCAGCAGGTGCTCGACGACTACTTCACCGGGCTGCACTGCCCGGTGGATGGCATCGACCTCGACGACATCGCCGCCGATGTCGCGTCCCGGCACACCCTGGCCTACCTCGACCGGCCCGACGAGCGCGCCCACCGCGAGCTCGAGGTCGGCGGCGAATACCAGTGGCGCCGCGAGGGGGAGTACCACCTCTTCAACCCCGACACCGTCTTCAAGTTGCAGCACGCCACCCGCACCGGCCAGTACGCGATCTTCAAGGAGTACACCAAGCTGGTCGACGACCAGAGCGAGCGCTTCGCGTCGCTGCGCGGGCTGCTGAAGTTCCGCACCGGCGACGACGCCGTGCGACCTCCGGTCCCGCTCGACGAGGTCGAGCCAGTCTCGGAGATCGTGAAGCGATTCTCCACCGGCGCAATGAGTTACGGCTCCATCTCGGCCGAGGCGCACGAGACCCTGGCCATCGCGATGAACCGCCTCGGCGGCCGCTCCAACTCCGGTGAGGGCGGCGAGTCGGTGGACCGCTTCGACCACGACGCCAACGGCGACTGGCGCCGCAGCGCGATCAAGCAGGTGGCATCCGGTCGGTTCGGCGTGACGAGCCACTACCTGACCAACTGCACCGACATCCAGATCAAGATGGCCCAGGGCGCGAAGCCCGGTGAGGGCGGCCAACTTCCGGGTCACAAGGTGTACCCCTGGGTGGCCGAGGTGCGGCATTCGACGCCGGGCGTCGGGCTCATCTCGCCGCCGCCGCACCACGACATCTACTCGATCGAGGATCTCGCGCAGCTGATCCACGACCTGAAGAACGCCAACCCCAGCGCCCGGGTTCACGTGAAGCTGGTCTCGGAGAACGGCGTCGGCACCGTCGCCGCCGGCGTCTCGAAGGCACATGCCGACGTGGTGCTGATCTCCGGTCACGACGGCGGCACCGGCGCCACTCCGCTGACGTCGCAGAAGCATGCCGGCGCCCCGTGGGAGCTGGGCCTGGCCGAGACGCAGCAGACGTTGCTGCTCAACGGCCTTCGCGACCGCATCGTCGTGCAGGTGGACGGTCAGCTCAAGACGGGCCGGGACGTCGTCGTCGCCGCGCTGCTCGGCGGCGAGGAGTTCGGCTTCGCAACCGCCCCCCTGGTGGTGGCCGGCTGCATCATGATGCGGGTGTGTCACCTCGACACCTGCCCCGTCGGCGTCGCCACTCAGAACCCGCTGCTGCGCGAGCGGTTCAACGGCAAGCCCGAGTTCGTCGAGAACTTCTTCCGTTTCATCGCCGAAGAAGTGCGCGAACTCATGGCGCAGTTGGGCTTCCGCACGGTCAACGAGATGGTCGGCCAGGTCGGTGCGCTGGACACCAGGCAGGCCGCCGAGCACTGGAAGGCCCGCAAGCTGGACCTGTCCCCGGTGCTGATGGAACCCGACTCGGCGTTCATGAACCAGGACCTGTACTGCAGTTCGCGCCAGGACCACGGCCTCGACAAGGCCCTGGACCAGCAGTTGATCGCGCAGAGCCGCGAGGCACTCGACACGGGTACGGCGGTGAAGTTCCGCACCACCATCGCCAACGTCAACCGCACCGTCGGCACCATGCTGGGCCACGAGCTGACCAAGATTCATGGTGGACAAGGGCTTCCGGACGGAACCATCGACATCACGTTCGACGGGTCGGCGGGCAACAGCTTCGGTGCCTTCCTTCCGAAGGGCATCACGCTGCGCGTCTACGGCGACGCCAACGACTACGTGGGCAAGGGTCTGTCCGGCGGGCGCATCGCGGTGCGGCCGTCGGAGTCCGCGCCGGCGGAGTTCATCGCCGAGGACAACATCATCGCGGGCAACGTGGTGCTGTTCGGCGCCACCAGCGGCCAGGCGTTCCTGCGGGGTCAGGTCGGTGAGCGCTTCGCGGTCCGCAACTCGGGCGCCCACGCGGTGGTCGAGGGCGTCGGTGACCACGGCTGCGAGTACATGACCGGTGGCAAGGTGGCCATCCTCGGACCCACCGGCCGCAACTTCGCCGCGGGAATGTCCGGCGGCATCGCCTACGTCTACGACCTGCACGGCACGCTGTCCGACAATCTCAACGGCGAGATGGTGGAGTTGGAGCGGCTGGACGACGACGACGTGCACTGGCTGCGCGACATGCTCGTCGCGCACGTCGACGCCACCGATTCGGCCGTCGGCCAACGGGTTCTGTCCGATTGGGAGTCTCAACTGAAGCACTTCGTGAAGGTCATGCCGCGCGACTACCGGTCGGTCCTGACCGCCATCGCCGAGGCCGAACGCAACGGCGAGGACGTCAACACCGCGATCATGGCGGCGGCTCGTGGCTGACCCGCGCGGCTTCCTCAAGCACACCCACCGCGAGACGCCACAGCGGCGGCCCGTCCCGCTGCGTCTGCGCGACTGGAACGAGGTCTACGAGGACTTCCCCCACGACGTGCTGCAGAATCAGGCCGCGCGGTGCATGGACTGCGGTATCCCGTTCTGCCACAACGGTTGTCCACTCGGGAACCTGATCCCCGAGTGGAACGACCTGGTGTTCAAGGACCGGTGGCGTGACGCCATCGAGCGGTTGCACGCCACCAACAACTTCCCGGAGTTCACCGGGCGGCTGTGCCCGGCGCCGTGTGAGGCCTCGTGCGTCCTGGGCATCAACCAGGACCCGGTGACCATCAAGCAGGTCGAGGTCGAGATCATCGACAACGCCTTCGACGAGGGCTGGGTGCTTCCCCTTCCGCCACACCGGCTGACCAACAAGAAGGTCGCCGTCGTCGGTTCGGGCCCCGCGGGTCTGGCTGCGGCACAGCAGTTGACGCGCGCGGGCCACCAGGTGACGGTGTTCGAGCGCGCCGATCGCGTCGGCGGTCTGCTGCGCTACGGCATCCCCGAGTTCAAGATGGAGAAGCGCCACATCGACCGCCGCCTCGAGCAGATGGCGGCCGAGGGCACGACGTTCCGCACGGGAGTCGACGTGGGCGTCGACCTCACCGCTGCGCAACTGCGGTTGAACTACGACGCCGTGGTGCTCTCCGGCGGTGCGACCGACTGGCGCGACCTGCCGATCCCCGGCCGCGAACTCGACGGCATCCACCAGGCCATGGAGTACCTGCCGTGGGCCAACCGGGTGCAGAACGGGGACCCCGTGGTCGGCGACGACGGCGAGCCGCCGATCACCGCCAAGGGCAAGAAGGTCGTCATCATCGGTGGCGGCGACACCGGCGCGGACTGCCTGGGCACCTCGCACCGGCAGGGCGCGGCCAGCGTGCACCAGTTCGAGATCATGCCGCGGCCCCCCGAGGAGCGCGCGGACTCGACGCCGTGGCCGACCTACCCGCTGATGTACCGGGTCGCCTCCGCTCACGAAGAGGGTGGCGAGCGGATCTTCTCGGTCAACACCGAGGAGTTCATCGGCGTCGACGGGCACGTCACGGCGCTCAAGGTGCACGAGGTCGAGATGCGCGACGGCAAGTTCGCCAAGCTCGACGGCAGCGACTTCGAATTGGAGGCCGACCTGGTTCTCCTGGCCATGGGCTTCGTCGGTCCCGAGAAGTCGGGCCTGTTGACCGATCTGCGCGTCGAGCTGACCGACCGCGGAAACGTCAAGCGCGACGACGACTTCCAGACCTCCGTGCCGGGTGTCTTCGTCGCCGGTGACATGGGTCGCGGGCAGTCGCTCATCGTATGGGCGATCGCCGAGGGCCGGGCCGCCGCCGCGGGCGTCGACGCGTACCTCATGGGGCGCACGGCGTTGCCGGCGCCGATCAAGCCCACGGCCGCGCCTCAGCGGTAGCCAACCCCGCCGTTCGTCCGCCTTGCGAGGCGGATGGCCTGTCGTGAAGCGCGCGAATGGCGTGGTGACGAGTCCCAGTAACCACTCCAGTCACAACAGAAACATCCGACTTTTTCTCGGCGCGTCCGCTGGTGTTAGCCAGATCACAGGTGTCTAATGATCTCCGGGGGTTATGCGCCAGTGTTTCCCCGCGGTGAGCCAGACGACGGCAGGAGTGAGCACCGTGTACAGCAACCCGATTGTCCGTTCTCGAATGGGGCGTATGGCCTGGTCCCTGCTTCGGCACCCGGTGCGGAGCCGCGACTTTCCGGCCAAGCACGAGCGTCTGGTGACGGCCGCCGAACTCGTTCGCTACGGCGTCTAGCGCAGCTGCGGAGGACCTGGCGGCACCCGGGAAAAGTTTGCTTAGCCGATTTATCTTCCCGCGCGTCAGTAACTGCTACAACGTGATCCGCTCGCGACTGCGACGCGCCTCGCCGGTGACCGCATCGAAGAAGTACGTCCGCTCGGGCGGCATCGCCACCCCGATCGGCGTTCCGGGGTCGAGCAGCGTGCCCGCCGGGGCGTGGACGATCATCCTGGTGTCCTCACCCACGAGGGCGGTGACCAGGGAGTGGCTGCCCAGAGGTTCGACGACGTCGACCCGCGCGGGCACCATGCCGTCGACGCGGGTCGTATGCACCTCGAGGTGCTCGGGCCGAACGCCGACCGTCACGGGACCGTCGGGGGTCGCCGCCGTGGCGATCGGCTCGTCGGCGACGTGGAGCATGCCGCCGCGAACGACGCCGGGCAGCAGGTTCATCGGCGGACTGCCCATGAACGCCGCCACGAAGGTGTTGGCCGGCCGGTTGTAGATGTCGTCGGTGGTGCCGATCTGCTGCACCTCGCCGGCCGACATCACGCACAGCCGGTCGCCGAGGGTCATCGCCTCCACCTGATCGTGGGTGACGTAGATCGAGGTGACGGGCAGTTCCCGGTGCAACCGCTTGAGGTCACCCCGCACCTGGTTGCGCAGCTTCGCGTCCAGATTCGACAGCGGCTCGTCGAGTAGGAACGCCTGCGGCTGTCGCACCAGGGCTCGACCCATGGCCACCCGCTGACGCTGTCCGCCCGACAGCTGACCGGGCTTACGGTCCAGGAGCTGGTCGATCTCCAGCAGTGCGGCCGTCTCGCGCACCCGCCGCTCGACCTCGGCCCGTGGCGTCCGGCGCTGCCGCAGGCCGTAGGCGAGGTTGCGGTAGACCGTCATGTGCGGATAGAGCGCGTAGTTCTGGAACACCATGGCGATGTCACGGTCGCCCGGAGCCAGGCCGTTGACCACCGACCCGCCGATCCGGATCTCACCGGAGGTCGGCTTGTCCAGGCCGGCGAGCAGCCGCAGCGCGGTGCTCTTGCCGCACCCCGACGGTCCGACCAGGATGAGGAACTCCCCGTCGCCGACGGTCAGGTTCAGCCTCTTGAGGGCCGTCACCCCACCGGAGTACTGGCGCGTGACGTCTCGAAACTCGACCTCTGCCAAGGTAATCCCCTCAACCCTTGATTCCGGTACTGGCGACCGACTGGACGAAGTAGCGCTGGGCGCCGATGAAGACGAGCAGCATCGGTAGCAGGCTCATCACGTTCGCCGCCATCAGCAGTGGCCACTTGACCCGATGCGCACCCTGGAAGTAGCTCAGCCCCAACGGAATCGTCATCTGATCCTGCGAGGTGATCACGATCAGCGGCCACAGGAAGTCGTTCCAGGACGTCAGCACGGTCAGCGCCGCCAGGGTCGACATGGCCGGCAGCGACAGTGGCAGCACGATCTTGAACAGCACGCCCAGACGCGACGTGCCGTCCACCCGGGCGGCCTCCTCGAGTTCGACCGGCACCGTCTGGAAGAACTGACGCAGGAAGAAGATGCCGAACGCGGTCGCCAGATTGGGCAGCATCAACGCGCCGATGTGGTCGATGCCCAGGCCCGCCCAGACGTTGTCCCCGAACCACTTCACGATCAGGAACACCGGGATCATCGTGACCTGGAACGGCACCATCAGCGTGGCCATCAGCGTCACGAACAGCGCGCCGCGACCGAGGAAGCGGATGCGGGCGAACGCGTATCCCGCGAGACTGCAGACCACCAGGTTGCTGATCAGCACCACCACGGTGACCATCGCGCTGTTGAGGAAGAAGTGGCCGAATGGCGCTGCCGCCCAGGCCTCGGTGTAGTTCTCGAACCGTGGCCGCTCGGGCAACAGGACCGGCGGAAAGTGGTTGGTCTCGCTCTCGGTCTGCAACGAGGTGACGAGCATCCACAGCAGCGGCAGGATCAGCACGAAGGTCATCGGGATGAGCACCAGGTGCCACGGGCTGAACGGCAACCGATACCTGCGCTCGCGCCGCGGTGAAGGCGCCTCGCGGGCGACGGTTTCGGTCGGGGGCAGTTCGGTGGTCGTCATCAGTTCTGCACGTGCTTCCGCGCGAGCCGGAACTGGACGGCGGTGATGATCAGGATGACGACGAACAGCGCGTAGGCCATCGCCGCGGCGTAACCGGCGTCGAAGTGCACGAAGGCCCGGTCCCACAGGTAGTAGACGATCACGGTGGTCGCGCGCAGCGGACCGCCACGGGTGGTGGCGTACACCTCGTCGAAGAGTTGCAGCGCGTTGATGGTCAACCACACCAGCAGGAACAGGTTGGCCGGGCCCAGCAGCGGCACGGTGATGGTGCGAAAGCGGGTCAGGGCACTCGCGCCGTCGATCATCGCCGCTTCGTGCAGCTCAGGCGGAACACCCTGCAGGGCAGCCAGATACACGATCACGGAGAAGCCCGTCCAACCCCAGATCGTCATCGCCACGATGACGAACAGCGCCTGAGACGGCGACGCCAGGAAGGGCTGTGAGGAGATACCGACGGCGTTGAGTCCGGCGTTGACCAGACCGTAGTCGCGGTCGGTCAGCCACAGGAAGATGATGCCCTGGGAGATCGTCGAGACCGCCATCGTGATGTAGGCGGCAGTGCGATACACCGAGATGAAGCGCACCGAGCGGTTCATCGCCGCGGCGACGAACAGACCCACCAGCATCGTGCCGGGGACGAACAGGGCGGTGTAGACGATGGTGTGCTTGATCGCCTCGACGAAGACGGGGTCTTGCGCCAGCTTGCGGTAGTTGGCCAACCCGACCCACGGCGTCTGCGGCCGTAGCAGGTCGGACTGCTGGAACGACAACTGCAGCGACATCAGCACCGGCAGCAGACCGAAGATGCCGATCAGCACCGCGGCGGGGCTCACCAGCGCCCACCCCGCCACCGTGTCGGTGCGGCCAAGTCGTCCCAGCAGCGACGGCATGCGCTCTCCCGTCCTACTTCTCGGCCAGGGCCGCGTCGGCGGCCGTGGCAGCGGCGTTGAGCGCGTCGGCCGGTTGCTCCTTGCCGAGCATGACCGACACGATGGCCTGTCCCAGAGCCTCGGAGACGTCCGGGTACTGGCCCACCGTAGGCCGGACCTTCTTCACGTTGTCGAGGTTCTCGACGAATGCCGCGGTGCCGGGCACGTTCTCGTTGAGCTTGGCCAGCACCGCCTGGTCCTGGCCCACCGACGTACGGATGGGCAGGTCACCGGTGCCCAGCGAGAACGCCTTCACCTGCTCGGGGGCCGAGAGCCACTTCACGAAGTCGACGGCCGCCTTCTTCTTCGCGTCACCGTTGTCGAACACCACCCAGTTGTCGGGGCCGGCGATCGTCTGGTGGCCGCCGTTGGAGCCGGCGAAGGTGGGCATCACCTGTACGCCGTAGGAGATGTCGGACAGCTGGCTCAGATCCCACGGACCGGTGATGAGCATGGCGACCTTGCCGCTGTTCATCAGCTTCGGCCCATTCTCGTTGGTGGTGTCGAGGTAGACCGACTTGTCCGTGACCGCCATCTGCTGCAGCACGGTCAGCGCCTTGACGCCCTCGGGAGAGTTGAACGTCGCCTTCGTGTCGTCGGAGTTCAGAATGTCGCCGCCGGCCTCCCAGAGCATCGGGAGGTAGTGCCAGGTGGTGTCCTCGCTACCGTCGGCGGGAATCAGCCAGCCATACTGCCCCTTGCTCGGATCGGTGAGCTTGGCAGCGGCGGAACGGAAGTCGTCCCACGTCCAGTCCTTCGTCGGAGGGGCGACACCGGCCTCGGCGAACAGCTTCTCGTTGTAGACGATCGCGAGATCGTCGACCAGAGCGGGCACGCCCACGACCTTGTCGCCCACCGTCGCGGCCTCGCGTTCGGCCGGGTAGAAGTCGTCCCACTTCCAGTCGGGGTTCTTGACCTCGTCGGCCATGTCCACCACCGCGGGAATCTGGGCGATGTTCGGTGACCACGAACCGAACATGTAGGCCACGTCCGGCGCGCTGCCACCGCGCACGGCGGTCAGGACCTTCTGCAGCACCAGGTCGTTGCTGGAGTACAGCTCGCTGACCTTCACGTCGGGATGATCCTTGTTGTACTGGGCGATCAGGCCCTTGAAGACCTCGCCCTCGGTGTCCTGATAGCCGTGCCACACCGCGATCTCCGTCGGACCCGACGGCGACGAGCCACCCCCACCGCAGGCGGTGAGGACGAACGCCAGGATGGCGACCAACGCGATGCACAGTCGAGATCGGATCATTTGGACACTCCTTGGTGGGTTCTCATGGCGCGAGCGTGGTGCGGAGCGGTTCGGGCAGCAGATCACCGTGCGCGACGGTCAGGTCGTCGCACAGCTTCCAGATCTCGTCGACGGTCAGCGTGGCAGCGGTGTTGGGGTCGACCATGGCGGCGGCCCGCACCAACCGCGGGTCGCCGTCGACGGCGGCCCGGACCGCGAGCTCGACGGGCCCGAGGAAGTTGCGGTTGAGCGCGGCGCACTGGGGCGGTAGGTCGCCCACCTTCGTGGGGTGCGCGCCGAGGGCGTCGAGCAACGTGGGCACCTCGACCGCCAGACCGTCGGGCAGATTGGTGATCAACCCGCCGTTGGCGATGTTGGCCGAGATCACCCGCGGCTGCCCCGTCTCGAGGGAGTGGATCACCTGGGGTGCGTACTCGGTCGACTCGGTGTCGATCTCGAGTGTCGAACCGTCGGCCAACTCCGAACGCACCCTGGAGTATTCGGCGAGGTTGGCCTCGCTGATGCGGACGTAGGCGCCGACGTCGAGACGCAGGCGGTTCACCTCGTCGGGATGGCGCAGGTACCAGGGGACGTATTCGCTGGAGTGCTCGCTGGTCTCGGTCGGGTAGTAGCCAAGCCGGCGGTACATGTCGACCCGGACCCGTCGGCGCAGCTCCGGGTCGGCGGAGATCCGTTGGTCGAGAAGCGGATACAGGCTCTGCCCGCCGCGCTCCCAGCGAAGCACCCACGCTTGGTGGTTGACGCCCGCCGACCAGTACGACACCTCGTCGAACGGCACGTCGATGATCTCGCAGAGCCCGCGCATCGTCCAGTACACCGAGTGGCACAGCCCCAGTACCTTCAACTTGGGCGCGACGTGCCGCAGGTAGGTCACGTTCATGGCCATGGGGTTGGTGTAGTTCAGCAACCACGCGTCGGGACAGACCTCCATCATGTCCTCGGCGATGCCGGCGAGCACGGGGAAGGTCCGCAACCCTCGGAAGATGCCGCCGATGCCGATGGTGTCGCCGATGGTCTGATGCAGGGCGTACTTCTCCGGAACGTCGAAGTCGCGCACCGTCGCAGCGTGCATGCCGACCTGGATGACGTTGATGACGTAGTCGGCGCCGGCAAGCGCGCGACGCCGGTCGGCGATCGCCACCACCTCCGGCTGGGCACCGGCTGCGCTGGCGGTCGCGTTGGCGATGGCCTCGGCGGTCTGCAGACGCTCGGGGTCGATGTCGTGCAGCACGACCCGCACCGACCCAAGCTCGGGGAACGAGAAGACGTCACCGAGGAGCTCGCGGGTGAACTCGACGCTGCCGGCGCCGATGATGACGATCGTGGGCTTCACCGGTGGTCCTTGGCGGCCACGGGCTCCAGGACGGCTGCCGTCGGGGCCTCACCGCGTCGCTCATCGGCGTAGACCATCAACGTCGAACCCACCAGGGCCAGCACGATTCCGATCGCGCCATACGGAGTCGGCAACGTCTGGTAGGCGATCAGGGAGATGACCACGGTGAGCGCAGGTGCGAGTGCGTTCGTCGTGGGGGCCACGATGGAGGCCTTCCCCCGAGCGAGAGCCATCAGGAGGAAGAGTGCCCCGATCGCGTTGAGCACCTGAGTAGCCGCTGTCAATGCGGGTGCTTGCCAAGGGAAGTCGGTGGGGATCCCGCCTAGGGAGAACAGCGCGACCGGAATCAGGAGCAGACCGCTGATGGTCATCCACCCGAACGTGGTGGCCTCGTTGACGCCAATCGTCGCGGTCTTGCGCATGAAGTACGCCTGCACGCCCCACGCCACGCAGATCACGATCGCCAGCAGCAGCCACGGGCCCGACGATCCCTCGGAGTCGCCGCCGGTGATGGTGAACAACACGATGGCTGCGAGCGCCATCACGAGACCGACGACGGCGAGCGGCGCGATGCGCTCGCGTAGGAGCACCATCGCCATCACGACGGTGATGGCCGGCGAGATCGAGATGATGGGGAAGATCAGGTAGGCGGGGCCCATGGTGAGCGCCTGGAAGAGCGCGAGTTGGCCGCCCGCACCGGTGAGCCCGATCAACAAGCCGTAGATCGTCGCGGCGGGGCGTCGGTCCCACCGTTGGCCGCGCAGGATGACGGCGGCGGGGATGATCATCGTCAACGCCCAGATCGAGTAGATCATCTCGTCGGGATAGCCGTACTTCGTCGCCGGCAGCGCGGAGAAGGCTCCCCACACGCCCCAGAACAGGACGAGGAGCGTCGCGTAGAAGATCCAGCTGCGGGTGTTCCCGGTGGCGGGGGTGGTGGTCATGGCGTTCTCACTTCGTCGAAGGTCGTTGCGTTGACGGACAATTGGCGGACCGCATCGCTGCTCAGCGGCTCACCTCGGTGCTTGGCGGCGTACAGGGCGGCACCCAGTCCCGGGTCGAGTAGCGGGAGTCGCAGGTCGTAGTCGGCCCGTTGGTCCTTCACGGCATCGACGAACAGGGCACGGAAGTCCTCGTCGGAGAACATTCCGCCGGAATACGACACCGGCACGGTCTCTCCCTCGGTGAAGCCGACCAGGGTTCGGGTGGTGTCGACCAGTGCGATCAGTTCGGCGACGGCGTCGGCGAGGATGCGGCCGGCCACCGCGTCCTTCTCGCGGGCGGCCTGACAGACCGTCGTCGCGAGTGCCGCGATCGACGTGCGGTTACCGCCCCAGGTGTCGATCACCAGGCTGACGACGTCGAGGTCGCCGGCGAGTTCGAGCCGCTCGGTGAGCAGGGTGTAGAGCGGGCCGCGATTCAGCCGGCCGTCACTCATCCTGCTGAAGGCGTTGAGCCCCTGTGTTGCAACCCAATACGCCGATCCCTCGTCGCCGAACAGCTCGCCCCAGCCGCCGACGCGATGCCCGACACCCTGGCGCTCCCCGTAGGTCATCGACCCCGTCCCGCTGATGACGTTGATGCCGTCCTCTCCGGCCAACGATCCCGCCCACCCGCAGACCATGTCGTTGTCGCAGCTGTAGCGGTCGTGGCCGAGGACCCGGCCGGGCACCGCGTCGAGCTTCTCGACGTCGGCGCTGGCCTCGCCGTAGCCGGGCAGTCCGAAGAAGGCCGCCGCGATGTCGGACTCGACGATGCCCGCCTGACCGCACACATCCCGAATGCCCTGGGTCAGAGCATCTTCCACGACGTCGAAGTTGGAGTTGAAGTAGTAGGACGGCGGGGCGGTGGCGCGGGCCAGGATCCGGCCGTCGGAGTCGACGAGCGCGAAGGCGGTCTTGGACCCACCGCCGTCGACGCCGAGGTAATTAGGCATGGGCGTCTCCGTTGGTCATCGGGTGGATGGTCACGCCCTTGACGACGCGGCTGACCTCGCCGGACGGGAACGGGTTGTCCGGCGTCTTGCCGTATTCGAGGGACGTGAACAGCGCGACGTACTGCGCGAACACCAGGTATGGCAACGCGACGAGCGCATCGTTGGAACCCGCGAGCCCCGGAAGCACCAGAGCCGGACCGAGATCCGCCGGTATGGGTTCGGTGGTGAGCACCGTGACGGCGTCCTGGCCGAGCTGGTTGCGAATCTCGGCGATGATGTCGAGATCGTAGAGACGGGTGTGCGGATCGTTCGAGACGTAGACCACGACCAAGGTGTCGGCGTCCAGGACGGACTTCGGGCCGTGCCGGAAGCCCAACGGGGAGTCGAAGTAGGTCACCACCTCGCCGGCGGTCAGCTCGAGCAGTTTGAGGGCGGACTCCCTGGCGAGGCCCTCCAGCGGGCCACTGCCGAGGTAGACGAACCGCTGCTTCTTGGTCTGGGCCAGCGACCGGACGTCTCGCTGCCGGTCGATCACGTGCTGCGCGGCGGCGGCCAGGGCGTCCACGTCACCGGCGGAGGCTGGACCCAGCATCAGCAAGCAGGACAACAACATCGAGGTCAGGCTCGACGTCATCGCGAAGCCCACGTCGTTGGTGCGCTCGGGCATGTAGACGACCAGGGAGTTCTTGCGATCGGCGTGCTCGCGCCCCAGCTTGCCCTCACGGTCGCAGGTGAGCACCAGATGCCACACCTCGTCGACCAGTTCATCGGCCAACACCGTGGTCGCCAGGCTCTCGGGGCTGTTGCCCGACCGGCCGAACGACACCATCAGGGTGGGGGTCCCGCGCTCCAGGAAGTCCAGCGGGCCCGCCACGATGTCGGTGGTCGCAATGGCCTCCACGCGGCGGTTCAGATGACGGCGCAAGGCCGGTGCGGCGATCTCGCCGGCGAAGGCCGAGCTGCCGGCCCCGGTCAAGATGATCCGCAGATCGGGGCGCGCGAGGAGCTCACCGAGGAAGGCGTCGGCCTCCTCGTCGGTGCGCCCGGCGACCTCGCGCCAGGCGTCGGGCTGTTGGGCGATCTCGAGAATGGTCGAGCCGCCGTCTTCTTGGGCGGGGACGGTCGTCATTGGGCTGCTCCAGTGGTCAGGCACGCGCGTGCGTAGGGGCGGATGGCGTCGCGGATCCGGTCGAGGACCAGAGCCTGCGGGGCGGGTTCGAGCTGGCCGGCACGAACGCGGTCGTACTGGCCGGGCAGGAACTGGCTGATGAGGGGCAAGGGCACTCCCGTGCGGTCGAGGTTCTCCAGCAGGGTGCGCCGGGCCGCGTCGACCTCGGGATCGGCCCAGTAGTAGCGCAGTCGGTCGCTGTAGCTGTACCGACGGGCGGTGCGTTGCGCGCGTGGCTCACCGTCGTAGTAGCCCTCCCAGTACTTGGGTTCGGCCAGCATCCGGCGTTCGACGACCTCCACGAGGTTCGACCGCGAGGTACGCGGCACCAGTTCGGCCTCGATCATGGCCAGCGCGAACAGTGCCTCGCGCATCGCGAACGTCAGGCCGGGACCGACCTTGAGGATGGCCCAGTGGTCCTCGACCAACTCTCGAAGCCGTTCGGGCCGTTGGTAATCGGTGGAATGCGCTTCGAAGACGAGGTTCGGCTCGGTGTCGAGGACCGTGCGCAGCTCCTCGGTGGCCTCGCGGCGGTAGTCGAACACGCTGAGGTGGTCGAATTCGACGCCGGGTTGAACCACCAACGCGACGACGCGGGGCCAGACGTCGCCGAGTCCGAGCTCGGCGAAGGCCGACCGGTGCGCGTCGATGGTCCGGCGAGCGCGGTCGGCGGGTGTCGGGGTGAGGTGCTCGAGCGTTTCGTGGGCACCGCCGGGAACGGGCACCTCGGTGCCGATGACGTACACCGGGCCAGGTGATCCGAGGCGATGCGCGGTGTCTTCGGCGACCCGCATCAGTCGTGCCGACCGGCTGGCGACGATCTCGTCGGGCAACACGTCGGAATCGTCGGCACACGACATGCTGCAGTCCAGGTGAATCTTGGTATAGCCCGCCTCGACGTATGCGGCGATCAAGACGTCGGCCTTCTCCATTGCGGCGGAGGACAATTCGTGCTGCCATCGGTTGGGCCCGAGGTGATCACCACCCAGGACGACGCGGTCCCTCGCGAAACCCGTGTCGTCGGCGATGCGCAGCACCAGATCGCGGAACTCGGCCGGCCGCAGCCCCGTGTACCCGCCGTATTGGTCGACCTGGTTGGACGTCGCCTCGATCAGCACGTAGCTGCCGTCGGCGGCGGCTTGGGCCATGGCGGCCTCCACCACGGTGGGGTGAGCCGAGCAGACGGAGTAGACGCCGACCGGGTGACCGGCCTTGTGGCTGGCGACCGTCTGGGCCAACCAGTCGACGCGTCGGAGTGTGTCGGTCATCGGGTACCACCGCTCGGGACGGGCCTCGGCGCGACGGCACGGCAGAGTTCGGCAACGGTGTCGGCGATCGAGGTGCGCGCGGCGGCCAGGGCTCGGCGGGGATCGCTCGCGGCCGGGGAGGCGGCCAGGGACTCGCGGAGCGCTGCGGTGTAGGCGACGTTCAGTGCGGTGCCGACGTTGACCTTGCGGATGCCGGCGGCGACGGCGAGGCGAAGCTGGTCGTCGGGGACCCCGGAGGAGCCGTGCAGCACCAGCGGCGCGGGCACCTGGGCGGCGAGGCGGCCGATGAGATCGACGTCGAGTGCGGCGTCGCGCGTGGTCATGGCGTGTGAGCTGCCGACGGCCACGGCGAGACCGTCGATGCCGGTGGCGCCGGCGAAGGACGCGGCCTCCGCGGGATCGGTGCGGACGCCGAAGTCGTGCGCTCCGCCCTTGCCGCCGACCTCGCCCAGTTCGGCCTCGACCCACAGCCCGGCGCGGTGAGCGAGATCGACGAAGCCGTGAGTGCGTTCGACGTTGTCGTCGTAGGACAGGTGGGCGGCGTCGACCATGATCGAGCTGACACCGAGACCGGCCGCAGAACCGATGGCCTCGCTGATCAGGGTGACGTCGGTGACGTGGTCGAGGTGGATGGCCAGGGGGGCCGACGACTGCGCCGCGATGCCGGCGCACGCCGAGACGAGCGGAGCCAACTGACCGCCGTGGAAGCGGATGGTGTTCTCGCTGAGCTGCAACAACGCCGCTACCCCGGCTTGCTCCGCGCCCTCGGCGATGCCCTCGGCATGTTCGAGGGTGATCACGTTGAAGGCCAGGACGGCGGTGCCGTCGGCGACGGCCGCCGCGACGAGGTCGGCGGTGGCGGCCAGGCTCACTGGCTCACTCGCTTGGTGGGGTGTGACGTGCGGAACATCTGTCGATCATGAGAAGCTCGCTCAAAGCGCGCAATGCAAACGGGCAAAACGATCAGGAAAACTGATTGCGCCGGTTCCGTCCCGAGGAGATTTCAGCGATGTCGATCAAGCGCACGGACCGCATGCGCGAGGTGCTCTCGCTCCTGCGGGATCGCGGAGAAGTGGCGTCGCAGGTGCTCTGCAGTGAACTGAAGGTGTCGGTCGCGACGTTGCGGCGCGACCTCAACGAACTCGAGGAACAGGGATTGCTGGTCCGGACCCACGGTGGCGCGCGGGCACTCGATCCGAGCGGCAGCGAAATCCCGGTGCGCCTCCGGGACCACCGCATGGTGGCGGTGAAGCGGCGGATCGCGCACCGCGCAGCCGCCCTGGTGCCGGCCGGGGCGCAAGCCGTGGCCCTCACGGGAGGCGTCACCACCGGCGAGGTGGCCAGATCGCTGAAGGGTCGCCCCAACATGACCATCGTCACCAACTCGCTGACGATCGCCGCCGACTGCGCCGTCGACGCGCACATGAAGGTGATCGCCACCGGCGGTCTGGTGCGGGGCAACACCCTCGAGGCCGTTGGCCCGATGTCGGAGCACGCCTTTCAAGTGATCACGGTCGGAACCGCGGTCCTCGGCGCCGACGGCATGTCCGCCGAGATCGGTGCCACCACCTACGACGAGGCCGAGGCGCGGACTGCGATCGCAATGGCTGCGAACGCGCAGCGCGTCGTCGTCGCCGTCGACGGCTCGAAGATCGGCAAGGTGACGCTGGCGAAGATGGTGCCGCTCAGCGAGATTCACCACCTGGTCACCGACTCGACGGCCAATCCGCAGCAGCTCGAACGCATTGCCGCGGCCGGCGTGCACGTCCACGTCGTCGCGGTCGACGACGACGCGTGAGGGTCAGGGTGTGTTGAGCAGACCCGAGTCGCGGATGGCCTCGGCGAGCGGCTCCAAGACGGCCGGGTCGTACGGCGGCGGCAGGTAGATGATCGCCAGATCGAGGCCCTCGGCGCCGAGCGCGACGCAATCCTCCACCACCGCTTGGTAATTGCGGTCCTCACCCAGGCGGACGTGTGCCGAGAGGGTGATCTCCTTGGGGTTGCGGCCGATGTCCTTGCAGCGGGCCGCGAGGACGTCGCGTTTTTGGGCGAACTCGGCCGGCGTGCCGCCGACGAAGTTCCAGTGGTCGGCGTACTTGGCGGTCAGCGGAAGGGTGCGCTTCTCACCGCTGCCGCCGATGCAGATCGGGGGGTGCGGTTGCTGCGGGCCCTTGGGCTCGTTGCGGGCATCCTTGAGCTGGTAGTACTTGCCGTCGAAGGTGGTCGACTCCTTGGTCAGCAGGCTGGTGAGCACCTCGCAGGCCTCCTCGAAGCGGTCGAAGCGCTCCTTGATGGTGCCCAGCTCGATGCCGTAGGCCCCGGACTCCTCCTCGTTCCAGCCGGCGCCGATGCCGAGTTCGAGGCGGCCGTTGGAGATGACGTCGAGGGCGGAGGCCATGTTGGCGAGCACGGCGGGGTGGCGGTAGTGGATGCCGGTGACAAGCACGCCGACGCGGAGCCGCTTCGTGGCCTGGGCCAGCGCCGTCAGGGTGATCCACCCCTCTAGGCAGGGGCCGCTGGAGTCGGAGAAGATCGGATAGAAGTGATCGAAGGTCCAGCCGGACTCGAAGACGTCGATGTCGTCGGCGGCCTGCCAGATGGGCAGCATCTCCGACCACGTGGTGTTTTGGGGGGATGTCTTGAAGGCGAATCGCACTCGATCAACCCTAGACCCGCAACCTGTCAGGCGTCGACGAGTTTCCGCGCCGCCGCGAGTCGGTATGGACATGAACGAGATGACCCCCCTGGTGGCGAAGGCGTGCGCGCGGACCACCGACGTCCTCGCGGGCGTGACCGACGACCAGCTCGACGGAGCCACTCCGTGCGAGAAGCTGACCCTGCGCCAGGTGGTGGCCCACCTCGGTGGGCTCGCCGCGGCGTTCGCCGCGGCGGCGCGCAAGGACCTCGGGGAGATGACCGACAGCCCGCCCGGTGCGGAGGCCTTCGAACTCGACGGCGACTGGCGGTCGCGTTACCCCGACAACCTGGCGCTGCTGGCCGACGCGTGGCGTGAGCCGACCGCCTGGGAGGGCATGACCCGCGTCGGCGGGGTCGACCTGCCCGGTGAGGTGTGCGGCATGGTCGGCCTGGCCGAGGTCGTGGTGCACGGGTGGGACGTGGCGGTGGCGACTGGTCAGGACTATCGGGTCGACGACGACGTGGCCGAGGCAGTGTACGCGCACCTGGCCAGCTTCACCGCGGCCGGCCCGGTGGAGGGTCTCTTCGACTCCGCCGTCGAGATCGACTCGTCGGCAACGACATTGGATCGAGCGATCGCGTTGAGTGGGCGAGACCCGCGGGCGTGGGCTTAGATGCGCTCCGGAGCATTCCCGGCGTGTAGCCCGACTCGGGTCGTGTTCGACGCCGGAGCGACGGCATGATGCACGCAAGAAGTTGATAGCGCCGGCGATATGGGATCACACGGTGGATGGCTAGTGTTCTGAGTCGTTAATTCGTTGGCAGTAGTTGCCGATGCTGGCGAGGATTTGATCGGCGGTCTTGGTCCACACGTAGGGACGTGGGTT
>NZ_JBEXUA010000006.1:0-378901 GCF_040614235.1 Mycobacterium sp. NPDC006124 | reverse complement strand
GAACCCACGTCCCTACGTGTGGACCAAGACCGCCGATCAAATCCTCGCCAGCATCGGCAACTACTGCCAACGAATTAACGACTCAGAACACTAGCCCCGCCTAGTACTGGATGGCCTCGATCAGCGGGCCCGGCTCATCCATCAAGGCCCAGAACCGATCTCGGATCGCTACGGTCATCGGGCCTGGCTCGCCGTTGCCGATAGCCTCGCCGTCGAGCGAGTTGATCGGGGTGACTCCACCGGCAGTGGTGACGGCCATGATCTCGTCGGCGTCGTACAACTCCTGGCTGGTGACGTCCCGCAGGGTGGCGTCGACGCCCATCTGGTCGGCGAGCTCGAAGACGGTCTTGCGGGTGATGCCCGGCAGCGCGTTGCGCGACGGCGAGGCCAGCTTGCCGTCCTTGACGATGCAGACGTTGAAGCCGGGTCCTTCGGCGACGCAGTTGTCGGAGTCCAGCAGGATCGCCGTCCGCGCGCCGCGGTCCTTGGCCTCGAAGCTGGCTGCGGTCAGGTCACCCCACTGGTAGTTCTTGATGGTCGGGTCGACGGTGTTGCGGCCCGCGCGGCGGACATGGCGCGGCACGATCGCCGTCGTGCCGAAGATCTGCTCGGCGGGCGGGAACGCCCAGAGGTAGGGAATGGCGTAGATGTAGACCTGATGGGTCAGTTTGGTGAGGTCCTTCTCGCCCTTCTTCTTGCCGTAGCCCCGGGTGATCGACAGGTTGACGAAGGACTCCCGCAGCTGCGACATCGAGACGCACTTCTTGGTGATCTCGGCCAGCTGGTCCTTGCTCATGCCGGCGTCCAGGCGGAGCTTGCCGGCACCGTCCAACAGGCGGTCCAGATGGTCATCGAGCCGGAAGATGTTGCCGTGCCACACGTGCGCGACGGTGTACGTCACGTCCGAGTGTCCGAAGCCGGTGTCGAAGATCGAGATCTTGGCCTCTTCGGCGGGCATGTACTCGCCCTCGATCCAGGCGACGCCGCCGGCGAAGGGGCTGGTGGTGTCGAGTTCGTAGTCGCTGTACTGGATGACCGACCCGGGTGGGGTGTCCTCACGGATGGCGCCGGGCTCGACGGCGACGAGGTTGCTGGTCAGGCTGGTGGTGGTAACGGTCATGATTCTGAGATCCCTTGTCGAGTAATGGTTTTCAGGAGATGTGAGTCTTGGCGAAATCGGGTCCGGCTTCACCAGTGGCCAGCCGCTTGCGGAGTCCGGTGACGGCCCAGATCGCGGTGATCACCACCAGACCGAGGAAGACATACCCGTTGCCCGCGAACTGCGGCAGGAAGATCAGGGCGGCGCACACCAGCGTGAAGGCGATCGCTGCGACGATGGCCACCGGCACGCGTGCCTTGCCGAGGTTGAACGTCCCCGGCTCGGGTGCCGGGATCGTGCCGCGACGGGTGGCGATCATCACCGCGACCGTCTGCAGGAGGTACATCGCGCAGACCGCCAGCGACGACAGGCCGAGGATGAGGAAGAACGCCTTCTCACTGACCAGTGCCGACAGCAGCAGGATCGTCGAGAACCCGAAGATGCCGAGGACGGCGTAGGTGGGCGTGCGGTTCGTCGGGGACACGTGCCGCCAGATGTGGGAGAACGGCAGCATGTTGTCGCGGGCCATCGAGTAGGTCAGCCGGGTGGCGACGAGGATGTTGGCCAGGATGCAGGCCAGCACATTGGTCAGGGCCACCGCGACGACGATCTTGCTGATCACCGGGCCGGCCTGCTGGGTGATGATCTCCTCGATGGGAGCGGCGGAGGCGGCCTCGACGGCGGAGGCGTCCTTGATCGCCAGGACGTAGACGACGTACATGCCGAACTCGATGATGATCGACGCGGTCAGGGCGTAGAACATGGTGCGCGGAATCACCTTGCGGGCGTTGACCGTTTCCTCGGCGATGTCGGCGCTTGCCTCGACGCCGATCAGGCCGAAGAACGGACCGAGCGACGCGGCCAGCCACGCGAGGACGTAGGGCGTGCTGCCGTCGGACGTGCCGCCCGTGAAGAGCACCGAGATGGACTGGTGGTTGTCCGGCGACGAGAACGCGACGATCGCGACGAGAATCGTTGCGCCGACCGTGATCACGAATTCCAGGCTGACGCCGATGTTGTTGACCATCGTCGCGAAGCGCACGCCATAGAGGTTGATCAGCATGCAGACGGCCATCACGCCGATCGCGACGAGGATTTGCGCGGTCTGGCTCATGTTCCAGCCGAACAGGCTGCCGAGGTAGCCCGACAGGATGAAGCCGACGCCGGTCATGCCGCAGATCCAGCCGGCCAGCGCCAGCACGCCGGTGAACAGTGCCATCGTCGAGCCGACCAGGCGACTGGTCCATTGGTACGAATAGCCGGCCAGCGGGATCTTGGCCGTCAGGTCGGCGGCGATCAGCGTCCAGATGACGAACACCGCGGCGGCGAGCAGCAGCGTCCACACGAACGGACCGCCCGCCGTGAAGTAGCCCGCGCCGAAGCCGGTGAACACCGCCGTCGTCGCGCTGATCGTGGCGAAGCCAATCGCGAAGGACGCCAGTCTCCCGACCGAGCGGTCGAGTTTCTGGGTATAGCCGAACTCCGCGAGCTTGGCGTCCTCGTCGCGTAGCGGCGACTCTGAATGAGTGGATGAAGCCAGGGCATCGGTCATGATCGCTCCAGGTCAGGTCTGTCGAATTGCGCCTAGAGACAGGAAAGCCCTCCGGACCGGCCGGCGGAAGTTCGATGTTTTGATCTGCTCATAGATTTTGGTTATCAGCGATCTCGTCGACCGGAGCCTCGCCGAGGTTCCAATGGGCGCGCACGTGCCTGACCAGCGCGTCCGCCTGTGGCGACAGCGCCCCCGGCTGCCATGCCAGGGCGGTGTAACTCGGCGGCCGATCGGTGATCGGCACGTAGACGATGCCCGGCCGGTCGTAGAACCGTGACACCGACGACGACGTGAAGCTGATTCCCAAGCCGCGCGCGATTGACGTCGTCTCCGCCTCGTAGGTCGCGGCGACCGCGGCGATGGTCGGCGGCCGGTTGCCCCGGACGTCCATGGCCAGCCAGTAGTCGCGCCAGGTCCCGGCGGTCAGGGGGGCACACACGATCGGGTCGTCGAGCAGCTCGGTGATCGAGACCTCGGTGCGCTCGGCGAGTCGATGGTCGCGCGGCATGCAGACCACCCACGACTCGGAGTCGAGCATGAGCATGCGGTGCTCGGGCAGATCCACCGGAGGTCGGATGATGGCGACCTCGGTGCCGCCGTCGCCGAGGCCGGCGGTGGGATCGGCGAAGTCGTACTCGATGGGCTCGACCGTGACCTCCGGATAGGCGGCCTCGAAGTGGCGCACCACCCGGAACAACAGGTCGGCGCCGGTGCCGATGAGATATCCGAGGCGCAGCAAGCCCTTTCGCGTCCCCGACAGAGTGACGAGATTCTCGACGACCGCGTCGACGCCGGAGATCGCCTGCTGTACCTGAGGCAACCACGCCGCACCCAGATCGGTCAGGGACACCTCGCGGGTGTTGCGGGTGAACAACACCACGCCGAAGTGCTGCTCGATCTGCTTGATCGCCGTCGACAGCGCGGGCTGGGTGATGAACAGCCTCGCGGCGGCGCGCCGGTAGTTGAGTTCCTCGCCGAGCACGGCGAAGTAGCGCAACTGACGAAGCGTGACGGCCGACCGGGGGTCGCTCACGGGCACCTCCTGCCAGCCGACGTTCCAGGGATTCAACCACCCGGGCCCACTCCTGGCCCGAACGGGGACCCGCGCCGGGCGATCCCGTCAGTCGTCGAGCAGGTCGCAGAGTCCGCGAGATCCAGGTGAACGACGCAGAGACCCCGATCCCGCGCTCACTCAGACCGCCGAGGCGCGACCGGACCACGAACGCCGACGGCGCCGAACCGGATGGGTTCGACGCCGTCGGGTGTGATTAGTGATTCCTACGGATCGCGCGGCAGGCCGAGCAGGCGTTCGGCGATGATGTTGAGCTGCACCTCCGAGGTGCCGCCGTAGATCGTGGTGGCGCGGCCGGCGAGCAGGTACTCCGCCCACTTGCCGGACAGCTCGCCCTCGTCGCCGATCGCCGCGTCGGTGCCGAACGACGACACCCCGAACTCGGCGTAGCCCTGGCCGGTCTTCATCGACAGCAGCTTGCTGATCGCGGCCGCGGGCATCGGATCCCCGCCGGCCAGCGTCAACAAGGTCGACCGCATGTTGAGCAGCTTGGCGGCATGGCCCTCGGCGATCAGCTTGCCCGCTACGTTCTGCTCGATCTGGTCGAACTGTCCGTCGCGGACGAACTCCACGAACTGCTCGAGGCTGGCGAGGAACGGCGGCTCGCTGCTGCCGATCGACACACGCTCGTTGGTCAGGGTGTTGCGGCTGACCTCCCAGCCGCGGTCGACCTCGCCGAGCACCATCTCGTCGGGCACGAACACGTCGTCGATGAACACCGTGTTGAACATCGCGTTGCCGGTGAGCTCACGCAGCGGCTTGACCTCCACGCCCTCGGCCTTCATGTCGAGCAGGAAGTAGGTGATGCCCTGATGCTTCGGCGCCGACGGGTTGGTCCGGGCGAGCAGCGCACCCCACTGCGAGTACTGCGCACCGGTGGTCCAGATCTTCTGGCCGGTGATGCGCCAGCCGCCGTCGACCTTGGTGGCCTTGGTGGTCAAGCTGGCGAGGTCGGATCCGGCGCCGGGCTCGGAGAAGAGCTGGCACCAGATCATCTCGCCGCGGAACGTCGGCGGCAGGAAGCGCTGCTGCTGGGTGTCGGTGCCGTAGGCCACGATCGACGGGATGATCCAGGCGGCGATGCCCATCTGCGGCCGCTTCACGCGACCGGTGGAGAACTCCTGGGCGATGATGATCTGCTCGATCGGCGCGGCCGCCCGGCCCCACGGCTTGGGCAGGTGTGGGGACACCCAACCGCCCTCGGCGATCGCAGTGACGCGCTCCTCGCTCGGAAGTGCCTTCAGCGCAGCGACTTCCGCGCGGATCTCCTCGCGAAGCTTCTCGGTGTCGGGGTCGAGGTCGATGTTGATCGGGCGCATCCCGGTGTCCGTGGCGACGTCCACCACCTGCTGCGGGTAGTCCGCGGCCCGTCCGAAGCACGCGGCGAGCACGATGGCGCGCCGGTAGTAGACGTTGGTGTCGTGCTCCCAGGTGAAGCCGATGCCGCCGTGCACCTGAATGCAGTCCTGAGCGGTGTGCTGCGCGGCAACGGGCGCCAGCGTGCCCGCCACCGCGGCGGCGAACTCGTAATTGCTCTCCTGCGGGTCCTCGTCCAGTGCGCGGGCGGCGTCCCAGACGGCCGCCGTCGCACGTTCGGTCTCGGCGATCATGTTGGCGCACTTGTGCTTGATGGCCTGGAACTGACCGATCGGACGGCCGAACTGCTCGCGGATCTTGGCGTACTCCGACGCGGTGTCGGTGGCCCAGCGCGCGACGCCGATGCATTCGGCCGACAACAGCGTCGACATCAGGGCACGCGCGCGGATGCGGCCCAGGTTGGCCAGCACGCGATCGTCGGCGACCTCGACGGCGTTGGCGCGCACGTGGGCGAGGGGTCGCAGCGGGTCGACGCTCTTGACCGCTTCGATCTCGACCTGGTCGGCGTCGAGGACGATCCACTGCTCGTCGCCGTCGATGGACACCGGCAGCACCAGCAGCGAGGCCTGGGCCGCGGCGGGCACGGCACGCACCTCTCCGCGGATGACGAGGCCGCCGCCCTGGCGGGTCGCGGTCAGCCCGGAGTCGATGGCGTAGGCGGCGATGACCTCACCGGAGGCGAGGCCCTCGAGAAGCTTGTCGCCGGGATCGTTGGCGGCGATCAGAGCGCTGGCGATCGCCGAGGGGACGAACGGACCGGGTACTGCGCCGTAGCCGAATTCGGCCAGCACGATGGCGAGTTCGAGGAGCCCGAAGCCTTGACCGCCGACGTCCTCGGAGAGGTGCAGACCCTGCAGACCCTGCTCGGCGGCGGCCTTCCAGTAGGTCGGCGGATTGGCGATGGGTGTCTCGAGGGCTTCGTGCAGCACGTCCGACGGTGCCACCCGCTTCACCAAATCCCGGACGGAATCGGCGAGGTCGTCGTGCTCGGAAAGGATCGCGATCGGCATGCGGTGCTCCTTGATCAACCGGTGGGTTGGGTTCGAGCGTACCTGGGACTCATACGCGTTTTGCGGCGACCTCGTTTACCAGGTTCATCAAGTGTTCCCCGTCACGTCGTCGACCGCTACCGCCAGCGCTTCGCGATCCACTTCGCGATCGTGTCGGCCTGCTCGCTGCGGGCCCCCGGCGTGGTGAAGTAGTGGTCGGTGTCCATCGAGCACAGGGTCTTGTCGGTGCTCGCCAACGCGTCGTGGATGCGCCGTGCGTCGGACGGGAAGACTCCGGTGTCCTGCTCGGCGTTGATGACGAGCGCGGGACAGTCGATGCGCGCCAGGTGCGGTTCGGCGCTGGTTTGGGCGGTTCGCAGGCTCCACATGCCGAGCCAGTTGCGCAGCGTGCACGCCGCGGCGATGCCGTGGGCCGATCGGTTCGCCTTGGCCGGCACGCCTGCGTAGCAGGTGTTGGCTTGTCGCTTGGTCGGTTCGATCGTCGGGTCGACCATCCGGGGGTCGGCCCAGGTGCGCAGGACGGTGAAGGGCCGGTCCGAGAAGCCAGCATTCCGAACGCGTTCGAGCTCGTCGCACACCCAGTCGGTGATCGCGTGGTTGCGGGCGGACTGAGCGGCGCGGTAGCGCCGTAGGAACTCGGCCGAGAACGGCGGCCCGTTGCGGTGGTCGAAGAGGTACAGGCTGGCGTCGGTCGCGACGGGGTCGTTCTCGTCGACCACGGAGCCATCCATCCACGCCGTCAGCACCTCGGGCCGGCCGGGGTGAGCCGCGCTGGCGACGTAGCCGTCGGCGGGGGGAAGCTCGCCGAGTCCGGCGGCGGGCCGCATGCCCTCCAGGGGTGTCACGTGCGGGTCGACGGCCTGGGACTGATAAGCCGCCATCAACGACCCGCCGCCCGAATTACCAAGCAGCACGATGGTTTCCAGATGCTGCACTTCGCGGAGCCATCGGATGCCGACCCCCACGTCGACGAGGGCGTGGTCCAGTAGGAAGCTGCTCTCGTTGCCGCGGAAGCGGGTATTCCACCCCAGGAAGCCGATGCCTCGGGTGGCCATGTAGTCGGCGAGGTAGTGCTCGGAGAAGTCGACCTGGTAGTGCGTGGCGATCATCCCGATCTTCGGCTTTCGGCCGACGCCGCGGTGGTACACGCCCTGGCACGGGTGCCCTCCGGAGCCGGCGCGGCGGGCGGTGGGGGAGTCCAGGGCCACGAATTCGCGTAGCACTCCAGGTGTCATGGTGACGACCTCTCTGGCTCAACCGCTCATTCGACGATTTGGCTGATGTTAGATTCAGATTCGTGCGTTGACCAGACGGAGTAGAGCCATGATCAAGCCCCGGAATCACAACTCCGAATTCGAACTCGGCGGCATCAACCACGTCGCCCTCGTGTGTGCCGACATGGCCAAGACCGTCGACTTCTACTCGGGTGTGCTGGGCATGCCGCTGGTGAAGTCGCTCGACCTTCCCGGTGGCATGGGCCAGCACTTCTTCTTCGATGCGGGCAACGGTGACTGCGTCGCGTTCTTCTGGTTCGCCGCCGCCCCGGACGGCGTGCCGGGCATCTCGGCGCCCGCGTCGATCCCGGGCATTGGCGAGATCGTCAGTGCCGTCGGATCGCTGAACCACCTGGCCTTCCACGTGCCAGCCGAGAAGTTCGACGAATATCGGCGGCGGCTCAAGGAGAAGGGCGTGCGGGTGGGGCCGGTGCTCAACCACGACGAGAGCCCGGCTCAGGTCTCCTCGACGCTGCATCCGGGGGTCTACGTGCGGTCGTTCTACTTCCAGGATCCCGACGGCATCACCCTCGAATTCGCCTGTTGGACCAAGGAATTCACCTCCAGCGACACCGTAACCACGCCCAGGACGGCCGCCGACCGGCTGCCGGTCGGCGGTTAACGCCGGTCCCACTCGCGGGCGGTGAGTCCGTCGAGCAGGCGGGTGAGGTGACCCACCAGTTGTGACTGGCTCAGCGCCACCTCGCCCGAGACCCACGCGCTGATCGTCTGGGTCACGCCGCCGACGATGAAGTGGGCGGCGGCCTTGGTCCAGTCGTCGTCCGGCAGGGCGTAGGCGCTCGTCGCATGCTCGCCGGACAGGATCGCGAACAGGCCGCCGGCCTCGGAGCGCTTGCGTGCCAGCACGGCGTTGGTCAACCGGGGGTTGAACAGAACGCGGCCCACGCGGGTGTCGGCGGCGACCGCGGTGACCAGATTGGCGATGCCGGCCCGGTTCTGCTCCTCGGGCGGCGCGGCGGCCACCGCCGCCTGGGTGGTGGCCGCGATGTCGGCCACCACCTGGTCGAAGACCGCGGCCACCAACGCGTCCTTGTCGGTGAAGCTCTCGTAGAAGTACCGGGCGGTGATCCCGGCCTCGGCGCAGACGGCGCGCACGGTGAGATCCGGCGGACTGTCGGAGCCACCGAGGAGTCGTAGGCCCGCGTCGAGTAGGCGGCGCCTGCGCTCGGCGACCCGGTCGCGTGCCTGCACGCCGCGGTAGGGCCGCACGTCTGCCATGCCTCGATCTTGACACCCGGCGGCCCGCGGAGCAATATCTGGAAACATTCGTTGTCAGATATGGAGGCGGGCCGATGACGGTTGGCAACAGTCACGTCGAGCGGCCGATCAGCGCGCCCGCTGCATCCTCGGCCCGCCGCCGACCGTCCCGCAGGCGCGGCCCGACGATCGACGACGGTCTGCTGGGGGTGGGTCTGCTGCTCGGGCCGGCGAACGTGATCATGCAGCTGGCCAGGCCAGGGGTTGGCTACGGCGTACTGGAGAGCCGCGTCGAGAGCGGCCGCGTCGACCTGCACCCCGTCAAGAGGGCCAGGACCACCTTCACCTACCTGGCGGTCGCCGGCCGGGGCAGCGACGAACAGAAGGCCGCCTTCCGTCGCGCGGTGAACAGGGCCCATGCGCAGGTCTACTCCACCGACGAGAGCCCGGTGGCCTACAACGCCTTCGACAAGGACCTTCAGATGTGGGTCGCCGCCTGCCTGTACAAGGGCGCCGTCGACTCCTATCGCACCTTCGTCGGCGAGATGGACGACGAGACCGCCGACCAGCACTACGCCGAGGGCAGCACGCTCGGCACGACGCTTCAGGTACCCCTCGAGATGTGGCCGCCCGACCGCGCCGCCTTCGACGCCTATTGGAACGAACAGCTCGCCAAGGTGCACATCGACGACACGGTGCGTGCGTACCTGTACCCGATCGCCGCGAGCCGGATCCGCGGGGTACGCCTTCCGGGACCCGTGGCGCGCCTCAACGAGAACCTGGCCCTGCTCATCACGACGGGCTTTCTCCCACAACGCTTTCGAGATGAAATGCAGTTACCGTGGGACGCTCGTCGGCAGCGCCGCTTCGACCGGCTGATGTCGCTGCTGCGAGCCGCCACTCACCTGTCACCACGCGCCGTTCGGCAGTTTCCGTTCAACGTCCTGCTCAAGGATCTGGACTGGCGGATCAGAACCGGGCGCCCGTTGGTCTAGTCGGGATGCGGGCGTATCGTCGGCTGAGTGCGACCCGGAGGCGACGGACGAGACACGTGGGACATCACCACCAGCGTCGGCTCGACGGCCCTGTTCGTCGCTGCCGCAAGGGCATTGGAGGCTCAGCGTCCCGAACCGCTGGTGCGCGATCCCTACGCCGAGGTCTTCTGCCGGGCGGCCGGTGGCGAATGGTCGGACATGATGGACGGCCGGGCGACTGGCAGCCACGGCATGCAACTGCTCGAGGGTGACTTCGGCGCGCACTTCGTGTCGTTCCAAGCCGCGCGGACGAAGTACTTCGACGCCTACTTCGCCGACGCCGTCGCCGCCGGGGTGCGACAGGTGGTGGTCGTGGCGGCCGGTCTCGACTCGCGCGCCTACCGCCTACCCTGGCCCGACGGCACGGTGATCTTCGAACTCGACCAGCCCAAGGTCCTGGAATTCAAGCGCGAGGTCATGGCCCGGTCGGGCGACGCACCTCGGGCCGACCGGCGCGAGGTCGCCGTGGATCTGCGTGACGACTGGCCACGGGCCTTGGCCGTCGACGGCTTCGATCCGACGGCCCCTACGGCGTGGATCGCCGAAGGCCTGCTCATCTACCTTCCCGCGACCGCGCAGGAGCAATTGTTCCTGGGCATCGACCGCCTGTCGGCGCCCGGCAGCCGGGTCTCCGTCGAGGAGGGCAGGCCCATGCCCCGGCAGGTGTTCGAGGCCAAGCAGCAGCAGGAGCGCGACGCCGGTCAGGCCGGCACCTTCTTCACCCTGATCTACAACGAGCAGATCGCACCCGCCGCCGAGTGGTTCGGTGCCAGGGGGTGGCAGGCCACGCCGACGCCCCTGGCTCGCTACCTGGCCTCGGTCGGACGACCCATCCCGGCCGACGATCCGGAGGCGGGACCGATGGCCGACGCCAACAGCCTGGTCTCCGCGGTGAAGGACTAATTGGGCAGGTGCAGGGCGGCAGTGCCCAACCCGAACAGCTCGGCGGCGTTGTCGTGGAACACGCCGCGCAACCAGTCGTCGTTCACGCCGGGCACTTCGGTCAGCACCCGCATGGCCTCCAGGTAGCCGTAGGGGATGTTGGGGAAGTCGCTGCCGAACAGGATGCGGTCACCGAGCGCCAGCAGCCGCGGACGCTCCGAGGGTGGAAACGGATGGTCCTCCTCGACGAACGCCGTGAAGGCCATCGTCGTGTCGAGCCGGACCTCGCGGTACGTCTCGGCGAGGTCGAGGAATTCGCCATACTCCGGCATCCCCAGGTGCGCCACGACGAGCCGCAGTCGGGGGTGCCGGGTCAGCACCGCCCGAATCGGGTCGGGCCCGGTGTGCGCGCCGGGTCGTGGTCCGGAACCGCAGTGGATGACGACGGGGGTGCCCGCCTCGGCGACGACGCCCCAGACGGGGTCGAGAAGCGGGTCGGTCGGGTCGTACCCGCCGACTTGGACGTGGGCCTTGAACACCCGGGTACCACCCTCGATCGCGGCGGTGACGTAGTCGGTGGCGCCGGGTTCCGGGTAGAAGGTCGCGGTGGCCAGGCAGTCCGGTGTGGTGGCGGCGAACTGGGCCGCCCACTGGTTGAGCCACGCGGCCATGTCCGGCTTGTGCGGATAGATCAGCGACGTGAAGGCGCGCACCCCGAAGCCGCGTAGCGCCCGCAGTCGCTCGGCTTCGTCGGTGCGGTAGACGATGGGCCACGCGCGGCCGACCAGCGGCCCGGCGGCGTCGAAGTACTGCCACACCTTGTCCATCACGCGCTTGGGCATGAAGTGGGTGTGAACGTCCACGAGACCCGGCAACCCGAGCGCTTCCCAGATCGACCGCACGGCCGTCGACTCGTCCATCGTCCATAGGATGTCATCATGTGGAACCCTGAGGTGTACCTGGCCTTCGCCGACCACCGCGGCCGCCCGTTCTACGAGCTGCTCTCGCGGGTGCGGGCCGAGTCCCCACGCCGCGTCGTCGACCTCGGGTGCGGCCCGGGCAACCTCACGGTGACGCTGGCGCAGCGCTGGCCCGAGGCCGTCGTGGAGGCCGTCGACGGATCCGCGGAGATGGTCGACGCGGCCCGCGGCCGGGGACTGGACGCCACACTAGGCGATCTGGCGCAGTGGACGCCGGAGTCCGACACCGACGTCGTGGTGAGCAATGCCGCCCTGCAGTGGGTGCCGTCGCATCGAGAGCTGTTGCGCCGCTGGGTCGACGAGCTGCCCGCCGGTGCGTGGTTGGCCATGCAGGTGCCGGGGAACTTCGACGCGCCGTCGCACGCCGCGGTGCGCGAGTTGGCCAGCAGCCCGCAGTGGGTGAACACGTTGGGGGACATACCGTTTCGCGTCGGCAAGGTCACCGACTCGGCCGACGAGTATGCGGGCCTGCTCGCCGATGCCGGATGCACGGTCGACGCGTGGGAGACCACCTACGTGCACGAGCTCACCGGTGAGCACCCGGTGCTGGACTGGATCACCGGCACGGCGCTGACTCCGGTCAAGGGCGTACTGGCAGAGGAGGATTGGCAACGGTTCCGCAGCGAATTGATCCCCCGGCTGGCCGAGTCGTATCCGGCCCGGCCGGACGGGCGCACGTTCTTCCCGTTCCGCCGGATCTTCGTCGTGGCCCAGACCCGGCCCTAGCGGCCGTCGCGCTTGACCTCGAGCACCTCGAGCACCTTGGCGACCAGTTCGTCGATGTCGGCGCCTGCGGTGTCGAGTACCAGGTCGGCGTTCTCCGGCGGCTCATAGGGTGCGTCGACGCCGGTCAGTCCCGAGAGCTCGCCGGCACGGGCCTTGGCGTAGAGACCCTTGGGATCTCGCTTCTCGCACTCCTCGACCGAGGTGCAGATGTACACCTCGACGAACGGCAGCTTCGCCGCGTCGCTGAGTGCCCGGGCGATGTCGCGGTCGGACTTCAGCGGTGACACCAACGACGCCAGGGCGACGACACCGGCGTCGGCGAACAGTCGGGTCAGGTGTCCGACACGCCTGATGTTCTCGGTGCGGTCCCCGGCCGTGAAACCGAGGTCGTCGGACAGACCGTGCCGGATGTTGTCGCCGTCGAGCAGATAGGCGACGTCGCCCGCCTCGACCAGCGCGCGTTCGACGGCGACCGCAAGGGTGGACTTACCGGAGGCCGGCAGGCCGGTGAACCAGATGGTGGCGCCCCGCTGGCCGGTCGCGTTCCACCGGTGGTCACGGTCCAGAGAGGAAGGGTGCCAACGGATGTCATTGCGAGTCTGCGAGCCCGGCTTGACCTCGCGCGGCTCGATGATCGTGCCTGCGCCGATGGTGTCGTTGGACGTCTCGTCGATCAGGATGAATGCGCCGCTGTCCCGGTTGTCGGAATAGGGGTCGGCGACCACCACCGAACTGGTGCGCAGCGTCACCTCGCCAATGTCGTTGATGGACAACTCCACCGGGTTGTCTAGTTCGTCGAGCGTCTCCGGGTCCAGCCGGGTGTGCAGGGCCTGGACCGTGGCGCGCACGGTCTTGCTGGTCTGCTTGAGGGCCACGCGGTCACCGGCTCGCAGGGGCGTCTCGGTGAACCAGCACACCGTGGCGTCCAGCTCGCGGGCGAGCACCGGCAGTGCGGCGTCGTCGGCGCCGCTGACGAATACGTCGCCCCGGCCGACGTCGATGTCGTCGGCCAGTTCGATCGAGACCGACAGCGGTGCAACGGCCGTCGTGCGGTCGTCGTCCAGGGTGTCGACGGCGGTGACCGTCGAGCGGGTGCCTGCGGGGAGGGACACGATCGGGTCGCCGACGCTAACCGTGCCAGCCGCCAGCCGACCGGTGTAGCGCCGCCGCTCGTCGGCGGTCGGTCGCGACACCCACTGGATCGGCAGCCGCAACTTGGCGGCCTCGGGTTGCGGAGCGGACAGCTCGATGCCCTCCAGGTACTCCAGCAGCGTGGGCCCGTCGTACCAGGGGGTGTTCTCGGAGCGGTGCACCACGTTGTCGCCGAGCTTGGCGGCGATCGGAATGACGGACAGCTCGGCGCCACCGAGGCGCGCGGCCATCCGCTGCAGCTCACCGGCGACCTCGTCGAAGCGGCGCTGGTCGAAGTCGACCAGGTCGATCTTGTTGACCGTCGCGACGAAGTGCTTGATGCCCAACAACTTTGCGATCCTGGCGTGGCGCCGCGTCTGGCGCAGCACGCCCGCGCGGGCGTCGACCAGGAGGATCGCGACGTGGGCGTTGGATGCGCCGGTGAACATGTTGCGGGTGTACCGCTCGTGGCCGGGAGTGTCGGCCAGGATGTAGCTGCGCGTGGCGGTGGAGAAGAAGCGGTATGCCACGTCGATGGTGATGCCCTGCTCGCGCTCGGCTCGCAGCCCGTCCGACAGCGCGGCCAGGTCGGCGATGCCCTCGTCGTCGGTGACGGCCTCGAGGTGGTCCAGCGGCAGGCTGTCGGTGTCGTGCATGAGCCGGCCGATCAGGGTGCTCTTGCCGTCGTCGACGGACCCGGCGGTGGCGATGCGCAGAAGCTGCCTGGTCGTACCCATCAAATGTCCCCGTCGCTTCGCTTGCCCCGCATCAGAAATACCCCTCGCGCTTGCGGTCCTCCATCGCCGCCACCGACGTCCGGTCATCGGCGCGGGTCTCGCCGCGCTCGGACACCGTCGCGGCGGAGATCTCGTCGATGACACCGGCGATGTCGGTGGCATGGGAGCGCACGGCCCCGGTGATGGTGAGGTCGCCGACGGTGCGGTAGCGCACCCATTCGACCGCGGCGGTCTCGTCACCCTGGGGCTGAACGTACTTCGAGACCGCGAGCAGGATTCCGTCCCTGGCGACGACTTCGCGCTCGTGGGCGAAGTAGATCGACGGCAGCTCGAGACCCTCGAGCTCGATGTAGCGCCAGATGTCGAGCTCGGTCCAGTTGCTCAGGGGGAACACCCGGACCTGCTCGCCCTTCTTGATCCTGCCGTTGTACAGCGACCACGGCTCCGGGCGCTGCGACCGTGGATCCCACTGCCCGAATTCGTCGCGGAAACTCAGGATTCGTTCCTTGGCCCTGGCGCGTTCCTCGTCGCGGCGTGCCCCGCCGAACGCGGCGTCGAAGCCACCGGCCTCCAGGGCGTCGAGCAGCGTGCGGGTCTGCAGGCGGTTGCGGGAACCGGCGGGTCCGCCGACCTCCTGGACGCGACCGCTGTCGATCGACTCCTGCACCGAGCCGACGATCAGCTTGTGACCGTGCTCGGCGAGCCGCCGGTCGCGGAACTCGATGACCTCGTCGAAGTTGTGCCCGGTGTCGACGTGCAGCACCGGAAACGGCAGCGGTGACGGCCGAAATGCCTTCTCCGCCAACCGTAGTAAGACGATCGAATCCTTGCCGGCGGAGAAGAGCAACACCGGTCGCTGCAATTCGGCCACCACCTCGCGGATGATGTGCACCGACTCGGCCTCGAGCAGTCGCAGCTCGTCGACGTGGGTGTCGTCGGGTGTGTGAACGGTCATGTGGGCAGACCCTCCCTGTCGGCATCCCTGCGATAGCGTTCGACCCAGTCGTCGGAACGCTGGTCGGCCTGACGTTCGAGAACCGGTGCCGGCGCCAATCGCGGATCGAGCCCCAGCGCCTCCAGCACGGTACCGACGACCTCGGTGAGATTGCGCCACAGGTGGGGATACGACACGTCGATGGGCGAGATCGACTCCTCGGCGAACCATGTGCGCCAGGCGTCCTCCTGGTCGCGCAGCATCGTCACCACGTGCGCGATGGCACCGGCGTGGTATTCCGCTCGCGCGTCGCGAACCGGGTCGGGACGGCCCCGCCACACCCGCGTCTGCACCGCGCGCCAGAACGACACCGCCTGCGATACGACGTCGGGGCGGTAGACATGGACGAGCACCGGGTCGGAGCCGACGACGTCGCGAATGGCCGACAGCAGGCCGGTGCCGGAGCGGTCTGGCAGTCCCTCGGCGCGCTGCATCAGCAGGGACGTTTGGTTCCACATCAACTTGCCGCCCCAGACGCCGTTGGGCGTACGGCCGACGGTCCGGATGTAGTCCCGCCAGATCTCCGGCGGCGCGAGGTCGGGCTTGCCCTCGTCGAGTGGGTCGAGTAGTCGCAGGATCGACTCGTCCCCGGCGTCGGCGAACCACTCTCGCGGTTGAGGCGATTGACTGGTCGAGGGCAGGTACTGAAAGAACTCCTGCGGCTCGCCGGCGACGCCGGTCGCGCGCAAGGACTCGACCAGAAGGGTGCTGCCGCTGCGCTGCGAGGCGAGCACCAGATATGCGGTCGGGGAGGGCACGGGCGAAAGCCTATCCGCACGAAAATGGCGACGCATATTCGCCTGTGCCGCAGGGGTTCAACTCATCACGATCGAAACTATTGCGGTGTCCGGACGTCGTCGTCTACGCCACGTTCGGCGGCCAGCGCCGACCGGCTGGGCAACTGTATCCCCTTGATCGACATGTAGGTCTCGGTGTAACGGGCTGAGATGCGCGTGCCGGCGAACTCCGACGGGATGACGTCGTGGGTCTTCACCCGCCAGTCGTTGAGGAGCATCGACATCTCGTGGGCGACGGCCTCGTGCTCGGTGGTCACGAGGCCGGTCAGCAGGTTGTCTCGTTCGGTGGGATCGGTGCGCAGGTCGTAGAGCTCGCGGCTGGGCCGCGGCGCCGAACTCAGCGGCGCCACCACCTGTCCCGGTGCACTCTCCTCGATGTCCAGCGGCAGATCCAGAAGCGGCCGGGTCGCATAGTTCTCGATGTAGCTGTAGTCGGTGGTCCTGATCGCGCGGATCGGATCGAAGGAATCGTGATAGGTCTTCGTCGTGTAGATCTCCGATCGCACGGGCCCAGGACCTACGGGTGCGGAGCCGTCGACTCCGTCGAGCAGACGGCTCGCGTGCGACAGCCCGTCGACGTCGTCGGGCACGGGCACTCCGAGGAGCCCCAGCAGCGTCGGCACCAGATCCACGCCGCTGAAGAGGTCCTCGTACACGCGGCCGGAGGCGCCGAACCGCGTCGGGGGCCGGACGATCGTCGCGATGCCGGTGCCCGCGTCGTAGAGCGTCGACTTCGCGCGGGGCAGGGCGGGACCGTGATCGGTGAGGAACACGACCCACGTCGAGGCGTCCAGCCCGGTCTCGGTCAGGGTGTCGAGCAGTTGGCCCACCGCGGCGTCGGCGACGGCGATGGAGCCGTAGAAGTCGGCGAGGTCCTCGCGGATGGCTGGGAGGTCGGGCAGGTAGTCGGGCAGCGCCACGGCCTCGGCGTCGGCGGGTTCGTAGCGATCCCTCGGATAGGGCCGGTGGGTCTCGAAGAAGCCGGCGGTCAGCAGGAAGGGGGTCGACGGCGCTTCGTGGAGCCATGCGGCGGCCTTCTCGACGACGTATTCGCAGTACGAGTTGGACACGTCGTACTCGGCGAAGCCGAGCCGGGCCGGGAAGGACGTTTCGTGCTGCATCCCGAAGAGTGCTGTGTACCAGCCTGATTCACCCAGCAGCTGGGGAAGCGTGCGAACTCCCGCACGGTATTCCCAGCCGTGGTGCGCCAGCCCCACCAGCCCGTTGCCCTGCGGATATCGGCCGGTGAACAGTGATCCTCGCGACGGCGAGCACAGGGGAGCGGTGGCGTGCGAGCGCGTGAAGAGAATTCCCTCGGCGGCGAGTCGATCCAGTCGGGGGCTGGAGACGTCGTGATGGCCGTAGGCGCCGAGATACCGCCCGAGGTCGTGCCAGTGCACGAGGAGCACGTTGTCCGTCATCGTTGGTCTACCGAACAGGTTCTCCGCCGAAACGGCAACCGTCGAGCTGGTGTCGTGCTGTGATGAATCGATGTCAGCAAACTATCTCCGGGTGATCCGATCGGTCGTCGCCGCGGCAACAGTCGGGTTGTCCGCGATCGGAGTGGCCGCGCCGGCAAACGCCGAACCCACCGATCCGAACGATCCAGCCTGCGCGACGCAGCCGTGGGCGTTCGCGTGTCAGGGCGGGATGTACGACACGCCTGCCCCGATGCCGCCATCTCCGCCTCCGATGCCCCCGCCGATGGGCAGCGGGTTGCCGGGAAGTTCGTTGCCCGACGGCGCGCCCTACGAAGGTGGGTCACCCGCTGGCGAGATGCCTGGCATGGCTGGTGGAATTCCGGGAATGCCGGGCTCGATCTGATGCGCTCGCCTAGCCACCCGGTTCGACGAGGAGTCGTTCTCCGGTGGTGGAGGTAGTTGATTCGGGTTTGGCCGACGTCGAGTTGCGGGGGTGGGATCCACTGCACCACGCCATCGACGAGTGCGACGGTCCAGCCGTTCTCGGCGAGGCGGTTGTCCCCGCCGCAGGCGAGGGTGACCTCGTCGATGTCGGTCTGCCCGTTGTGGGCCCAGCCGGTCATGTGGTGCACCTGGGTGCCGTACCCGGGGACGGTGCAGCCGGGTGTGGTGCACCCGCGATCGCGCGAATCCCCGCGATTGCTGCGGTGACCCGAGCCGAACTCATACTCGAACACTAGTACGGCCCACCGACAAGAATTCCAACCTGAAACTGCTGTGACACATGGTATTTCGATGACACAGTCCTGGGGGTTCACGCACGACGGCGCGAATTCTGGTAATGCGGCAGGCTGGTCGTCGTGAGCGATTCCTTCGGCCGACCATGCCCGTGCGGCACGGGCGCCGCATATGAGGCGTGCTGCGGTCCGTTGCACCACGGCGAGCGTCAGGCGGCCACCGCGGAGGAACTGATGCGTTCGCGTTACGCCGCCTACGCGACGGGTGAGGCCGACTACCTCTTTCGCACCTGGCACCCGCGGACGCGACCCGCGGCGGTGACCGTCGACCCGGAGGTGGTGTGGAAGGGTCTCACGATCACCGACGTGGTGGCCGGCGGCCGCAACGACGACTCCGGCGAGGTCGAGTTCACCGCCGCCTTCGACGACGGAATCATGCGCGAGCGCAGCAGCTTCCAGCGCCGCGGCGGGCGCTGGGTGTACGTCGACGGCGCATAGTCAGACGGCTGGCGCTATCTCTTGGGACGCACCCCAGCCGCGCGATAGACCACCTCGGAGTCGATCCTGCACCGCAGCTCGGTTGCGGGTAGGCGCCTCAACTGCTCGTCGGCGATGTCGCTCCCGTAGGTCATCGTCATCGACCCACTGAACGCCGGGTCGACCCCTCGCAGAGCGACGTCGACCCGCACGCCGGTGGCGCCGACCGTCAGATGGGCCGGTCCTCCCGGGGAGTCCCATCGGGCGTCGACCGCGCGCAGGTCCGGACTCGACAGCGTCGGAAGGGTGGCGATGACGCCGGTGCTCGTCAACACGAACGCCCCGCGAAATCGAGCGACGTTCGAGGCTGCGTAGACACCGGGGACGTGCCCACGGAGACGGACGACCACCCGCACGCCCTCGGCCATGACGATGACCTCACCTGGGTCGAGCCCGTCGCGCACCTCGGCAGGCAGCCGCGATGCCGATGCCCGGCGCCTCAGCAGGCCGAACACTGTCCAACCCCGCCCGGGGTGGTCGTGCACGTCAACCGATGGTGGTGTCGCTGTCGATCTTCTCGGTGGCCGCGCCAAGGACGTCGCCTGCCGCTTCGGGACCGTCGACGTTGAGTTGCAACACGTACAGCCCGTCGGCGGCGGGGATGACGACGGTCTTCTGGGCGATGAAACGCGTTGCGCCGTCGCGGGTGTAGGTGCCGCCGAGGACGTAGGCCGGGTAGTCACCCAGCGTGCTGGTCTCGCCTTCGTTGCCAGGCTTGTAGTCCGGCAGGTTGTTCAGCTCGCCCGGCGCCAGATCGATGATCTTCTGGGGGTCGACGTCGCCGCTGAGCTTCGACATCAGGGCGACGATGTTGGGCGGATCGGCCTCGAATTCCGGTGCGGTGTAGACGATTGCGCCGTAGGCGTACTCGGGTGCCTCATCGGGGCCGAGGGGCTGCCAGCCGTCCGGGACGGGGAGGTTGACCGCCGGGGCGCCGGGGTCGCCCATCTTGACACCGGTCTCCTGGATGCCGTTCTCCTTGATGTAGTCCGCGATCGTCGGATTCGGACCCGCGACCTGCTCGGGCGTCTCGGTGACCTTGGGCTTCTTGGAGGTGGTCGTGGTCGACGACGACGACGACTTGCTCGTCTCGGAACTGCTGGACGTCGCCGTCTTGGTGTCCGAACCGCAGCCGGACACGACGACGGTGAGCGCGGTGACGGCCGCAGCCACCCCGGTGATGGCCGATGCCCTCATGCGAACACTCCTGATTCGTCTCACCTCACTCGACGATCTGCCGAGGCGAGGTGCAACGGTAGCGACGCGGGATTGGAGGATCGTTGGAAGCTCGACGCGCGCAACCGGCGGCGGCCCGTCTAGATGGCCAGGCGCCGCTCGACGGTGCCGCGCCAAGCCTCGGCGGCGTCGGCCAGAGGCATGTCGAGGGCCGTGCACAGGCCGATGACCGTGCCGAAGCTGGGACTGGGAATCCGGCCGACCTCGATCTTGCGCAGCGTCTCGGGGGATATCCCCGCGGCGCGGGCAATCGTCTCGGGGTCACGGCCCGCCCGGGCGGTTCTGATCAGCGCGCCTAGGCGCTGACCTGCGGCGACCTGCTCGGGACTCAACGGCACGCGCACCATGCGGGTCAGCATAGCCGGTATTCCTATACCGCAGCTGGTACGGTCGGGCCGGTATAAGAATACCGAGAGGATGTCCAGCGTGATCGAACTCAAGACCGCCGCCGAGATCGACGCCATGGCCGTGACGGGTCGATTCGTCGCCCAGACGCTGGCCACCTTGTCGAACGAAGCCCAGCCGGGGATCGACGTGATGCAGCTCGAAATGCATGCGCGACAACTGGTCGCCGACCGGGGCGCGACGTCGTGCTACTGGGACTACGCCCCGTCGTTCGGCCGTGGACCGTTCCGCAACGTCATCTGCCTCTCGGTCAACGACGCGGTGCTGCACGGGAAGCCGCGCGAGCACGTGCTCCGTGCCGGTGACGTACTGAGCCTGGACTTCGCGGTGTCGATCGACGGCTGGGTCGCCGATTCCGCGGTCACCGTGATCGTGGGGGACGGCGACGCCGAGGACCGGGCACTCGTCGAATCCACCCGCCGCGCCCTCGACGCCGGCATCGCCGCCGCCGTCCCAGGGGGTCGACTGGGCGACGTCTCGGCCGCCATCGGCGACGTCGCGGCCGAGGAGGGCTACCGCGTCAACCTGGAATTCGGCGGGCACGGCCTGGGGCGCACGATGCACGAGGACCCCCACGTCCCCAACAGCGGGCGGCGTGGTCGCGGAATGGTCTTGCGGCCCGGCCTGACCCTGGCGCTGGAACCCTGGTGGAGCCGCGGCAGCGACCGGCTGACGCTCGACGCCGACGGATGGACGCTGCGCTCGGCCGACGGTTCCAATACCGCGCACTCCGAACACACCATCGCGGTCACCGAGAACGGTCCGCGCGTGCTCACTCAGCGCGAAGGCACGCCGCAGACCGAGTAGACGAACTTCGGGGGTACGTCGAAGGCGAACTCGCGGACCGGGAGCGACGCAAGCACCTCGGCTGGCAGAGCCGTCTTGTAGTGCAGCGACACCGAACCGGCGAACGTCGGGTCGACGACGGACAGATCCGAACCACTCAGCGTCAGCCCCGATTCGTCCAGGACCGCCTCGACCATGCTCCCGCTCGGGGCGTCCCACTCGTGGTCGACGGTGCGGCCCGCCTTGTTGGGCACCGACGACAGCGTGGCGAGCACGCGTCGACGGGTGAGCGCCAACGCGCCGACATAGCTGCTGAGGTTGCCCTTCGCGACCTTCCCCGGCACCGTGCCCGAGAAGCGGTAGGTCACGGGGACGAACTCGGCCAGCAACAGCACGCCCTCGGCGTCGACCTCGGCGCGCATGTCCGGGGGCAGTCCGCCGATGCCCAGCATCTTGCGCAAGAAGACGGCCATGGTCGAAGAGTATCGACCATGGCCGCCGTCGTGCGCGCGTTCTACGTCTGAGCCGGCAACACGTTCTCGCCGGTCTTGTCGGTCGAGAGACACAGCGAGCAGATGTAGCCGTCCGTGCTCGAAGACTTGATCATGTCTGGTCGCTCGTAGTCGTGATGGCAGACATGGCATTTCAGGTGCGCGTCGGACGGGTTGCCGTGCTCGTCGAGCATCGGCAGGTCGATTCCGTCATCGGTGCGGCGCAGGTAGTACTTGCCCTTGGTGGCGAGCGCGATGATCGGCGGCAGGACCAAGCCCAGCCCGATGGCCACCAACGGCGAGTACGGCCGGATCGCTTCGCCGAGCCCGCCGAAGAAGGCGATCACCGACAGCCCCGCGGCAATCAACATCGAGCCGAAGCCCACCGGGTTGAACGAGTAGAGCATGCCGCGACGGAACTCGGGCTGCATCGGCGAGAGCTTCAGCAGGTACTTGTTGAAGACGATGTCGGAGGCCACCACTACGACCCATGCCATGCCGCAGTTGGCGTAGAAGCCCAGGATCGTGTTGAGGAAGTCGAACATGTTCGCCTCCATCAGGACCAGGGCGATCAGCAGGTTGAAGCCGAGGAACACCAGCCGGCCCGGATAGGTCTTCGTGACCCGGGTGAACGAGTTGGTCCACGCCAGCGAACCGGAGTAGGCATTGGTCACGTTGATCTTGACCTGGCTGATGACGACGAGCACCACGGCCAGCGTCATGGCGAGCCACGGGGGCAGGAAGTTCTGGTAGATCTCCAGGAACTGGTGCACCGGCTGGTTGGCGATGCCGGCGCTGTCGGCGACGTTGGCGATCAGGTACACCGCCAGGAACAGCCCGACGATCTGCTTGATGGCGCCGAAGATGACCCAGCCGGGGCCGGCCAGGAACATCCAGGTCCACCAACTGCGCTTGTTCTCCGGGGTCTTGGGAGGCATGAACCGCAGGTAGTCGTTCTGCTCGGCGATCTGCGCGATCAGCGAGAGGCACACCCCGGCGGCCAGAAGCGTCGAGCCGAGGTCGAAGCCCTGCACGCCGTTCTCACCCTGATAAGCGAAGAACTGCCCGACCGATTCGGGATGGGTGACGACGAGGTAGCCGAACGGTGCGACCATCAGCACCAGCCACAACGGCGTCGTCCACACCTGCAGCGTCGAGAGCACCTTCATGCCGTAGATGACCAGTGGGAAGATGATCAGGGTCGAGGCCGCGTAGCCGATCCACAACGGGATGCCGAGGCCCAACTGAAGGCCCTGGGCCATGATCGAGCCCTCGAGGGCGAAGAAGATGAAGGTGAACGTCGCGAAGATGACGTTGGTGACCACCGACCCGTAGTAGCCGAACCCGCTGCCACGGGTGACCAGGTCGAGGTCGATGTTGTAGCGCGCCGAGTAGTACGCCACCGGGAAGCCGGTGAGCATGACCACGACGGCGAAGATGAGGATGCCCCACAGCGCGTTGGTCGTGCCGTAGGCGATGCCGATGTTCGCGCCGATGGCGAAGTCGGCCAGGTAGGCGATGCCGCCGAGGGCCGAGATGCCGACCACCCGGGTGGACCACTTGCGATAGCTCCGCGGAGCGAACCGCAGCGTGTAGTCCTCCAGGGTCTCCTTGGTGGCCGTCATCTGGTCGAGGCCTGCGTCGACGTCGGCCCCGGCGCCGGCCTCCGGCTCCTTGCTCAGCTCTTGAGTCATGTTTGGCAAGGTAAATCCAGGTTGTTTCGGCATTGTGACGGCTGTGTTCCCAGCAAGAGCGAAAAGGGCCCGCGCTGCCGTCAAGAGTCGGGGTTGTGACGGCAGCGCGGGCTCTGAACCACATATCGGTGCGGTAGTGAAGGGTGTTACACGTGATGCGAAATGAATCGTCGGCGAGGCGCTGGCTGCTCGCCGGGCTCTGCGTCGTCGTCTACGCCGCCATGTGGATCGGCTGGGTTCAGGACTGGCGCTGGCTGGAGTCGGCCGACACGTCCACGCTCGCGGCGGGGTGGCGCATGGGCGCCGGAAACCCAGGCTGGGTGACGTTCTGGCACGTGTGGTGCACGGTGTTCTCCCCGGTGACGATCCGAATCGTCGTCGTCGGACTGATCGTCTACCTCTTTCGCAAGCGGCGGATTCGCCCTGCGGCGTTCCTCGTCGTCTGCGTCGAGTTGTCCGGGGTGCTGACCGAGCTGCTCAAGACGCTGGCCGACCGGCCGCGCCCGGCGACCGCCATGGTCGACGCGCTGTCGACGTCGTTTCCGTCCGGCCACGCGCTGGGCACCATGGCCTCGGCGATGGCCCTCGCGGTCGTGGTCCTCCCGATGGTGCGGCCCGGCCTGCGACCCTGGCTGGTGGCGGCAGCCATCCTGGTCGTCGTGACCGTCGGCATGGGTCGGGTGGCGCTCAACGTGCACCACCCGTCCGACATCGTCGCCGGCTGGGCGGCCGGCTACGCGTACTTCGTGGTGTGCCTGCTGATCCTGCGCGGTGACCGGGCCGGCGTCACGGAAGCGGACGAAACACGGGCAGTGCCCGGTAGCGCACCGTGAAGGTGGCCTCCTCCAGCTCTTCGGCCAGTTCGCCGTCGTGGGCGAGCAAGGTTGGGCCGTCGACCGATCGGAAGCTGAATTCGGGCACCCGCAGTTCGTGATACAGCGGGCTGCGGACCAGCCGCCCGAGGGCCAGCGACGTCAGGATCCGCAGCGTGCTGAACCGCTTCTCGGTCTCCAGGATGCGGACGTCCATCAGACCGTCGTCCATGCGCAGCCGGCGGGACGGGGCGAATCCCGACGGCAGGTAGGAGGAGTTGCCGAGGAAGAACAGCGACGTCTGCAGCACCTTGTTGTCGTATTGGATCCGGACCGGCTCGCCGCGCCGCAGCGTGTGGAACATCGCGTACACGCCGGCCAGGGGCTTGCCGACGCGATGTTCGAGCTTCTCCCGCTGCTGCACGAACGCGGGGTAGGCGCCGATGCTGGCCGTGTTGATCACGGTGCCGGTCTCGTTGAGGCGCAGCACGTCGACGCAGGCGATGCTGCCCTCCCGGATGGCGTCGACCGTCCTGGCCACGGTCTCGCAGCCGATGTCCTTGGCGAAGTGGTTGAACGTGCCACCGGGGAAGACGGCCAGTGGGCGTTCGGCGGCCAGGGCCACGCCGGCCGCGGCGGCCACGGTCCCGTCTCCGCCGCCGACGGCGAGCACCTCGGCTCGCTTGGCCGCCGAGCTGAGCACCTCGACGACGTCGTCGTCCTTCTCCAGCTCGACGATCTCCATGCGCGGCAACGCTTCTCGAGCCTCTTCGATGACCCGGGCGCCCGTGCCACTGCCCGAGGCGGGGTTGATGACGAGGACGACCCCGGCGCCGTCGGGTCGCTTGACGGTGGGGACCCGCAGCGGATCGGCGACGGGTACGCGCGCCTCGACGATCGGCGGCACGATGCGCGCGCCCGCCACCGCGACCGCGGCGCCGAGACCGAAACCGGCCAGCACGTCACCGGGGTAGTGCGCGCCCGTCGCGACCCGCGAGACCCCGACCATGCCGGCGAGCAGAGCCAATCCGAGGCCGAGGGGCGCGTTCTCCAATCCGACACCGACCGCGAAGGCCGCCGCACTCGCGGAGTGACCCGACGGCAACGAGTTCGAGGTGGGCATCCGGCGGGAGCGCCTCAGCACCGGCACTGCCGCCCACTCCGGACGCGGGCGCTTCCACACCCGCTTGGCGATCTGGTTGGCCACCAAGCTGGTCACGGCCAGTGAGGCGACGCCGCGCCCGGCGCCGCGCTGAGCCGACGACTGCCGCGTCGCCATCAGGGCGGCGGCGATCGCGAACCACAGCTTCGAGTGGTCCGCGGCGGCGGTCAGTCGCGGCATGAAGCCGTCGAGCAAGGGGCTGGGTGACTCGGCGATCGCTTCGAAGACTTCGCGATCCAGGGTGCCCAGACCTGCACCGATCTGCCGAATGCCACGGTGTCGGATCACGCGCTTGCGCAAGGGGTGCATGGCACCCAACCTAGTCGGGTCGCGAAACGCCCCTTGCCGCAACGCGAATGTCGGAGCCGCGACCGTTGCTAAACCTTTACTTGACCTCGAGAATGTGGTGTGTTGCCCTTGACGGCGTGCGTCGACTGCTGATCTCGCTGTGCGCGTTGGCGGTCGGTCTGATGCTGGCACCGGCCGCCCGAGCTGAGTTGACGCCCTGGTTCGCTCCGAGCGTCGGCAACGCCACCCAGGTGATTTCCGTTGTGGGAGTTGGCGGTTCGAATGCCAAGGTCGACGTCTACGAGCGCACCGCGGCTGGCTGGCAAGCCGTCGCGGCGGGAATTCCAGCCCACGTCGGCGCCAAGGGAATGGCACCGCAGACCCACGACGGACAGATGCTCACGCCGATGGGCGTCTTCAGCCTGGACTTCGCCTTCGGCACCGCCCCCAATCCGGGCGGCGGCTTGTCGTACGTCCAGGTCGGCCCGGACCACTGGTGGGACGGTGACATGAAGAGTCCGACCTACAACACCATGCAGGTCTGCAAGAAGGCGCAGTGCCCGTTCGACACCGATCCGAGCAGTGGCACTGAGAACCTTCAGATCCCGCAGTACCGGCATGCCGTGGTGATGGGCGTCAACAAGGCCCGGGTCCCCGGCAACGGCGGCGCATTCTTCCTGCACTCCAGCGACGGTGGTCCGACGGCCGGGTGCGTCAGCATCGACGACGACACCCTGGTTGGGCTCGTGAAGTGGCTGCGCCCCGGTGCACTGATCGCCGTCTCGAAGTAGCTAAAGCGCTATGGCGCGACCGGCTTTCACGTTGAAGTCGAGGGCCTTGGTGGAGAACGACGCGTCGTAGGTCCGGTCATAGCCGGTCACGCTGATCCGCCAGCCGTCGGCGGTGCGGCGGTAGCGATCCCGATAGAACCCGGCGCCGATCAACATGAAGTCGAACTTCGGGACGATCACCTTGTCCTGCAGGTACCAGATCGCGGTCGCCTCGTCGCCGTCGACCTCGATCTCGGGGTGCGTCACCCGATGGTCGGTGATGACGTCGGCGGGCATCGACGTGCGCATGAACTCGACCAGGGTGGCCCGATCGGTGAAGTGATGCGTCTCGCCGAGGGATTCGCCGTAGTCGCCGATCACGTCCTCGGTGAGGGTGTCGGCGAACTCGTCCCAGTGCTTGGTGTCGAGCGCGCGCAGATACCGGTACTTGACCCGCTGAATGTCTTCAATGTCACCCATCTGGTCATTGCAACACAGGCGTCGTCGCCCGGGAGCACGTTGCCGACACTTTGGTTGACGCCACCGTCAAATCATCGTTCGGGTGGGTGGGGGCTATGGACGGGCTATGAAACCAAAATGGCGCTGGCAGAACGCTGTTCACGCAAGCCCCGCGGAGTGTCTGACTCACCTCGACAGCCCGACGGGTTATCGTGGTCGGGTCATGAGCGATCCGTTGGGATTGTCGATCGGGACGACCAACCTGGTCGCGGCCCGCGTCGGCAGTCAGCCCGTCATTCGGCGCTCGACGCTGCCTCGGGCCGGAGAGGTCCTGAGCGGGTTCGTCGAGCGCGTCGGAGACCCGGTGCCACTGGTGGGCGGCGACGGCTCCTCCCACCGCGCCGACCTGCTGATGGTCGAGGCGCTCGACGCCATGGTCGCCGAGGCCGGCAGTGACGTCGGCGCCCAGATCGCGGTCGCCGTGCCCGCGCACTGGAACGGTGCCACCCTGCGGTCGCTTCGCGACGCGATGCGGACCACGCCCAGCCTGGCGCCCAACGGAGTACCGGTCCGGTTGGTCTCCGATGCCGTCGCCGCGCTGACCGCGCTCGGAGCCAACCCCGGCCTCCCCGTACGGGGCGTGGTGGCGCTTCTGGACTTCGGGGGTGGCGGCACCAGCATCACCCTCGCCGATGCCACGGCGTCCTTCGAACCCGTCGACACCACGCGGCTGACCGACTTCTCCGGTGAACAGATCGACCAGTCGCTGCTCGCGCTCGTCCTCGACGAGATCGCCGACGAGGTGGACCCGGCGGGCACGGCCGCCGTCGGCTCGCTGGCCCGCCTGCGCGAGGAATGTCGACTGGCCAAGGAGCAGCTCTCCGACGAGCCGACGGCCGACGTGCACGTCGACCTTCCTGGTCAACGGACGACGGTGCGCATCACCCGCGATCAGCTCGACGCGATGATGGACGTCCCGCTCGCCGCGGTGCTGGCTGAGCTGCGAGAATCATTGCAACGCAACAGAATAAACGCTTCCGATGTATCGGCGGTAGTGGCCGTGGGCGGAGGTGCCCGCATCCCGCTGGTCACCAGCAGGCTCATCGACGACTTCGGCGACGCGTTCGTCACCACCCCGCATCCTGCCCTGGACGCCGCCGTCGGAGCCGCACTCTTCGCCGCCTACGGGGCCGACGCCGATGCACAGACCGGGGTGGCCGCCAGCCCGTTGATCACGGGGGCCTGGACCGCGCGTACCGAGGCGGTGGCCCCGGATTCGTCGGCGTTCCGTGCGCTTGCGTGGTCCCAGGACGACGACACCGTCGGAGATCCGGCGCCGTACACCGGCGAGGATCCCTACGCCGACCCGTACGCGGACTCCGGGACGACGCGCGTCGTCGCGCAGTATCACCCGAGATCCGACGACGAGCCACGGTCGTGGCTGCGCCTGCCCCAACTGCTCGTCGGCGTCGCCGCCGTCGTCGCCCTGGTCGCCGTGGGTGGTGTCGCCATTGCGCTGACCAGCGCCACCGACGAGACGAAGCCCGAGCCGACCACCGTCCCCATCACGGCGACGTCCCCGCCGGCGCCGCCCCCGACCAGCGTCGCGGCGCCCCCTCCGGCGCCGACGACGCAACCGCCGGCCCAGAACGTCGTCACCGCGACGAATGAGCCGCCGCCGCCCCCACCGCCGTCGACCGAGACCGTCACCGTGGAACGCCCCGTGACCACCACCACGACGCAACCGACGACGACCACCACCACGACCACGCCGACGACCACCACGACGACGCCAACGACCACCACGACCACCACGACGACCACGCCGACGATGACGACGAGCTACATCACGGTGCCGTTCGTTCCGGTGCCCATCCCGATCCAAGTTCCGGCCACGCCGACCCCCACACCAGCCCCGTACGCGCCCAACCCCTATGCGCCCTACGCGCCGCCGGTGTACCAACAGCCGCAGCAACTTCCGTACTGACCCTCCCGGGGCTCGCGGCACCAAGGAACGTCACAGTTGGATTTCAGCCTAACCGTGGGTCGGCGGTTCACCATCTGTCCATGACCGAGAAGAGAATGCAGACCGACGGCCTGCGCGTGAAAGTGCTTGGACTGGCCGGAGCCGCCGCGTTCGTCACGCTGGGGATCCTCAGCCTCGGCGGCGGCCACTCCACCACCGGTGGGGTCGACCTGGCGGGTTCTGGTGACGCCCCCGCGAGCACGACATACGTCCAGCCGACGGAGAACGCCATGACCATGGGCGCCACCGCGACGTGGACCACCCCCACCACCGTGGAGCCGATCGCCAAGGCCGCGCCCAAGGGTGGATCCTGACATGCGCACCTGGGTAGGCGGTGCGGTGCTCGCGGCATCCGCCGCGTCCGCGGCGCTGTGCTTCGGAGCCGGTGTGGCGCAGGCTGGTTCGTCGCCGGATGTCGTGGGGCAGAAGTACAGCGACGCCGAGACCGCGATCAGCAACGCCGGCCTCAAGCCCGTGGTGTCCACCACGGTAGGCGACCAGAAGGCGTGGCCCGACTGTCTGGTCACCAATACCGTGGCTCGCACCGTGCCACCCCCGGAGAACAGCGGCGGGTCGGCTACCAACCAGCTGCTGGTCTCGCTGAACTGCGACGACGGCGAAGCGTCGGCCAAGACGCCGGGCTTCTCGGCGGCCAGTCCCGAGGGCAAGGCCGCCGCGGCGGCTGCCTCCTCCTCGGCCGCTGCTGCCTCGTCCTCGGCGGCAGCGGCACCGGCGAAGTAGCCAGACTAGTTCTGCTCGACCAGGTTTCGCGGATGGTGGCACGCCACCACGTGTGAGCTCTCCAGCTCCTCGAGCCGAGGATCGTCGATGTCGCAGACCTCCGTCGCCCACGGGCAGCGGGTGTGGAAGTGGCAGCCAGACGGCGGATCGATGGGGCTGGGCACGTCGCCCTCGAGCACCAGTCGCTCGCGGGCGACGTTGAGCTTGGGGTCGGGGATCGGCACCGCGGAGAGCAATGCATTCGAATACGGATGCAGCGGAAGGTCGTAGAGCTTGCCCGCGGGGGCGCTCTCCACGATCCGGCCGAGGTACATCACCGCCACTCGATCCGAGACGTGCCGCACCACCCCGAGGTCGTGGGCGACGAAGAGGTACGACAGGCCAAGCTCGGTCTGAAGGTCCTTGAGCAGGTTGACGATTTGCGCCTGTACCGAGACGTCCAGCGCCGACACCGGTTCGTCGGCGATGATCAGCTTCGGCTTGAGCGCCAGCGCCCGCGCGATGCCGATCCGCTGGCGCTGACCCCCGCTGAATTCGTGCGGGTAACGGCTGGCGTGCTCGGCGCTCAGCCCGACGCGGTCGAGCAGGTCCTGCACCCGCCGGTCCACGTCACGGCCATTTGCCAGCCCATGCAACTCCATGGGTTCGCCGATGATCTGCCCGACGCGCTTGCGGGGGTTCAGCGACGCGTACGGGTCCTGGAAGATCATCTGCATCTGACGCCGCACCGGACGCAAGCTGCGCCGGGAACGGCCCACCAATTCCTCGCCGAGGAACTTCACGGACCCCGATGTCGGGGTGGTCAGTTGAAGCATGGTCCGACTGAGCGTCGACTTGCCGCAGCCGGATTCGCCCACCAGCCCGAGTGTCTCGCCCTCGTTGATGGTCAGGCTGACGCCGTCGACGGCCTTGACGTGTGCCACGACGCGGTCCACGACCACCCCGGACTTCACGGGAAAGTGCTTGACCAGATCGGTTACCTCGAGCAGGGGTTCGCCGGTCATGACGCCACGTCCTTTCGGAGACCGATGTGACCGTCGACGTCACGAAGTCTGCGTTTATCCTGCGGGTCGAGCCAGCAGCGGTCACCGTGCAGCGGCGGCGGTTGCGAGCACTTGTCGAACTCGTGCGGACACCGGGCCGCGAACCGGCAGCCGGTGGGCGGATTCAACAGCGACGGTGGTGATCCGGCGATCTGAGCCAGTCGGATCGGGCGCGGTTGGTCGAGTCGGGCGAGCGAGCCAAGCAAGCCCCAGGTGTACGGGTGCTGCGGATCGTAGAACAGGTTCTCCAGGGTGGCGTCCTCGACGATCTGACCCGCGTACATCACGGCGACCCGGTCGGCGACCTCGGCGACGACGCCGAGATCGTGGGTGATCAGGACGACGGCGAGGCCGCGTTCCCGGTTGAGCTTGTCGAGCAGCCGCAGGATCTGCGCCTGCACGGTCACGTCGAGTGCCGTGGTCGGTTCGTCGGCGATCAGCACGTCGGGATCCAGCGCAAGAGCCATCGCGATCATGACCCGCTGACGCATGCCACCGGAGAACTCGTGCGGGTAATCGTGAACCCGGCGTTCGGGATTGGGGATTCCGACGGAGCGCAGCAGGTCGACGGCGCTGTCCCGGGCCTCCTTCTTCGACACCTTCTGGTGAGCCCGGATCATCTCCACGATCTGTTCGCCGACCCGGTAGACGGGGTTCAGCGACGTCATCGGATCCTGGAAGATCATTGCGATGCGCTTGCCGCGCACCTCGCGCAGCGCCTCGTCGTCCAGCTGGGTCAGGTCACGGCCGTCGAACTCGACCGAACCGGTGATCGTTGCGTTGGGTGCGCGGGTCAGGCCGAGGATGGTCTGGGCGGTGACGCTCTTGCCGGAGCCGGATTCGCCGACGATGGCCAAGATTTCACCCTCGTCGATCGAGAACGAGACGCCCTCGACTGCCCGCACCACGCCGCCGTCGGTGGCGAAGCTGACGGTGAGGTCCTTCACGGAAAGGATCATGCTGGGGCCGCCTCGCCGAGTCGGATGCGTGGATCAAGGAACGCGTACAGAACGTCGACCACGGTGTTGAACAGCACGATGAAGAACGCGCCGAACATGGTGACGCCCATCAGCGGCGGAAGGTCGAGGCTGCCGATGGCCTGGCCCGCATAGAGCCCGACACCGTTGATGTTGAACACGGTTTCGGTGAGGATGGCACCGCCGCCCACGACCGCGCCGAAGTCCAACCCGAACAGCGTGATGATGGGGATCATCGAGTTGCGCAGCACGTGCTTGATGCGGATCTGGCGCTCGCTGATGCCCTTGGCGCGCGCCGTGCGGACGTAGTCCTCGTTCATCACGTCGAGCATGTTGGACCGCAGCACGCGACTGTAGAAGCCGACGAACAGCACCGCGAGCGTGATCCAGGGCAACACCAGGTGATACGCCCATTGGCCGGGGTTCTTGGTCAGGGGAACGTAGCTGCTGGTCGGAAAGATCTGGGCCTTGAAGCTCAAGTAGTACAACAGGATTGCCGCGAGCCAGAAGACGGGCACCGAGATGCCGACCAAAGCCAGAATCGTCAGCGTCCGGTCGGTGAACTTCCCGGCGTGGACGGCGCTGAGGTAGCCGAACACGACGGCGAGTGCCATCCAGAGCACCGCTGCGCCGATGCACAGCGACAGCGTGGCGGGCAGGCCCTTCCAGATCTGCTCGCCGACGTTCTGCGAGCTGGCATACGAGGTGAGCGTGCCCGTGAAGATCCGCTTCATCATCGTCAGGTACTGGGTGACGATCGACTGGTCGAGACCGAGGTCTGCCCGGACGCGGGCAATCAGCGCCGGATTGGCGTTCTTGCCCGCAATGCGTTGCGCAGGATCGGAGTTGGGGATGACATTGAAGATCAGGAAGACGATCACCGAGATCGCGAAGAGGACGGCAGCCATTCCGATAAGTCGCCTGACGGCGAATCTCAACATTGGTTAGTGCTCCAGTCGGATCTTGGCCCGCGGGTCCAGCGCGTCACGCAGACCGTCGCCGAACACGTTGAGCGACAGCACCGTCAACACGATCATCGCGCCAGGCACGATCGTGAGATGCGGTGCGGTGTAGATGTTCTGGTAGCCGTCGGCGATCATGGTGCCCCACGATGCGCTCGGCGGACGCACGCCGGCGCCGAGGAACGACAGCGACGACTCCAGCAACATGTTGTTCGCGATGTTGAGGGTGAAGAACACGATGATGGTCGAGATGACGTTGGGGAGCAGTTCGGAGACCATGATCCGAATCGGTCCCTTGCCCTGCGCAACGGCGGCCTCGACGAATTCCTTCTCCCGCAGGGCCAGGATCTCCCCGCGGATGGGCCGGGCCATGTAGGGCACGTAGACCAACCCGATGATCATGATCGGAATCCACACGGAGTCACCGGAGATGGCGAGACCCCCGATCTTCAGGCCGCCGAGCGCGAGCGTCGTGCCAAGCGCGATGCCGAGGAGAAGCACCGGGAACGCCCAGACCACGTCCATGATCCTGGACAGGATCGCGTCGATCCAGCCGCGGTAGTAGCCGCACAGCAGGCCGACCAAGACCGCGAGCACGGTGGTGACCAGTGCGGCGGCGACGCCGATGAAGATGGACGTGCGGCCGCCGTACAGCAGTCGCACCATCACGTCGCGGCCGTTCTGGTCGGCGCCGAGCAGGTACCGGCCGTGCAGGCCCGGTCCGATTGGCGTGCCGTCGGGGGATACGACGTACTCCTCCTGACCGTCGACCATCACCTTGTCGGTGATGTGGTTGGCGTCCGGCCCGGTGTGCGCCACGTGGTCGGCCCACAGGGGCGCGGCCAGACAGACCAGCACGATCACGATGAACAGGACGCCGAATCCGAGCGCAACGCGGTTGCGTCGCAAGCGAACCCACGCCAAATACCAGGGGCTCCTGCCCCGGACGGCGTCGGGGGCGACGCCGGCCGGGACGGGAGGAATGCCTGGTGCTTCGATCTCTCCTACTGAACCGGTCACTTCAGGGCGAATGCGGAGTAGTCCTGAGTGAACAGCAAGTGGGGAATCGTCTTGTCGAAGTCGATCCGATCAGAGACGAACGTGCTGTGCTCCTCGTTGCCGTACGGCGCCCAGACCGCTTGTTCCATGTAGGCCTTGTCGAGGGCGGCGTACTGCTTCTTGACGTCGTCGCTCAGCTGCTCCTTCGCCAAGTCGTTCATCTTGGTGTCGAGCTCGGGGAGGTTCACCTGCGAGTAGTTGCTGTTGTTCGTCGGCAGGATGTTCTTGCCGTTCAGCAGCGGCCGGAAGAAGTCGTCCGGGTGCGGGAAGTCCTGGAACCAGTCGGTGAACCCGGTGTCCAGATCGGGCGTCGACGTGTTGCCGATCGTGGCGAAGTAGACGTCACCGGCGACCACCTTGAGCGTGGCGTTGAAACCCAGCTGGGTCAGCAGGTCGTGGTAGTACTCGCCGATCCGCTTGCGGTCCGGCTCGTCGTCGGTCCAGACGGTGATGTCCTTGTCCGCCGGATTCGCTTCCGCCAGAAGGGCCTTGGCCTTCTCCAAGTCGTGCGGGTAGGGCTTGTACTCCTCGTAGCCCGGCATTCCCGGGGGCAGGATCTGCTGCGTCGGGTGCAACCGGCCGCCGAACACGCGGTTGAGCGCCTCCGGGTCGATCGCGTAGTTGATGGCCTGGCGCACCCGAATGTCGTTGAAGGGCGCCTTCTGGTTGTTCATGAAGAAGTAGTAGGTGTTGATCGAGTCGTTCAGGCTGAAGCGCTCGCCGAACTTCGACTTCACCTCGGCCAGGCGGTCGGCGTCGGGCGGGTCGACCATGAAGTCGATGGTGTTCTGCTCGACCCCGGTCACCTGCGCGGAGTTGCTCTTGTTCTGGGTGACGGTGATCTTGTCGACGTTCGCGTCGGCGACCTCGGTCGCACCCGCGTCCTTGACGGTCTTGAAGTTGGGGTTGCGCTCCATCGTCAACGTCTGCGGCGCTTCGACCTTCGTGATCATGAAGGGTCCGCTCGAGGGCGGCGGGGTGTTGGTGGCGTCCTTGTCCAGCGGCGTGCTCGGCGGCACGGGCGCGGCGAACATCAGCGCGAGCACGTTGTTGAACGTGCCGCTGGCGTCGGTGAGCGCGATGCTGATGTCGCCGGTGGCGTCGTCGGTGGTGATGCCGCTGATGGTGGGGGCCTTGCCGTCGGCGTAGTCCTTGGCGCCGACGATGGTCTCGAAGAACACCGAGCCGCCGGAGTTGGCCTTGAACAACCGCTGAATCGCGTACGTGAAGTCGGACGCCTTGATCGGCGTGCCGTCGGAGTACTTCATGTTCGAGCGCAGCTTGAGCTTGTAGGTCTTGCCGTCGGGGGAGATCTCGGGCATCGCCTCGGCAAGACCGGGCACGACCTGGGTGCCCTCCTCACCCTTGGCGTGCTTGTAGGTCAGCAGCGGGGTGTAGGTGTTGTACAGAACTTCCCAGCCCTCGACGGTGTACGAGAGTTGGGGGTCGACGTAGTCGGGGAACGACGTCATCGAGACGTTGATCTCGCCGCCGGTACCGCCGCCGCTGGCACTGTCACCGGTGTCACCCCCGCAGGCAACGACACCGAACGTCGTCAGCGCCGCGACGACTCCCGCGGTCACCGCCTTCTGAAACTTGGTCATGTGAGATCCCTTGGTCATGTGTCCCGACGGTGTCCATTACGTGTACGCCTCCCGTCGAGGTGCCATTGCATCTTTTACGAAAAATGACGGATGGCAACTCGGGCGTCCAGGAATGGGCTCCACGTCCCACCGCTCTGGCCTGGGAAATCCCAGGATGCGGCCTCTGCTGCCGGCCGTCGTGGAGGCCTGTGGGCGGTTGCTGCACCTGTTCGTACCGGCTCTCCGCGGATGACCCCCGATCGGAATAATTACCGTTATCGTGCCCTTTGACCGGAAAATTAACGAGGCCGTGGAGGAGGCTCGAAAGGTAGCCGACCACGGCGCCGCCACAAGTGGTAGAAGCGGTCTGAAAAAACCCTTCAAGATTTCTGAGCGTTTCGGCGCGTCGGCCGATCGGCGCGCCGGTGTCGGTGTCCCCGGCGGGCGGTGCCGCACTGGGTACATTCGACCCCGTGGCGCGCAACGACGGTCCCCGCGGACCCCAAGACGACCCGTATTACTCCGAGGACGAGCCGACCCAGTACGGCGGCTACCCACGCGGTGACTCGCAGGCCCACGGGGATCCGACGATGGCGGCGAACTACGGAGCGCAGGGCCCCTACGGTCAGCAACCCCAGTACGGACAGCCCGAGTACGGACAGCAGCCGCCGCCGGAACCGCCCAGGCCCTGGTACCGCACCGCCCCCGGGTTGGTGAGCCTCGGCGCGATCGGCGTCATCGTCATCGCGCTGATCGTCTACGCCATCGTCTCGCTCACCGGAGGCGACGACTCCAGTTCCACCTCCACCACCTCGAGCACCACGGCGAGCAGCTCGACCACGACGACCTCGGGCGCGGAATCCGTTGCGCCGGCGCCCACTGGCGGCGCCGAGACGGTGACGCAGACCGAGACGCCGAGCTCGACGACGGACTCCTCGACCTCGACCACCACGAGTCCGACCACGACGACGACCACCACGACGACGACGCCGAGCACGTCCACGACGGTGTCGACGAGCACCAGCACGAGCACGGTCACCCAGACGGTGACGGTGCCTCCGACGCAGGCGCCCGAGACACCCAGCGGTGGTGGGGCCGCCGCAGGTTAGTCTCCGCGGCCATCGCCCAGCGCTTCTGTCCTAGGGTGCTCGTATGCGGGGAATCATCCTGGCCGGCGGAACGGGGTCGCGGCTCTATCCGATCACCATGGGTGTCTGCAAGCAGTTGCTGCCCGTGTACGACAAGCCGCTGATCTACTACTCGCTGTCGACCCTCATCATGGCGGGCATCCGCGACATCCAGGTCATCACCACCGCTGGCGACGTCGAGGCCTTTACCCGATTGCTCGGGGACGGTTCGGCATTCGGCACCAACATCACCTACGCGGTCCAGGAGCGGCCCGACGGCGTCGCCCAGGCCTTCGTCGTCGGTGCCGACCACGTCGGCAATGATTCAGTCGCCTTGATCCTGGGTGACAACATCTTCTACGGCCCCAGCCTGGGCACCAGCCTGGCCCGGTTCGCCGACGTCGACGGCGGCGCGATCTTCGCCTACTGGGTGGCCAACCCCTCGGCGTACGGCGTGATCGAGTTCAGCGACGAGGGCAGGGCGCTGTCGTTGGAGGAGAAACCGGCCAAGCCGAAGTCGCACTACGCGGTGCCGGGGCTGTACTTCTACGACAATGACGTCGTCGAGATCGCCAAGTCCCTACGCCCGTCGGGGCGCGGTGAATACGAGATCACCGACGTCAACCGGACGTATCTGGAGCAGGGCAAGCTGGGCGTCGAGGTGCTGGCGCGCGGCACGGCGTGGCTGGACACCGGAACGTTCGACTCGTTGCTCGACGCCAGCGACTACGTACGCACCATCGAGCGGCGGCAGGGGCTGAAGATCGGTGTTCCCGAGGAGGTCGCGTGGCGGCTGGGCTTCATCGACGACGACCAGTTGGTCGAGCGGGCGCACTCGCTGCTCAAGTCAGGGTACGGCGCGTACCTGTTGCAGCTGCTCGACCTCTAGCCTCCGGAGGCGAAAGCGGTTCTGCGTGAACCGATCGGTAGTGCAAGCACCAACACCGTCCGCACCGTCGTCAGGTACTGCTTGATCAGGTGACCCGTCGTATAGGGCAGGTCGTAGGCGTCGCAGAGGGCCCGCACGCGGGTGGCGATCTCGGCGTAGCGGTTACTGGGCAGATCGGGAAACAGATGGTGCTCGATCTGGTAGCAGAGGTTGCCGCTCATGAACGCCATCACCGGTCCGGCGTCGAAGTTGGCGCTTCCCAGCATCTGCCGTAGATACCACTCGGGCTTGGTCTCGTCGGCCAGTGTCTCGGGTTCGAACTTCTCGGCGCCGTCGGCGAAGTGGCCGCAGCAGATCACCACGTAGGCCCAGACGTTTCGCAGCACGTTGGCCGTGACGTTCGCACCGAGCGTTCGACGCCAGCGCGTGAGGCTCAACGCCGGAAACAGGACGTAGTCCTTGCCCATCTGACGGCCGATCTTGCGCAGCAGTGCGCGATTATGCGCGGACTTGGGCACGTCGTCGTCGGCGCGTTCGTGTTCGGAGTACAGGTCGTGCAACGCGATGCCCCACTCGAAGCCGAGTGCCAGCAACACACTTCGCAGCGGCTGGATGAGGAACTCCGGCTTCCACTGCTGGTCCCTGGTCACCCGCAGCACGCCGTAGCCCAGATCGTCGTCGACGCCCACGACGTTGGTGTTCACGTGGTGCCGATAGTTGTGGGAGTAGCGCCATTGCGACGACAGTCCCGCCATGTCCCACTCCCAGGTGGTGGAGTGGATCTCGGGATCGTTCATCCAATCCCACTGCCCGTGGCCGACGTTGTGCGCGATCTCCATGTTCTCGATGCTCTTGGCGGCCGCCAGGCCGACGGCGCCGACCCACCACCCGCGCCTGCCCGAGGTGGCAGCGATGGTCAACCGGGAGGCGACGTCGAGCGCGCGCTGAAAGGCGATCGTCCGGCGGATGTAGTTGCGATCCTTGGTGCCGCGGCTGGCTTCGACGTCGCGGCGGATCTCGTCGAGTCGAGCGGCGAGCGCGTCGAGATCTGAGGAGGTTAGGTGCGCGTATTCGGCGACGTCGGCAATGGCCATCGGTTCATCGGCTTCTCATCGGTTCGGACGGCCCCGCAGTCGGGGTCGCGAATCGGCAGGGTCCGGGCCCAAGACGCGTGTGCAGGCACCGAGGTGCCTGCCCGTGTAGGTGCGCTTCAGCCTAGACGCCTCGAGGGCTCGACCGGGAACCGCCGTCATCGGTGGCGGCTCAGCAAAATACCTTTGGTCTCATCTGATCGGCGCGCGCGCAAGGAGCTAACGGGATACGATCGCGGGGAACTTCGGCACTGCTAACAAGTGCGCTTTAACGACGAAATCGATTTGCGCACTTCAGAGCGTGTCGAACGAGATTCGTTTACTTACCCCATGCAGTGTCGCTAACGAACCCGACCGGTACCTGTATTTGAAATTCAAGATCACAGCAAATGATCATTCATGATCATTTGCTGACGCGACGTTCTCGGCCTGGCCCCGTGAATCACGATGCGGCGAACGGGCGCTCTGAGCTGCGGTGTGATCATTCGTGGCGCTTGGCGGCGTGCCTAGATCACCATTTGCCCATTGCCGCCGCGACCGCGAGAACGGTGAATTCCCCCGTCGGCGAACCCCACTCGCTGCCGACGGCAAGGCTCGATTGCAAGCAAAGTCGAATTACGTCGCGGTCTTGTTAGCTGAAACGGTTGCAATTCCCGGTCGCCGGGGTAAATTCGACGCACAGTCAGGACAGCGGTTAACTGTTGGCAAAGGGGAAATGCGATGAGGAGCAGCAGTCTTTCGGTGGGAGCCGGCGTCACTGCCGTGGGAGCCGTCGCGTTGCTCATCAGTCAGTACGGGGCGATCGCTGCTACTCCCGAGCAACCGGCCGTGCCGGAGATTCGCACGGCGGCCCTGCCATTCGAATTCGACTTCAACCGGACCTTCCCGTGGGCCGTGGCTCCTGGCAACGTCGTCAGCAGTGTCGGATCGGCGACCGTCTCCGCTGTCAGCGCCTACAGCAACGCCGTCTTGTTCGGTGCGGGCGCCGCGCTCCAGACGGCCAACCAGATTGGTCCGCTGACATATGGTCTGAACTCGATCAAGGCCATCAGTGCCCAGCAGGGCCCCAACGGAGTGCAACCGTCCAGCGTCAACGTGACTGATCTAGACCAGTGGCAGGTCGGCTTGGCGGGACTGGCCAATACCGCGGGCGCCATCGGCTTCGTGGACAACGCCGCCTACTACGACCCGTACATCGCCACGCACGCCGGTTTTCTTCAGACCACCAACAACCTCGGCCCAGCGTTCTTCAACCTCAACGTCCTCAAGGCCATTGGCCTGACGCAGGCCCCCAACGCCTCCAGCGGCAACGTCCTGGCCAGCGGACGGCCCGACGACTGGAGTGCCGTCGACATCGGCCGGTGGTCGGCCGGCATTCCCGGGGTCATCACCAACACCGGGACGACGGGCTTCGTCTTCTCCCTTGACTTCGGCAACGGGCTCGACGCCTTCTTCGTCGGCGGTCTGCACACCACCACGACGATCGGCGGGATGGTGTTCGACTTCAACTTCCTGCCGTCGATCCGGGCGGGCCTCTACCCGCCGAGCCTCAGCGTCTCGTTGGCACCGGACATGACGGCCGCCGAGACCGAATTCAGGGACATCACCCCGCCGCCGCCGGGAACCATCGACCCGCCCGTCACCAACCCGTTGCCCTTCACCCCGCCCACCACCCTGACGGCCCGGTCGGCACCTGCCACCGAGACCATCAGCGGTCCGCCCCCGGCTGACGCGAAGGCCGCCGCCGAGGACGAGGCCCCGGCCGATCCGACGGTCGTCGCCGACGAGCCGAAGGTAGACGCGACGAAGGTGAGCGAGCCGACCGAGGTCAGCGAGCCCAAGCCGAAGGTCGAGATCCCCGGTGTCAACGGCGTTCCGCTGACCGCCACACCCGGTACGGGGGCAGGAACGTCCTCCGGCGGCGGCAACGGCCCGGCCGATCCGTTCGCAGGATTGCGCTCCTTCGCCGACTCCGTCAGGGGCGGAATCGAGCGGTTCACCGGCACCGGACCGGCACCCGCCGCCGGCACGGGTGGGTCCGGCTCGGAGAGCGCGGGCGGCGCCTCCGGCAGCACCGGCGGTGCCGGTGCCGGCTCGGCTGGCTCCAGCGGGGGCTCCGACAAGTAGAGATATTCGAAGACACGAAGGCCGCCCCGGTATTCATCCGGGGCGGCCTTCGTACGTCGGCGGGCGGCCTCAGCTCACTTGCAGAGCTCGACGATCTTGGCGCTGTTGGTCTCCAGTGCCTGCAACCGCGCCACCTGGCCGGATTCAGCGTCGGCGCTTCCGGCCAGGGCGTCGATCGTAAGGTCCTGAAGATCGGTCGCCAGCGTGCGTAGCAGTCCTGCCAATTCGGCGGGGACGGCGGGGCTGAGGTTGTCGACCAGGTGCTCGCTGCCCACGGCCATGGCCAGCCGAGCGTTTGCCGCAACCGCCTGCGTCGCAACGGGATCGCCGCCGCCCGAGGACTGGGTCTGCAGGGCGACCGCGGTGCGCACCTTGACGTAGGCCTGGCATGCGCGCGCCTTGGCCTCGGCGACCTGCTGCGCGGTGGGCGCTGGCGACTCCTGGGCGGCCGGGGTACGCGTCAACGCCCACACCGCCACCCCGGTCGACGCCACGGCGACGACGGCGAGGGCTGCGGTGGCCCATCGCCACGGGGATCGCGCAGGAGGCTGCGGCGACGGGGGCGACGGAGGCGGTGGGGGAGGTAGCTCCTCGTCGGGCTCGGCGGCGTGGGTCATAGTGTGCTGATCGTATCCGCTCAATTTGCTGACGGGCCGATTCGACGTCTCGACGCGGCGGTCACCGTCGCGCGGTGATGCCGAGGAATTCGCGAACCGGTTCGATGCCGCCGAGCTGGACGTCGGTGCGGGCAACGGTCTGCCATTGCAATCGGTCCATGGTGAACACCAGCATGGTGTCGAGGCTCCCGCGCCGAGGTTCGCGAACGGGCTCGCGCTCGGAGTAGGGCAGTGATCTGGTGACGCCAAGGGAGGCCGCGTTGTCGTGCCAGGCCCGGGTGACGGCCGTGTCGCCGTCCAATCCGGCGAAGATCAGGTGCAGGGCGGCCTGCCTCATCTCGCGGCCATGGCCCCGGCCCTGAAGGCGGCGGCCCAGCCACGAGCCGGTCGTCGCGGTGCGGGTGGTGGGGAAGTTCTCGGCGCTGAGGGTGCAGACGCCCAGCAGCGTGCCGGCGCGGTCGTGGGCCGCAAGGTTGAGATGCCAATTGGCAGAGGTGGTCTCGGCCCTGCAGCGCCAGAAGTAGCGCACGCTGTTGCGCTGCAGCTCCGGGGGCTCGACGTCGGTCCACGGCTCGGAGAACGGCATGGTCTGCGGGTCGTGGATGCCGTGGGCGGCCAATTCGGCCAACTCCATTGCGAGGTCGTCGGTGACGTAGCGCAGCGTCAGGCTCGGCGTCGACGCATGGAGGTCGAAGAGTGGCCAGACGGCACCGGTCATGGGGCCATCGCACCGCATCCGCGGTGCCGACCGCAACCGAGATTCGCCACCGGCGCTACCGTGGGGCGGTGTCCCGAGAAAGACCTCTGGGCTTCGATCTGCACACCGACGAGGCCACGTCGGCGCGGATGCAGCGCCAACGGCGGCGTGACACGGCGATCGAGTTGGCGTTGAGGTCGCGTCTTCACGCCGCTGGGCTGAGGTACCGAGTCCATCAACGTCCGCTGCCGGCGTTGCGGCGCGAGGCCGACGTCGTCTTCCGGCGTGCCAAGGTCGCGGTCTTCGTCGACGGGTGCTTCTGGCATGGGTGTCCGCTGCATTCGACGAAGCCCAAGCGCAACGACGCCTTTTGGGCCGCCAAGATCGACGGGAACGTCGCGCGGGACCGGGCGACCGATGAGGCGCTGCGGGACGCCGGTTGGCAGTCGGTTCGGGTGTGGGAGCACGAATCGGTCGACGAAGCCGCCGCCACCGTGGCCCGGATCGTCGAAAGTCGTTCAGGCCGAGGTTGACTCGACGAAATCGCGCAGCGGGGTCAGGTCGTGCTCCCAGAGGATGACGACGCCGCGGTCCTGTGCGGTGATGAGGCAGGACAGATCGAACACCCCGGCGAGGATCACACCGGTCAGGGCTTGGGTTCCGAAATGGGCTCTCCAGGCGTCGGACTTGCCGCCCACCTCGCGGTTGACGCGCTTCCACCCGTTCTTCGGACCGTTGGAGACCTTGCACTCGAGTGCCAGCAGACGACCGTCGAACAGTCGGGCGGGCACGTCGCACTTGGCCCCGGCCAACCGGCGCTCGCGACTGTAACCCCCGCGCGGCATGTCGTCGATGAATTGGATTGGCGTGCGGGAGGGTTCGAGGGTCAAACCCGCGTCGTCGAGAGTCCTGGCGGTCATCGTCTCCTGCCGGGAGGACGCCTCGCCGCGTCGTTCCGTGCCGGTCTGCTGCGCGGCCCAGAGCACCGTCGTCGCCATGATGGCGGCGTCCCGCTCGTCCGGCCACGGTGGCCGGCCCTGCACGAGCCAGGGGAATCGCACGGGGTCGACGACGTCGCGGATCGCCTCGGCGGTGTCCTCGGCGTATTCCGTTGGCACCGAACGGAATTTCGGCCCGCCGACGAGGGTCCACAGATCCTCCTGGCTGATCGGCGGGCCGCACAGGTAGCGGCAGGCCTGCCAGGCCTGCGGATCGGCCTCGAAGACCTTGCCGGTGAGGTTCTGAATGTCGTCGGAGGCCTCGAAGACCTGCTCGACCCGCGGGCGGAGTTGGTTGTACACCGACTCGAAGGCCTTGGGGCCCTCCTCGCGGCGGAGGTGGGTGAACGCGTCCTCGGATGCGTCGCGTGCGGACCTCAACTCCGCCGTGGTCCAGCGGGGCGGGACGACGAACGGTGGCGACACAGGCCGAGTCTGCCACCGAGGGCGGTCGGGTCCGGCCGACACGCTACTGCTTGGCGAGGATCCTCGTGCGCAGGCTTCCGTTGACCCGGTGCTCGGCCTCGGTGTACCGAACGCGTTTGGTCAAGTAGTCCGGCCACGGCGGCATCGCCGGCGGGGTCTGGGCGGGACCGCTGCGGACCGCGTCGAGCAGGGTGCGGCCAATGGCTTCGACGGCGTCGATCTGCACGGCGTTGCCGATGTGGCGGAAGAAGTTGCTGGTCTTGCCGGCGAATCGCCATTCACGCGGAAAGCCTTGCAGCGCCGCGCATTCCTGCCAGGTGAGGCGGCGCAGATCGTGATCGCCGGGTAGCCGGACCCAGTCCGGGGTGGCCGCGGTGCGGATGGTCCGGGACGGCAGCGAGAGGTTGGCGAGGAAGGCGTCCTGCCGGTAGCCCCACTGCCCGCTGGGCCGATTGTTCATCACGCGGCCCTTCGTGCGCAGCCCGGTGCCCGGGGCCAGCTGCCGCAGCGCGTCGCCGTCGACCCCGGTGGGCCGGACCACGGCGTCCCGCGGCGCGGGGGGGAGTGAGTCGAGGAGTTCGCCGAGGGAGACCCAGGGCTTGAGGCCGTTCTCGCCGTGCCGGTGATGGGTGGGCTCGGGAAACTCCGGAAGCTCGTGATCGGCGGTGGCGATCAGATACACCCGCACCCTTCGCTGCGCGGCGCCGTAGTCGGCGGCGTTGAGCGTGGCGATCCGGCTGGCGTAGCCGTGGTCGAGGAGGTCACGCTGGATGCTTCGGAGCACCTCTCCGGGGGCCCCGTGTGGACCGACCGCGGTGACGAGACCACGGACGTTCTCGAAGAGCACGTAACGGGGCTGGAGTTCCTCGACGAGGCGGATCATGTGGGCGATCAACTGGCCGCGGGAGTCCTTCAACCCCTTCTGGTGACCGGCCGAGGACCATGGTTGGCACGGTGGTCCGCCGGCGAGCAGGTCGGGGCGCCAGTCGGCGGCGGCATTGCGCGGACGCAGTTCCTCGGCGGTGAGCGTCGCGACGTCCTGCTCGATCAGCGTCGTCCTCGCCAGGTGCTTGCCGCGGCGGCCCTTGACCGGGATGCCGGCGGCCTTGCTGGCGCGAAGGGTCTCCATCGCGTCGGCCGCGTGGTCGGTCGCGGTGACGACGTCCCAACCTGCGCGTTCGAGGGCGATGTCGAAACCGCCGGCGCCGGCGAACAGGCTCACCACCTGGGGCTTGCGCGTACCACGCGGTGCCACCGCCACCCCCTTCGTGCGTCGAACGGTCGTCGAGAACAGGTACCGACGACAGGTATACAGCCTCGCACCGACAAGACCCGCACGTCCCTTCGGCAGGTTCATTGTCGTCGACGGCCGCCGCGTTCGGGGGACGCGCGCCGTCGTCGGTCAGCACCAGATGGCGACGGCGCACCCGATCCCGAGCGCCACGGTGAGGCCACCCGTCAGACCGACCTGCCACCGGGCCGGCGCGACGTCGCCGTCGCTGCCACTCAGCTCGCGGCGGCGGACCAGCGATGTCAGCGCGGCCGCGAGCAGCGCCAGAACCGCGAGGACCACATGGCCGTGGACGAGCGTCTCCCCGTTGCGGAAGCCCAGCAGGATGGCGATCCCCATGAAGCTGAAAGCGGTTCTCTCCCAACCTAGATGGGTTCGCTGGCGCGGCAGCGTCATGACGTTCCCAGGAGGATCATGACGAGCACCCCCACGCAGGCGACGAGCAAGAACGCGGTCAGGACGGCAGGTAGCCGCGTCGGCGGCAGGACGTCGTCAGCCCGCATCGCGCGCTGCACGAGCTGCCAGCGCCGCACCGATGCGGCGGCAAGCACCGCTCCGGCGGCGACGAGCAGCGTGGCCAGCCCGTGCCGGCCCCACGGCACCGGGAACGGCGGGAGCAGCTGGGCGACCGCCACGCCACCGGCGATGAGGGCCAGCGCCGTCCTGATCCACGCCAGGAACGTGCGCTCGTTGGCGAGGGTGAAGCGGTAGTCGGGCTCGTCGTAATTCATGCGTTGCACCGCAGCCAGAAGGACTGGCACTCGTGGAGGTCCGGCACGCGCGAACTGAGGGGCACGCCAAGAATCGTGGCACGAGCCGGGGAGGGTCAGGCGTCGATCGTGATTCGGACCGCGACGCGACCCTTCTTGCCGCGGGCGAGGAACCGCTCGATGAACGTGATCGCGAAGAACTCGAAGCCGTACTTGCCCTTGATGAGCCGCTCGACCCGGGAGGTCTCTGCTGGATCCGGGTCGACCACTGCCGAGCCGGTGGTGGTCGTCGTCCCGTCGGGCACCTTGCCGGTCCGACCACACGGCGTCAGTTCGACTCGGCCGTCGCGGCGCAGCCGCTTGACCTTCCAGCTGTCCGCGTGGGTCCACATCACCAGCGCGTCACCGTCGCGCGCCAACCACATCGCGCCCGCGACCTTCTCGCCGTTCTTCTTGAACGTCGTCAACGACACGAACTTCTCGGCGGCGAGCGAGGTCAGGCCATCGGACATGACCACATCATGCCCGCTGGCCAGCCGACCACGGCGCGTCGCTGACGCGTCGTTCCCCACCGTTGCGCTCCTGCCAGACCCGGTACACCTCGACGGCGTCGTCGCGAGCGTCGTGGCGCATCGGAAGGCGACGCTCCTGCCACGACTTCGCCATCTCGTCGTAGAACGTGCTGAGCTCGAAGTACCTGCGGTCATCGACGTAGTGCGGTTCGTAGGCCTCGCGCGTGGTCAAGAAGACCACCTCGTCGGGGGAGCAGTAGTACAGCGCGCCCAGGCACATCGGGCAGGGGTGGGCCAGCACGTAGATCGTGGCGCCGACCAGATGCTCGGTGCCCAACCGCGTGCAGGCCTCGCGGATGGCGAGGATCTCCGCGTGTGCGGTCGGGTCGTGGGTCTGGGCGACCTGGTTGGCGCTCTCGGCGAGAATCTCGCCGTCGCGGACGATCACGGTGGCGAACGGCCGCCCGCCCTCCGCCACGTTGCGGCGTGCGATGTCCACTGTGTGCTGTGCGAAGTCGACCACGGCGAGGGTGTAGCCGCTGCGGGCCGGATTCAACCGCGATGTACCGGTCTCGGAGTGTCGCCCCCGCCTACGTGGCCCGGATCAGGTCGGCGGCCTTCTCGCCGATCATGATCGCCGCGGCGTTGGTGTTCACCGGCCCGAGGCGGGGCATGATCGACGCGTCGGCCACCCGCACGCCACTGAGCCCGTGCAGCCGCAGATCCGGCCCCACGACGGCTCCGGGACCCGTGCCCATCGCACACGTGCCCACCGGGTGGTAGTAGGTGCCGGTGCCGCGAGCGAGGAAGGCCCGCAGGGCGTCGTCGTCGGTGACGTCGGGGCCAGGCAGCACCTCGCGGGCGCGCCAGGGCGCGAAGGGTTCCGTCGCGGCGATGTCGCGGGCGACCTTGAGGCCGTCGACCATTCGCCGAACGTCGGATTCGGTGCCGAGGTAGTCCGGATCGATCAGCGGCGGCGTCGCCGGATCCGGCCCCGCCAGCCGGATCGATCCACGTGCGTCGGGCGCCGTGGCCACCGCCAGGGTGTAGCCGTTCGGCGGCGCGGCGAGGTGCGGAGGGTGAAACGGCACATGGATGAACATCATCTGCATGTCGGGGCCGGCCAGCGCGTCGTCGCTGCGCCACAGCAGTGACGTCTCGGCGAGATTGGTCCGCCCCGCCGGAATCGTTTGGGCCGCTTCGTAGACGACCCCGCACAGCGGGTGGTCCTGCAGGTTTCGCCCCACCCCCGGCAGGTCGTGGCGGATACCGACGCCCGCCGCGCGCAGTTCTTCGGCGGGGCCGATGCCCGACAGCAGGAGCAGGCGCGGCGAGTCGACCGCCCCCGCGCTGAGCACCACCTCGGCCTCGGCGTAGACCGTGGTGGCGCGGCCGTTCTGCACCACGTCGACTCCGACGCAACGGGTTCCGGCGAACCGCAGCGCGTGGGCGCGCGTGTTGGTCATGACGGTCAGGTTGGTCCTGCCCCGCGCTGGACGTAGGTAGGCCGCGGCGGTGCTTTGGCGCGCCCCCTCCGAGATCGAGAGGTCGTTCCACCCCGCACCCTCGGCCTGGCGGCCGTTGAAGTCGTCGGTCAGCGGGAACCCGGCCGCCACGGCGGCGTCGAGGAACACCTGTGACAGCGGGTTGGACACCTCGGGCGTGGCGGGTGCGGGGCGCATCGGGCCGACGGTGCCGCGATGGCGCGGATCTGCTCCCGGGACCGTCTCCATGCGCTGAAAGTAGGGCAGGACGGATTCGTGATCCCAACCAGCACAACCACTTTGCGCCCATGCGTCGAAGTCACTGCGGTGCCCGCGCACGTACACCATCGCGTTGATGCTGCTGCTGCCTCCGAGTGTGTGCCCGCGCGGCCAGTTGTGGACCAGTTGGGCGGTCCCCCGCTGTGGAACGGTGTCGTAGGAGTAGTCGACCTCGGTGCCCCACAACGTCGGCCATGCCGACGGGGTGGCGATCTCGGGCCGGGTGTCGGCCGGTCCGGATTCGAGGAGCAGCACCTCGACGCTCGGGTCCTCCGACAGGCGGGCGGCGATCACGCTCCCGGCCGACCCGGCGCCGATGACCACGTAGTCGTATTCGTTCGATCTGGCGGTCGTCATCGATCGTCACTCCTTGGATCGTCATGGGTGGTCGTCGGCTGCAGCACGAAGTCGTAGTGCGCCGAGAGCCAGGGCACGGCGGAGGTTCCGCCGTCGGGGGTGGGCCCCGGGGGTCGACGGTCGAAGTCGACCACCAGGTCGGATTTGGTGCCGAAGACGACATCGGAGTCGAGATACGCTGCGCCACTGGGGAACAGGTGCGTCACCAGTGGCTCGTAACCCGGGGCGGTGATCAGGAAGTGCACGTGCGCCGGGCGGTGGTTACTGATGGCGGTCCGCGAGATCAGGTCGCCGACGGGCCCGTCCATCGGGATCGAGTAGCCCAGCGGTGCGATCGTCTGAACACAGTAGGCACCGTCGTTCCGCGAGGTGTACTTCGCACGCAACCGGACGTCGTCGCCGTCGACCTGGCTCTCATAGCGTCCATGCGCGTCGGCCTGCCACACGTCGAGTACCGCCCCGTCGATGGGCTGGCCGGAGACGCCGCGGACCACACCGGCGACGTAGAGGGGTGTGCCGTCGACGCCGTCGGCCATGTTCGCCCCGTGGGGTAACGCCGGGGAGCCCTCGACGTGGAAGGGCCCCAGGACCGTGGCCGGTGTCGTCCCCGGCTCGTGATGGTTCATCTCGACGACGAGCATCGACAGTCCCAGGACGTCGGAGGCCAGGATGAACTCCCCACGCTTGGGACCGCTGATCTGACCGGCGAGGGTGAGCCATGCCATCGCGGCAGCCCATTCGGGCTCGGTGAGACGGACTTCGCGCGCGAAGTCGTGCAGGTGTCGCACCACTGCCTGCATGATCTCCGAGAGCCGCGGATCGTCGGCGCTGGCCCAACGTGCCGTGGCGACGGCGGTGAGGTCGTGGGCGTTCACGATTCGGTGGCGCGGGCGGCTTGGCCGATGAGATCGGCGACGGCTCCGGGGCGTGAGACGGTCACGGCGTGCGAGGCCGCGATCTCCACCGTCGTCGACTTTGCGCGTTGCCCCATGAAGCGCATCGACTCGGCGGGGATGGCGAGGTCGTCGGTGGTCACCATGTTCCATGACGGGAGGTCGTGCCAGGCGGCCCCGGTGGCCGGTTCGCTGAGCGCGGACTTGGTGACGGGGCGCTGGGTGGCTGCCATCAGATCGGCGATCTCCGGAGGCACGTCGGCGGCGAACACCTTTCGGAACTCGTCCTGATCGACGTAGAGGTCGGTGTCCTCGCCGCCGCCAGGTCCTGCCACGGGCACGCCGTGGAGGGTCGGGCCGAGCTGGCCGCCGGGAAACTTGCCCACCAGGTCGTTGGTGCTCTCACCGGGTTCCAGGATGAAGCTGGCGACGTACACCAGCGCCTTCACGTCGGGATGACCGACCGCGGCTTCGCTGATGACCGATCCGCCGTAGGAATGGCCCACCAGCACGACCGGGCCCGACACGTCGTCGAGCACGCTCGACACGTAGTGCGCGTCCTGGTGCAGCCCACGCAGCGGATTGGCCACGCCGAGAACGGGATAGCCCTCGCGCTGGAGTCGCTCGACGACGCCGTTCCAGCTCGACGAGTCGGCGAAGGCGCCGTGGACCAGCACTACCGTGGGCTTGTCGGATTGATCCCGTGAGGGCTCGGCGAGCGCGCCGTCGCAGCCGGCGAGCGTGGCCAGCATGGCGGCGGAGACGATCGTCGTGGCCAGGGATAACGTGAAACGCATTGTCTTCCTTGATCGTTGATGGGAGTGCAGAACGAACGCAGGTCCACTATCGCGTCGGTGGCCGCCGGGCGAATCAGTCATTCGACCTAATCTCCGTCTCGCTCCGGGTGCCGAGGCCGCCGGGGTTGCCGGCCAGCGCGTCACGAAGCCCGGCCCGGGAGGAGACACCCAACTTGGGGAAGACGCGGTAGAGGTGGGCTCCGACTGTTCGATGCGACAGGTACAGCCGCTCGCCGATCTGACGATTGGTCAGGCCGCAGGCCGCGAGGTGGGCGACGTGCAACTCTTGAGACGTCAACCCATCCGGGGCCGCAGAAGCCGGGGGCGAGGCCCGCCGGTCCTGATCGCCACGACGTGAGGCGGCCAAGACCAGCTGAGCCTGGCGCCGCTCCTCGTGGGTCGACATGGCGACGATCGTGGACCGAATCACCGGGTGCCGGAACGTGACTCGACCGGCGGCGTCGTCGACGTGCACCAGCATGGCGTGCTCGGCCGGGGCGAGGTGGCACAGGCCGGTTTGGTCGTCGGTCACGTCGCGGAGCGCGCGGACGTCACCGTCGCTCTCGAATGCGGCCACGAGCAGTAGCCGACGGGTGGCTTCCGGAAGATCCGCGACACGCGACCGGAACAGGCGCTGCAGCCGGTCACTCAACGGCACGACGTCGGGTGGCGCGAGCTGCGCCGACCTGCGTTGACCCAGTGAGGCAGGCAGTTCCATTAGCGCGAGGGGGTTTCCTCTCGCGAGGTCGAGCAGCCGTCGGCGGACGCGCGGTGGCAAATCGGGCCACGTGAGGTCGGCCAATCGTCCGGAAGCATCGTCGTCGAGCGGGTCGAGGACCTGCTCGGTCAGCCCCATCCGGTCGAATGGACAGTCCTCGCCGGTTCGGTACGACAGGACCATCCCGACGGGGTGACCCTCCACCCGGCGGGCGATGAAGCCAAACGCGGCGGCGCTTGCCCGGTCGACCCAGGGGACGTCGTCGACGAGCAGGAGCGCGGGTCGCGTCCGTGCGACGGCGACCACGAGGGACAGCGCGGCGTTGCAGACCAGCAGCGCCCCCGGCGGCGGACCGGAGCCAAAACCCAGCGCCACCGACAGCGCTGCCCGGGCCTCGGGGTCGAGCTGGCTCATCTCGTCGCGCAGCGGTAGCAGCAGCTGGTTGAGGCCGGCGTAGTCGACGTCGGCCTCGAGTTCGGAACCCGCGGCGCGCAGCACCTGCATACCGGCTGCGCGCGCCCTGCTCGCGGCGGCGTCGAGCAGCGCGGACTTACCGACGCCAGGCTCGCCGCGGACGAGCCGGGTGTCGCCTTCGCGACTGGCCTTCTCGAGAAAGGCGGCGATGCGTGCGAGTTCGATGTCGCGTCCGAACAGTTGCGTCATGCCCGCTTGTAACGACCAAGGGTCGCAATATATTGCATATCACGCCGCTACGCACCCGCCGCGGAGCGAAGGTGCCGCCGTGCTTCGACGGCGACACCAACGCAGCGGCAGAGCGAGACGCTTACCGGGTGCGTGCCTTCTTGGGCTGATCCGCGGGCGTCTTCGTCTTGGGCGAACGGGCCGACGATGCGGAACCCTTCGTCGAACTCGTGGATCCAGCGGTTGCGCCGCTCGTCGTACCGGCGGTGGTGCTGCCGCGCGTAGTGGACGTCGAGGGATTCGGGGCCGTGCGCGTCGGGGCTTCCAGCGTCCGGGACGGGATCGATGCAGGCGCCGTCGGAGCCACCGCGATCGTCGGCTGTACGACAGTTGGGGTCATCAGAGTCGGGGTCACGAGAGTCGGCGTCGCCAACGTGGGCGACGTCGAAGCCGCCCGGGTCACCACCGGAGCGGGCTGTGCCACCACCGGTGCGGGCTTAGTCGTCGCCGGTGCCACGACGGTCGGCTCGGCCGAGGTGGGCTGGGCGAGGACGGGCTCTGCAAGGACGGGCTCTGCAAGGACGGGCTTTGCGAGGACGGGCTCGGCGAGGACGGGCTTTGCGAGGACGGGCGACGCGATGGCCGGTTGAACCACGGCGGTCGCGGCCAACTGTGTCGCGGCTGAGGCCAGCTGCGTCTGGGTGGTCTCCTCATTGGGTCCGGCAATTGCTTGCAGCGCAGCAAGATCCGCGGGAGCGGCGGTGTCCGCCTGCGGCAGCGCAAGGGCCATCCGTGCCGTCTGCTGCGTCGTGGTCTGCGACTGCGCCAGTTGCTGAATGACGTACGCCGCCGGCTTCCAAGTGCCGTCACTGCGGATTAGGCCGAACGTGGCCTCCGGGTCGGTGCTGCTGCTGTCGGTGTCCTGCAGGGTGTACACGAACGCCGGGCCGGTGTACCCGATCGTGCGCCACGTGGTGAGCATGTCCCGGAGGTAGTCCGCCTGCTGGGCTTCACTGGCAATCGACGTGGGTTCACCGTACTCGCTTGCCCAAATCAGCTTGCTGCCATCACCATTGGCCACCATCAGGTTGTGGATGTCGTCGAGCTGGTTGATGGGTGAGGTGGGGTACGGGCCACCCTGGGAGAAGGGCGTCGTGTATTGGTACGGGTGGAACGAGAGCGCATCGAAGTAGCCCTCCGCGCCCGCCTCGTACATCTGGTCGACGAACGTAACCGGGTTCAGCGTGAGGTTCTGGTATGTGATGGTGGAGCCGACCACGCCGCCGATCACCGTCGCGTTGGGGTCGGCTGCCTTGATCGTGGGATACGCCGCCTTGAGAAGCTGCGTGTAACCGGCCGGATCGGGCGCCGGTCCGTAGAAGGGCGCCGCGTTGGGCTCGTTCCAGATCTCATACGCGCCGACCTTTCCGGCGTACCGCTGGGCGGCGAGCCCGGCGAACTGTCCGAATGCCGCCGGGTCATTCGGCGCGCTGTAGAACCCGGAGCCGTTCTGCTGGTAGCCGGGTGTGGTGGTGACCACCGCGAGGATGCCCATGCCGCGTTGATCAGCCGCATTGATCAGGTAATCGGACTGCGACCAATCGTAGTAACCGGGGATCGGGTTGATGCCCGCCCACGGGATGCCGATCCTGACGGTGTTCACGCCCATGGCCTGCATCTCGTCGAGTGCTGCATCGATCTGGGCGTGCGACGCGAAGTAGATGTCCGAGTCAGCGATCCCGACGGTGGTATTCGACGGGTCGATCGCAGCCATCTCCGCAACCTCGACGGATACCGTGCGCAAACCGGGTGTCATCGAGGTTGCGCCGAACGCCGACACGGCGACGGTCGCCATACCGACCACCAGATATCTCTTGAAAGTCGGTTGGGGATCTTGTTTGCTTATTTGCCACATAGCTTGCTCCTAGGTGTGTGATTTCCTACATTGCGGTCTCGGATCGTTGCCGATTCACGAAGTAGTGGTTCCCGGGCAGGCGCGATCCCAATCACAGTTTGGTTTCCAAATATGGCCTGGACGTGCGGTTATAACCTTTCAATCCCCGCGGCGGAGGTGCGTTCGTGTCGTCGCGCTGCAGATTCAGCAAAGTCACGATCAACTCATTCGGCCCACTAACGAAGTTAGCTGTGCTGGTTTTTCAATTAGCTCCGAATGATTCGCAACGGGTTATTGGCGGTTTGGCAAATTTCCGGTCACGAGTCGGACGAGATCGGCGATTTTGCCTCGCGGACGTCACCGCAAATGGGGCTTGAACCCTTCCGCAACGTCGGGTGCGGGCGGTTCAGAGACCGGATTGGAAGTTCGCAAGTCCCTCTGAAGGCGACGGCGCGGAAGCTGGGGGCGACGACGGAAGTCGGCCGACGGCTCGCGGAGAGGAGACGCCAGTGAGCGCCGACGCGCGGTAGGGCGGAGATGGGGATTCGCGACCATACGGATGAATCCGCGAGTTGGTCGCCGCTGATGAGCGTGGAGCCGATGACGGGAATCGAACCCGCGTATTCAGCTTGGGAAGCTGATGTTCTGCCATTGAACTACATCGGCCTGACCAGCGGTGCTGGTGAGAACGAAGGCTAGCACCCCCGGCCGCGCGCCATGCCGTCAGGCCAGCGGCGCGAAGGCGTCCTTCAACGCCCGGTAGGCGTCCAGCCGCGCCGGACCGCGGGGCATGCCGAAGTCCGGGACGATCACCTCGTCGACGCCCTCGTCGCGCCACGTCGCGGCGGCCTCGGCGATCCGCGCGGCCGGCCCGTAGACCACCGGTTGCGGCATCGACTCGGCGGCGTCCTTGGCCTTGGCTTCGGCCTCGGGTGAATCGGTGACCATCACCACGGCCTGCGTGGATCGCCACACCGTCGCCGGGTCACGGCCCTCCTTCTCGCACGCCGCATCCAGCGCCGTCGATTTCTCGGCGAACCCGCCCGGCGCGGACCACTGATTCCACTCCTGGGCGTGCCGCGCGATCAGCCGCAGCATCCGCGGGCCCGTCCCGCCGACCAGCAGTGGCAGCGGTGACTGCAGCGGCTTCGGCTCGCACAGCGCGTCGGCCAATTGGTAGTAGGTGCCGTCGAACGTCGTCGTCTCGTCGGTCAGCAGTCCCGAGATCACGGCCAGCCCCTCGGCGAAGCGGTCCACCCGCTCCTTGGGCTCACCCAGCGCCAAGCCGTACTGCTCGTGTTCGGTGACCTGCCAGCCCGCGCCAAGCCCAAGGGTGAAGCGGCCGTTGCTGATTCGGTCGACCGTCACCGCGAGATTCGCGAGGACGGCCGGATGCCGGAACGTCATCGACAGCACCAGGTTGGCCAGCCTGATCTTCGACGTGACGGTGGCTAGTGCCGCCATCACCGCGGTGGCCTCCAGCCAGTCGCTCGTCTTCCCCGGCTCGTCGCCGGGGGACATGAAGTGGTCGGCGACGTAGATCGAATGCCAGAACCCGTCGTCGGAGAACTTGGCCAGTTCGAGCACGTCGTCCCACGGTTGAGTCGTCGACGGCCACACGGAGAATCGCACTCGGCCAGTCTAGGGACCAACGCCGCAACGGGGCGGGCCCGTCGGTCGGCCGCCCTCTTGGCTACGGAGTGGACGAATACGTCAGCGCCGTCGGCCCGGGCAGGGGTATCGCGCTCGGGACGCTCGGCGCCAAGTGCTGCGACGGGTCCTGATCGAGCTCGCCCACGGGGCCGGTCGCGGCAGCCGTCGCGTCCGCAGCCCATGCCGCCTGAAGGCGTTGCGCCGCGAACGTCGCCGCCTGGTCGACCATGCCGGCCTCGACATAGGTGTTGTGTGCGGAGAAGCTCCTACCGTGCGGATCGCAGACGAGGTCGTCGTCGACGCACAGCTCGACTGCCTTCGCGACGTAGTTGGGCCCGACCTCGACGTCGGGATCCTTGATCACGTTCATGAAGCGGGCCGAGGGCGTGCCGAACAGCGCGACCGCTGCGACGTGGTCGGCGATCTCGGGGGGCATGGGGGCAGGCACGTCGGTCTGCCGTACCCCGTCGGGAACGACACTCGCCGTGACGAAACCCATGACCGCCGCGCCCTGGGAGAAGCCGCCCAGCACCAGCTTGGTGGTCGGACACGCCGCCGCGGTGGCCAGGATGTGCGCCCGCGCATCGACGATGCCCTGCATTGCGGTCGAGAACGCCATGGTGGCGGGATAGTCGACGGCATAGACGTCGACCGACTTGGGCGCGACCCGGGCCCGCACCGCGCTGACGAAGGCGTCCCCGACGGGGCCGACCCCCGGTGCCTCGGTGGTCCCGCGGGCGAACACGATTTCTGAATCCGGACACGGCGCGGCCGCTGCGGTCGGCCCGGCAACGGACGAGACGGCGGCCAACGCGGTCAACATCGACGTCACGATGGCCCCACTACGATTCAACAGCCCCATTGGCAAATGCTGTCACGCCTGTCTCGCGAGTGTCGCCCCAGTCGGCGAAGACTCAGAGTTTCGTCAAGAAACCCATCGATTCCTTACTCAACGGAGCGATGCCGAGGGCGCACGCGACCGACGCTAGGCTCGTCGGGTGCTGCTCTCCGATCGCGACATTCGGGCCGAGATCTCCTCAGGCCGCCTGGCGATAGACCCCTTCGACGACAGCCTCATCCAACCCTCGAGCGTCGACGTCCGGCTCGACAACCTGTTCCGGGTCTTCAACAACACCCGCTACACCCACATCGACCCGGCCCTGCGCCAAGACGACCTGACCACGCTGGTGGAGCCCAAGGAAGACGAACCCTTCGTGCTGCATCCCGGCGAGTTCGTGCTCGGGTCGACGCTGGAGCGCTGCGCCCTGCCCGACGACCTCGCCGGCCGGCTGGAGGGCAAGTCGTCCCTGGGGCGCCTGGGTCTGCTGACCCACTCGACGGCCGGTTTCATCGACCCCGGGTTCAGTGGCCACATCACCCTCGAGTTGTCGAACGTGGCCAACCTGCCGATCACGCTGTGGCCCGGAATGAAGATCGGCCAGCTCTGCCTGCTGCGCCTGACCAGCCCCGCCGAACACCCCTACGGCAGCGCCTCGGTCGGTTCGAAGTACCAGGGCCAGCGGGGACCGACCCCGTCGAAGTCCTACCAGAACTTCATCAAGCACTGACTCCGCCGTCGCGGGTAGGGTCGGAAAAGCGGGCCGAGGGCCGACGCGTCCGATGTAACGACCGCGCCGTGGGCGACGATGAGACATCAGGGCGCGCTCTGTGCGTTCAAGCCCACGTGACGACGATAACTGCTAGTTCAGCTAATACCTTGGAGGAGTTCGTGGACATCGTACTTGGTGTGTCTCTGACGCCAAAGACGGTGCGACTGGTGCTGGTCGAGGGCAATGAGGCCGACGGTGAGATCGTCGACCACGACACCTTCGACGTCAGTCCGTCCGACGGCTCGGCAACGTCGAGCGCGTCTGCGCAGGTGGTCGGCGCCGTGCTGGGAACCCTGGAGAGTGCCCGCGAGGGCGGCCATCAACTCAAGGCCATCGGTGTCACCTGGAGTGATCACGCGGAGGCCGCCACGCTGCGCGACGCGCTGGCCGCCGCCGGCGTCGACGACGCCGTCCTGGTCTCCGAACTGCACGCCGCGGGCGCGCTCGCCCAGACCGCAGGCCGGGCCGTCGGCTACGAGACCACCGGCCTGTTGTTCGTCGACCGCGACACCGCCACCCTGTCGGTGGTGCGCACCGACGACGGCTCCATCGTGAAGGTGCTCAGCCGAAGCCTGCACAGCACCGACGCGATGGCCGTGCTGACCGACATGGCCTCGGCCGCCGCCGCGCAGGACTCGCCTCCGCAGGGCATGTTCGTCGTCGGGTCCGGCGTCGACGTCGCCTCGGTCAAGTCGCATCTGCAGGACTTGGTCGACGTGCCCGTCAGCGCACCCGAGGAGTCGGGCCTCGCCCTGGCGCGCGGCGCGGCGATCGCGGCCGCCAACGCCCCGGTCTTCGACGCCTCCACCGTGGGGCTGGCCTACTCGCAGGACCCCGACGGGGTCACGGCGGGCAACGACTACCCCGGCCTCGCCGGGGCCGACACCCAGATTCGGATGCTCGGCGACGATCTCGACTTCCCCGTCGAGGAGTCGCCGGTCGAAGAGGGCCGCAAGCCGTTCCTCCTGGTCGGCAGCGCTCTGACCTCGGTCTTCGTCATCGGCGTCATCGCCCTGGTCATCTCCTTGGCCGTCAGCATCCGGCCGACGGCCGATCAGCGCCCCGATCCCGGTCAGAGCGCGATCGTGCCCAACGCCGCCGCCCCGGCTGCGCCACTTCCCGAGGCGGCGCCCGCACCGGCACCGGCGCCCGCCGCCCCCGCGCCCGCGGCGCCCGCGGAGACCATCAAGGCGCCGATCCCGGTCGTCCAGCAGGAGCAGGCGCCGCGTCGGCAGGTCTACGTCGCGCCCCCGGAGGCGCCGCCCGCGCCGGCTCCCGATCCGCCCGCGGCCGCGCCGGCTCCCGATCCGGCGCCCCCGGCGGCCCCGCCACCGGTGCCCGCGGTGATCCCGCCGTTGCTCCCGAACATCTTCGCCCCACCGGTGCAGCAGTACCCGCAGTACAACCAGTACCCGCAGTACCAGCAGCAGGCGCCCTGGCAGCAACAGCCGCAGTGGCAGCCCCAGCCGCAGCGCCCGCCTTGGCAGCAGAATCCGTGGCAGCCGCCGAGTAACCAGGGTCCGTCGCGCGGCGACGACGGCTGGCCCGGTTCGGGTGGCCACGGTGGCTGGCCCGGTGGCGGCGGCGACGACGGACGCCCCGGTCGTGGTGGTGACGGTCCCCGTGGTGGTGGCACGAACTGCTTCCTGATCTTCTGCGCTCCAGCGGGTCGCTGAGCACCGTCTCGAATCCGACTCGTCACCCGCCGTTGGTCTGCCGCTGGGTGTCACGTGGGTTTGCGCTCACTCCCAGCGGATAAGCAGGCGGTATGAGATGCACTGTGTTCGGGACGGGGTACCTCGGCGCCACTCATGCCGCCGGCATGGCCGAACTCGGACACGACGTCATCGGCATCGACGTCGACCCCGGCAAGGTGGCCAAGCTCGCCTCGGGTGAGATCCCGTTCTACGAGCCCGGGTTGCGAAAGGTGTTGCGCGACAACCTCGACGCGGGCCGGTTGCAGTTCAGCACGGACTACGATGCGGCGGTGGACTTTGCCGACGTGCACTTCCTCGGCGTCGGTACGCCGCAGAAGAAGGGCGAGTATGGCGCCGATCTGCGCCACGTCCATGCCGTGATCGACACGTTGGTGCCGCGTCTGACGCGATCTGCGGTGATCGTGGGCAAGTCGACGGTGCCCGTGGGCACGGCGGCCGACCTGTCCGAACGGGCCCGCTTGCTGGCCCCGCCCGGTGTCAGCGTCGAAATCGCGTGGAACCCCGAGTTCCTGCGGGAGGGCTTCGCGGTCCAGGACACCCTGAATCCCGATCGCATCGTGCTTGGGGTGCAACGGGATTCGCTCTGGGCCGAGGCGGCCATGCGTCAGCTCTACGCGCCCATCCTCGAGACGGGCGTGCCGCTGCTGGTGACCGACCTGCAGACCGCGGAGCTCGTGAAGGTCTCGGCGAACGCCTTCCTGGCGACGAAGATCTCCTTCATCAACGCCATCTCCGAGGTGTGCGAGGCCGTCGACGCCGACGTGACGACCCTCGCCGACGCGCTCGGTTACGACCCCCGCATCGGACGGCGATTCCTCAACGCCGGCCTGGGTTTTGGCGGTGGTTGCCTGCCCAAGGACATTCGCGCGTTCATGGCCCGCGCCGGCGAATTGGGCGCCAACCACGCGCTCACGTTCCTGCGTGAGGTGGACAGCATCAACATGCGCCGTCGCACCCGGATGGTGGAGTTGACGACCACCGCGTGCGGCGGGTCCCTGCTCGGGGCCAACGTCGCCGTCCTCGGTGCGGCCTTCAAGCCCGAATCCGACGACGTCCGCGACTCCCCGGCCCTCAACGTCGCGGGACTACTGCAACTCAACGGGGCCACCGTCAACGTCTACGACCCGAAGGCGATGGAGAATTCGCGTCGCGTGTTCCCGACGCTGAACTACTCGGCGTCGGCCCTCGAGGCGTGCGACCGGGCTGACGCCGTGCTGGTGCTCACCGAGTGGCAGGAGTTCGTCGACCTCGACCCGGCCGACCTCGCGCAAACCGTCCGCTCCCGCATCGTGGTGGACGGCCGCAACTGCCTCGACGCCGACCGGTGGCGTGCGGCGGGCTGGCGGGTGTTCGCCCTGGGCCGTCGAGTGCCGGAGCCCGTCGCGTCGTAGCGTGCAGCCATGACCGTCTATGCGCTGAACCTGTTCGACGTCGCCGATCGCGACGAGTACCTGGCCTACTCGAAGCGTTCGGTCGCCGAGGTCGCCCGTTACGGCGGCAAGGTGGTGGCGCTGGGCAAGTTCCGCGAGAACGTGCACGGTGAGGTGGCTGGGCGGCAGGTGCTGATCCTGGTCGAGTGGCCCGACCGGGACGCCTTCGACGGCTACTGCAACGATCCCGAACTCGCGGATCTGCACGCCCACCGCGAGAACGGCACCTCGGCCTACGTCTGGCAACTATTCGATCGGTTGGACGATCTGCGGCCGGTGCTTAAGCTCGGGTGATGACCGAGGCAACCAGGCCGACCATCAAGCAGCGACTGCACTGGTTCGCCCTGCACGGGGTGATTCGCGGGCTGGCGTCCTACGGCGCCAAGCACGGTGAGATGCAGGGCCGGCTCATCGCCGACCCCGCGGTGCGGGCCGATCCCGGTGGGTTCGCCGACGAACTGCGCCACCACGGCACCATCGTCCGGGGGCGCGCCGCGTGGCTGACCGCCGACCACGCCCTGGCCCACCAGCTCCTGCGCTCCGACGACTTCTCCGTCACCGCGATCGGCAAGACCCTGCCGGGACCCCTGGGCTGGTTGGAGCAGAAGACCACCGTCAAGGGCAGGCTGCATCCGCTGCTGCCGCCGTCGATGCTGTCGGTGGAACCGCCCGAGCACACCCGGTACCGCAAGACCGTGTCGTCGGTGTTCACCACCAGAGCCGTTGCGGCGCTTCGGGAACGAGTGGAGCGGGCGGCTGTCGACCTGCTCGACGGGGTGGTCGCCGCGCCCACCGACCGGGTCGACGTGGTCGACGCCTACTGCGCGCAGCTGCCCGTCACCGTCATCGGCGACATCCTTGGAGTGCCCGACCACGACCGGCCGCGAATCCTCGAGTTCGGTGAGCTCGCCGCCCCCAGCTTGGACATCGGTCTGTCCTGGGAGCAGTACCTGCGGGTGGAACGCGGACTCGACGGCTTCAACACGTGGCTGGAACGACACCTCGGACACCTCGAGCGCAACCCCGGCGACGACTTGATGAGTCAGATCATCGCCGCCGGTGACGACGGCACCCGGCTCGACGACGAGGAGCTGCGCGCGACCGCCGGCCTGGTGCTCGCCGCGGGCTTCGAGACGACGGTGAACCTGCTGGGCAACGGCATTCGCATCCTCCTCGAGCATCCCGACCAGTTGGCGATGCTGCGCGCCGACCCCGAGCTGTGGCCCGGCGCGGTGGAGGAGATCCTGCGGCTGGAATCGCCGGTGCAACTCAGCGCCCGCCTGGCGAAGGTGGACACCGAGGTCGCGGGCCACCACATCGCCGCGGGTGAACTCGTCATCCTGTACCTGGCCGGCGCGAACCGCGATCCGAAGGTTTTCGAGGACCCACACCGGTTCGACGTCACCCGCGACAACGCCGGCAAGCACTTGTCGTTCTCCGGCGGCAGACACTTCTGCCTTGGTGCGGCGCTGGCCCGCGCGGAGGGCGAGGTCGGGTTGCGGGCGTTCTTCGACCGCTACCCGGACGCGCGGCTCGCCGGAGCCGGCAGCCGCCGTGACACGCGGGTGCTGCGTGGTTGGGCGACGTTGCCGATCACGCTCGGCGAGGCCCGTGCGGCGGTACCGTCTTAGGCGTGGATTTTCGCGCAACGCTGCTCGAGGAGACCCAGGCCCTCGGCGAGGTCATTCGCGCCGCCGACCCCGAGTCGCCGGTGCCGTCCTGTCCCGGCTGGACGATGAATCAGCTGCTCAAACACGTCGGACGTGGCCACCGCTGGTCGGCGCAGATCATCGCCGAACGTCGGCGCGAGCCGCTCGACCCGCGGGACGTGCGCGACGGCAAGCCGCCCGCCGACGTCGACGGTGCGGTGGAATGGCTCGACTCCGGTGCCCAGGCCGTGATCAACGCCGTCGACCGGGTAGGCGCCGAGACCAGGGTGTGGACGTTCAACGGACCCCGTCCTGCAGGCTGGTGGATCCGACGTCGCGTCCACGAGGCGACCGTGCACCGGGCCGACGCGGTGCTCGCGGTTGGCGGTGACTTTCAGCTACCGGTCGAGTTGGCCTCCGACGGCATCAGCGAGTGGATCGAGCTCGCAGTGACCGGAGCCGATCGCCACCACCCACCGCTGCCTCGCGGCCAGACCCTGCACCTGCACGCCACCGACGACGGACTCGGCCCGACGGGGGAGTGGACCGTCACCCACGACGAGGACGGCGTGCAGTGGTCCCACGCCCACGCCAAGGGAGAGGCCGCGGTTCGCGGCAGCGCGGTCGACCTGTTTCTGGCGCTGACCCGTCGCCGCACCACGGCCGAGGCGGGTCTCGAGGTGCTGGGCGACGCCGCGGTGTGGGACGCCTGGCTCGATCGGACGCCCTTCTAGGCCGTTGGAGTCGTCTGGGCCCGAGGCGTCGCGAGGACGGCGGCGATCGCCGTGGTCAGCGGCACCGAGAGGGCCAAGGCGATGCCGCCGACCGCGGAGCGCGTGATCTCGATCGCCACGCTCTCGCTGGTCAGCACGTCGCCGAGGGACCGGTTGGCGACGCTGAACAGCAGTAGCAGGGGAAGTGCGCTGCCGGCGTAGGCCAACACCAGCGTGTAGACCGTGCTGGCGATGTGGTCGCGGCCCACCCGCATCGCGCCGGTGAAGATGGCCCGACGGTTGGCGCCGTGCTCGGCGATCTCGAAGGCCGTCGACGCCTGGGTGACCGTCACGTCGTTCAGCACGCCCAATGACCCGATGATGAACCCCGCCAGCAGCAAGCCGGTGATCGACACGTTGCCGAGGTAGGCCGCCACCTCGTTGTTCTGATCCTCCGACAGGCCGGTCAGGTGGACCAGTTCGATCGTGGCCCAGGACAATCCGGCCGCCAGGAGCAGCGCGGTCAGGGTGCCGAGCAGGGCTGCGCTGGTGCGCAGGCTCACCCCGTGCGCCAGATAGATGACGGCGTACAGGATGGCTCCGGAGGCGGCGAGGGAGACCGGAACCGCGGGCGCCCCGTCGCGCAACGCCGGCAGCAGGAACACCATCAGCACGCCGAACGCCACGGCGATGCCGATGATCGCCCGCAGACCGCGCCAGCGCGCGACGGCGACCACGACCACCGCGAACATCGCGGCCACGATGCCCAGCGGCCAGCTGCGCTCGAAGTCGTAGAAGGCATAGGTCGTGGTGCCGTTCTGGTCGACCTGCCTGCTGATGCGGACCTCGTCGCCGACGGCGAGACTCGGCTGGCCAGGGCCGCCACTGAACTCCAGCAGGGTGTCGGCGCCCTGGTTCGGGCCCGACCCGATCTCGACCAGCGACTGCACACACTGGCCACCGCCGGGTGGCGCGGCGACGGGAGCCGAGGTCAGCACCCCGCCCGCCGACGGGCTGCCGCACGGGCCCTGCGCGCTGGACACGACCCGGCCGGACTCCGTGGTGACCGCACCCCCGGCGGCGTTTTGAAACGGCAGGGGGACGTCGACGCTCTGGTGGCTCGGCCACAGCAGCGCCATCCCGGCGAGCACCGCCACCCCGATCGCGACGAGCAATCCGACGACGATCCTGGCCGCCAGCGGGCCGAGTGGCGCGGGGCCGGAGGACATCGAGTGCGAGTGCGAATGCGCCACCCGGACAGGGTAGAGGTGGCACTCGTGTGAAGCGTGTGCGCAGGTTGGTGCCGTGACGGCAAGATGGCTGCGGTGCGGGTGCTGTGGTGGTTCGGTCTGGCGTGCTGGTCGGTCGCGGCGCTGTGGCACTTCCTGCGGCCGCCGTCGCTGTGGCTGCTCGACGTGGTGGTACAGCCGCTGTCGGTGGTGCTCTACGTCTTCGGGTTCGGCGCGGTGATCGTCGCGCTGGTGGCCCAACGCCGGCGCACGGCGCTGCTGACCGTGGTGCCGGTGATGATCGTGGTCACCGCGCTGGTAAACCCGGGGTGGCAGGTGGCGCCCCGCGCCTGGTTCGCGATGCACCGTCCGCTGTTCGACATGGCCCTCGCGACGCAACCCGGAGAGTCCTACTACGGCAACGCCTTACCGCTGCATCTGCGATTCCTGAGCAGCGGGGGCCGGGTGTCCGATCAGGACGGCAGTCGCTTCTTCCCGCAGTGGATCGGCGTCCCCGACGACGCGGGCGGCTATTTGTACGACCCCATCCGGTCCCCAGTCGGCGCCGACCTCTACGGCTCGTCGTGCCGCAATCCCGTCGACCTCGGCGGTGGCTGGTGGATGTGCGGACTGGCCGACACCGGGTGGTGACTACTGCCGGTAACTGGCCAGGAAGTTGCCGAGCCGGTCGATGGCGTTGGACAGGTCGCGGGCCCATGGCAGGGTCACGATGCGAAGGTGATCCGGTGCGGGCCAATTGAATCCGGTACCCTGCACCACCAGGATCTTCTCCTGCAGCAGCAGGTCGAGCACCAACTGCTCGTCGTCGTGGATGTCGTGCACCTCGGGGTCCAGGCGCGGGAACGCATACAGCGCCCCCTGCGGCTTCACGCAGGACACCCCGGGGATCTCGTTGAGCTGGTGCCAGGCGACGTCGCGCTGTTCGAGCAGACGGCCGCCGGGCAGCACGAGGTCCTCGATGCTCTGGTGACCGCCGAGGGCGACCTGAATGGCATGCTGCGCAGGCACATTCGGGCACAACCGCATGTTGGACAGCAGATTGATGCCCTCCAGGAAGCTGGCCGCGTGCTCCTTGGGCCCGGTGATCGCCAACCAGCCGGAGCGGTATCCCGCCACCCGGTAGGCCTTCGACAGTCCGTTGAAGGTCAGACAGAGTTGGTCGGGTGCCACCGCCGCCATCGCGACGTGCTCGGCGTCGTCGTAGAGGATCTTGTCGTAGATCTCGTCGGCCAGCAGCAGCAGCTGGTACTTGCGGGCCAATTCGGCGATCTGTTCGAGGTTCTCGCGGGTGTAGACCGCGCCGGTGGGGTTGTTCGGGTTGATCACGACGATCGCCTTGGTGCGCTCGGTGATCTTCGATTCCATGTCGGCGACGTCGGGCATCCAGCCTTGCGTCTCGTCGCACAGGTAGTGCACGGGCGTGCCGCCGGCCAACGCGGTCGACGCCGTCCACAGCGGGTAGTCCGGGGCGGGGATCAACACCTGGTCGCCGTTGTCCAGCAGCGCCTGCAGTGTCATCGTGATGAGCTCGGAGACGCCGTTGCCGAGGTAGACGTCGTCGACGTCGAGATACGGGAAACCGTCCACCAGTTCGTATTTGGTGACCACGGCGCGGCGGGCGGAGACGATGCCCTTGGAGTCGGAGTACCCCTGGGCGTGGGGGAGGGCCGCGATGATGTCGCGCATGATGACATCGGGTGCCTCGAAGCCGAACGGGGCGGGGTTGCCGATGTTCAGCTTCAGGATTCGATGACCGTCCGACTCGAGTCGCGACGCGTGCTGGTGCACGGGCCCGCGGATCTCGTAGAGGACGTCCTGCAGCTTCGTGGACTGCGCGAACGTGCGTTGCCGTGGCTGGTTGTTGGTATGCCAGGGCACCTGATGGGTACTCACGCCGTCAAGTCTCCCATGGCCGTTCAACCGCTTTATCTCCGTCGACGGTCTCCCGAGAGGTCGGTTCGCCGTCATTTCTGCGTCGGCTTGGACACGACACCGCAAATCCTGGCCGTGGTCCCACGATTTGCCCCACGGTGGCTGTTGACTTGCTGAGTCGGTACCGTTCGAAGGGCGTAGAGATGAAGTTCGTAGTAACACGCACGCTGGCGTCGGCGGCGGCGATCATCGCCGCTGCCGTCGGGACGGCGTCACCAGCCCACGCCGATCCACCCGCGCTCAACGGCACGTACTCGGGTGGGGACGTGCTCAACCTCTGGACGTTCGCGACGACGTGCGACCCCACGGGATGCACGGGCAGCGTCTCCAGCAATCAGGGCTGGACCGTCCCCGCGACGTTCGCCGACGGCATGTGGAACTTCAAGATCACCAAGCCCGACGGGGCCATTTGCTCCGACGGCAGCTACGCGCCGGCCTTCATTTCGCTGGCACTGGATCCCACGACGCTGGCCGGCACGATCACCACCGACTCCAACTACGACTGCCCGGGCGGCACGCTCACCCAGGCACCGTTCCAGCTTCACCGGGTGGGCTGACGGCCAGTCCTCGCTAGCCGAGGCGGCCACCGCTCCGTCAGCGCTTTCCGGGACGACGTACTCCCGGCGCGATGCCCAAGCCCTTCACCGACGCTTCCGGTTCGGCAGGCGTGTCCGCGGGGGCGGGCTCGCTCGCCGGCTCCGGAGTCGAGTCGGCGGCCGGTTCGGGTGTCGGTTGCGATGCAGCGTGTCCGTTGGATGCTTGCGGCGCAACGGGTTCGGACGGCTTGGCCGCCCGCTTGCTTCCCGGTCGGCGGGCGATGGCGAGACCCTTCACCTCGGGCTCGGGCTTGTCGAGACCGAGGTCCGAATCGGCGGAGTCCTTCGGATCCGTGCCGGCGGGTGCATCGTCGGGGGTGACGTTGGCGGGCTGCACGACGGTCGAGTCGCCTTCGTGCGGCGTTTCGGCCTTCGGCGCGGCCTTCTTGCTGCCGGGGCGCTTGGCGATCGACAGGCCCTTGACCGGGGGCTCGGCGGCTGCCGGCTCGGCGGTCGGGGCGGGTGCCTCGGTCGGGGCGGCTTCGGCAGTCGGGGCGGCGGCCTTCTTGGAACCCGGCTTCTTGGCGATGGCCAGGCCCTTGACGGGTGCCTCGGCGGCGGCGGGTGCCTCGGCCGGCGCGGCCGCTTCGGCGGGTGCGGTCTCGGCCTTGGCGCCTGGCTTGCGGCCGGGCTTCTTGGCGATCGTCAGACCGCCCTTGGCCTGGGCGACGGGAGCCTCCGGTGCGGCGGTCTCGGCCTCGGTAACCGGTGCGGCCACCTTGGCCTCGACGGGCTCGGCCACGGCGGGCGCCTGCTCCTCGCGTTCGGCGACGCGGGTCGCGAACGCCTTTGCCGCCGTTCCCTTCTCGGGCAGCGTCACCGAGTCCTTGTCCAGCGAGGCGAGCAGCAGCTGCGCGACGTCGAGGACCTCGGCCTCCTTGCCCATCTCCTCGGCACGGTCACCGACGCCGTCGGTCATCATGACGCGGCAGAACGGGCAACCGGTCGCGATCTTCGAGGCGTTGGTGTTCAGGGCCTCTTCTGCGCGTTCGTGGTTCACGCGCTTGCCGATGTGCTCTTCCATCCACATCCGGGCGCCGCCGGCGCCACAGCACAGGCCGCGGTCGGCGTGGCGGGGCATCTCCGTCAGCGTGGCGCCCGAGGCTCCGATGAGCTCGCGTGGGGCGGAGTACTCCTTGTTGTGCCGGCCGAGGAAGCACGGGTCGTGATAGGTCACGTCCTGGCTGACCGGGCTTACCGGCACCAGCTTCTTGTCGCGGATCAGGCGGTTCAGCAGCTGGGTGTGGTGCACCACGGTGTAGTTGCTGCCGAGCTGCGGGTATTCGCGGCCGATCGTGTTGAAGCAGTGCGGGCAGGTCGCGATGATCTTGCGGTCGACGGTCTCGACACCGGAGAACACGCCGTTGATGGTCTCGACGTTCTGTGCGGCGAGCTGCTGGAACAGGAACTCGTTGCCCGCGCGGCGGGCGGAGTCACCGGTGCAGGTCTCCCCGCTGCCGAGGACGAGGAACTTCACTCCGGCGGTCGCGAGCAGTTCGGCGACGGCCTTGGTGGTCTTCTTGGCCCGGTCCTCCAGCGCGCCGGCGCAACCGACCCAGAAGAGGTACTCGAAGCCGTCGAACGAGTCGACGTCCTCGCCGTAGACCGGCACGTCGAAGTCGACCTCGTCGATCCACTTGGTGCGTTCCTTGGCGCTCTGGCCCCACGGGTTGCCGTTGCGCTCGAGATTCTTGAACAGGCCGTTGAGCTCGGCGGGGAACTCCGATTCGACCATGACCTGGTAGCGGCGCATGTCGACGATGTGGTCGATGTGCTCGATGTCCACCGGGCACTGCTCGACGCACGCGCCGCAGTTGGTGCACGACCACAGGACGTCGGGGTCGATGACGCCGCCCTGCTCCAGAGTGCCGACGAGCGGGCGGGTGGCCTGATCGGGACCGGAGCCGAGGATGCGTTCGAAGCCCGACTCGGGGACGTGGTGCTGGTCGGCGTGCTTCTCGCCCTTGAGGTCCTCACCGAGACCACCCTCGGGAGTGTTCTCCAGCGGGCTCTCCTGGCCGCCGATGATGTAGGGCGCCTTGGCGAACAGGTGGTCGCGAAGGTTCATGATGACGAGCTTGGGAGACAACGGCTTTCCGGTGTTCCAGGCGGGGCACTGAGACTGGCAGCGGCCGCACTCGGTGCACGTCGTGAAGTCGAGGTAGCCCTTCCACGTGAAGTCCTCGATCTTGCCGCGACCCAGCACCGCGTCCTCGGCGGGATCCTCGAAGTCGATGTACTTGCGGTCGTACTCCATGGCCAGCAGCGGTCCGAGACCGTTGGGCAGGCGCTTGAAGGTCACGTTGACCGGTGCGAGGCCGATGTGAAGGTGCTTGGAGTGCAACACGATCAGCAGGAAGACGAGCATGACGCCGATGTGCAGCAGCAGGGCGACGGTCTCGATGATCTCGTTGACGCCGTGGCCCAGGGGCTCGAGCGCGGCGCCGATCGTGTGGGAGAAGAACGCACCCCAGCCGTAGGGCAGGTTGCCGGTCGCGACGGCCGCGCCGCGGAACAGCGCGTAGGTCCAGACGACGTTGAAGATCATGAAGAGGATCAGCCAGGCGCCACCGGTGTGGGAGCCGTAGAAACGCGAGTCGCGGCCGTACTCCTTGGGCTCCGAACGGAGTCGGATGATGGAGAACACGATGATGCCGAGCAGCACCGCGAGCGCGAAGAAGTCCTGCAGGAAGCCCAGGACGTCCCAGTGCCCGACGAACGGGATGGCGAACTTCGGGGTGAACAGGACGCCGTAGGCCTCGAGGTACACCGTGGACAGCACGAAGAAGCCCCACATGGTGAAGAAGTGGGCGATGCCGGGGATCGACCAGCTCAGCAGCTTCTTCTGGCCGAGCACCTCGGTGAACTGCGTGGTGATCCGCGCCTTGAGGTCGTCCTTGCGGGCCTCTTCGTCGATCGTGGGCTGACCCGACCGGATCAAGTTGGTGAGGAACAGCACGCGTTTGGCGGCGAAGGCCAGCACGATTGCCGTCAACAACAGGCCGAGGGTCAGCCTGATCAGAGTCTGCGTGTCCACGCGTTCCTCCCGGGTTGAAGTTACCGCCCAGTAAGGTTTCTGGTTACCGATGGGTAACTTGCGCTGAATACCAGCTCATAGTGGCATCCGCGGCTTTCCCGACGCTACGAAGGATGACCTAACCTACCGGTTGGTTGCCTGGGCGTCAGCTGCTAGTGCGCTCGTCGTGAGCGGTGCGTCCGCCACTGCTGTGGCAGTGGTCACATCCGGCGACGGCTAACTGGTCGTGCCGAGCATGGCGCGCAGCATCGACATCAGTTCGGATCGCGATTCGGCGCCGAGCCGGCGCCGGATGCGGGCGACGTGGTGCTCGACGGTCTTGGCCGAGATGAACAGCTGGCTGCCGATGTCCCGGTAGGGCATGCCTTGCAGCAACAGTTCGGCCACCTCGCGCTCGCGGTCGGACAACCGGGGTTCGCGGGCCGCCTGCGAACCGGGTCGCGGCGCCGCCGCGGCGGGCATCTCGGCGACGTCGACGCCGTCTCCGTGACCGCCGGTGGCGATCTTCAGGTCGCGCGCCAGCTGAAGCATCGCCCCCGACACCTTGCCGTCGGGGGTGTGCAACGCGGCCTGGCTGGCCAGCCGGGTCGCGTCCCACGTCAGACCGAACTGCGTCAGCGCGCGTGCGGCCACGGTCACCTCGTCGGCGTCGACGTGGTTGGCCAGGACCCGTAACCACGTCCGGCCCGCCGTCGCCAGGGCCCGCGCGAAGGAGCTGTGCGCGGCCGCCGCGGTCAGCGCCTGCCCGTGCGGTGCCACCGACGCCGGTGAATTCGCCAGGATGCCGGCGTGCACGCCGGACCAGTGCAGCGGGACCGACCACAGGACCGGATTGCCAAGGGCGCCAAGCACACCGAAGGCCTCGTCGACCGCCGGCTTGATCAGGTCGACCTGCCGCAACCGGGCGGCGGCCACCCACAGCTCACCAAGGGGCAGCAGGGCGTAGAGATCCATGGAGTACTCGGTGAGCACCTCCATGGCCGCGTACCAATGCCTTTGCACCGAGCCGCTGTCACCGGCGCGGCGCGCCACCGCGGTCTGCAGTGCCGCGGCCCAGAGCGCGTCGCGACGGTGCAAGTCCCCACCCGCCACCGAGGCGGCGTCGGCCGCGGTCAACTTTCCGTCCAGCATTCGCGCCCAGGCCAGCAAGAGGGCGTGCCGCCGGCCGGCGAACCCCTCGTCGTCACCGGTGCCCCGGACCGCCCGGCCGACGACGCTGCGCGCTCGCACGGAATCGCCGCCGTGCATCGCCACGAGCGTGACCATTGCCGATGCGGTGTCGGGCGCCACGGCGGCCGACGTCTGTTCGGTCACCGACTGCGCCAACCGGGCGACCGCCGCCGGGTATCCGCCGTCCACGGTGAGCAGCAGTCCCTCGGCCATGGCGCGGGCCGCGCGGGCGGTCGACGTGGGCGGGCCTGCGGCGTCGGCGGCCGCCGCGGCGCGCGCCGTCCCGACGTCCCCGACACCGAGGGCCGACACGACAGCGGCAGACCCCACCAAGGCGTCGGGGAACGGGCCGAGCCAGCGGACGAGCTCGGCCGCCTGGGCGGCACGGCCGTCGTGCGCCGCGACGCTGGCCGCGATCCGTACCGCCGCCGCCCGTTCGGCGGCCACCTCGGAACCCAGTAGGTCGTCGGCGAGCCGGCCCGCGGTCGCGCAGTCCCCGGTCAGGGCCAGCGCGTCGGCGAGCTTCGCGCTGAGCTCGCTGGCCCCCACGCTGGTGGCCGCGCGGTACAGCCGGGCGGCCGTGGCGGGGTGATCCTGGTGACGGGCGGCGAGATCGGTCAGCGCCGTGGCCAGCCCGGCGTCACGCAGACCGTGCTCGGCGAGCCGGAGGGCCAACTCGGTCGAGAGCGTCGACTGCTCGAGTTGTGTTCGCAGCAGTGCTGTTTCGACCTGGTGGTGACGGGCCGCTCCGATGATCTGGGCGACGCTGCGGTGCAGGCTCACGGTGAACGCGTGGGTGTGCGCCGGGGCGATGAGCCCGCTGGCCCGCGCGGAGTCGACCAGCCGCTGCGCCTCGTCCTGCGCCACTCCCAGGGCCGCGGCGACGTCGTCCGGGCCGAGATCCTGACTCAGCGACGACAGCAGGAGGGTGTCGAGCACCGGCTCCTCGACTCGACGCAACCGCTCGATCAGCGCCACGCGGGCGGCGCGGGCGACCACGTCGGTCACCGGGGTGTCGTCGGCGGAGCCCACCGCCGACAGCGCGGCGTTCACCAGGAAGGGCAGACCCGCGGTCACCGCCATCGTGTCCCTGACCAGGTTCGTCGACGGGGGCGCCCCGAGGAGTTGGGCGGCGGCGTGATGCACCTCGGTCGGCGTCAGTGGAGCCAGCACCACCTCGGGGGCCTCGCGCGTCAACGCCGTGCGCAGCGACGTCAGGGCTGGCTGGTGGGACAGCGGTTCGGCGGCGATGACGACCGTCGCGGCAGGGTCGCCGACCAGTTCGAGGAGCCCCTCTAGTTCCGGAGCGCCCAACAGATGGGCGTCGTCGACGACCACCGCGGTGCCCGGCGGGTCACCGGCCCGCGGGTGCCGGGCGACGACGGTCACGCCTGCGGCGCGCAGGGCCGCTCGAATCTCGGCGAGAACGGTGGACTTGCCGGTGCCCAGTCCGCCGGTCACCAGCAGCTTCGCGGGCTCGTTCGGCGTCGAGCGCCAGCGCGCGACCGCGTCGCTGACGGTCATTAGTTCGCGGGTGTCACCGGGGCGATCACCGGAGTCGTCTGTGTCTGAGTCGGTGGCGCCACCGTGGTGGTGACCGGTGGAGCCGTCGTCGTGACCGGTGGCTGCGTGGTCGTGACCGGTGGCTGGGTCGTCGTGGTGGTGGGCGGCTGAGTGGTCGTCGTCGTGGGGGGCGTCGTGGTGGTCGTCGTGGTGGTGGTCGTGGTGGTCGTCGTCGTCGTGGTGGTCGGCGAGGTGGTGGTCGTCGTGCTCGTCGGCGACGTGGTCGACGAGTCGGACGAGGACGAGTTCGACACCGTCGAGGTGCTGCTCGGCGCGCTGCTCTCCTGGGTCGACGTCCGGGTCGACAGGCTGGTGGTCACCAGACCGTTGGCCCCGGTCGAGGAGATGGTGACGACCTCGGTGACGGTGCCGCTGTCGGTCGAGTTGCCGGTCAGCTGCACCGCGGCGAACCCGCCGACGGCCAGCAGCGCCGCGGCCGCCGCTGCGCCGAACAGGATCGGCGGCCGCTTGTACCAGGGGAGCGGCTCGGTATCGGGCCGATCGTCCTCTTCTTCGTGGGCGAAGGCCATCTCCGGTCGGGCACCCGTCGACGAGTACTCCGAGTTGTATTCGCCCCCGGCATAGGGCATCGGCTCGCTGCCGGGCACGTCGTCGTCCTGAGACCACGCCAGGGCGCCCGAGTCACCCGCGTTGGCCTGCCCGGGCACCTGCGCACCCGCCCACCCCATCGTCGGGGCCAGCCCCGTCGCCGCGTCGAGGCTCGGGGCCAAGCCCGTCGGCGCCATACCCGTCTGCGCGTCGTCGAATCCGAGAGCGCCGACGACCGCGGCACCCGCTGCGATCGACAGCACCGGCGCCGGAGCGGTGACCATGGGGGCACGGAACTGCTCCGAGAGTCGCTGCGTGACCAACGGGATCGCGGCGCCGCCACCGACCGTGGCGACCGCCGAGACGCTGGCCAACGGAATTCGGAAGCGCTGCAACGTCTCCGCGACGGCCGACACCAGACCGGACAGGGGTGCCTCGATCAGACCCTCGAGTTCGGGCCGCGTGATGCGGACGTCCGAGGAGTATCCCGGGACCTCGGCCTGGATCACGGTGGCGGTGTCGGCGGACAACCGCTCCTTGGCACCGCGGCACGCATCACGCAGTCGGCTCAGCGATCCGACGGCGGCAGTGCTCCCCGGATCGGCCGTGTTGGCTTCGGCGATGCCGGTGACGACGTGGCTCAGCAGCGCCTGGTCGACGAGGTCGCCGGAGAAGTCCTGGTACCGGGTGGTGGTGCCGATGACGGCCAGTCCGGCGGCCGCATCAGCCAGTGTGATGCTGGTGCCGCCACCGCCGAGATCGCACAGCACCACCACGCCCTGCGACGGAAGTCCGGGGTTCGCCCGCAGACCCTCGAGCGCGGCGACCGAGTCGGGAACGAGCGTGGCACCCGCCAGCACGGGTTTCGCGCGCAGGGCGCTGCGCAGCGCACCGACGGGTCCCGGTCCCCAGTGCGCCGGCACGGCGATGGTCACCGGCGCGCCGCCGCCGACCTCCCGGGCCATCACGTCGAGCGCTTCGGTCAGCACGATCTCGCCGCGATGGGAGGAGCCGTCGGCCGCCACGAGGGGCACCGGGTCGCCGACCCGTTCGACGAAGCCCGCCAGCACCAGGCCGGGCTGATTCGGGCCGGGGAACACCCCCACCTCGGGGGCGCGGTCGGGGTAGACGACCAGGACGGACCGTCGCGTGATCGGAGCCGACCCGACGCGGGCCGCCACCAGATTCGTGGATCCGACGGAGAATCCCAGTGGTTCGGTCATGTCCCGTGGTTCGCTCATGTCTCGCAATTCCTCGTCGAGCCGTGCATCCCTGAGGGGATTCGGAGAAAATCAGCACTCACCATAGCGGCGTTCGCACGCGGTGCGGGTTACATCCCCCTAACGATTGCAAACCCCTAATGCGTCGGCCCCTAATGCCCACCCTGCGCGGGTGGCGTCAGCACCGATTACCGCGGCCCCCCGCGTCGATAACATTCGAGCTGAACCGTGACCGCCGCACCTCGCGACGCGCACCACGTCGACGCCCGAGCAGAGAAGAGGAGGTACGTCGTGGCGAATTCACTGCTCGACTTCGTGATGTCGCTGGTGCGCGATCCCGACGCTGCAGCCCACTACGCGGCCAACCCCGCCCAGAGCATCGCCGACGCCAACCTGACCGACGTGACCCACGCGGACGTCGCCAACCTGATTCCCGTGGTCGCGGAGTCGATGTCGGCGCCTGCGCCCTCGACCGGCGTCCCGGCTGGCGCGGACACGCTGCTGGATTCGGCTCACAACGTATGGGCCAGCGGCGCCGCCACGGCGGCCTTCGACGCGTTCGACGACCACCTCCCGCTTCAGGGCGCCGACGTCGTCGCAGATCACGTGCCTGCGGTTGCCAACGTCATCCAGCTGCCCGAGGACTCCACGCCGACCATCGTGGACCACGACTTCGGCGCCGGCCTCGACGATCTGAGCGTTCCGACGGTCGACGCGTCCGCCGTCGACGACCTGCACCTCGCGTCCGTGCACGATTCGGTCGACGGTTCGGACCTCGGCCAGGACGCCGGCCAGCACCTCTCCGACGCCGTCGAGGACCACCTGGATCACCCGCACGACCCGGGCTTCGACATCTTCACCTGATCGACGACCCTCCTCGAACGATTTCTGCGACAGCGCGGCCAGCAATGGCCGCGCTGTCGTCGTTTGGGGGTGTCGTCGGTGCAGGTCAGCGACCCGCGGCACCGTCCCCAGGGTAACCCCCTAATCCCCTAACGGATGCCCCTAGGGCGCCCCGCAACGTGCCGGGGGAGCGAGGGGTCGCGTCCCCGTTCCCGGGGTCGTGGCGGGCCCATAACGTAGTGGACAGATCGCCGGAGACGCGGCGACCCGACCTCCACACCGACAACGGAAGGCACTCTCATGACGAACCTCCTGGACTACATCCTCGACCTGTTCCGCAGCCCGGCAGTTGCCGCCAACTACGTCGCCGACCCCGAGGGCGCCCTGCGCTCCGTCGGCCTGCAGAACGTCAGCGCCCAGCAGTTCGCCGCCGTGGCCGCCTCGGCCGCCCCCGCCGGCGTCCTGCTCGGTGGCGGCGACCCGGTCTACGGACTGCAGAACGCGGTGGCGAGCTACCACAACATCCCCGCGGCGTTCTCTCCGCAGACGGCCTTTGCGCCGCAGACGGACTTCGCCAGCCACAACGCCACCGAGCTCGCCAGCAACAACGACACCTCGCTGCTGAGCCCCGATCAGCACGCCGGCTCCAATGCCCAGCAGGGTGCCTTCAACCTCGGCTTCGGCGACATCACCCTGGGCGACAAGACCAGCAACAGCGCCACCAACGGCGGCGTCGTCAACACCGGCACGGCCGGACACATCGACACCACCAGCGTCAACGGTGACGGCAACGTCGTCGGCGAGGGCAACAGCGCCAACACCGGCTACGTCGGCGGCGGCAGCCACTCGCCGATCGTCTTCGGTGAGGGCAACGACACCAAGGTCACCGACACCTCGCAGCACTCGGGTGGCGACATCATCACCGGCAACGAGGGCACCGTCATCAAGGACAACGACATGTCCGGCGGACACGGCGGCAGCGCCGGCGCCAGCGGCGGCTCCAGTGGTGGTGGTCTGCTCGGCGTGGGCATCGGAAACGGTGGCAACGAGGCCAACGCCGGCAACGGCGGCAGCGGCGGGTCGATCATCGTCAACGACACGTCCTCGCACTCGGCCAACACCACCGTGGGCGGCAACCAGACCACCGCCGGTGGCGACCTGGGCAGCGGCAACCACACCGACAACTCGGTCAACACCCACGTGTCCACCCAGACCGAGACCCACACCGACGACTCGGTGAACACCCACGTCGACGACCACAGCTTCACCAGCAACGTGGCCTCGAACAACGACACCGATCTCGCGTCGCACAACGACGTGGCGTCGCACAACGACGGACACATCGGCTTCTGATCCACCACCAGGACTGGCGGGGACTCCACTAGGGGTCCCCGCCAGTTTCACGCCTACCGTGGACCGCGGCGAAGGAGGAGCACGTGACGCAACCGAACGACCCCCGCAAGGTCAAGGTGATCGTCGAGTTGATCGACCACAGCACCAAGATCGCCCAGGCCTACGACCGGGGCGACCTGGTCGAGCGACTCGCCACGGCCAAGAAACGCATCAGCGATCCTCAGGTCCGCGTGGTGATCGCCGGCCAGCTCAAGCAAGGCAAGAGTCAACTGCTGAACTCGCTGCTCAACGTGCCCGTCGCCCGCGTCGGCGACGACGAGACCACCACCTTGGCGACCATCGTGTCCTACGGAGAGCAGGCGACGGCCCGGCTGATCGTGGCGCGCGGCGAGGGTGCCGAGCCCGAGGCCGTGGAGATCCCGATGGCCGACGTCCGCAACGACCTGCGCCAGGCGCCGCAGGCCGGCGGCCGCGAGGTGTTGCGCGTTGAGGTCACCGCAGCCAGCCCGCTGCTGAAGAACGGGCTGGCGTTCGTCGACACCCCCGGTGTCGGCGGCCACGGCCAGCCGCACCTCTCGGCGACGCTGGGGCTGTTGCCCGACGCCGACGCGGTCCTGATGGTCAGTGACACCAGCCAGGAGTTCACCGAGCCCGAGATGACGTTCATCCGGCAGGCGCTCGAAATCTGCCCGGTGGCAACGATTCTCGCCACCAAGACCGACCTCTACCCGCACTGGCGCGAGATCGTCGCCGCCAACGTCGCGCATCTGCAGCGGGCGGGGGTCGACGTCGCGGTGACTCCGGTCTCCTCGGTGCTGCGATCTCACGCCATCGCGATGAACGACAAGGAACTCAACGAGGAATCCAATTTCCCGGCGATCGTGAAGTTCCTCAGCGACAAGGTGCTCAGCCGCGAGGACGACCGGATCCGCGACCAGGTGCTCGCAGAAGTGAGGTCGGCCGCCGAGCACCTGACGATGACCGTCGAGACCGAACTGTCGTCGATCAACGACCCCGAGGCCCGTGACGCGCTGAACGCCGACCTGGAACGACGCAAGCAGGAGGCGCAGGATGCGTTGCAGCACACCGCCCTGTGGCAGCAGGTCCTCAACGACGGCATCAGCGACCTGACCGCCGACGTCGACCACGATCTGCGCGCCCGATTCCGGGCCATCACCCAGCACACCGAGCACGCGATCGACACCTCCGATCCCACCCAGCGCTGGGCCGAGATCGGCGCCGAACTGGAGAACGCCATCGCCACCGCCGTCGGCGACAACTTCGTGTGGGCCTACCAGCGGGCCGAGGCACTCGCACAGGAGGTTGGCCGCACCTTCTCCGAGGCGGGCCTCGACGCGGTCGAGATGCCGCAGATCAACGCCCGCGAGATGGGTGCCGGCTTTGGTGAGATGAAGTCGTTGAGCCGGCTGGAGGCCAAGCCAATTGGCAAGGGGCACAAGGTCGTCACCGGAATGCGGGGATCCTACGGCGGCGTTTTGATGTTCGGCATGCTCACCTCGTTCGCCGGCTTGGGCATGTTCAACCCGCTCTCGCTCGGGGCGGGGCTGCTGCTGGGCCGCAAGGCCTACAAGGAGGACATGGAGAACCGCATGCTGCGGGTGCGCAACGAGGCCAAGACCAACGTCCGGCGCTTCGTCGACGACGTGTCCTTCGTCGTCAGCAAGGAGTCCCGCGACCGGCTCAAGGGCGTGCAACGCCAGCTGCGCGACCACTATCGCGACATCGCCAACCAGACCACCCGGTCGCTGAACGAGTCGCTGCAGGCCTCGCTCACCGCGGCGAAGATGGAGATGGACGAACGCGATACGCGGGTCCGCGAATTGGAGCGGCGGCTCAACATCCTGCGACAGGTGACCGAACACGCCGTCAACCTCTCGCCGCGGCCGGAGCCGGTCGCCACCTAGTTCCCGGGAACGGTCACTAAGCTGGGCAACCGACATGAGCACCAGCGATCGAGTACGCGCGATCCTTGGCGGCACCATTCAGGCCTACCGGAACGACCCGGCCTACCGTGAGCGCCCGGACGTGCTCAACGAACTGGACTGGATCGGCCGCCGCCTCAACCAGCCGATCCGGATCGCGCTCGCCGGCACGCTGAAGGCGGGTAAGTCCACGTTGGTCAACGCGCTGGTCGGCGAGGACATCGCCCCGACCGACGCCACCGAGGCCACCCGCATCGTGACGTGGTTCCGCCATGGGACGACCCCCAAGGTGACGGCCAACCACCGCGGTGGCCGACGATCCAACGTCCCGATCGCCCGCGATCCCGGTGACCGCGGGCTCACGTTCGACTTCGCCAGCCTCGACCCCGCCGACGTGGTCGACCTGGACGTGGAGTGGCCGGCCGCCGAACTGGTCGACACCACGATCATCGACACCCCCGGCACGTCGTCTTTGTCGCGCGACGTCTCCGAGCGCACGCTGAGGCTGCTGGTGCCCGACGACGGAGTGCCGCGGGTGGATGCGGTGGTGTTCCTGCTGCGCACGCTCAACGCCACCGACATCGGGCTGCTCAAGCAGATCGGCACGCTGGTCGGCGGGTCCGCCGGCGCGCTCGGCGTCATCGGCGTGGCGTCGCGGGCCGACGAGATCGGCGCCGGGCGAATAGACGCGATGCTGTCGGCGAAGGACGTCGCCACCCGGTTCACCGCCGAGATGGACGAGACGGGGATCTGCCAGGCCGTCGTGCCGGTGTCGGGCCTGCTGGCACTGACAGCTCGGACGTTGCGCCAGAGCGAATTCGTCGCGCTGGAGAAGCTGGCCGGGATCGACGCCGCGGAGCTGGCCAAGGCGATGCTGTCGGTGGACCGATTCGTCCGCGAGGACGCCCAGCTGCCCGTGGACGCCGCCACCCGCGCGGCACTGCTCGAGCGGTTCGGCATGTTCGGCATCCGCATCTCGATCGCCGTGCTGCGGGCGGGCATCTCGGACTCGGTCGCCCTGGCCGACGAGCTCCTCGAGCGCAGCGGGCTGATCGCTTTGCGCGACGTGATCGACCAGCAGTTCGCCCAGCGTTCGGACCTGTTGAAGGCGCACACGGCGCTGCTGTCGCTGCGCCGAGTGGTCGAGGACGACCCGATCTACGCCACGCCCTTCATCCTGGCCGACATCGAACCACTGCTCGCCGACACCCATGCCTTCGAGGAGCTGCGTCTGCTGAGTCAATTGCGTTCGCGCCCCACGACCTTGAACGACGACGAGATGGCGTCGCTGCGCCGCATCATTGGTGGCTCCGGTACCGACGCCGCGAGCCGTCTCGGCTTGGTACCCGACGCGCCGTATGACGGCCCGCGGGCGGCGTTCGCCGCCGCCCAGCGTTGGCGGCGGCGTGCCGACCACCCGCTCAACGACCCGTTCACCACCAGGGCATGCCGCGCCGCAGTCCGCAGTGCCGAGGCGATGGTGGCCGACTTTCACGCCCAGGGTCGCTGAGCGCCGTTCAGTTCGTGGTGGCCAGGACGTCCCGCAGCCGGTCGGTCTTCGCCGCCGTCCACCCGGGCGGATCGAGAATGGCGGCCCATGCATTCGCGACGTCGCGGACGAAGCGGTGCCCGTGGCCGTCCGGCACGTCGGCAGAGCCCGCCATGTCCGCGCCCACCTGCAGGAACGTGACGACGGGGATCCACTGCATCTGCGGGGACACGTCGTCCCCGCGGGGTTCGCGCAACCAGTCCGGTTGGCGGAACAGCAGATCGGGGGTCCACCAGGTGATCGGGTCGGACGGATGCTGTAGGTAGACCAATCGTGGTGTGGCCCAATCGGTGTCGGGACGCGCGAGGTCTTCGGGGCGCGCGACGAAACGGGCGTGGCGACCGCGGTCGGTGATGGGCAGCCATTGCGGTGAGCCCGCGTCGCGGCTGCGGGTCAACTCATCCCACATGGTGTTGGCGAACGTGGGCCCGCTGAACAGGGCGCCGTCGGTGCGGGCGAGGAGATTGTTCAGGCTCAGAAACGGGGCCTCGCCACCAAAGGATCCGAGGCTTTCGCCGAACACCACGACTGCGGGGCGCTGTGCGGGCGGCATCGCCTGCACCCGCCGGTCCACGGCCTCGAAGAGAGCTCGGCCCGCCTGCCGGGCGTTCCCCACGTCCATCAGGAATGACAGTGCGCTGGGCAGGTGCGAGTACTGCATGCTGACGATGGCACTGTTCCCGTTGAGGATGTACTCCAACGCGTCGGCTTCGGCTTCGTTGATCCAGCCGGTCCCGGTGGTGGTGGCCACCGCCACCAGTTTGCGGCGGAGGCCGCCCGTACGCTCCAGTTCGGCTGCCGCCAGCTCGGCAGTCGCGGTGATGTCGTCCGCGGAGTTCAGCCCGGCGTAGACCCGGATCGGCTCGAGGGCAGGCGCCCCGTTGAAGGTGGCCAGCGTCTGAGCCGAGGGGCCGGCCTGGACGAAGGCGCGACCCTGCCTGCCGAGCGACTCCCAGGACACCAGGGAGCCCGCACCCCCGGAGCGCCGCGGTGAGGTGGGTGGCGCCGTGGCGTCGTCCACCATGTCGTTGAAGGCGGCGAACGAGTCGTTCAGTGTGTTCTTGGCGACTCGAATGACGACACCGTTGAGCACGGCGACACCCAACGCGATCACCAGGCCCGTCGCGATGACCGCCGACACCCGGGGCGGGGCGACGCGCTCGAGCCGGCGGACGATGACGCCGACGAGGCGACCGACGAGCTTACCGAGCGTGACGAGGATCGCCAGCGCGAGGATCGACACCACGACGGCCAGCGGATACTCCCACCAGGCCAGCCGCGGAATGCCCATCAGGTCTCGGACGTCGTTCTGCCAGAGGCGGAACCGGACCATCATCACCGCGGTACCGAGCAGGGCTGCGACGCCCAGCACGGTCCATGCCGGTCGCGGAGCGCGTGGGCTGACGTCCCGGGACCGCATGAACCGCACCAACCACACCGCGAACACGCCGAGGGCATAGCCGACCGCGCCCGAAGCGCCGCTGATCAACCCCTGGAACAGCGGACCGCGGGGTAGCAGCGACGGCGTCAGCGACAACCACAGGAACATCAGGCCCACCGCGGCGCCGGTGAAGGCGAACCGCGTCGTGGTCACCTCGTCACCGGCGGGTCGAAGATCATGATCGCAGCGTAGGGGTGCCCGCATGCGATCGGCGAGGTCAGGGCCGGGGGTACAGCGTGCGGGTCTCGTTGAGCCGCGGCCGCTGACGGCCGTCGCTGTAGGTGGTCGAGGCCCGCGTCCTGGGCAGATTGGACGGGTCGAACGACGTGGTGGTCGGCGTCGACGAGGTGTCGGTGCTGCTGGTCGTCGTGTCGCCGGGATCGATGTCGGTGGTCACCGGAGGGCTGGTGCTGGTGATCGTCTCGGTGCTCGTGGTCTCACCCGCCGTCGTCGACGCGGAACTGCGCTCGGAGAAACTCGGATCCGGGTAGTACTGCGGGTTGCTCGCGGGATCGTCGTCACCGCCGACCACGTAGGAGATGAGCAACCACAGCAGACCGATCACGGCGATCGCGCCGACGCTGGCTCCGACGAGGGTCGACGTGCGTTCGTGCCACGCCGGCTCATCGTTGTCGTCGACGTCGTTCACGGCTCGATGGTAGCCGCGGGGGTCTGCCCGGGCGGGATCAACTCAGACGCGGTATGACCTCGCCGGCGAAGAAGTCGACGTGGTCGAGATCGGACTGGTCGAGCACCTGTAGGTACACCCGCTGCACGCCGGCCTCGGCGAACGGGGCCAGCTTCTCGGCGATCTCCTCGGGGGTGCCCACCAACGGTGAACTGCCCCGCAGTTCGTCGACGTCGCGGCCGATGGCCGCCGCGCGAGCCGCCACCGCGGCGTCGTCGCGCCCGGCGCAGACCACGAACGCCGCCGAATACGTCAGCGAGTCCGGCTCGCGGCCGGCGTCGGCGACCGCCGCGGCGACCCGGCCGTACTGCGTCGTAAGGGTGTCGAGGTCGGCGAACGGAATGTTGAACTCCGCGGCGTACTTCGCCGTCAACGCCGGGGTGCGCTTGGGTCCGCCGCCGCCGATGACGATCGGCGGGTACGGCGACTGCGCCGGCTTCGGCAGCGCCGGGGAGTCCTTGACCGTGTAGTGCTTGCCGCTGTAGTCGAACGTCTCGCCCACCGGGGTCTTCCACATGCCGGTCAGGATGTCGAGCTGCTCACCGAGGCGTTCGAATCGTTCGCCCAGCGGCGGGAACGGAATCGCATACGCTTCGTGCTCGGCCTCGAACCAGCCGGCGCCCAGACCGAGGTCCACTCGGCCGCCGCTCATCTCGTCGACCTGGGCGACCGAGATGGCGAGCACTCCCGGGTGACGGAACGTCGCGGAGGTGACCATCGTGCCGAGCCGGATCGTCGAGGTCTCACGGGCGATGCCGCCGAGCGTGACCCACGAATCCGTCGGCCCGGGCAGACCGTCGCCCGACATCGCCAGGTAGTGGTCGGAGCGGAAGAAGGCCGAGTAGCCGGCTGCCTCGGCGGTCTTGGCCACCGCCAACTGGTCGGCGTAGGTGGCACCCTGCTGCGGTTCGACGAAGACGCGGAAGTCCATGTGCTGAGCCTAATCCCCGAAGCCTAGAGCCCGCGCTCGCCGGCACGCACCGCGCTCACCGCGGCGTCGTCACCGGTGAACTCGACCTTCGCCTGGTCACGACCCGAGATGAACATCATCAGCTCGCCGGGCTCACCCGTGACGGTGACCGCGGGCCCGGAGCCGACGGTCGCCAGCGTCTTGCCGTCGGGGGTCTTCAACGACACTCGAGCCGGCGTCTTCTTCATGGTCATGCGCGACATCAGGCTGACCCGGCTGGCCAGCGACGAGTTGGTCTCGGCATCGAGTTGCCTTGGCTCCCAACCTTCTACGGCGCGCCGGACGTCCTCGTGGTGGATGAACATCTCGGCGACGTTGACGAACGGGTCCAGCAGCTTGAACGGCGACAACAGCGGTGGACCCGAGGCGATCTGGTCGAGCAGCACGTTCCAGTCGTTCTCGGCGGCCACCTGATTCTGCACCCGTTCGGTGTACCCGGCGAACTTGGGCACCATGATGCCCGGCGCGGCGTCCAACCGCCGTTCGCGAATGACCAAGTGGGCAGCCAGATCTCGGGTGGTCCAGTCGCCGCAGAGCGTCGGTTGCTCCGGGCCGGCGCCGCGCATGGTGGTGACGAGCGCCGCGCGCTCCCGCTGTGCAACGGTCATGACTTGTCTCCTGTGCCTAGTGCGCGATCGAGGTTGATCGCTGCGCTGATGAGTGCGAAGTGGGTGAAGGCTTGTGGAAAGTTGCCGACCTGGTCGCCGGTCGCGCTGACCTGTTCGGCGTAGAGGCCGACGTGGTTGGCATAGGTGAACATCTTCTCGAGTGCCAGTTGGGCATCGTCGAGGCGACCCGCTCGAGTCAGCGCCTCGACGTACCAGAACGAGCACAGCGAGAACGTACCCTCGGCGCCGTCGAGGCCGTCGGTCTCAGGGGAGTAGCGGAAGACCAGGGTGTCGGTGACCAAGTCCTTCTCGACGGCCTCGAGCGTGGACAGGAATTTGGGATCGGCCGGGGAGAGGAACTTGACCATGGGCATCAGCAGCACGCCGGCGTCGAGTTCGGTGCCGCCCTCGGTCTGGGTGAACGCCCGTAGGTCCTCGTTCCAGGACCGGGAGATGATGCGTTGGTAGATCTCGTCGCGCGTCTTCGACCACGCGCCCAGGTCGCCGGGCAGCCCGCGCTGGCGGGCGATCCGGATGGTGCGCTCCAGGGCGACCCAGCAGAACAGCCGCGAGGTGGTGTACGCGCGGTGGTCGCCGCGCACCTCCCACATGCTGGCGTCCTCGCGATCCCAGTTCTCGGTCAGCCAGTCGACGACCTTCACCACGTCGTCCCAGGCGTCGCTGCTGATGCCGGGACCGTACTTGTTGAACAGGTAGACCGAGTCGATGAGTTCGCCGTAGATGTCGAGCTGCAACTGGTCGACCGCGGCGTTGCCGATCCGCACCGGCCGGGAGTCCCGGTACCCCCGCAGATGCGTCAACTCGGTCTCCTCGACGGGCCGGTTGCCGTCGATGTCGTACAGCACGCGCAGCGGTCCGACGCCGTCGTTGCGTTCGCGTTCGTCGCCGAGCCGTTCGGAGAGCCAGCCGATGAACGCGCTCGCCTCGTCGGTGAATCCCAGCCGCAGCAGGGCGTACAGGCTGAAGCCGGCGTCGCGCACCCACACGTAGCGGTAGTCCCAGTTGCGGCTCCCGCCGACGTACTCGGGGATGCTGGTGGTCGGGGCGGCGATGACGGCACCGGTCGGCTCGTGGGTGAGCAGCTTGAGCGTGATGGCCGAGCGGTGCACCATCTCGCGCCAGCGGCCCACGTAACGAGACTGGCGCAGCCACGCCCGCCAGTACGACGTCGTCGCGTCGAGCAGGTCGTCGGTCAGGTCGACGGCATTGCTCGACGGCAGGTCGTCACCGTCGAGCATCTCCAGGACGAACAGCGCGCTGTCACCTTGGGAGAGTTCGACCTTCGCGCTGACGCGAGTGTTGTCGGCACCCTCCTCGACGGTCAGCTCGGTGGACGCGACGAGACCGAGCCGGATGCCGTCCCCGGTGATCAGGACGCCGTCGCCGCTCTCCTCGGCGACGCACCGTTCGCGACCGTAGTCGGGCCGGGCATCGACGCACATCCGCATGGTGATGGTGCCTCGGACGCCACTGACCCGCCGGACCAGGCGTTGGCGGTGCTCCGGGTCCAATGCCCCGAGTACAGGCATGAAGTCGTGCACCTCGGCGACACCGTCGGGGGTGAGGAAGCGGGTGATCAGGACGGCGGTGTCCGGAAAGTAGAACTGCTGGGTGCGCGACACCTCGCCCGTGGGGGACAGGGTCCACTTGCCGCCCTGCTCGGGATCGAGGATGGCTCCGAAGACGCTGGGCGAGTCGAAGCGGGGCGCGCAAAACCAGTCGACGGTTCCGTCGGTCGCCACCAGGGCGCAGGTGCGCAGGTCGCCGATCAGTCCGTGGTCCGCTATCGCGGGCCAGTCGTCAGGCATCGGGCAGGTGCCACCCTTCCGGGCCTGCCAGTTCGATCGCCTGTTCCGGGCCCCACGAACCGCGAGCGTACGGCAGCGTCGGTGGCGGGTTGTCGAGAATCGGCTGGCAGATCTGCCACAGCCGGTCCACCTCGTCGGCCCTGGTGAACAGCGTCTGGTCGCCGCGCATCACGTCGAGCAGCAGCCGCTCGTAGGCCTCCAGGGGCTTGTCGTCGGGATCCTCCTCGGCGATGTCGAGGTGGAAGGTCAAGGGCACCAGGTCCATTCGAGGTCCCGGCCGCTTGGCCATCAGGCTGACGCCGAACTCGGGGGAGTCACTCAGCTCGAGCACCAACTGGTTGGGCCCGTACTCGCTGTCGCCGAACCGTCCCATCGGCGGGGTGCGGAAGGTCAGCGTGACGGTGCGCCGGGTGGCGCCCAGCGCCTTGCCCGTCCGCAACAAGAACGGCACGCCCTGCCACCGCTCGGTGTCGACGAAGGCCTCCAGTGCGACGAACGTCTCCACCGTCGAATCGTCGGCGACGCCCTCTTCGTCGCGATAGCCCTCGTATTGGCCGAACACGACGCGGTCTGGGTCGAGTGGCTTCATCGCGGCGAAGACCTTCGACTTCTCGTTGCGAAGGGCGGTCGGGTCGAGGTGCACCGGCGCCTCCATCGCGATGAACCCGAGCACCTGGCACAGGTGCGTGGAGATCATGTCGCGAAAGCACCCCGTCGACTCGTAGAAGGCGCCCCGGCCCTCGGCCGTGAGCGTCTCCGGCACGTCGATCTGCACCGAGACCAGGTGGTCACGGTTCCAGGCGGGCTCGATCAGCCCGTTGGCGAAGCGCAGCGCCAAGATGTTCTGCACCGCTTCCTTACCCAGGAAGTGGTCGATCCGGTACACCTGGTCTTCGCTGATGACCTTCTTCAAGGCGGCGTCGAGTTCGCGGGAGGACTTCAGATCGGTGCCGAACGGCTTCTCCACCACGACGCGGGCGTCGTCGGTCAGGTGCTCGCTCCCGAGCATGTCGATCATCGACTCCATCGCCGTCGGCGGGACCGAGAGGTAGATCAGCGTCCGCGAATCCTCCCCCAGCCCGTCGTGCGCCGTGCGGACGGCCGCGGCGAGTTCCTTGCCCCCGTCGTCGTCGGCGGGATCGGAAGTCTGAAAGCTCAAGCGGCCCAACAGGTCCGACAGCACGTCGGAGTCGATGTCGTCGACCGATTCCTCGAGTCCGCTGCGAACCTGGTCTCGGAACTCGTCGTCGGTGCCGGGTGAGTGACGCCCCGATCCGATGATCGCGTACTCCTCGGGCAGTCGTGACGCCGCGGCGAGTCGGTACAGGCCGGGGAACAACTTGCGCTTGGCCAGGTCTCCGGTGGCGCCGAAGATCACGAAGACGTGCGGTCCTGGGCGCTGCTGATCGGTGGCGGAGCTGTCGTGGGCATTCACCGCGGGCGTGTTCCCGGTATCGCGTCCCGGCTAAACGTCTAGAAGGCGTCCACGCCGCCGATGGCCACGAACATCCCGTGGGCGGTGGCGTCGTTGGTGAAGCGGGTGCCGTCCTCGGTCGCGACGATGGTCCACCCCTGCGCGCTGTAGGTGCGGTAGTCGATGGGGACGACGGGGATGTCGCCCAGGTTGCCGAGCACCCACTTGAGCTGACCGTCGGCCGTGACGCGGACGCCGTTGGCGGGTGTGCCGTCCACCGGTGGCGAGTGGGTGAACGGAGCCTCGCAGTCCACCTCGGTCGTGCTGATCTGGCAACGGGTCTGACCCGACTTGGTGGTGATGAACACGTAGCCGTTCTGCGGTGCCAGCGCCTCGGCCGGCGTCGGAGCTGAGACGGTCGACGTCGGCGCCGGGGGTGTCGTCGGGGTGGGGCTCGACCGGCTGGGTCGCGACGTGGGGAAGGTCGGCTCGGTGGGGTTCTGGGCATTGGTCTCGGGGCTGCCGGGCACCGTGGACTGACAACCGGCCAGGAGCGCGCCCGTTGCAAGTAGGCCGACGACCGCCACCCGTGCATTCATTGAGCTCCAGGCTACTGGTGGCGTGACGGAAGTGGCGGGAGTGACTCGCTCACTCGAACAGGTCGGGTTGCTCCCTGGTGATCTTGGCGAACAACGGCTGGAAGCTGAACCAGCCGGCGAAGTGGCTGCCCACCTGTCCGCGGGTGAGCGCGGCCATCTCGTCGTCGATGAGGATGGGCGTGCCCGCGGCCTCGGCCAGCAACTGCGCTTGGCAGGACCGTTCCATGGTGATGAACCACCACGCGGCCTCCTCGACGGACTGCCCCACGGTCAGCAATCCATGGTTGCGCAGGATCGCGGCCTTGCGGTCGCCGAGCGCGTGCGCGATGCGCTTTCCCTCCTCGAGGTCGAGGACGACGCCGGAGTACTGGTCGAACAGCGCGTGGTCCTCGTAGAAGGCGCAAGCGTCCTGGGTGATGGGGTCGAGCAGCTTGCCCAGTGTCGACCACGTCTTGCCGTACACCGAGTGGGAGTGCGCCGCGCCGATGACGTCCGGGCGGGCGGCGTGCACCTGGGAGTGGATCGCGAACGCCGCCTGGTTGACCGGCCGGTCGCCGTGCACGATCTCTCCGTCGTGGCGCACCAGGAGGAGGTCACTGACGCGGATGTGGCCGAAGTGCATTCCGAACGGGTTCACCCAGAAGTGGTCGGTGAATTCGGGATCGCGGGCGGTGATGTGGCCGGCCACCCCCTCGTCGAAGCCGAACCGGCTGAACAGGCGGAATGACGCGGCCAGGTTCTGCTTGCGATGCAGCCGCTCCTCCTCGACCGTGCGATCGGTGCGGGGAAGCAACGCCGAGACGTTGCCGCCCGCGAGCTTGGTGGCGTCTTCGATTCCGGTGTCGGACATGGCTCGATGGTACGACCGTCACCTGAGCGGCACCGGGCAATGGCGGGTAGCTCCTGGTGGCTCGAGTGCCTTCTCCGCCAGCTACGCGATGACGTCACGAGATGGCAAGCACTACGGGGCCAGTCCGGGGTTGGGCCTCTGCTTTGCTGTCGGCATGACGTTCCTGAGTCGGCGCCGCGTGATCGCCGCGGCGGGTGGGGTGGCGGCGTTGGTGGCCGGCTGCTCGCCACGCGCCCGCGGCGACGACGATGGGTCGATGCGCATCACCTACGGCCCCGATCCCAGCCAGTACGCCGAACTCTCGCTGCCGAAGGATTCGACGTCGGCCCCGGTGGTGATCGTGGTCCACGGCGGCTACTGGTCCTCGAGCTATGGCTTGGAACTCGGCCGCCCGTTGGCCGCCGACCTGGTGGACCGCGGCTTCGCGGCGCTCAACGTCGAGTACCGGCGGGTGGGCAGCGGCGGCGGCTGGCCGCAGACGGGTCAGGACGTGGCGGCGGCCGTCGACGCGCTCGCGGGTCATTCGGCGGGACTGGATCTCAGTCAGGTTGTCGGACTTGGCCATTCGGCGGGTGGACAACTGGCGGGGTGGCTGGCCGCTCGGCGCGGCGGTGCCGTCACTCTCGCGGGCGCCGTGCTGCAGGCGGGTGTGCTGGATCTCGTCCGTGGTTCGGCTGACGGGCTCGGCGGCGGTGCCGTGGACGCCTACCTCGGTGGCTCGCCGGAAAGTGCCCCTGCTGCGTACGCCGCGGCCTCACCCGTTGCCCTGGTGCCGCTACGCGTGCCTACGGTCTGCGTGCACGGCACTGCGGACACGCTGGTGCCGCTCGACCAGTCCGAGGGTTTCGTCGCCGCGGCGTCCGCCGCCGGTGACACCACCGAATTGCACACCTTCGACGGCGACCACTTCGATCCGATCACCGTCGGTACGCCGGCCTGGGACCTCTGCGTCCGAGGACTGCAGAAGCTGACCGGCCGCTGACGTACATCAGGCCCTCCCCCGGGGATTGGTTGGGGAGGGCCTGATGGGTTCGTGGGGTGGTGCGGTCGGGCTACTTGCCGGTGAGGTGGGCGATGTAGGCCGGGCCGTGGTTGCCGTACCAGCCGGGGCCGACGGTGGGGGCCGGGGTGGCGTAGGTGTTGGGGCTGTGGAAGTTGCCGGTGCTCTGCGGGGTGGTGGCGGTGGGTGCGGCGGCGGCGGTGCCGGCGAGTCCGAGGGCGGCGGCGCCCAGGACGGTGGCGGCGATGAGGCTGCGGGTGATGGCGTTCATGGTGACTCCCTGTGTCGTTGTCTGACTGCCGTTTTGGCGTTGAGATGACTATGTCGTGGTGCGGCGGCGGTGTATGTCCGATGACCGGCGGACGGCGGGGATGAACGTGGTGTCCACCGATCGGGGGAGGCCGTCGAGCGTGTGGCTCTGCCGGGGAATGAATCGCGCACCGGCTCGGTTGACCCATTCGACAACTTGAGTGAATCAGACTCAACTCTTGCTTGACAGCACCGCACCCGCGGGGGCAAGCTTGAGCGCGGTCCACTCAGACCCATGAACGTTTTTCTATACAGGAGGCAGTAACTATGGCTCGTGCGGTCGGTATCGACCTCGGGACCACCAACTCCGTCGTCTCGGTGCTCGAAGGCGGCGAACCCGTCGTCGTCGCCAACTCGGAGGGCTCACGTACCACCCCGTCGGTCGTCGCGTTCGCGCGCAACGGCGAGGTGCTGGTTGGTCAGCCCGCCAAGAACCAGGCAGTCACCAACGTCGACCGGACCATCCGATCGGTCAAGCGCCACATCGGCACCGACTGGTCCGTGGCGATCGACGGCAAGGACTACACGCCGCAGGAGATCAGCGCGCGCATCCTGATGAAGCTCAAGCGCGACGCCGAGAGCTACCTGGGTGAGGACATCACCGACGCGGTCATCACCGTGCCGGCATACTTCAACGACGCCCAGCGCCAGGCCACCAAGGAAGCCGGCCAGATCGCCGGCCTCGAGGTTCAGCGCATCGTCAACGAGCCCACCGCGGCGGCGCTCGCCTACGGCCTGGACAAGGCCGACAAGGATCAGACCATTCTGGTGTTCGACCTCGGTGGCGGCACGTTCGACGTCTCGCTGCTCGACATCGGCGACGGTGTCGTCGAGGTCCGCGCGACCTCCGGTGACAACCACCTCGGTGGCGACGACTGGGACGACCGCATCGTCACCTGGCTCGTGGACAAGTTCAAGGCCTCGGCGGGCATCGACCTGACCAAGGACAAGATGGCCATGCAGCGTCTGCGCGAGGCAGCCGAGAAGGCCAAGATCGAGCTCAGCTCCGGTCAGTCCACCTCGATCAACCTGCCGTACATCACGGTCGACGCGGACAAGAACCCGCTGTTCCTCGACGAGCAGCTCAGCCGCGCGGAATTCCAGAAGATCACCCAGGACCTGCTGGACCGCACCCGCAAGCCGTTCCAGTCCGTCATCAAGGACGCCGGCGTCTCGGTCTCCGAGATCGACCACGTCGTGATGGTCGGCGGTTCCACCCGCATGCCCGCGGTGACCGAACTGGTCAAGGAACTCACCGGTGGCAAGGAGCCCAACAAGGGCGTCAACCCCGATGAGGTCGTGGCCGTCGGTGCCGCGCTGCAGGCAGGTGTGCTGGCCGGTGAGGTCAAGGACGTGCTGCTGCTCGACGTGACCCCGCTGAGCCTCGGCATCGAGACCAAGGGTGGCGTGATGACCAAGCTCATCGAGCGCAACACCACCATCCCCACCAAGCGGTCGGAGACCTTCACCACCGCCGACGACAACCAGCCTTCGGTGCAGATCCAGGTGTTCCAGGGTGAGCGCGAAATCGCCTCGGCGAACAAGCTTCTCGGCTCCTTCGAACTGACCGGCATCCCGCCGGCCCCGCGTGGCACGCCGCAGATCGAGGTCACTTTCGACATCGACGTCAACGGCATCGTCCACGTCACCGCCAAGGACAAGGGCACCGGCAAGGAGAACACGATCAAGATCCAGGAGGGCTCCGGCCTCTCCCAGGAGGACATCGATCGGATGATCAAGGACGCCGAGGCGCACGCCGAGGAGGACCGCAAGCGTCGCGAAGAGGCCACGGCCCGCAACGACGCCGAGGCGCTGGTCTACCAGACCGAGAAGTTCATCAAGGAACAGCGTGAAGCCGAGGGTGGCAGCAAGGTCCCCGAGGAGACGCTGACCAAGGTGGAGGCGGCGATCACCGACGCCAAGTCCGCACTCGAGGGCAACGACATCACCGCGATCAAGTCGGCGATGGAGAAGCTGGGCGTCGAATCCCAGGCCCTCGGGCAGGCGATCTACGAGGCCACCCAGGCCGAGCAGGGCGCCGGAGACGCTGCGGGCGGATCGTCGCAGAAGGCCGACGACAACGTGGTTGACGCGGAGGTCGTCGAAGACGACGAGCAGGAGCGCAAGTGACTGGCGATGAGCCGCTTGCGCGAAGAGAATTCGGTCAGGAGAACGATCCGCACGAGCCGGTGACCATCACCGACAAACGGCGCGTCGATCCCGACACGGGTGAAGTTCGGGACGTGGCGCCGGCCCCCGAGGGGTCGGCGCCCGCCTCCGAGCCGGTAGCGGAGAACGACGAGGCCGCCGAGCTCAAGGCGACGCTGCAACGCGTCAAGGCGGAATACGACAACTACCGCAAGCGCGCCGTGCGTCAGGAACAGTCCGCGGCCGAGCGTGGCAAGGCCTTCGCGGCCACCCAGCTTCTGCCCGTCCTCGACGATCTCGAGCGGGCACGCAAGCACGGTGACCTCGAAGCCGGACCGCTGAAGTCGGTGGCCGACAAGCTGACCGGTGCGCTGCAAGCCATCGGGCTGGTGGCCTACGGCGTGGAGGGCGACCCGTTCGATCCGTCGCTACACGAGGCCGTGCAGCACGAGGGCGACGGCACTAACCCGGTGATCGGCACCGTCATGCGCCAGGGCTATCGCCTCGGCGACGGCCCGGTGCTGCGGCACGCAATGGTCGGGGTGGTCGACTCCGTCGGCGATCCCGACACGAATCACGTGTCGAATACTCACGACGCACCGAACGGCAACGAGAATTAGATCGATGGTTCCACAGGACTGGCAGGAAGGGAGGTGACGCAGCGTGGTCCAGCGCGAATGGGTTGAGAAGGACTTCTACAAGGAACTCGGCGTCTCCTCCCATGCCAGCGACAGCGAAATCAAGAGTGTCGCCCGCAAGTTGATGGCGGAGAACCACCCCGACCGCAACCCGAACAACCCGGTTGCCGAGGAGCGGTACAAGGCGGTCGGCGAAGCCAAGGACGTCCTCTTGGACAAGGCCAAGCGCAAGGAGTACGACGAGACCCGTCGGCTCTTCGCCAACGGCGGCGGCCGTCGCTTCGGTGGCGGCGGGGGCGGCGGCAACTTCGGCGGCTTCGGCGGTGAGGGTGGCGAATTCAACCTCGGCGACCTCTTCGACGCCGCCCCCCAGACGGGTGGGGCCAACATCGGCGACCTCTTCGGTGGGCTGTTCGGTCGCGGTGCTCAGCAGCCGCGGCCCAGCCGCCCCCGCCGGGGCAACGACCTGGAGACCGAGACCGAACTGTCGTTCCTCGAGGCCACCAAGGGCGTCGCGATGCCGCTGCGGCTGACGAGCCCGGCCCCGTGCACCAACTGCCACGGCAGCGGTGCGCGGCCGGGCACCAGCCCGAAGGTGTGTCCGAACTGCAACGGCGCCGGCGTGGTCAACCGCAACCAGGGTGCCTTCGGGTTCTCCGAGCCGTGCACCGAATGCCGCGGCACCGGCTCGATCATCGAAGAGCCGTGCGACGAGTGCGGGGGCAAGGGCGCGACGACCAGGACCCGCACCATCAACGTCCGTATCCCACCGGGGGTGGAGGACGGCCAACGCATCCGGCTGGCCGGCCAAGGCGAGGCGGGTCTGCGCGGAGCACCTTCGGGCGACCTGTTCGTCACCGTGCACGTGCGACCCGACAAGGTGTTCGGGCGCACCGGTGACGACCTGACCGTGACCGTTCCCGTCAGCTTCCACGAATTGGCCCTTGGCACAACGCTTTCGGTGCCGACGCTGGAGGGCAAGGTCGGGGTCCGGGTGCCCAAGGGAACCTCGGACGGACGCATCCTTCGGGTCCGCGGCCGCGGGGTGCCCAAGCGCGCGGGCGGTCACGGTGACCTGCTGGTCACGGTGAAGGTCGCGGTGCCCCCGAACGTGGAGGGCGAGGCCGCCGAGGCGCTCGAGGCCTACGCCAAGGCCGAGCGGGCGAGCGGGTTCGACCCGCGGGCCGGATGGACGGGTGCGTGATGAGCGCCGAACGCAATCGTGACGAGGCCCGCACCTTCCTGATCTCGGTGGCCGCTGAGCTCGCGGGCATGCACGCCCAGACGCTGCGGACATACGACCGGCTCGGCCTGGTCAGTCCGCAGCGTAGCTCCGGCGGCGGACGCCGCTACTCCGAGCGCGACGTCGACCTGCTCCGGGAGGTGCAGCGGCTCTCTCAGGACGAGGGCGTGAACCTGGCCGGCATCAAACGCATCATCGAGCTGACCAATCAGGTCGAGGCGTTGCGCTCGCGGCTCAGTGAGATGGCCGACGAGGTGGAGCGGTTGCGTGCCAACCAACGTCGTGACCTCGCCGTCGTGCCCAAGAGCACGGCGCTCGTGGTGTGGCAGCCGCGTAAGGGCGCCAGGTAGTCGAACGCCGGACAGCACTTGGGTTGCTGTGGTCGTCGATCGGTCCGCACATTCTCCCTACTTTCTCCCCATTCCCCGTAGTCGTCATTTCGTTCCAAGGATTTGGTTTCGCAGCGTGAGTTTGCCAAATTCGACTGATCATGAATTTGGTAATTCGACGAGCGACGCCGACCGAAATTCGGGCGATTGATTTCGTCGGGCGATGCGGGTGGAGAGCCTGCGCAAATTGCGTCTTGCCATTAAATTGATGCTGCGTCGTGAGCCCTTGGGTGTGCGCTCGCGGGGCCACACAGTGTCGGGCTAGCTGAACGCGTTCTTGATCGAAGTGCAGTGAAGCGTGGGGGAGCGCCATGGTCGAGGGGGAATGGCCGGATGACGACGATTGACTCGAACATCCACGGCCGGCGTGCATCGGCGTCATGGCCGCACCATCTGACGACGGCGGCGCCATGGGTGCTCGGCGCCAGCTTGATCTTTCGTCTCGTCGGGTCGGTCATGGTCTACGAGGATCTCTATCCCGACTTGCGGGTCTACGTGGTGGGTGGGGCGGCCGTGGCCCACCCCGGCACGTTGTACGACGCCTTCTCCGTCGACGGCGTTGGCCAGCATCTGCCCTTCACCTACCCACCCTTCGCCGCAATTCTGAACTACCCGCTGCACCTGGTGCCATTCGTGGTCGTCGCATTCGTCTGGACGGCAGCCACCGTGGCGGCTCTGTACGGCGTGGTGCGCATCAGTCAGCGCATGACAGGTGGCGGCAGTCGCAGGGTTGGCATGTTGTGGACCACCGCAGCCATGTGGTTCGAACCGGTTCGAAGCACCCTGGACCTCGGTCAGGTCAACGTCTTCCTCCTGCTGGCCGTCCTCTACGCCGCCTACTCCTCGAAATGGTGGCTGTCGGGATTGCTGATCGGTGCCGGGGCGGGCGTCAAGTTGACCCCCGCGATCGCCGCCATCTATCTGATGGGGATGCGACGATGGGCCGCGGTCTGCGCCACCGTGGTGGCGTTCGCCGCAACGATCGGGGTGGCCGCCCTCGTCAATCCGCAGGACACCGAGCTCTACTTCATCCACTTGCTCGGTGACGTGCGACGGATCGGCACCGTTGACTATGCGCCCAATCAGTCTTGGCAGGGCACGATCTCGCGGATCGTCGGGTACGACACGGGCCGCGGAGCGCTTCTGTTGATCGCGATCGGGGGGACCGCGGTACTGGCGGTATTCGCCTGGCGCGCGTTGGGCGCCAGCCCGGCCGGCCGTGATGCGCTGGGATCACTGCTCGTCGTCCAATTGTTCGGTTTGACGGCGTCGCCCATCTCCTGGGTCCACCACTGGGTATGGGTGGTGCCGTTGATGATTTGGCTGTTCCACGGGCCCTGGCGCCACGCGTCGGGAGCCGCTCTGATCCGGTGGGCCTGGATTGCCGTGCTCGTCGTCGGAGTGCCGACGCTGTTGTCGCGGCAGCCGCAGGATTGGTCGCGCCCGTGGTACCTCGCGTGGGCCGAGGCCGTCTACGTGCCCATGACACTGGTCGTGCTGGCGTGGATGGTCGTCGTAGGCAGGCGCAGATCGGCAGGCGCGCGGCTGATCCCGCGTGTCGCGCCTGAGATCAGCCCCTCGGTCGAGCATCCGGTCGGCGCCACGGGACTCGTCGACCATTCGCGCCACGCGGGGTCTGCGGCGAGGAATTAGTTCGGCGCGCCAGCGGGATGGGGTGCCAGCACTGCCGTCACCGTCGGGGCGAACTGATCCGCGAGCAGCTCGGTGGCTCCCGCGCTCAAGTGGTCGGTGTCGTGAAAGTTGACGATGCCATTCCGAACCGCTCGGCACATCTGAGCGTCGCACACCACGTCGACGGGATCGATCACCTGCGAGCGGCCCCCCAGGGTGGCATGCAAGCGCTGGAACCATTCGGCTGTGCCGCCCCAATACTGCTCCTCGTCCCGTCGGCTCACGTCGCAGTCGAATGACCGCCAGCGTCGCGTCGCGCACTCGGGCCCGGGTCTGTCCAGCTCGGGGGAGAGGCCGAACAGATCGACGCCCACCCCGGAGCGTGTGAGTTCGGCCAGTAGAGCCGGCAACCCGGCGTTCATGAGTGGGCCACTGTCGGTGATCAGGTTACGAGACTCGCGGTCGAGGCTGAGGAACAACTCGGGACGGCCTTGGTAGATGGGCCATCTCGCGGCCAATACGACCCGCACGGTGCTTCCTCCGGCGATGGCAGCGTGGATCCATTGAAGGGCCGCGTCGTTGTGCCGTCGGCACATGTCGAGTCGCGTTCGCTCCAGTCCGTAGGGCATGTTCGGCAGCGGGGCGGCGCTGGAGAGGAAGGGCGGGCAGGCGCCAAGGGTCATCGCCACCACGTTCACGGGTCGACCATCCGCCGCCTTCAACACTCCCGGGAGGATCATCTGGGAGTACGAGTCACCCCACACGACGATGGACGGCCGCGTCGCATCGAAGCCATTCACCGGGCATGCGGCGTCATGGGATGTGGCCTGCAAGTCCATGTCATGCGAGCACTCCGAGGGAAATGCCGTGTCGTACTTCGCATGCCAGGCCGCAGCCCACCGTTCGTCGCCTGCCATCCGGTTGGCGAAGACCAAGGTGCCAACGGCGAGCGAGCAGGTGACGGCGATGGCGAGCAGTCCGGCCCCTACCGTCCGGCGGCCGTCCCGTGGGCGGTGCGCGACGTCGCCACCCGGGCGGGAGCGGAAGCGAGGTTCCCAGAACCGGTAGCTGGCCACGGCGAGTCCCAGCGCGACGAGAACCGCGAGGAGACGAACCCACTCCGGAGGTTCTCGTAAGTACCACGTCGCGACGATGGACAGCAGCGGCCAGTGCCACAGGTACCACCCGTAGGACACCTTTCCGATTCCGATGACCGGCGCAGAGAGGAGGTATCGACCACCTAGGTCGCTGGGGGAGATCTGCGCCCAGATCAATCCGGCAGTCGCCAGGGTGGGGATCAGGGCCCAGGCGCCCGGAAAGCCGTACTCGGGCAGACCCATCACCGTCACGGTCAGCAGCACCAATGCCGAACAGACCCACGCGAGTCGGCGAAGCAGTGGTGACCCCTTCGCCGGGCTGACCACTGCCAACAGCGCGCCGATGCCCAACTCGTAAGCGCGACCAAACGGAAGGTAGAACGCCTGGCTCGGAGCGAAGCGCGCCACGTAGATGGCACAGAGCAGAGAACCCAGGCAGACCAGGACGATCAGTGCGGTCATCACCCGTCGTCGGTCGCGGCCGAGGCGGCGCACGATCAGAGCCGTGAGACCGAACAGCAGCGGCACACCGAGGTAGAACTGTTCTTCGACCGACAACGACCAGGTGTGGAGGAACACGTTCGGTTGATACGTCGGAACGAAGTAGTCACCGGCCAACAGGCTGAAGTAGAAATTCGACGTCGACGTGGCGGCGGCGATGGCGCTCTTGGCGACGGCCTGCTGTTCGCCGGCTGGATTGAAGACGAGGACGCTGAGCACCAGGGTGACCACGATCATCAGCAGTGCTGCGGGGGCCAATCTTCGGACTCTGCGGCCGTAGAACGCCCACCAACTGACGGCCCCGGTCCTGGTCCGCTCGTCGGTCAGGCTTCGAAGAATCACGAATCCCGAGATGACGAAGAAGACGTCGACGCCGGTGAATCCGCCGGTGAAACCAGGCACCCCAGCGTGAAACGCAACGACCATGACGATGGCGACGGCGCGGAGCGCGTCGATGTCCCGGCGGTACGCTTCTCGCGAGGGTGGGCGATCGGCTGCGACGATCGACGACGCTGTCGGGTCGGTCAACGTGCGAGCCTCATCTCTCTCGACCGTCGAATGACGGGCAAGCCATTCTTGCAGGCGCATAAGGGCTGGCGACGTCGCCAATGACGATGATGTAAATAGGTCGATCCGGCTTTGCGTGGAGGTTCGGGAAAACAATTCGAAAAGTTTCATAATCGGGCCGGCGATGATCGGGTGCGATTGCTCGATCGCGGCGATGCAAGGCCATTCCCTCGACGCTATAGTCACTCCAGTGAATGCGGAGCTGGTCTCGGACACGCGTCCCCGGCTCGCCCGAATGATGTACTTTGCGCCAGTCCTGCTCGCCGTCAGCGTGGTCATCCGGCTGGCATCGACGATGATCTCCTACTTCGTCGCAGGCGACTTCTTCTTCGACCTTCACGTCTACGTGATCGGCGGGGCGGCACTGAACCACCCGGGCACGCTCTATGACGTCTTCTACGTCGACCCGGTCAAGGGCGAGCACCTGGCGTTCACCTATCCCACGTTCGCGGCAATGGTCTTCTACCCGCTGCATCTGCTGCCGTTCGGCCTTCTGGCGCTCCTGTGGCAGGTGGCTCAGGTGGCCGCGGTGTACGGCTCGGTACGTCTGTGTCAGCGCCTGATGGGCGACGACGACAGTCGGCGCGTCGCCATGTTGTGGACGGCGGCAGCTCTGTGGCTGGAACCCGTGGCGAGCAACTTTCAGACCGGTCAGGTTGGTGTGTTCCTCATGCTGGGCGTGCTCTACGCCGCCTACAGCACACGCTGGTGGGTGTCGGGCCTCCTCATCGGCGTCGGTGCCGGCATCAAGCTGACGCCGGCGATCACCGGTCTCTACTTCCTCGGCATGCGGCGCTGGGCCGCCGCGGCGTTCTCGGCGGTGGCGTACTTCGGCACGGTTGCGGTGGCCTACCTCTCGCTGCCCGTCGACACGGGCCGTTACTTCCCCCATCAGATGATCAAGGCGGGCCAGACTCTGCCGGTCGGCTCCTCGTGGAATCAATCGTGGTTGGGTGGCATCTCGCGCATCGTGGGACACGATGCAGGGCCCCGCTCGCTGGTCATAGTGGCGATCTCGGCCACCGCGGTGCTGAGCGTACTGGCTTGGCGGGCACTGGGTTCCGGTACGGGCGGACGCGACCGCCTGGGTTCCCTCCTGGTAGTCCAGCTGTTCGGTTTGACGGCGGCACCGGTGTCGTGGATCCATCACTGGGTGTGGGTGGTGCCCCTGATGATCTGGCTCATTCACGGTCGGTGGCGCGACAAGCCCGGCGCCAAGATCCTGGGGTGGGGCTGGCTGGTGCTCATGGTGATCAGCGTGCCAAGCCTGCTATCCCTGGCCCAGCCGAACATCATGGACTTCAGCAGGCCCTGGCACCTCGCGTGGGCCGGGCTCGTCTACATCATCGCGACGCTGTCGACGCTGGGCTGGATCGTGGCGACGGGTCGTCGTGACTGACACCGCCCTGCGGATCTATCGGCGGCCCCTGACGGCGCCACTCGTGCTCGTCGTCAGTGCCACGGTCCTGCTCGCCGTCACCGTCCTCACCCCGAACAATCTCGTCGACCTGCACGTCTACGTGCTGGGTGGCGCGGCGCTCGAGCATCCGCACACGCTGTACACGTTCGTCTACTCCGGTCAGTCGCCGATGGTGGGACAGGTGCCATCCGAGCCGCTGCCGTTCATCTATCCCCCCTTCGCGGCGATGATGTTCTACCCGCTGTCGGTTCTCCCCTTCGTGGTGGCAGGGCTGTTGTGGCAGCTCGCAATTCTCGCGGCCGTCTACGGCATCGTGCGGATCACCCAACTGCTCATGGGAAATGGGACGCACCGAGAAGCCATGCTGTGGACCGCCGGTGTGATTTGGCTCGAACCGATCCGGGTCTGCCTGAACTTTGGTCAGTTGGGCGTGTTCTTGACCTTGGCCGGGTTGTACGCGGTCTACAGCAGACGGTGGTGGGTGTCGGGTCTGATGGTTGGGTTGGCGGCCGGGGTCAAGCTGACTCCGGCGATCACCGGCGTCTACCTCGTCGGCGTACGCCGTTGGGCGGCGGCCGTGGCGTCGGCGGTGGTCTTCTTCGCCACGATCGCGGTGTCGGTACTCGTCGTTCCGACCGAAACGCGCTTCTACTTCACGGGTCTGATTAGCCGCTTCGCGGTGCCGGTCGGTACGGCGAGCAACCAGTCCTGGAGGGGTGCCATATCGCGGATCGCGGGTCACGACGTCGGTCGCGGCATCGTGGTGATCGTGTTGATCATCGTGACGGCAGTGGTGGCGCTGCTTGCGTGGCGTGCGCTCGGGGGGCGGGGAGGGCAGCCTCGCGATCACGTGGGTTCGCTGCTCGTCGTGCAGGTCTTCGGCTTGTTGGTGTCACCGATTTCCTGGGTGCACCACTGGCCGTGGCTCATTTCGCTCATCATCTGGTTGTTCCGCGGCTCGCTCGGCGATCACGCTGGTGCCCGGGTGCTCGGATGGATCTGGTTGGCCGTGACCCTGGTGGGCATCCCGACTCTTCTCGCCCAGGCCGAACCGAGCGTCTGGCAGATCAGTCGGCCGTGGTACCTCGCGTGGGCTGCCGTGATCTACGCCGCCGCGGCGATCGGGACGTTGGGGTGGATCGTGGTGACCGGGCGACGGGTAAGCGCTGAGGACACGATCACCACACCTTGATCGAGAACCTCGTCCTCTCCGGCGTTCCCGCGACCGCGAAGCGATAGGTGCCCTGCCGCAACGCATCCGTCGGCGCGGCCATCGGTTCGATCGCGATGACGTCGTCGTTGGGTGGCGCGAACAATTGCGTGGCGGGATACCCCCTGAGGAACGCCACCTCGACGCGGCGGTCACCGCCGGCGACGGCGAAGACCGCACCGTCGGGCACCTGGTCGAAGCCGTCGTCGTAGGTGGTCGTGCCCAAGGTCTCCGAACCACCCGGCCAATCGGCGTGCTCGCCGGTCGGCAGGCCCCAGTTGTCCACGGTGCGGTGCCGCATGGCCGGGGTCGTCAGAACCCAGTCGGCCCGCGGGACGCCTGGCAGCCGAAGGTAGGGGTGGTAGCCGAAGCACAGCGGCACCGACGCGGCGGTCGTCGGCATCACGGTGGTCTCCACCGTCAGGGTGCGATCCTCGAGCGTCATCGTCTGGGTCAGTACGTGGGGGAACGGAAACGACGCCAGGAGCCGCGGGCGCCCGCCGTAGTCCAGGACCGCGGTCAACGAATTCTCCGAGCGGTCCGAGACGAGCCACCCGGGGTAGGCCGTGAGCACCCCGTGAATGGGCACGCCGTGCTCGTCGGTGCGCACCCCGCCGGTACCGGGGGTGAGGGTGACGACGGCGCCGTTGATCCCATACTTGCTGGCGCTCAACCGATTTGCCCACGGATAGAGAATCGGCACCCCCATGGTCTTGCCGGCGGTGATGTAGGCGTCCAGGCCGCGCCGCTGGCCGAGGAATTCGTTGTCCCCGTCGCGCAGCGACGTCACGATCATGCCGGCCATGGGGACCACGGTCGCCGTCAGCGACGACGACGGGTCGGTCAGCGTGACGGCTTCGAACTCAGACATCCGGCGATTCTGTCACGCCTACCCGGTCAGGGGATCGTGTTGGATGCGGCCTGGATCGGCACCCCTGGCGATCAGGGCAGCCCTCGTCGCCTCGACCATCGCGGGCCCGCCGCACACCAGAATCTGCCGGTCACTCCAGCTGCCGTATCGCGTCACCACCTCCGGCAGCCGGCCGGTCTGGCGGACGTGCAGTCCGCGCGGCGGGTCCACGCTGGGGTAGTCGGCTGCCCACGGTGGATTGGTGGAGTACTCCGAGACGGGCGTCACCGACAGCCAGGGGTTGGTCGAGGCGACCTGCCACAGCGTCCGGAGGTCGTAGAGATCGCACGGGTACTTGGCGCCGAAGAACAGGTGCACGCGCGGATTCTGGCCCCAGCGTGCGAGGTTCATGATGATCGACCTCAGCGGCGCGAGACCCGTACCTCCCGCCACCATCAGCACGTCGCCGCCGGCGCGGTCCACGTGCATCGCGCCGTGTGGGTTGGACAGCCGCCACCTGTCGCCGGGGGCGGTCTCGCCGACGATCGCGGTGCTGACCATCCCGCCGGGGACCGAGCGCACGTGGAACTCGACCGCGCCGCCGCGGTCGGCGGGAATCGAGGGGCTCAGGTACCTCCAGCGGCGGGGCCACTGCGGCACCTGCACGGTCACGTACTGACCGGCGTGGAAGTGCAGCGGCGCGTCCAGTTGCAGCCGGACCACCGAGACGTCGCGGGTGACGCGGACGTGCTCGACGACGGTGCCGTCGACGAAGGGTGGACCCTTCTCCGCCTCGGCCGCCCCGCGCATGATCCCCACGATGAGCGTCACGGCCTGCTGCGCGGTGTCGGCCAGCCGCTCATCCCACTGCTCGATGAGGTGACTACGCAACGTCGTCAACAGGGCGTCGCGCATGGAATCGTAATGTCGTTGCGTGACACCATATTTGCGGTGATCGCGACCCAGCTGCGCCAGGAAGGCGACGGGTTCGTCGGCCCGCTGGGCGACCAGTTCGCCGAACAACCACGTCATCGCCGTCGCGAACACGGTGCGCTGCCGGTCCATGTCGGGCGGGAACAGGTCGCGGACCGTGCCGTCGACGGCGAACCAGCGGGTGTAGAAGCGGTGAATCAGCTCGCCGGAGCCTGCCTCGGGATCGAAGGCGTCGCGCAGCGTCGCCAGCGCGTCACGATCGTCGAGTCCCACGCCGTTCGAGTGTAGGGGCTGCGCAGAGCGGGTCAGAGGACGTGAAGTCCGTGCAGGCCCTTGTAGAGCACCAGCAGGCCGAGGACGATCAGAATCCCGGCCACCAGCGCGGCGTGTTGTTCCTCCATCCAGTCCTTCAGCCGGGTCAGCGGCTGGTGCAACCGATCACCGGACACCGCGTAGGCCAGCACCGGGAGCGCCACCGTGGAGGCGGCCATCGCGACGAAGAACAGCACCCCGAGTGCGGCCCCCGTGCGTCCCAGCCCCTCGGTGCCGACCGCCAGACCTGCTGCGGCGCACATGAACAACACCTTGGGGTTGGCCACCACCAGCACCAGTGCGGTGACCAGAGCCTTGCGCGGGGTGATCTTCGCGAAGCTGTTCATCCACTTCGGCGAATGGTCCGAGCGGCCACGGGTCAGCCACTTGTAGACCCCGAAGACCACCAGTGCGCCGCCGACGACGACGCGCACCCACGACGCCCAACCCGGTGGCTTGTCGAGGCCGCCCCCGGCGACGTTGGACACCTCGACGAAGACCTGGGTCACCACCGCGAGTCCCAGAATCCAGCCGGTCAGAAAGGCCAGCCCCGTCGGCCGTGGGCGCGGCGAATGCAGGACCAGCACCCCCGGAATGATCGACAGGGGTGACAGCGCGACCACCAGCGCCAGCGGGATCAGTTCGGCCAGCATCGCGGTAAACGTAGCAAGCGACGATGCCAGCCGCTGCCGAGTCGCCGCCGCGCCGATCGAATCAAGAAATGAATGCTTTCAAAAACAGTGAACAACTGTGCTTACTTGTTGGTAAGTTCCGCCGCGTCCCCAGACCGAATCGAAAGGCCCCCCCGATCGTGTCCGTTACCTTCGCCATCCGTTCCCGCCACCTTTCCGTTGCGTTCCCCGTCGCGGTGGTGGCGGCGGCAAGCCTTGCCGTAGCCCCTGTCGTCGTACCGCAGCCAACACCGAATGCTCTTGCCGCGGAACTGGTCTCGTACTCTCAAGGCGCAGTCGCCTCGGTCGAGGCCACCCTCGGGCACGTCTCGTCCGATGCCGGTTCGATCGTCGGCGCCAATCAGCTCTCGGCTGCGGGACTCTTGGCCGGGACCCCGACGGTGTTGCACACGCTCAGCACCCACCAGCTGGCGAACTTCGTCGCCCAGCCCCAATCCACGGTGCCGCTGGCGAAGGTCCTGGCGGACTCCGGCCAGTCCGGGGTGGCGCAGCTCGCCGCCTCCGATCCGACGGCCGACCTTCTCGCCGCCTTGCAATCGGCGTTCGGGAAGATCCAGGACGCGATTCTCGCAGCCCCCGGCAACGTCGTCATGTCCGTGGGACAGCTACTCGACGGCGATCTGCGGTCCGCGATGTCGACGTTCTCGAATATCGTCATCCAGCCGTTGGTGCTCATCGGCCTGCTCGACCTACCGAACATCACCGCGCCGCTGGCGCAGCTAGCGCCCTTCTTCGCGCCCGTGATCAATGCGCTGCCCGACGTGATCCTCAACGTCAGCGTCACGGGGCTTCAGCTCTTCATCGACGCCCGCGAGGGCGTAGCGGACACGTTCGAAGGCGTGCGGGACGGACTCAAGGCGGGCGACGTCGGCGGAGCGGTTGCCAGCTTCGTCTCGGGGTTGGTGACCATCGCGCAGAAGGGCATCGCCGACACATTCGGAGAAAACGGCTTGGTCTCCGCCTTGTTGGCCAGCGGCAGTCAGCTTCTCCAGGCGATCGGCCAGATCGGAGCTCCGGCAACCACCGCCGCCGCAGCGGACGTCACCGCCTCGAGCGTGGCGAAGGCTGCGACGGCCAAGTCGGTCGCGGTGTCCAGCGATGCTGAGGTCAGTTCCGTGGCGACGAAGGACGCACCGCCGGCCTCGACGCCGCCGGGGACCGACAAGGGAGCCAACCCCGACACCACGACGGAGAAATCTGGCTCGACCGAGACGTCCGGGTCGGCGGAGACGTCCGGTTCGACGAAGTCCGGGTCGACGGAGACCTCCGGTTCGACGAAGTCCGGTTCGACGAAGTCCGGTTCGACGGAGACCTCCGCTTCGACGGAGACCTCCGGTCCGACGAAGTCCGAGGGTGCCACGAAGTCCGAGGGTGCCAGGAAGTCCGAGGGTGCCACGAAGTCCGAGGGTGCCACGAAGTCCGACGGAGCGACCAAGTCTGCTGCGTCGGGCAGCGCCTCGTCGGCTGACCACTCAAACTCCAACGGTTCGTCGTCGGCGGGCTGACCGTCACTCACCCGGCGAGAGATTCTTCCTCGGCTCCTGGGCCGAGGCCATTCGACGCCCGTGACGGGTCCCCGGTTGTACCCTCCGCTCAGCCCGACTGCCGTGTCGGGCTGAGCGGGGGACACCATGCAGCCACGTCACCGGAGATCGGCCGTAGCACTCGTCGTCGTACTTTCGGTGATCGCCATGCTCACCAGTTGTTCGGCGAACGAGCCGCGGGTGTCGCAGAATCCGCCACCCGGGGTCAACGCAGGGCCCGAGGGCAAGCCCGCACCCTTTCGCGAGCCGGTGCGGTTGTCGAGCCGGGACGGCGTCCTCGAGGTGCGACTCTCGGCGCACCAGGGCGCCGTCAACCTGGACACCGTCGCGCAGCCCGTGACCAACTTCCTGGTCTTCGGCTTCGATCTGATCAAGGGCACCAGCTCCGACGGGTCGACCACGGGGGACGACCTCTACCCCGCGCCGACGCTGCACGTCGATCCGGGTCAACGGCTGATCGTCCAGTTCGACAACGACCTTCAGAACCTGACGATCCAGGACTTCTACGACCCGGCCTTCACCCCGAAGGGCGGCGACGTGCCGGTCTACCCGCCGACGCTCACCGAGGCGCCGCTGAACCTGCACACCCACGGCCTGCACGTCAGCCCCTCGGGCAACGCCGACAACGTGCTCCTGTCGATCCCGGCGGGTATGGGCAACGCCTACACCTACGACGTGCCCTCGAACATGCCCAACGGGCTGTACTGGTACCACAGCCACCGCCACACCATGACCTCGCAGCAGACCTATTACGGCCTGGCCGGCCTGCTCGAGATCGGCAGGCCCGACGGGAACCTGCCCCTGGTGACGGAGCGTCACATTCCCGTGCGCGACATGGCGATTCAGTACAACTACGTCTTCGACCGCGCCGGCAAGGGGCATCAGCTCAACAATTACAGCTGGCCGCAGTTCGTCAGCACGCTCACCCCGCCGGTCGGCAACCAGTTGGCCGACGGCACGTATCAACCGAGTCTGGCGCCGGTGAACTCCGCCGAGGTCACCGCGGGCACGCAGTACGTCACCCCCTGGTGGTCGGGTCCACTCTCACCGCACAACAACCGCGGCCAGACCCAGTTCATGCCGTCGAACCTGATCGCGTTCGACGGACCAGGTAAGAGGGTCGCGGAGAATCCGGCCCTGCCGGAGAACCAGCGTGACGTCCAGTTCACCGTCAACGGACAGTTCCAGCCGGAGTTGAAGATCAAGCCAGGCCAGACGGAGATCTGGGTGGTGGCCAACATCAGCGACATCGCCTACATGACGGTCAGACTCACCGAGACCGCGACGGCAAACCACCCCAAGTTCGCCATCGTCGGGCAGGACGGCAACCCCTACACCCAGGTCGGCCGGCCCGTCTACGGTGACGGTACGACGCTCGACGTGCCACCCGCGTCGCGCTACGCGATTGCCGTGACCATGCCCGCCAAGGGTGACCTGGTTCTCGAGTTCCCACCCGATCCCAAGGCCAGGGAGATCGTCAATCCCGGTGTGCTGTATACGGCGAACGGCACCAAGTCGCCGCCGGCGGTACTCGGCACCCTGTCGGTGGATCCGAAGTACATCAGCTATGCCGACGGTTTCTTCGTGTTCCCGACCCAGACGCTGATCCACGCCACGCCGGACACCAGCGGTGCAGGCGAGACGACGGCCTTCGATCCGGGCCAAGATCTGGACGCCTACACCTCGTTCGTCGACACGTCGGTGATGACTCCGGCCGTCACGCGGCAGATGACTATCACCGACACGATCGGCGGGGACAAGGCCAGCAACAACGACCCGAAGGCGGTCATCTACCAGTTCGGCGGCAGCGCGTTCCCCAACGTGCCGCTGATCCAGCCGCGGCTGAACTCCGTCGAGGAGTGGAAGATCAGCAACCAAAACAACGACGCCCATCCAATGCACATCCACGTCAACGACTTTCAGGTGACGGCCATCGACGACCCGAACCGGGGCAAGTCGGGCGTGCAACCGTGGGGTCTGGACAACGCCAACGTTCCCGCGCCCATCTTCGACGACAAGCACGTGGTGACGACCCCCGCCACGTTGACGTTGCGACAGGAATTCCTCGAGTTCGTCGGCACCTACGTGATCCACTGTCACCGGCTCAACCACGAGGACAACGGGTTGATGGCGACGATCAACGTGATCCCGGCGGTCTCCAGCTACGCCGTGGCCGTTCCGGGCGGAAACGGCAAGCCCGCCACGGTCGCGGTGCGAGATGGCAACGGCGACAGGGTGTTGCAAACCGTCGTCCCGTTCCCGGACTTCGAGGGCACGCCGAGCGTGGCGATGGCCGACGTCAACGGCGACGGCATCCTCGACCTGGTCGTGGGTACCGGCAAGGGCGTGGCGGCCGAGGTCGTCGTCTACGACGGCAACGACACGACCCAGGGGGTGTTCAAGTCCGAGTTGGCCCGGTTCGCGCCCTTCGACGCCGGCTTCAGCGGCGGGGTGACGGTGGCCGGTGCCGACATCGACGGCAACTCGGTGCGAGACAACGTCGTCGTCGGTTCGGGCCCCGGGATGGAGTCACAGGTCAAGGTGTTCTCCTCGACCCTGCCCGATCGGACCGGCACCGCGCCCGACGTCTTCTCGGCCTTCACCCCCTATCCCGGCTCCGAATCCGGGGTGGCGCTGGCGACGGGCATGGTCGAGTCCGGTTCTGGCCGCGAGAGCATCGTCACCGCGCCAGGCCCCGGTGACGCGCCCCTGGTCAAGACGTTCCGATACGACCTGTACGAGCCGACTGCTCGCGCCCGCGCCAACGGCACTGCGCCGCAATCACATTCGGCCGGTGGCCGCAACGACCCCCGGATGACGTCGCAGTTCATGGCCTACGACGAGAGCTACACCGGCGGCCTGTCACTGGCGACGGGCTGGGTGGCAGGAGCTGAGGGCGGCTCGAAGAGCATTCTGACCGGCCAGTCGGGTGGTGCCGGCAGCGTGCGGGTGTGGTCGACGGGATCGCTGCTCGACGGGCAACCGGAGATCTACCTGGACGACCCCAACCACCACGAGGACAACGCCACCTACGCCCAGATCGCGTCGTTCGCACCCATGCCCGGCGGGGTGACCCTGGCGACCACGAGCACCACGGTCGGGGCCGACGTCCTGGTGGCCGGTCTCACGCCCGCCGGCTCGGAGGTGCGCAAGTACACGCTCGGGCGGGCGACGCCCGTGGCCACGACCCTCGACCCGACATTGGTGGCGACCCTGCCGGTGGTCACCGGGACCGGAACCCCTGCGCCGCTGGCCGGCCGGTAGGAAGCGGCCGGCGGCGGGTACAGGCGTGCCATGACGGTCCCCACCCGCGGTTCGATCTACGGCGCCCATCTGCGATCGAGCGGCACGGTGGCGATCCAGTTCGTCGCGGTGGTGGCCGCGCTGTGGGTGCTGGGTTGGGTGGTCGGCAAGACCTGGGTGGTCATCCTGCCGGTGGTACTGGCGTTGATCGTCTGCACCGTGCTTTGGCCGCCGGTGCGGTGGTTGCGCGCCAAGGGGGTGCCTCCCGCCGCCGCGGTGCTGCTCGTGCTCCTGCTGGCCGTGGGTGTGGTCGCCGGTCTGGTCGCGGCGGTCGCGCCGGCCATCTTCGAGCAGTCGGTCGAATTGGCCGACCAGGCCCAGGCCGGCGTCGTCCAGGTACGCAACTGGCTCGCCGGACCGCCCCTGAACATCAGCGAGGCCCAGCTGAATTCAGGGGTGTCGGCCATCAACGACGCGTTGAACTCCAGCAGCACGCAGATCGCGTCGGGACTGTTCACGGGCGTCGGTGCGGCTGCGTCGGCACTCGTCACGCTGTTCACCGCCATCGTCGTGACGTTCTTCCTGCTCAAGGACGGCCCGCGGTTCATGCCCTGGTTGCGTCGCAGCGCCGGGATGCCCGCGGCGCCGCACCTCGCCGAGGTGTTGAGCCGCTGCTGGTCGACCCTCGGTGGCTTCATTCGCACCCAGGCCCTGGTGAGCCTCGTCGACGCGGTGCTCATCGGCATCGGCCTGGTGGTCCTCGGAGTGCCGCTGGCCTATGCGCTCGCGATCGTCACCTTCATCGGCGGGTTCGTCCCCATCGTCGGTGCATTCGTCGCCGGGGGTCTGGCCGTCCTGATCGCCTTGGTGTCCAACGGTCCGGTCAACGCGCTCATCGTGCTGGGACTGATCCTGGCCGTCCAGCAACTGGAGGGCAACGTCCTGCAACCGTGGTTGCAGGCGAAGTCGATGAAGTTGCACGCCGTGATCGTGCTGCTCGCGGTGACGTTGGGCGGCACGGTCTTCGGCATCATCGGAGCGTTCCTCGCCGTGCCCGTCGCCGCCACGCTGGCCGTGATCGTCCGGTACTACGGCGAACAGGTCGGCATGCGGGCCGGGGAGACGCCACCGGACGACGAAGGCGTCGAGGACGACGAGGACGACGAGGAACCGGTCACGGCAGATGCCACATGACCTGCGTCACCACGTAGAAGACGACCACCCAGAACGCGTTGAGTCCGACCAGCAGCGCCAGACCGCGCAGGTCGTTGCGTCGGGAGGACGTCCCCGGCGCCGGACGCAGCCAGCGCTTGAGGACGGGGTTGACGTAGTACGGCATCGCCAGAAAGCTCATCGCGAAGCTGGACAACAGATTTCCCACCAGCATGCCGAGCCACAGCGGCAGGTGTAGCGGCGAGAGCGCGAGGGTCAGGAACACCACCGTGGGGTAGAGACCCATCCAGACCGCGAGCGAGGTCTTCACCTCCGACGGCGGCGGCGCCTCGCGGCCGTTCTCGTCGAAGGCGAACCAGCTGCCGAACGAATCGTCGACCGTACGGGACTGGAAGTCGGCGAACTTCTCGCCCTCGGCCAATAGTTCACGGCGCTCGTCGGAGATCAGCCACTTCTCCAGATCCGACTCGTTCTCGAACCGGTAGAGCGTGGTCCATTCGTTCTGGATGCCCTCGACGGGCCGGAAGACCTCGCTCCCCCGGAAGCCCTCGAATCGTGCCTCCGCCAGGCGCAGCCGCTCCTGCCAGGCAAGGAAGTCCGCCACGCAGTCGGGAGTCACGCGATGGGTCACGACGACGGTCACCAGAGGGTCGATCGGCCGTGCCCCGCCGCTGATCACCTGCTGCGTGCCAGGTCCGTCGAAGAATTTCGCTCCCTCGATCAGCATCGCCTGACGGGTGGCGCTGTTGAGCCATGCCTGCACGTGGGCGATCGAGTCGAATCGGTACACCACCACCCAGTCGGACTGCACCGCCGTCGGAGGGTTGACCTCGGCACCGAGGAACCCCGGGTACACCGCCGCACGGGCGTTCATGTTCAGCTGCCACGCCTCGAAGTCGCGCTCGGAGCCGGGTCGCACCTTCTGGCCGATGATGACGGTGGCCGCCGTGTCGGTAGACCTCTGGCTGTCCACGGCGCCGCTCACGCCACGGGAGTCGGGCGACCTGCGGGCAGCCGGTCGTAGATGCGTTCGGGGGTCAGTGGCAGGTCGCGGAACCGTACCCCGGTCGCGTCCTGGAGTGCGTTGGCCAAGGCGGGGGCAACGGGATTGATGCAGCACTCCGCCATGCCCTTGGCCTTCATGGGGCCGACGGAGTCGCCCGACGTCACGAACAGGATCTCGGTCCTGGGCACGTCGGCATAGGTCGGGATGCGGTAGTTGCGAAGACTCGGATTGGTCATGACGCCCGCGTCGTCGACGTGGAAGTTCTCGGTCAACGCGAAGCCGATGCCCATCGCCACCCCGCCGTCGACCTGCCCGCGTACCTGAGCCGGGTTGATGAGCACCCCGGCGTCGGTGGCGTGCACGCTGTAGAGGATGCGGATCTCACCGGTGACGCGGTGTACCCCGATGCGGAAGCCGTGGCTGTTGGAGGTGACGCTTCGCGGCGAGCCAAAGGCCTTGCGCGACTCCGTGAGCCGGATTCCCCGGACCGCCGCAGCCGCGACGATCTCGGACAGGGAGATCCTGCCGGTTCCGTAGACCACGCCGTCGTGATCCAGGGTGCACTCCTCGAGGGCCACGCCGGTGTGCTGAGCGACGAAGCGCAGGATGCGGTTGCGGAGCGCCGTCGACGCGTAGTTCACGGCGTTGCCGGCGACGAACATTCCCGCACTGGCGAACGCACCCGTGTCGAAGCCGGTCCGGTCGGTGTCGGACTGCACGAGGTGGATGCGGTCGGGGGTCGTCGCAAGGTTGGTCGCGGCGATCTGAACGTGCACCGTGGAAGTGCCCTCACCGAATTCGACGGTGCCGACGGCGATCTCGTAGACACCGTCGGCGCGCAGTGTCGCCCAGGCGTCGCTGATGTGGTCGGTGGGTGGTGCGGTCTCGTGCAACGAACTAGCCGCCCCGGATCCGACGAGCCAGTCGGGCCCGAGGTCGCCTCCGGACTGGTCACGCCGTAGGGCGGCGTCGACCAGGTCTAGGCACTCGGTGATGCCGTCCTCGGTGAACTCCACGTCGTCGGCGTGATCGGCCAGCGCCAGCAACGGGTCGCCGGGACGCACGACGTTTCGTCGGCGCAGTTCCATCGGGTCGATCCCGAGCTTGACCGCCAGTTCGTGGATCGCGCATTCGACGGCGTAGCCGGGCTGGGTCATGCCGTAACCGCGCAGCGCGCCGCTGGGCACGGTGTTGGTGTAGACCGACCAAGCGTCAAACTTCTTGTTGGCGCAGCGGTACAGCGCAATCGCGGCGCCGCCCGCGAACAAGGTCTCGCCACCGTGGTTGCCGTAGGCGCCGGTGTTGGAGACGTTGCGGTAGCCGAAGGCGGTCAGCGTGCCGTCTGCCCTGGCACCCAGGGTGACCGTGATCTTCATGGGGTGTCGAGGGGAGGCCGTGACGAACTCCTCCTCCCTGGTGAACTCCAGGGACACCGGCCGACCGGTCTCCATCGCGGCGAGAGCGGGAAGGTCTTCGGTGATCAACTCCTGCTTGCCGCCGAAGCCGCCGCCGACGCGGGTGCAGAACACCCGCAGCTGGTCGGGCCGCAGGTCGAACAGATGCGCCAGCTTGAGCTTGGCGATCGAGGGGGACTGGGAGGCCGTGCGGACGTTGAGCCGCCCACCCTGCATCCACGCGATCGAACCGTGCGTCTCGAGGTGGGCGTGCTGGACCCTGGGCGACGTGTAGGTCGCCTCGTGCACGACGTCGGCCTCGGCCAAACCCACTGCCAGGTCGCCGATTTCGCCGTGCAGTTCGAGCAGCACGTTGTGGCCCTCGTCGCTGGCGAACGGGTCGTCGGAGGCGTGCAGCCGGGGTGCGCCGTCGCGCATCGCCTCCTCGGGGTCGAATACCGCGGGCAGGATCTGATATTGGACGACGACGCGGCGGCAGCCCTCCTCGGCGGCTCGGACGGAGTCGGCGAGCACCGCGACGACGCGCTGACCGACGAAGCGCACGACGTCGTCGAGCATGTAGGTGTCGTCGGGGTCGACGAGGTGATCGGTGTGGATGGCCGTGCTGTAACGCTTGCGGGGTACGTCCTGCCAGGTGTAGACCCGCTGCACCCCGGGGACTTCCATCGCCGCCGAGCAGTCGACGGACACGATCCGAGCGTGCGCGTGGGGGGAGTGCAGCACCTTGAGGTGCAGCATGCCCTCCATCTGGGTGTCCATCGTGAACTCGGCCGTCCCGGTCACGACCTCCGTGGCGGCCGGCGCACCGACGCTCGTGCCGACGGCCTGCCCCGGTGCGGGCTCCTCGATGGCGCCGACTCCCTTGACCGCATCCTCGATCGCACGGTAACCGGTGCAGCGGCACAGATTTCCCTTCAGCGCCCGGGGGAGATCCTCCTTCTGCTCGTCGGTGAACGTAGCAGCGGTCATGATCATGCCGGCGGTGCAGAATCCGCACTGAAAGCCCGGTGCCCGCCGGAACTGCTCCTGCATGGGATGCAGGTTCTCCGGCGTCCCCAGGCCTTCGATCGTCGTGACCTCGGAGCCGTCGGCGCGGAAGGCCGGGGTGATGCAGCTGTGCACCGGCTTGCCGTCGAGCCACACCGTGCAGGCACCGCAATCGCCTGCGTCGCAACCCTTCTTGACCCCGTACACGCCCAACGACCGGACGAAGGTGCGGAGGCATTGGCCGGGCTGCGGCTCGGCGTCGAAGACCCGACCGTTCACGGTGTAGCTCATCGGGTGGCTCCCATGCCGAGTTCGGTGCGGATCTGCTCGGCGAAGTGCCTCGCCAGGTGCTTGCGGTGGCCCGGGCTGCCGTTGGGATCGTCGAACCAGACGTCGTCGTCGATGGCGTCGACGGCTGCGGCCATGGCGTCGGCGGACGGTACGGCGTCGAAGGCCAGCTGGATCGGGTGCGTGGTGGCCGCGGTGATGGTCAGCGTCAGATCGTTCGCGCCGTCGCGCTGCGTTCCGACCACGAATATCGTCGACCGACCCATCTTGGTCAGCGTGAAGCGGCGGTGAACCTGCCTGCTGCGAAGCGCGTCGACCGGAATGTGGATGCTGCGCAACAACTCTCCGGGTCGAAGGATGGTGGTGTGGTTGCCGGTGACGAAGTCGCCTGCATCGACGGTGCGCGCGGTCCCGGTCGTCGACCACAGTTCGTAGGTCGCCTCCAACGCCACCGCCATGGTGATCATGGGGCCTGCGGGCAGGGCCATGCAGACGTTGCCGCCGACGGTCGCGGAGTTCCACACCTTGAACGACGCGAGGAACGCCTCGCAGCTGGTGCGCAGTAGCGGTGCCGCGGTCCAGTCGCTGGGTGCGCTGAAGGCGTGGAGGTCGGCGATGGTGCACGTCGCCCCGATCTCGAGACCGTTGGCGTTGGCGCGCAACGAATCCCAACCCAACGGAGCGAGATCGATCAGACGTCGGAGTTCGGGCTGCGGGTCGGAGTAGAGCCACGTGCCACCGGCGAGCCATGCGTCGCCCGGGCGCCACGTCCGTCCTGGCGGGTTCGACGGGACGCGGACGACCTCGGTGACCGTGCTGATGTCCACTCGTCTCCTCACTCCGTCAATGCCCGCTTGACTTTAGGGCAGCGCCGTCGTCCGTCGGCGACGAACGACACCGCCGTCTGTCGCGTTCGTAAATTGGCTACCGTTCTGCGACGATCGTCGGTGATCACGCCCATGCAGCGTCGGATCGTCGGGAAGGTGCTGAGAGTGACTTTGCTGCAGCCTCACCGCGCCGCGCCGCTCGGGGTTGCCGTCTGGGTCGGCTACGTCGTGTGGTTGATCGTCGAGCGGGTCACGGGGCAGACGTCCAGTCCGGCGGCGCAGATCGTCGGCGACGTGGCCTTCGCCGTCTTCGGGCTCTTCGCGCTGGCGTGCAGCGCCGCGGCCGCGGTGTCCAACGGCGGTCGCGCCCGCGCGGCCTGGGCCATGGTGGGCGTGGGTGCGGCCGCGTGGATCGTGGCCATCGCCGGCTCGGATCTACGCTCACCCCACGGTGGCGTCCACGGTCCCCTCGCCGCGTGGGCGGACCTCGGATTCATCGTCTTTCCGATCGTGACGTGCGGCGCGCTGCTGCTGTTGCCCGTCGGTTCCACCGGGCCCTCGGCCACGAGGCTGCTGATGGACGGGTTGGTCGTGGCGGGGTCGCTGTTCCTCATCGCCTGGATCGTGGTGCTGCGGGGTTTGTTCGACGCCGGCCGCACCGATCCGGTCGTATTCGCGGTGACGTTGGCCTACCCGATTCTCGACCTCGTCGCGATCACCGTCGGAGTGCTCGTCACGATCCGCGCGAAGGGCGCCGCCCGGATGTCGGTGGCCCTGCTGACCGTTGGCATCGTGTTGATGTCGATCTCCAACGACGTGCTCTACCACGTGGTCGCCGACAGCGGACGCAGCCGGGGAGACCTGCTGGACCTCGGCTGGGCCACCTCACTGCTGGCGGTCGGACTGGGCGCGCTCGCCGGTCGTGGTCAGCGGCGCGCCGGACAGATCCCCGTCCACGACACTCTGTGGCTGCCCTACGTGCCGCTGTCGGTCGCGGGTGTCTGTGTGGTGGCCGATCTGGCCAAGCCGGCCTCGGTCGTGGTGTTGTCGGTGTCGGTGGCACTGGTGATCGTCGTGATGTTGCGTCAGTTCCTGGTGATGGGCACCAACCAGCGTCTGCTCGCCGTGGTCGCCGAACAGGCGTTGCAGGATCCGCTGACCGGCCTGGCCAACCGATACCTGTTCAACGACCGGCTCAACCACGCCGTCGAACTGCACCGGCGTGAGCTGTTCGGAGTGCTGGCCGTGTTGACGCTCGACCTCGACGACTTCAAGCTCGTCAACGACGGTCTGGGCCATGCCGCCGGCGACGCCCTGCTGGTCGACGTCGCGGCGCGGATCCGGTCGGCGGTACGCAGCGGCGACACCATCGCGAGGCTGGGCGGCGACGAGTTCGCGATCCTGATCGAGAAGGGTCCCGAGACACCTGACTCCGTCGCGCAACGCGTGCTCGACGCCTTCGAGGAGCCCTTCCTGGTCGACGGGCACCTGCTGCCCATTCGCCCAAGCGTCGGATTGTCCGTCGCGCCGGCGCGGGATCGAGACCTGCAGGCCGACATGCTGCTCAAGCAGTCCGACCTCGCGATGTACGCCGCCAAGCGCACCCGGGACTCCGGGGTCGTGACGTTCGCCTCGGACTCCGGCCCGATGCGTCGCTTGACCGTCGACGACGACGCGCCCCGGCTGGGATTGCTCAACGACCTCCGCCAGGCGATCGAGCACGGCGACCTCGCGATGGTGTATCAGCCGAAGGTCGACCTGCGACTCGGCGGCCACGTCGTCGGGGTGGAGGCGTTGGTCAGGTGGCCCCATCCCGAGCACGGGCTGCTGACCCCGGGAGACTTCCTTCCCCTGGTCCGTCGTCACGACCTGATGGCCGCGATGACCGAACTGGTCTTCGCGGACTCGGCGCGGTGGCACGAGGCCGGTCGAACGGTGCCCGTCGCGGTCAACCTGTTCGCGCCATCCTTCGACGATTCCGACCTGCCCGACCGGTTGACCGCCGCGCTCGGCGAGCACGGGCTGGCCCCGACCGAGCTGACGTTGGAGATCACCGAGGACCTCGTCATCGACGATCTTCCGAAGGCCCGCGAGGTGCTGGAGTGTCTGCGGGAGAAAGGGATTCGGGTGTCGGTCGACGACTTCGGCAGCGGATTCGGCGGACTGCACTACCTGAGGGAGTTGCCGGTCGACGAAGTGAAGCTGGACCGGCAGTTCGTCATGCCCATTCTCGAAGATCGGCGCACTGCCTCCATCGTGCGGGCCGTGATCGACCTCGCGCACGACCTCGAGGTGACGTGTGTCGCCGAAGGCGTCGAGAACGCGGCCGTCGCCGCTCGCCTCGAGGAGTACGGCTGCGATCTGGCGCAGGGGTACCACTTCAGCCCCCCGCTGACGGCGCCGCAGCTGCTGGATGCCTTGCCGAGTCTGGACCCGCAGACCACCCGGGGTTGACGTCCGGCCCAAAACTCGTCAGAGTTGAGCGGAACAGACTCAACCTTGACGGCGTTGAACAACGCGACAAGCATTTTCCACGAAAGAAACGGAGGTGTCGTGGACTCGTTCAACCCGACCACGAAGACCCAGGCTGCGCTCAGCTCGGCGTTGCAGACGGCCAGTGCCGCAGGCAACCCCGAGATTCGGCCCGCCCACTTGCTGACGGCGCTGCTCGCCCAGAGCGACGGCATCGCAGCACCACTACTCGAGGCCGTCGGCGTCGATCCCGCGATCATCCGCTCCGAGGCCGCCAACCTCGTCGACCGCCTGCCCAAGGCCAGCGGCGCCAATTCGACGCCCAATCTGTCGCGCGAATCGCTCTCGGCGGTCACCGCCGCCCAGCAACTCGCCGTCGAGATGGACGACGAGTACGTCTCCACCGAGCATCTGCTCGTCGGCCTGGCCACCGGTGACTCCGACGTCGCCAAGCTGCTGACGGGGCACGGCGCCTCGCCGCAGGCCCTGCGGGAGGCCTTCACCAAGGTGCGCGGCAGCGCCCGCGTCACCAGCCCCGACCCCGAGGGTACCTACCAGGCGCTGGAGAAGTACTCCACCGATCTGACCGCCGCCGCCCGCGAGGGCAAGCTGGACCCGGTCATCGGCCGCGACAATGAGATTCGTCGCGTCGTCCAGGTGCTCAGCCGCCGCACCAAGAACAACCCGGTCCTCATCGGCGAGCCCGGCGTCGGCAAGACGGCGATCGTCGAGGGCCTGGCCCAGCGCATCATCGAAGGCGACGTGCCGGAGAGCCTGCGCGACAAGACCGTCGTCTCCCTGGACCTGGGGTCGATGGTGGCCGGCGCCAAGTACCGCGGTGAGTTCGAGGAACGCCTCAAGGCCGTCCTCGACGACATCAAGAACTCGGCCGGGCAGGTCATCACCTTCATCGACGAGTTGCACACCATCGTCGGCGCCGGCGCGACCGGTGAGTCCGCGATGGACGCCGGCAACATGATCAAGCCGATGCTGGCTCGCGGCGAACTGCGCATGGTCGGTGCCACCACGCTCGAGGAGTACCGCAAGTACATCGAGAAGGACGCTGCCCTGGAGCGCCGATTCCAGCAGGTTCTCGTCGGCGAACCGTCGGTCGAGGACACCGTCGGCATCCTGCGCGGTCTCAAGGACCGCTACGAGGTGCACCACGGCGTCCGCATCACCGACTCCGCGCTGGTGGCCGCCGCCACGCTCAGCGACCGCTACATCACCTCGCGCTTCCTGCCCGACAAGGCCATCGACCTGGTCGACGAGTCGGCGTCGCGGCTGCGCATGGAGATCGACTCCCGGCCCGTCGAGATCGACGAGGTCGAGAGGTTGGTCCGACGGCTGGAGATCGAGGAGATGGCGTTGTCGAAGGAGTCCGACGACGCGTCCAAGGACCGGCTGGAGAAGCTGCGGTCCGAGCTGGCCGACCACAAGGAGAAGCTGGCGGAGCTGACCACCCGGTGGCAGAACGAGAAGAGTGCCATCGACGTCGTCCGCGAACTCAAGGAGCAGCTCGACACGCTGCGCGGCGAGTCCGAGCGGGCGGAACGCGACGGCGACCTGGCCAAGGCCGCCGAGCTGCGCTACGGGCGCATCCCCGAGGTCGAGAAGAAGCTCGACGCGGCACTGCCCGTCGCCGAGGCACGCGAGAACGTCATGCTCAAGGAGGAGGTCGGGCCCGACGACATCGCCGACGTCGTGGAGGCCTGGACCGGCATCCCCGCCGGCCGGATGCTCGAGGGCGAGAGCGCCAAACTCCTGCGCATGGAAGCCGAGCTGGGCAAGCGCGTCATCGGACAGCGCAAGGCCGTGCAGGCGGTGTCGGACGCCGTCCGCCGAACCCGCGCCGGCGTGGCCGACCCCAACCGGCCGACGGGTTCGTTCATGTTCCTGGGCCCCACCGGCGTCGGCAAGACCGAGCTGGCCAAGGCGCTGGCGGAGTTCTTGTTCGACGATGAGCGGGCGATGATCCGCATCGACATGAGCGAGTACGGCGAGAAGCACTCCGTCGCCCGACTGGTCGGTGCGCCCCCCGGCTACATCGGATACGACCAGGGCGGCCAACTCACCGAGGCGGTCCGCCGGCGGCCCTACGCCGTCGTGCTGTTCGACGAGATCGAGAAGGCGCACCCGGATGTCTTCGACGTGCTGCTTCAGGTGCTCGACGAGGGCAGGCTGACCGACGGCCAGGGCCGCACGGTCGACTTCCGCAACACCATCCTGATCCTGACGTCCAACCTGGGCGCCGGGGGTTCCGAGGAGCAGGTGATGGCCGCGGTGCGCTCGGCCTTCAAGCCCGAGTTCATCAACCGCCTCGACGACGTCATCGTCTTCGACGGGCTGAACCCCGAGGAACTGGTGTCGATCGTGGACATCCAGCTGGGTCAGTTGCAGAAGCGACTGGCGCAGCGGCGGCTCCTGCTCGAGGTGTCGCTGCCGGCCAAGAAGTGGCTGGCCGACCGTGGTTTCGACCCGCTGTACGGGGCCCGGCCGCTACGCCGGCTGTTGCAGCAGGCCATTGGCGACCAGCTGGCCAAGCAACTGCTGGCCGGAGACGTGCACGACGGCGACGTGGTGCCGGTGAACGTCACCGCTGACGGCGACGGCCTCGTCCTGGGCTGATTCCTCTGCTCGCGCCTCAGAAGGCGGTGCTGGGGACGTCGGTCTCGGTGCCCAGGAGGGCCTCGACGATGCGCGCCGCGACGGCGTCGGGGTCCAGCCCCGTCGGCAGCTTGGGTGCCTCGCCGGCGATCGCGCGACCGGCCAACCCTGTCTCGGTGTGAGGGGGCCGCACGTCGACGACGCGGACCTTGCGCCGGCGTGCTTCGCCGCGCACCGCGGTGAACAGCGCCGCCGTCGCGGCCTTGGCCGCCGAATAGGCGGCCATGTTGGCCATCGGCTTCTCCGCCACCACCGCGCTGATGCCGAGGATCACCCCGTCGCGCTCCAGCACGGGCAGCGCGGCGCGGATCAGCCGCAGCGGGGCGAGGAAGTCGACCAGCACGAGGTCGTCGACGGTGTCGTCGTCGACGTCGGTCAGCGCGCCGAACGCCACGATCCCGGCCGCGATCACCAGGCCGTCGAGCCGTCCGTGCCGCTCCAGGGCAGCCGCGACGATCGAGCGCGGCGCATCGGGTTCGCGCAAGTCGCCGACCACCTCGTGGGCGCCGTCGATGCCGAGCCCGGCCAGCGCCTCGGACGACCGGCCGCTGACGGACACGTCGGCCCCGCGGTCGGCCAGCAGTTGCGCGATGCGGGAGCCCAGGGCGCCGCTGGCGCCGACGACGAGGAAGGCCTTGCCGGAGAGATCGCTCACCAGACCAGTCTGCGCGACCTGCCCGTTGAACGGCGGCGACGAGGCGTGACCGGTTTGTGATCAACTCGAGTTCGGGCGAAACCCGTACCAACCAGTAGGCTGGGGCTCAATGGTCCCGCTTTGGTTCACACTGTCCGCACTCTGTTTCGTGGGTGCGGCCGTGTTGTTGTACGTCGACCTCGACAAACGTCGCGGCCTCGGTCGCCGCCGCAAGTCGTGGGCCAAGTCGCACGGGTTCGACTACGAACACGAGTCGAGCGAGATCGTCGACCGCTGGAAGCGCGGCGTGATGTCCACCGTCGGCGACGTCGACGCCAAGAACGTGGTCCTCGGGCAGATCCGTGGCGAAGCCGTCTACATCTTCGACCTCGAGGACGTCGCGACCGTCATCGCCCTGCACCGCAAGGTCGGGACCAACGTCGTCGTCGACGTCCGGCTCAAGGACATCAAGGAACCCCGCGAGAGCGACATCTGGCTGCTCGGCGCCATTGGACCGCGGATGGTGTACTCCACCAACCTCGACGCCGCCCGTCGCGCCTGCGACCGCCGCATGGTGACCTTCGCCCACGCCGCTCCCGACTGCGCCGAGGTCATGTGGAACGAGCAGCACTGGACGCTCGTCAGCATGCCGGTCACCAGCACCCGCGCCCAGTGGGACGAGGGCCTGCTCGTGGTGCGGCAGTTCAACGACCTGCTGCGCGTCCTTCCGCCCATCCCGCAGCCCGGCCAGAGCGGCGTCGCCGGCCAGGCCATCGCCCGCCGCGGTGGCTCGCCCAGCCGTCCGGTGGCCGCACGCCCCGCCGAACTGCCCGCCGGTCGCACCGACGCGCCGCCCAATCGCGGTGACGTCGGCCGCTTCACCCAGCAGCGTCCGCCGGTGCGCAACGGGCGCCAGTCGCCCCATTACCAACGCTGACGCACCGCCCGGGCGTGCCCGCGTAACCTGTCGGGCATGCCACGACCCGTTGCACTGATCACCGGACCGACGTCGGGACTGGGGTTGGGATTCGCCCGCCGATATGCCCTCGACGGGCATGACCTGGTGCTGGTGGCCCGAGACGTCGAACGCCTGGAGCGGCTCGCCGCCGAACTGCGTGCCGACGCCGGGGTGGACGTCGAGGTTCTCGCGGCCGACCTGGCCGTCGCCGACGACCGCCTCAAGGTGGCCGACCGTCTCGCACTGGGCGTGCGAATCCTGGTGAACAACGCCGGCTTCGGCACGTCGGGTGAATTCTGGACCGCCGACCTCGGCACCCTGCAGTCCCAACTCGACGTCAACGTCACCGCCGTCATGCAGCTGACCCGGGCCGCCCTGCCGCCGATGCTGGCCGCCGGTGCGGGCACCGTGGTCAACGTGGCCAGCGTCGCCGGTCTGCTGCCGGGCCGGGGCTCGACCTACTCGGCGTCCAAGGCCTACGTCATCTCGCTGTCCGAGGGGCTGGCCAACGGTCTCGGCGGCACCGGCGTCGGCGTGCACGCGCTGTGCCCCGGCTTCGTGCGCACCGAGTTCCACGAGCGAGCGGGCATCGACATGGACGGCACGCCGTCGTTCCTGTGGCTGGAGGTCGACGACGTGGTGCGCGACTGCCTGGCCGCGGTGGCCAAGGGTGAGGTGGTGATCGTGCCGGGTCTGCAGTACAAGGCGCTCACCACCGCCGGACGCGTGGTGCCGAGGAGTCTGGTGAGGGCCGCGACCAAGGTCGTCGGCCGCGGCCGGGGCCGTACCTGAGTGCGCGCTGTCGTCGCGTTGCTGCTGACCCTCGTGGTTGGCGCTGCCCTGGTCGCCTGTTCCGACGATCCCCAACCGAGTCCGTATGCCACCCAGGGCGCCAAGATCGGTGAGTCGCTGGCCGTGCTCGGCTGGAACGTCTCGGCGTCCAACCTCCGGTTCGACGGTGACTACGTCCTGGTCGACGTGGACGCGTCCCCGTCGCAGCCCGGCGGTCAGCACGCCCGGGCCGACTCACTGCGGTTCGGCCTCTACGGGGCACTGGCCCATCCGATCGAGAGCACCGCGTTGGGCAGCTGCGCGAACGTCACGACCCTGAGCCTGCAGCCCGCGGTCTCGCCGAATCCCGACAAGGTCTCGGGCACCGTGTGTTTGGGTCCGCTTCGGGACCAGACCCAGGTGCGCGGGGTGTACGTCTACTCGCCGCAGGACCGCATCCCCGGCACCATCGCCGCCTACGGGGCGTCGTTCCCGGTCGGGTTGAGCCCCACCGCCGACACCGAGACCGGCCTGGTGGTGAAGTCCACCAGCGTCGACGCGTTCGACGCCGACGGATCCCAACTGGCCCCCACCGCCCTCGGAGAGCCAAACGCGTTCAACGGCAACGGTTACATGCTGCTGGGGCTCGACATCAGCGGGCTGGCATCGCGATACCGGGAGGATTCGGTGCGGCGCGGCGGACCGCTCATGGTGCAGGTCACGCCGACGCTGCCCGGCAAGGGGCTGTCGTATGCCTGCTCGGTCTACGGCGCGTCACTGCTGGTGCTGCCCGACGCATCGCTGGACGCGGTGTCGATTCGGGCCTCCCTGTGCACGCAGGGCGAGATCAACCAGGCTCTGCTGTACGCCACGGTCGCCGTGGTCGGCACCCACGCCGCGCTGTGGACCACCCGTGACTGAGGCCGGCCCCGAGCCGCCCGGTCCGACCGAGTGGGGGACGGCGCCCGGCGTCGGCCCCTGGGACGGCCCACTGCCCGACGACCCGCGGTATGACCCAGACCTGTTGCGCGAGGGCGACACTCGCAACGTCGTCGATGCATACCGCTACTGGACCCGCGAGGCCATCATCGCCGACATCGACCATCGGCGCCATCCTCTGCACGTTGCCATCGAGAACTTCGGCAACGACGCCAACATCGGCGCCGTCGTGCGCACCGCCAACGCGTTCGCCGTCGACACCGTGCACATCGTCGGCAAGCGCCGGTGGAACCGCCGGGGTGCCATGGTGACCGACCGCTACCAACGACTGCGGCATCACGCGAGCACCGCCGAACTGCTCGACTACGCCGCGCGCGAGCGCTTGGAGGTGGTCGCGGTCGACAACGTCCCGGGGTCCGTCCGCCTCGAGCACACCCGTCTGCCGCGTCACTGCCTACTGATCTTCGGACAGGAGGGGCCGGGCATCACCCCCGAGGCGCAGGCCGGTGCCGCGCTGACGGTGTCGATCGCGCAGTTCGGCTCGACGCGCAGCGTCAACGCCGCGGTGGCTGCGGGAATCGCGATGCATGCCTGGATCACGACGCATGCCGACACGGCGCACGCCTGGTAGGGCAGGATGAAATCCACCAGGTGAGCGAAGCGACGGGAAGAGTCAATGGATCAGCTGTGGGCCAATCGCGCGGCCAGTGCAGAGGCCGCGATCGCCAAACGGCACTACCGGAAGCTGTGGCGGCTGCCCGGCACCCAACTCGGCGTCGTGTCCTGGCCGCCCACGAAGAAGAACCTGTCGTTCGGCACGTGGCACTACTGGTGGCAGGCTCACCTCCTCGACTGTCTGGTCGACGCCCAGATGCGCGACCCGCAGCCCGAGCGCAAGGCGACCATCGAGCGCCAGATCAAGGGTCACCACTGGCGTAACACGTTGAAGTGGACCAATGACTACTACGACGACATGGCATGGCTCGCACTGGCTTTGGAGCGCGCCGGCAGCGAGGCCGGGGTGGAGCGGCCCAAGGCGCTCGACACGTTGGCCAACCAGTTCCTCAACGCCTGGGTGCCCGAGGACGGCGGCGGCATCCCCTGGCGCAAACAGGACCAGTTCTTCAACGCACCGGCCAACGGACCCGCGGGCATCTTCCTGGCGCGATACGACCGGCTGCGCCGCGCCCAGCAGATGTCGGACTGGATCGACGAGACGCTGATCGACCCGGAGACCCACCTGGTGTTCGACGGGATCAAGGGCGGCTCGCTGGTGCGTGCGCAATACACCTACTGCCAGGGCGTCGTCCTTGGGCTGGAGGTCGAACTCGCCGATCGCACCCAGGACGCCCGGCACTCCGGTCGGGCGCGTCGACTCATCGACGCGATCGCCGACGGGATGGCGCCGGGTGGTGTCATCCAGGGTGCGGGTGGGGGAGACGGGGGTCTGTTCAACGGCATCCTGGCCCGCTATCTGGCGCTGGCGGCCAATCGGCTTCCGGAGGACACCCCGGAGGACGTCGCGGCGCGCGCCACCGCACGGGAATTGGTGGTCAAGTCCGCTCAGTCGGCCTGGGACTTCCGGCAGAGCGTCGACGGTCTGCCGCTGTTCGGGGCATTCTGGGATCGTAACGCCGACCTGCCGAAGGCCGGCGGCACGGACGCGCAGTCCGTCGACGGCGCGGTCAACGCCTCGGAGGTCCCCGAGAAGGACCTGTCGGTCCAGCTGTCGGGATGGATGCTCATGGAGGCGGCCTTCTCCGTCGCCGACGAGACCCCCGCCGGGCAGCTGCTCCTCGACGTGCCCGAGGAGCCCGACCGGTGACGTCACCCGAATTCCTCTCCGGCGGCTGGGAGCCCGATCAGCGGGTCCGCGACGACGCCAACGTGACGTCCTTCATGGCGTGGCTGGCCGAGACCGGCCGGGGTGAGTTCGCCGACTACCACGCCCTGTGGCGCGCCTCGGTGGCCGATCTCGAGTGGTTCTGGGACGCGGTGTGGCACTTCTTCGACGTCCAGGCGGCGACGCCGCCCACCCGGGTGCTCGGCAATGCGGACATGCCTGGCGCCCAATGGTTTCCCGATGCGACGCTGAACTACGTCACCCAGGCCTTCCGGCACGCGACCGACGAGCGGCCGGCCATGGTGGTCGCCGGCGAGGACGGCTTCACGGAATGGTCGTGGGACCGGTTGCGGGCCGAGACCGCGGCGTTCGCGGGGTACCTGCGCAGCGTCGGCGTCGTTCCAGGAGACCGCGTGGTCGGCTACCTGCCCAACGTCGGCGAGGCCGTCGTCGCCTTCCTCGGGGCGGCCAGCGTCGGGGCCACCTGGGCGGTGTGCAACCAGGATCTCGCCGTCGCTGGCGTGGTCGCGCGGCTCGGCCAACTGGAGCCGAAGGTCTTGGTGGCCAGCGACGGCTCGGTGTACGGCGGCAAGGGGCGAGACCGGCATGTCGAGCTCGACGAAATACGTTCTCGCCTGAGCACTTTGGTGGACACGGTGCTGGTGCCCCGGCTCGGCCTGCCCGTGGACGGGACGACGCCGTGGGCCGAGGTGCTCGAGCGCGGAGCAGGGGAGGAGCTCGACGTCAGCCCCGTTCCCTTCGGCCATCCGCTGTGGGTGCTGTTCTCCTCGGGCACCACCGGAACGCCGAAGGGCATCGTGCACGGCCATGGCGGAGTCCTGCTCGAGCACCTGAAGTACCTCGGCCTGCAACTCGATCTCACGCCCGAGGACCGGTTCCTCTGGCAGTCCAGCACCAGCTGGATGATGTGGAACCTGTTGGTGTCGGGACTGCTCGTCGGTTCGACGATCGTGCTCTACGACGGCAGCCCGACCTTCGGCCGCACGGACTACCTGTGGCAGGTGGTCGCCGAGCACGAGGTGACGGTGGTCGGTGCCGGTGCCGGGTACTGGCTGGCGTGTGCCAAGGAGGAGCTGCGTCCCGGCCGCGACCACGACCTCGAGAAGTTGCGCGCGGTCGGGTCGACGGGATCGCCGTTGCCCGCCAGCGGCTTTCGCTGGGTGCAGGAAGGTCTGGGTCGTGCGATTCCCGTCATCTCGATGAGCGGCGGCACCGACGTCGTGACCGCGTTCATCGGCGGAACGCCGCTGGTGCCCATCCGGGCCGGTGAGCTCAACGCCATCTGCCTCGGCGTCGCCGCCGAGGCGTGGGGTGACGGCGGGCGACCGGTGGTCGGGCAGGCGGGTGAACTGGTGGTGACCAAGCCCATGCCGTCGATGCCGGTGTACTTCTGGAACGACTCCGACGGGGAGAAGTACCGGTCGGCGTACTTCGACAAGTACCCCGGGGTCTGGTGCCACGGTGACTGGATCACCGTCACCGACCGCGATTCGGTGGTGGTGCACGGCCGTTCGGACGCCACCCTGAACCGAGGCGGCGTGAGGATGGGCAGCGCGGAGATCTACGACGCGGTCGAGGGCATGGCGGAGATCCAGGACTGCCTGGTGGTCGGCGTCGAACTCGACGACGGCGGGTACTGGATGCCGCTGTTCGTCGCCTGCGCCGAGGACGTGGAGTTCGACGACGATCTTCGGTCGCGGATCGTCGACGCCGTTCGTTCGGGCGCCTCGCCCCGGCACGTCCCGGACGACGTGATCGCCGTGCCCGGCATCCCGCGCACGATGACGGGCAAGCGACTCGAGATTCCGATCAAGCGGATCCTGCTGGGCGCCAAGGCCTCCGACGTCCTCACCCCCAGCGCCGTGGATCGCCCCGAGTTGCTCACCGAGTTCGAGGGTCACGCGAGGACGTGACGCCGGAGGCGCCCGACCAACCCGATGGTTGACCGCTTACCATCGACGCGTGACCGACACCTCCCGCGCCCGCATCGACTTTCCCTCCACGATTGGCGTCTGGTGGTCCAGTGACACCTGGCCGATGGGCCGGGCCCAGGACGTCGCCCGCGAGATCGAATCCCTGGGCTACGGCTCGTTGTTCATTCCGGAGGTCACCGGCAAGGAGTGCCTGACCCAGTCGGCGGCGTTCCTCGCGGCCACCGAGCGGCTGGTCGTCGGCACCGGCATCGCCAACATCCACGCGCGCGCCGCGTCGGCCGCGGAGTCCGGCGCACGCACGCTGACCGCGCTGCACCCCGGCCGCTTCGTGCTGGGCCTCGGCGTGAGTCACGCCCCGCTCGTCGAGCACGGTTTCGGCGGCACCTACGCCAAACCGCTCGCCACCATGCGCAGCTACCTCGACAAGATGGCGTCGGTACCAGAACAGATCGAGCCGGGCTCGGGTCGGACGGCCCGTCTGCTCGCGGCGCTGGGACCGAAGATGATCGAGCTGTCCGGCACGCACGCCGACGGCGCGCACCCCTACCTGGTGATGCCCGAACAGTCCCGCAAGACCCGGGAGATCCTCGGGCCCGACAAGTGGATCGTCTCCGAGCAGGCCGTCGTCGTGGGCGGTGACGACGCCGAGCAGCTGAGCGCCGCGCACGGGCACCTCAACGTCTACAGCGGTCTGCCCAACTACCGCAACTCGTGGCTGCGGCAAGGCTTCGACGAGTCCGACCTGGTGCGCGGCGGATCCGACCGGTTGGCCCGCGGGCTCGTCGGAATGGGCTCGGTCGACGACGCCGCGGCCACGCTGCACGCGCACCTCGACGCGGGCGCGGACCACGTGGTGGTGCAGGTGCTCCAGGGCGATCCGACGGCAGATCCCCGGCCGGCGTTGCGGACGCTGGCGTCCGCGCTGGGACTCGGTTAGACCCCGCCGGCCCGCTTGGCCGCCTTGCGTCGCTTGTACCACTCGTAGACGATCGGGGCGAGCGAGGCCAGCACGATCACGATGAAGATGGGCTCGAGGAGCTTCTGGATGATCTCGAACTGACCGAGCCAGTATCCGAGCAGCGTCAGCCCGACACCCCAGACCACCGCCCCGATGACGTTGAACAAGGTGAAGACGCCGTAGTTCATCCGCGCCGCACCCGCCGTGATCGGCACCAGCGTGCGGACGATCGGGACGAACCGGCCCAGCACGATCGCGAACGGGCCGCGCGCCTCGAAGAACGCGTGCGCCTCGTCGAGATACTTCTGCTTGAGCACGCGGTTGGTCGGCTTGAACATCGAGGTGCCCAGGCTGCGGCCGATCCAGTAGCCGACCTGGCTGCCGGCCACCGCGGCGATGGGGATGAACAGCAGCAGCTGCCACAGGTGGAAGTTGGTCTGCACCGTCGAGGCCTGCGCGGCCGTGCCCGCCGCCAGCATGCCCGCCACGAACAGCAGTGAGTCGCCGGGTAGCACGGGGAACAGGACGCCGGACTCGATGAACACGACGACCAGCAGGCCGACGAGCGCCCACGTGCCGAAGTACCCGAGAAGCGTCAGCGGATCCAGGAAGTCCGGCAGCAGCGCCAGGGTCGTGGTCGTCATGGCTGCCGAGGATACCGGCGGTAGCTGATGTCGCCGACACCCTCACACCGTCGTCGCCTCCTCACTAATCTCGAACCATGTCCACACACAGAGCCGTCCACGTCGCCGAGCCCGGCGCAGACCTCACCCTCGTCGACGTCGAGACCACCTCCCCGCCGCCCGGCCATGTCCGCATCGCCGTCAAGGCCGCCGGGGTCTGCGGCACCGATCACGCCTTCGTCAACGGCGGCTTTCCGGGGTTGAACTGGCCGATCACGCCTGGTCACGAGATCGCCGGCACCATCGCCGAGATCGGCGACGGCGTCGAGGACTTCGAGGTCGGCGACCGTGTCGAGGTCGGCTGGTTCGGCGGCAACTGCAATCGCTGCATCCCGTGCCGCAAGGGGCTGTTCATGCAGTGCGAACGCCTGCAGGTGCCCGGCTTGCAGTACCCGGGCGGTTACGCGGAGTCGGCCACCGTGCCCTGGACGGCGCTGGCCCGCATTCCGGAGGGTTTGTCCTTCGTCGAGGCGGCGCCGCTGGGCTGCGCCGGCGTGACGGTGTTCAACGGGTTGCGCAGCACCAAGGCCAAGGCCGGTGATCTCGTCGCCGTGCTCGGCGTCGGCGGTCTCGGTCACCTGGGCGTGCAATTCGCCCGCGCGATGGGCTTCGAGACGGTGGCCATCGCCCGCGGTTCGGGCAAGGCGGACGACGCCAAGGAACTGGGCGCGCACCACTACGTCGACTCCACCGCCGAAGACGTCTCCGAGGCGCTCGGGAAGCTCGGTGGCGCGGCGGTCGTGCTCGCGACGGCGGCCAACTCCGACGCGATGGCCGCCACGGTCGGGGGCCTCGGCCCTCAGGGCGAGCTCGTCATCATCGGGGTCACGCCGGACAACCTGCCGATCAGCCCGCTCGACCTCATCAACGCGGGCCTCTCGGTGGCGGGACACCCCTCGGGCACCTCCCGCGACGTCGAGGAGACCATGGCATTCGCCGTGCAGTCGGGCGTTCGCGCCATGGTGGAGGAGCGGCCACTGGCCCAGGCCGCGGAGGCGTACGCGGCCATGGACAGCGGCAAGGCCCGCTACCGGATGGTGCTCACCGTCTGAGGTTGGCGGGCGGGCCGCTGGCGCACGTTCTGGGGCCACCAGAACCAGCGGCCCATGAGCGCGGCGATCGACGGCGTGAGGAACGACCGGATCACCAGGGTGTCGACGAGCAGACCGAGACCGATGGTGGTGCCCACCTGGGCCATCACCTTCAGGTCGCTGATCGCGAACGACATCATCGTGAACGCGAACACCAGGCCGGCCGAGGTCACGACGCTGCCGCTGCCCGCGATCGCCCGGATGATGCCCGTGTTCAGCCCGGCGGCGCGTTCCTCCTTGAATCTGGACACCAGAAGGAGGTTGTAGTCAGACCCCACCGCCAGCAGGATGATGACCGACATCGCGAGCACCAGCCAGTGCAGCTCGAGACCGATCACGTGCTGCCACAACAGAACCGACAGACCAAACGACGCGGCCAGCGACAACACCACGGTGCCGACGATGACGAGTGCGGCGACCGCAGCCCTGGTGATGATCAACATGATGATGAAGATCAGACAGATCGCCGACACCGCGGCGATGATCAGGTCGTAGTTCGAGCCGTCGCGCATGTCCTTGTAGGTGGCCGCGGTGCCACCCAGATAGATCTTCGAGGTCTCCAGCGGCGTGCCCTTGATGGCCTCGAAGGCGGCGTTCTTGATCTCGTCGATGTGTGAGATGCCCTCCGGGGTCGCCGGATCCCCCTGGTGGGAGATGATGAACCGGACGGCCTTTCCGTCTGGCGAGACGAACTGCTTGAGGCCTCTCTTGAAGTCGGGGTTGTCGAACACCTCGGGCGGCAGATAGAACGAATCGTCGATCTTGGAGTCGTCGAAGGCCTTGCCGATGGCACTGGGATCGGACTGCTGCCGGTCCTGCAGACTCTGCTGATCCTTCTGCGTGGCGTAGTTGGTCATGATCTGGTCGCGATTGCGTTCCTGGCTGGCAATCTGCGGCGGGATCAGCGCAATGAGCTTGGGCTGCAGGGCGTTGAGCTTGTCCAGGCTGGCAGTCGTCTCACCCAGCAGGTCGGTCAGTTCGCCGATGCCGTCGAGTGCGTCGAAGATCGACCGCAACGTGTAGCAGACGGGAATGTCGTAGCAGTGCGGTTCCCAGTAGAAGTAACTGCGCAGGGGCCGGAAGAAGTCGTCGAAGTTGGCGATCTTGTCCCGCAGGTCGTTGGTCACCGCCACGGTCTTCTTGAGGTCGTCGGTCTGCTCCTGTTGCGCTGCGGCACTTTGCTTCTGCAGCGATAACTGTTGCCGCAGGACGTCGATTTGGGCGTTGATGTCAGCGGCCTGCGTCAGCAGATCGGACGTGCGCTGTTCGGCGTAGGACTGCCCGAGCTTCTGACTCACGCCCTGCTGGCCGACGATGAAGGGGATGGAACTGCCCTCGATCGGCGTGCCCAGCGGACGGGTGATGGTCTGCACCCGAGCGAGGCCGGGTAGGTGGAAGACGTTCTTGGCGACCCGATCGACGATGAGCATGTCCGTCGAGTTGCGCAGATCGTGGTCGGCCACCAGCATCAGCACCTCGGGGTTGAGCCGGGCCTGTGGAAAGTGCTTGGCCGCAACGCCGTAGCCGATGTTGGCCTCGACGTCGGCCGGCAGGTACTTCTTGTCGTCGTAACTGGTCTTGTAGGACGGAAGGGCGAGCAGGCCGACCAGCGTGATCGCCGTCGACGCCACCAGGATGGGTCCGGGCCAGCGCACCACGGCCGTGCCGATCCGTCGCCACCCGCGGGTCTTGGTCTTGCGCTTGGGGTCGAGCAGGCCGAAGCGCGAGGCGATGGTCAGCAGTGCCGGCGCCAGTGTCAACGCCGACATCGTCACGACGAACATGCCGATGGCCAGCGGGATTCCGAGAGTCTGGAAGTACGGCAGCCGGGTGAAGTGCAGGCACAGCGTGGCACCGGCGATCGTCAGACCCGACCCCATGATGACGTGCGCGGTGCCGTGATACATCACGTAGAACGCGTCTTCGCGGTCGTCCCCGGAGCTGCGTGCCTCGTGATAACGGCCGACGAGGAATATCGCGTAGTCGGTGGCGGCGGCAATCGCCAACAGCGTCAACAGGTTCACCGCGAAGGTGGAGAGCTCGATGACGTGGTGATAGCCCAGGAACGCGACGATGCCTCGGGCCACGGCCAATTCGAGCACCACGGTCAGCAGCACCACCAGCACCGTGACGATTGAGCGGTAGACCAACAGCAGCATGGTCACGATGACCACGAAGGTCAGCGCCGTGACCAACTGCAGACTCTTGTCGCCGGCGTGCTGCTGGTCGGAGTTCAGCGGCCCGGCGCCCGTGACGTAGACCTTCAGTCCCGGTGGGGGTGGGTGGGCGGCGACGATGTCGCGCACTGCCTGCACCGATTCGTTGGCGAGCGTCTCACCCTGGTTGCCCGCGATGTAGAGCTGGACGTAGGCCGACAGGTTGTCCGCGCTCTGCGATCCCGACGAGGTCAGGGGATCGCCCCACAGATCCTGGATGTGCTGGATGTGGGTCTTGTCCTTCTCCAGATCCTTGATCAGACCGTCGTAGTACTGATGGTCTCGTGCCCCAAGGGGTTTGTCGCTCTCCAGGACGATCATCGCCGAGCTGTTGGAGTCGTACTCGCCGAACAGCTTGCCCACCAGCTGGGTGGCCTGCAGCGAGGGTGCGTCATTCGGGGTCAGCGACGTGGAGTTGGCCGCTCCCACGGCCTCCAGCTGCGGCACCACGACGTTGACCAGTGCCGTCAGGGCCAGCCAGCCGAGCAGGACCGGCACGCAGAACAGGCGCAGGAAACGAGGAATCCGCGCGCGGTGGACGGTCTGTTGGATCGTCTGCTGGTCGGTCATGCGGACTTCACCAGGCAGGACACCTGGGCGTTGACCCCGGTCGAGGACTGTTCGTCTCTGACCACGTCGTCGACGCTGACGCGGCAGCCGATCTGGTCACCGTCGCTCTGGGCGATGATGGTGGCGCTGGCCGACGGTTTGGTGGTCCTCAGCGTGATCGACCAGGGCAGGCGGGCGTCGTCGACGCGCTGCGGCGTCGCGTCGAGGTCGAGGTAGTTGATGGTCGCCACGGCGCCTTCCGTTCCGGTGATTTGGTAGGTCACGACCTTGGGATTGAACGGTTCGGCGTCCTGCGCCAGGCCGGCCCCAGGACGGGTCGTCTCGTTGTTCGATCCGAAGAATCCGTGCATCCGGTAGACCACGACGCCACCGATTGCCACTACGACCACGATGAGCAGCGGTATCCACGCTCGCTTGACGATCCCGACCACAGAAGCCCCTTCATCGCCTTGGCGCCGCAGCCCACCAAGTGGTTAGCGCGTCAAACAATAGAGGGCGTGCTGGAGTTGGGCAAGCCGAACGGCTAACTTCAGTTGAATGGTCGATTGACACCTCGGGACGGCACGTCGCGGACGTACACTTCCGCCGTCCGAGACATCCGGTCGCAGAAGAGCTCGCAGGCCACCATCGCGAAGGCAAGGCATTGGCGAAACCCGTAGCACCGCGAGGATTGGCCCGTGACAGGGTCCTCGACGCCGCGGTGGCCCTCTTCGCCGAACACGGCGTGCACGGGACGTCGCTGCAGATGATCGCCGACCGGGTGGGGGTCAGCAAGGCCGCGGTCTACTACCAGTTCCAGTCCAAGGAGGGCATCGCGCTGGAGGTGATCCGGCCGTCCATCGAGGACATCGCCCGGGTCATCAGGATCGCCGACGCGCTGCCCGACGCCCGTCAACGGCGGGCCGTGGCCGTCAGCGGGCTCGTCGAGATGGTGGTGCGGCATCGGAGCTTGGCGGTGGTGTTCTACGGCGACCCGGCCATCGACGCGCTGGTGACCAGTGATCCCGAGTTCAACGCGGTGACGGGCCGGCTGCGCGAACTCATGGAGGGCCCGGACCGCGATGCGGTCGACCGGATCGCGTTCTCGGTCTTCTGTTCCGGGGTGGGCCGGGCCGCCGCAGATCCGGAGCTGGCCGACATCGACGACGAGGACCTGCATCGAGCGCTGCTCGAACTGTCGGGACGAATCCTGTCACCCGCGACGGAGCCGTCTCAACCCTGAGGTGCCGCGACCCGGCGGCGGTTGAGATACTCCTCTACGAACCCGGACGAATGCCGAGAGGAAACTGACATGCCCATCGCGACTCCCGAGGTCTACGCCGAGATGCTGGACCGTGCCAAGGAGCACTCCTTCGCATTCCCCGCCATCAACTGCGTCGGTTCTGAATCGGTGAACGCCGCGATCAAGGGCTTTGCCGACGCCGGCAGTGACGGAATCATCCAATTCTCCACCGGTGGAGCGGAATTCGCTTCGGGCCTGGGTGTCAAGGAGATGGTGACCGGTGCGGTGGCCCTCGCCGAGTTCGCCCACGTGGTCGCCGCCAAGTACGACGTCACCGTCGCGCTGCACACCGATCACTGCCCCAAGGACAAGCTCGACACCTACGTACGTCCGCTGCTGGCCATCTCGGCCGAGCGCGTCGCCAAGGGTGCCAACCCGCTGTTCCAATCACACATGTGGGACGGCTCCGCCGTGCCGATCGACGAGAACCTCGAGATCGGCAAGGAACTGTTGAAGCTCGCGGCCGAGGCCAAGATCATCCTCGAGGTGGAGATTGGCGTCGTCGGTGGCGAGGAGGACGGCGTCGAGGCCGAGATCAACGACAAGCTCTACACCTCCGCCGAGGACTTCGAGAAGACCATCGAGGCGCTCGGCGCGGGTGACCACGGCCGGTACCTGCTCGCCGCCACGTTCGGCAACGTGCACGGCGTCTACAAGCCCGGCAACGTCAAGCTGCGCCCCGAGGTGCTCGCCGAGGGCCAGCGCGTCGCCGCGGCCAAGCTGGGGCTCTCCGAGGGCAGCAAGCCGTTCGACTTCGTCTTCCACGGCGGTTCGGGCTCGCTGAAGTCCGAGATCGAGGATTCGCTGAAGTACGGCGTGGTCAAGATGAACGTCGACACCGACACGCAGTACGCGTTCACCCGTCCGCTGGCCGGGCACATGTTCGCCAACTACGACGGCGTGCTGAAGATCGACGGCGAAGTCGGCAACAAGAAGGTCTACGACCCGCGCAGCTACCTGAAGAAGGCCGAGGCGTCGATGTCCGAGCGCGTGGTCGAGGCGTGCAACGACCTGCACAGCAGCGGCCGGAGTGTGTCCGCCAGCTGAGCTGGCAATCGGACGGGGGCCAGCTGGTTACTGCGGCGCTTGGCAGATCTTCCACTGCTCGTCGCGGAGCTCGAGATCGAAGCTCCGCGTCGAGCGGGTGGAGGGGTCGAACGCCATGAACGAGGTCACGTTGGCCTCGGCGTGCGAATCGTGGACGACGACCTGGTCGATGCTGGCCACGATCGGGTACTGACGTGCCGCGGCGACCCGGGAGTGGATGTCCCGCCACTGGTCGTCGTCGTACCTGATGTAGCTGTCGGCGGTCTCGCCGCACGTGATGGTGCGCAGCGTCGAGAGGTCGCCCTTCTGGATCGCGGTGTCGAAGTTCTGGATCGTGGTGCGCACCATGTCCTCCTGCGACACCGCCGAGGAATCGTCGCGGGACAGCAGCACGGTCCCCAGGATGGCGACGGCGACCAGCGCGGCGATGACGAGCACCACCGCGATCACCCAGCCCCAGCTGCGTCGGCTCCGCGGCGTCTTGGCTTGCTCACCGCGACCGGGAATCACTTGCGGCGCAGCACCTCCCGCGTGCGGGATCGGCGCGGTGAAGGCCCCGGCCTCCGCGGCGTCGGAGTGCTCCCGCTGCATCGCGAAGATCTCGGTGGCCGGCTCGGGTGCGGTGTGGATGATCTGGGTCTTGCCCGCGTCCATGCCCGACGGTGCGGTGAATCTGCGTTCTGGGGACTCGACCTCGGCGGCGCCGGCCAACGCGGCCGGATCGATGATCTCGGTCTCGGGCGAGTGGCCGTCGTCTGCACCAGGTTCGTTGCGACGTTCGTCGTTCTCGTTCGTCCCCGATGGGTTCGACATGGGCGCTTCAGTCCTCCCTCGTGACTATGCCGAATCCTATCCGCCTCGCGGTCGGCGAAGCCTGAGGGCGTCGGCGTGGGATCCGCACGGCACAATAAGCGCATGACTCACATGGGCGATCTGCTGGGGCCTGACCCGGTCCGGCTTCCAGGCGACACCGAAGCGGAGGCGGAACTGGCGGCCGGGGAGAACCCGGCCATCGTCGCCGCCGCGCATCCGTCGGCTTCGGTCGCGTGGGCGACGCTCGCCGAGGATGCCCTCGACGACGACAAGGCGGTGACCGCCTACGCCTATGCGCGCACCGGATATCACCGCGGACTGGACCAGTTGCGGCGCAACGGGTGGAAGGGGTTCGGCCCGGTGCCGTTCTCGCACGAACCCAACCGCGGCTTCCTGCGCTGCGTGGCCGCCCTTGCCCACGCCGCCGACGCCATCGGTGAGACCGACGAGTATCAGCGGTGCCTGGATCTCCTCGACGACTGTGATCGGTCGGCCCGCGGCGAACTGGGTCTCGCCTAGCGGTGTAGCGCCTCGGTCAACGCGGTGACGTCCGAGGCCACGAAGGTCCCGCCACGCATCGCGACCGCCAGCTCGCGCAACCGTCGGGCCAGCGACTCGGCGTCGCCGACGCCGAGCACCGGCCCTGCGGTCCGGACGTCGGCCTCCCAGCATGCCGCGATCGCGCGGTAGGCGAGGTGCTCCGCGGCTTCCGTGGCAGGCCGTAGCCGCTCACCCCCGGCACGCCGCCGGGTCGGGCCGGCCGCGGCGGCGTCGACGGCCTCGCGCAGGTCGACGGCGGCGAGCTGCAGGTCCCGCCGGGCGGCGCGAGCGGCCAAGGTCGCCGTGTCGTCGGCAAGGTGCGGCACGGTCGCGGCGACGGCGTCCACCACGTCGGCCATCGCGTCGACCAGCCTGTCGGCCTCCTGGAGGCGGCTGACCGCGAGGAACACCGCCACCCCGACCGCGCATCCGATGAGCGTGTCACTGCCGCGGGCCAGCAGCAGGTCGACGACGTCGACGCGATGGCTGCCGGTCGCGATGGTCAGGGCCGCGGCGGTGATGAACACCGAGGCCAACCCGTAGTGCCGGACCACGAGCATCTCGATCATCAGCTGCAGGGCGGCCACGATCGCTGCCAGCCACCAGCCCTGGGGGTGCAGCCACAGGATGCCGGCGGCCAGGATCAGCCCCACCCAGGTGCCGATCAGCCGGTCGGCCCCCCGCCGCAGCGTGCGGCTGCGATCTGACCCCTGGTGCAGGATCAGTACCGCCGCGGCGATTGCCCAGTAGGCGTGCCCGATGCCGAGCAGCACCGCCGCCGCGCCCGCCAGTGGCGCGGCGATCGCGACCCGGACCATGACGTGGCGGACGTGCGAACCGGGGCGCAGCGCGCGCCGCAGCAGGGTGCCGGCCGGGGCACGCCCGAGCGGTGCCCGACCGGTATCGCGGGCCGACACCGTGGCGGGGTCCACGGTCAGGTCGGCGAGGTGGCGGGCGGTGCCGGCGGCACCCGCCGGTGGGCCGTCGCCGACCACCGATGCCGACATCGCGTCGGCGAACAGCACGTGCAGGGCGTGGTTGGCGGCCCGCAACTGCTGCAGCGTGCCGTCGGAGCGGGTAGTCGGCTGGAAGCTGATCAGGGTGTTCCACGCCGCGTGCAGGGCCACCGCCGCGCGGTGTCGGGCGACCGTCTCGCGGGCCGACCCCACCGCGTCGAGGTAGTCGGCCACGGCGGCGCCGGCTGCGGCGACGGCGACCCGCTCCGGGTGGCGCCGTCCGCGCAGCGCCCCCAGCATCTGCACCAGCCAGGCGATCGCACCGCCTCCGAGCACCAGCAGTCCCAGCTGCCATGGCGCCAACCCCGACGCCGACACCCCGACGCCAGCCGCGCAGGCCAGCGCGAACACGTAGGCCCCCGGCGGGCCGACCGCGAGCGCGTTGCACAACCACACGGCCGCGACCGCCACCGCCGAGACGACGGCGACACCGAGCCATTCCACCCGCGCCGACCACGATCCCACCGCGACCGCCGACGCCAAGGCCACCGACACCGTCGCCAGCTGCACGCCCCGGTTGAGGTAGGGCCGGTCACCGCCGAAGCGGGCGGTGAACGCGCCGAGGGTGGCGATCAGGCCGGCCCCGACGTTGCCCACGGCCGATCCGATGAGGATGGGGACGGCGGTGCTCGTCGCCGCGCGCACCGCCAGCGGCCACCGACTGGGGCTCATCGGCGGTCGATCAGAACCAGGCGGACCAGAACCGCGTCACCGATGCCCCTACCTGCCACAGCGTGCCCGGAATCCCCGAGAGTTCGAAGAACCACGTCACCAGCCCGAAGAACCACTGGTTCAGCATGGGGGCCATCAGGAGCACGAACAGGATGAGGAAACCCCACTGCTTGACCGGTGCCAGCTGACGCTGGGTCTCGTGCTTGAGGTGCGGCTCCAGCGCGCCGTAGCCGTCGAGGCCGGGGATGGGGAGCAGGTTGAGCAGCACGGCCGTGACCTGCAGGAAGCCGAGGAACGCCACCCCGCCCCAGAACACCGCGTGTTCGGGATCGAAGAACAGCCGTGTCACGGTCAGCAGCACGATCGCCAGGACGACGTTGGCGAACGGGCCGGCCAGGCTGACGGTGGTGCGCTGCCGCTTGGTCATCGACCACGTCCGGACGTACACCGCGCCACCGGGCAGCCCGATGCCGCCCAGCGCGATGAACAGCACCGGAATACCCAGTGAGAGAAGCGGATTGGAGTACTTCAGCGGGTTGAGCGTCAGGTAGCCGCGGACCTCGACGTCGTGGTCGCCATACCGCCAGGCGGTGTAGGCGTGGCCGAACTCGTGCAGGCACAGCGAGACCAGCCAGCCGAACACCACGAAGACGAACACGCCGGCGTAGGCCAGCGGTGTCGCGTCGAACTCGGCCAGCCAGGCGAGCACGCCACCGACGGCGGTGATCGCCACGATGGCCAGGAAGACCGGGCTGGGCCGCACGGATTGGCGCAGTGGACGGACGTTGCTCACCCCACGAAACTACGTCACCGAACGGCCAACCAGCCCGTGGTGTGCCGGTAGAACGTCGACCGGCGCGCCGGCCGTGGTGCATGCACGCCGTCACGGACCACCGTCACCCCGGTGGTGCCCAACTGCGCGGCTCGCCCGGTCACCCAGCGCCGCGGTCGCAGCCCTCCGGTCAGCACCCGGGCCCGTAACCCGGGCAGGTCGTCCGTCGGTTCGATCCGCACCCCTGCCACCTCGCCGTCGAACAGCAGCGTGTCGTCGACGACGGCCTCACCGGTGAGGGTCCGCGCACCGTCGTCGGGCGGCAGCCAGAGGCCGGTGCGGGTGAGCACCGCCCCTGTCTCGTCGCGGATCAACGGCACCCGTCGCGCCGTCCCGGTGCGTGCGCGACGGGCCCGCCAGCGCCGCACGTGCGCCACCTCGACGTCGAGGCGGTCCGCGCGCAAGAGCCTGGCCAGCACGACCGCGAGGTCGCGGTGTTCGCCCAGCACGATCAGCCGGCGGGCGTCGAGCGCGGCGTCCACGTCGGCCGCGGCGCTGACATCGACGACGGGCAGTGCGGCCAGCGAACGCGGTGCTCGTCGACCGCCGAAGCGGAGGACGAGGAGGTCGGGATTCACCTGCTGGGCATCAGGTCGGATAGGGTATGTCACCGGCTGTCACAGTATTAGAGGCAGATGAGCGGGAGAAACGCGATGCCGGCAATCGTCCTCATCGGCGCCCAGTGGGGCGACGAGGGCAAGGGAAAGGCCACCGATCTGCTCGGTGGCCGCGTCCAATGGGTTGTTCGTTACCAAGGGGGGAACAACGCCGGGCACACCGTCGTCCTCCCCAACGGTGAGAACTTCGCCCTCCATCTCATCCCGTCGGGCATCCTGACCCCCGGTGTCACCAACGTCATCGGCAACGGCGTGGTGGTCGACCCCGGTGTGCTGCTGACCGAACTCAAGGGGCTCGAGGATCGCGACGTCGACACCTCGCGGCTGCTGATCTCCGCCGACGCACACCTGCTGATGCCGTATCACGTGGCCATCGACAAGGTGACCGAGCGGTACATGGGCAGCAAGAAGATCGGCACCACCGGCCGCGGCATCGGACCCTGCTATCAGGACAAGATCGCCCGCATCGGCATCCGTGTCGCCGACGTGCTCGACCCGGAGTCGCTGACCCAGAAGATCGACGCCGCACTGGAATTCAAGAACCAGGTGCTCGTCAAGATCTACAACCGCAAGGCGTTGGACCCGCACGAGGTGCGCGACGCGCTCCTCGAGCAGGCCGAGGGCTTCAAGCACCGCATCGCCGACGCCCGGCTGCTGCTGAACGAGGCGCTCGAAGGCGGTGAGACGGTCCTGCTGGAGGGCTCTCAAGGCACCCTGCTCGACGTCGACCACGGCACGTATCCCTTCGTCACGTCGTCGAATCCGACCGCGGGCGGGGCGTCCGTCGGCTCCGGCATCGGGCCCACCAAGATCACGGCGGTGCTCGGAATCCTCAAGGCGTACACCACGCGCGTCGGCTCGGGCCCGTTCCCGACCGAGCTGTTCGACGAGTTCGGCGCCTACTTGTCGAAGACCGGCGGCGAGGTCGGCGTCACCACCGGCCGGGCGCGTCGGTGTGGCTGGTTCGACGCCGTCATCGCCCGCTACGCCACGCGCGTCAACGGCATCACCGACTACTTCCTGACCAAGCTCGACGTGCTGTCGAGCCTGGAGACGGTGCCGGTGTGCGTCGGCTACACCGTCGACGGCAAGCGCACCGACGAGATGCCGATGACCCAGCGCGACATCGCCATCGCCCAGCCGGTGTACGAAGAACTGCCCGGGTGGTGGGAGGACATCAGCGCCTGTCGCACCTTCGAGGAGCTGCCCGCCAAGGCACGCGACTACGTGATGCGTCTCGAAGAGCTTGCCGGAGCCCATGTTTCGTGCATCGGCGTCGGCCCCGGCCGCGAGCAGACGATCGTGCGCCGGGACATCCTGGCGTAGCGATGAGCGCTTGTGCGAAGAGCAGAGGGCTGGAGTGAGCGAGTCCGCAGACGGTGACTACGACCGCCACGGCGGCTTCCCGCTCCTGGAACCCGTCGACCCCGGTCCGGGGTTCGGGCACTTCCTGGGCTCGATGCGGCGACTGCAGGATCTCGCCGTCTCGGCCGACCCGGACGGCGACACCTGGACCGATGCGGCCGCGAGGGTGGACGCGCTGATCGATCTGCTCGCCCCGTTCGAGGCACCCGAGGGCGTCGGCCCGGCCAACCGGGTGCCCGCGCTGCCGGGGGCGGGCAGCCTGCTGATGGCGCCGTACACGATCACCGGCATGGCATCCGACGGCGTGGACCTGACCGTCCGGTTCAGTCGCTTCCACGTGGGGGGCAACTCCGCGGTGCACGGCGGAGTGCTGCCGCTGCTGTTCGACTCGATCTTCGGGATGGTCATCCACGCGGCGGGCCGCCCCATCAGCCGCACCGCCTTCCTACACGTCGACTACCGCAACGTCACACCCATCGACACCACGCTGACCGCGCGTGGCTGGATCCGGGAGACCGACGGCCGCAAGGCGTTCGTCAACGCCGAACTGCGGCAGCCCGACGGCACGCTGTGCGCCGAGGCCAACGGTTTGATGAGCCGGTTGCTCCCCGGCCAACCCTGACCCAAAGCGCGGTCCACGTGTCACCATGACCCGGTGACCGAACGCCGCGCCTCGATGCCGAACCGCTTGTCGACGCCGCGCGCCGCGGGAGCGGCGGGGGTTCTGTTCGCCGTGTTGTTCGCAACGTCGTTGACGCTCATCAGGATTGCGCTGCCCAACGGCGGCGCCCGAGGGTCGCAGTGGGCCGACGGCGCCGAGGGCAAGCTCAAGGTGGCGGCGCTCCTGATGCCGTTCGCGGGCATCTCCTTCCTGTGGTTCATCGGCGTGGTGCGCGACGGCATCGGCAGGTTCGAGGACAGGTTCTTCTCGTCGGTGTTCCTGGGCAGCGGGTTGCTGTTCCTCGCAATGATGTTCGCGGCCTCGGCCGTCGGCGCCGGTCTGGTGGCCACCCGCCGGTTTGGTTCCGAGCCGGCCGTGCAGGACGCGGTGGTGGCCTTCGGGCAGGCGCTGCTCGTGACGTTGAGCAACACCTATGCGCTGCGGATGGCGGGGGTCTTCATGTTCTCCCTGGCCACGATCTGGCTGAAGACGCGGTTGATGCCGCGCTGGCTGGTGTTCGGCACCTACGGCGTGGCGGTCGTCGTCCTCGTCGCCAGCGACGTCAGCATGTGGTTCGCGCTGGCGTTCCCGGCGTGGGTGTTGGTGGTCAGCCTGCTGGCGCTCTCCCGCGCCGGCGTGATCGACCTGCACCGCGACGACCCACGACCGCGAGCCTCACGCCAGGCGTAGCGCCTGGGCCGGGCAGACGTCGACCGCCTCGCGCGCGTGGCCCTCCTCGGCCTCGGGCACGTCCTCGGCGAGCAGCATCACCACGCCGTCGTCGTCCTGGTCGAACAGCGCCTCGGAGATCATCACGCAGTTGCCCGACGAGACGCAGGCGTCGCGATCGGCTTCGAGTCTCACGTGATGACCCCCTAGAAGCCGACGGCCAGCGACCGCAGGCCGTAGATGAAGTGGAACGACCGGAACGCGACGTCGTCGAAGTCCTCGGCGAGCGCGAGGCGCGGGAAGCGGCGGAACAGGGCCGGCCAGGCGATCCGCATCTCCATCCTCGCCAGCGGTGCGCCGAGGCAGTGGTGCACCCCGTGGCCGAAGGCCAGGTGCCCGGCGGCGCCGCGTCGGATGTCGAAGGTGTCGGGGTCGTCGGTGAACTCGGGATCCCGATTGGCCGACGGCAGCGAGGCGAACACCAGTTGTCCCGCGGGAATGGTCACCCCTGACACCTCGACCTCGCGCGTCGACACCCGGGGAATCGAGGTTTGCACGATCGAGAGCCACCGCAGCAGTTCCTCGACGGCCGGCCCGACGGCGTCGGGATCGTCGCGCACGGCGGCCAACTGGTCGGGGTTGCGCAGCAGCGCGAGCGTGCCCAATCCGAGCATGTTCGAGGTCGTCTCGTGGCCGGCGAGCAGCAGCAGTCCGGCGACGCCGATGAGCTCGTCGTCGCTCAACTCGTCACCGTGTTCGCGGATCAGCATGCCGAGGATGTCCTCCCCGGGGTGGCTGCGGGCGCGCGTCACCAGCGACTGCATGTAGGCGCGGCCCTGGCGTTGCATCTCGAGGCGCTCGGGCATCGGCAGCGACAGGTCGAGCTGACGTACCGAGCGGGCCTGGAAGTCGGCGCGGTCCTCGTACGGCACGCCGAGCAGCTCGCAGATGACCAGCGACGGGATGGGCAGGGCGAAGTTCTCGACCAGGTCCGCCGGCGATCCTGCGGCCTCCATGGCGTCGAGGTGCTCGGTGACGATGTCGGTGATCCTGGGCTCGAGGCGCTTGATGCGGCGGATGGTGAACTCCGGGGTCAGCATGCGGCGCAGCCGCTGGTGTTCCGGAGGGTCGAGGCCCAGCAGGTTGCCCGCCCGGCTGCTGGCCAACTCCTCCTCGGACAACACGGGGGCGCCGGGGACGACGAAACCCGGTGGCCGCGAGTTGGAGAAGCAGTCGTGGTCGGAGAGCACCCGCTTGACGTCGTCGTGCCGGGTGACGAGGTACACCGGCATCCCGAGCGCGTTGACCACCCGTTCGACGCCGACCACGCGCCGGATCTCGCTGAGCTCGGGGGTGGGGTCGAAGGCGTTGCGGCGCATGTGCACCGGTGGCAACGAGGGAGCCGATGTGGTCATGACTTCGACGGTACCGACGGTTGTCAATCGCGGTCGAGCGTCGCCTCTTCGAGGTCGAGGCCCCTGAGCACCGACCGGAGTACCTCGTCGTCGATCCGGCCGGCGTCGCGCTCGGCGATGAACGTTGCCCGCTCGGCGCGCAGCATCTCCAGACGCAACCGGCGGAACGCGGCCGCGGGGCCTTCGCCAATCTCGTCGTCGCTGCGGCCCAGCTGTTCCCACGCCGCGTTGCTGCGACGATCGTTCCAGTGGCGCAGGATGGTGGCGGCGCGTTCGGGGACGTCGGTGTCGAGGCGCTGATTGGCCATGATCTGGTCGAGCCGGTCGGCGGCGGCCTGGGCCGCCTTGGTCTGGGCGGCGGCCTCGGCGAGGGCGTCCTGGTGGGCGTCGTCGCCGGGAACGTCGAGCACCTTGATGATCCAGGGCAGGGTCAGACCGTGCAGCAGCAGCGTGCCGACCACGACCACGAAGGTCAGGAACACCAGTTGCGGCCGCCCCGGGAACTCCTCCCCCGACAGGGTGGTGACGGGGACGGCGAACGCCGCGGCGAGTGACACCACCCCGCGCATCCCGGCCCAGGCGACGATGAAGACCTGCGACTTGGTGGGGGCCTCCTCGTTCTCGGCGATGCGGCGCGACAGCCTTCGGGGGACGTAGGCCATGAGGAACACCCAGACGATGCGCACCCCGATCACCGTCGCCAGCACCGCCGCCGATGCGATCGCCAGCACCTGGGCGGAGATGCCCTTGAGCTCGGCGACGACAGTCGGCAGCTGCAACCCGATCAGGAGGAAGGCGAACGACTCCAGGACGAACTGCAGCGTCTTCCACACCGCGGTGTCTTGCAGGCGCGTGGCGTAGCTGGCCTTCGTCGAGCGCTGACCCAGGATCAGCGCGGCCACCACGACGGCGATGACGCCCGAGCCGTGCACCTCCTCGGCGAGCAGGTAGATGAAGAACGGCGCCACCAGACCGAGCGCGCTCTCCACCAGGGAGTCGCCGAGCCACCCCCGGACGTAGACGATCAGCGAACCCGTCACCCACCCGATGACGGTGCCGCCGACCGCGGCGAGGGCGAAGGTGAACACCGGCGTACCCCAACTCGAGGCGGTGCCGATCGCCGCGGCGAGGGCGACCTTGTAGGCAGTCAGAGCCGTGGCGTCGTTCAGCAGGCTCTCGCCGCCGAGCAACGTCATGATCTGCCGGGGCAGGCCGAGCCGCCGGCCGATTGCCGTGGCGGACACCGCGTCCGGTGGGGCGACGATGGCACCGAGGGTCAGCGCCGCGGCCAGGGTCAGCTCGGGCACCGTGTGATAGGCGACGATGCCGACGGCGAACGTGGTCACCAGGGGCAGCCCGACGGCCAGCAGGCCGATTCTGCGGGTGTTCTTGCGCATCGCGACGTAGCTGCTCTCCAGGCCCGCCGACCACAGCAGCGGCGGCAGGATGACGAACAGCACCAGGTCTGGTTCCAGCTCGATACCGTGCACGCCGGGGATCAGTCCGGCCAGCAGCCCGGCCACGACCAGCGCCAACGGACCCGAGACGTCGTACCGGCGCGCGATCCCGGCGAGCACCACCGACGCCACGAGCACCGCGAGCAATGAGGCTCCACCCACGCTGCCAACCCTTCCGTCCATCAACCGACCGGGGCCGCCCTATTGTTGACGGCATGCGGAGGAGAACGCGACAGCGCGACGTGAATTCCCCGCCGGCCCCCTCGACGTGCGAGCACTTGGCCGAGGCCGTCGACGCGGCCGAGCCGGAACCCCACACGCCCGGCAGGTGCCAGGAATGCGAAGAACTCGGTGAGAGTACCTGGGCGCACCTACGGATGTGCCTGACGTGCGGGCACGTCGGGTGTTGTGACTCCAGCCCGCACAAGCACGCCAACCGCCACTTCCACGAGACCCAACACCCCGTCATGCGCTCGGTCGAGCCGGGCGAGGAGTGGCGGTGGTGCTACGTCGACATTCGCCTCGGCTGAGCGTCTGGCAGGGTGGTGTGGCGATGAGTGAAAGCACCGATCGACCCACCACGACGGTCCTGCTGCTTGGCGGCGGTGACACCGGTCCCGAGCTGGCTCTGGCCTTCGAACGCCTCGGTGTCGCGGTCGTGCGCGTCGCCGAATGCGCCGACGCCGAGTCGATGAACGCACTGTTGGACGACCACCGGCCCGACTACGTCGTCGCGGTGTCCCCCGAGGTCTCGCCCGCGGCGCTCATCGCCGCGGCCGAACGCGACTCGGTGGAGGTGTTCCCGACCCCTCGTGCGACGCGTCTGGGCGCCGACCGCGAGGGGTTGCGCAAGCTGGCCGGTGACGAACTCGGCCTTCCGACGGTGCCGTTCTGGTTCGCATCCTCGGCCGAGGAACTGGCCGCCGTCGCCGACCACGCGGGCTTCCCGCTGGTGGTGACGCCGTTGTTCGGCGCGGTCTCCGACGGGCAGTCGGTGCTCACCCGCGACGACGACGTGGAGGCGGCGTGGCGCCGCGCGGCCGCCGCGCTGCCGACGCCGCAGAACCGGGTGATGGCCGAGACCGTCGTGGAGGTCGACGAGGAGATCACCCTGCTGACCGTGCGCTCCACCGAGCCGTCCGGTCCGGCGGTGCAATTCTGCGAGCCGATCGGGTTCCGGCGGGCAGGAGCGAAGCGACCCGGGGAATCGAGTGCGCGGGACGCGCGGGCCACCGGGGGGCCGCTGGAGATCTGGCAGCCGCAGCGGTTGTCGCTCGCCGCCCTCGACGCGGCCAGGTCGATCGCAGCCCGCATCGTGCACTCGCTGGGCGGCCGAGGGGTGTTCGCGGTCGAACTGCTGGTGCGTGGCGACGAGGTGTACTTCGCCACGGTCGACGCGCAGCTCTGCGAGGTAGGCCTGCTAACCCTTCGCTCGCAACGTCTTTCGCAGTACGAACTGCACGCCAGGGCGATCCTCGGGCTGTCGCTGGACACCATCATGATCTCCCCGGCCGCCGCGGAGGTCGGCGCTCGCCGCGACGTGTCCGTCGGCAATCTCACCGAAGCCCTCGACGTGCCGGAGAGCGATGTTCGACTGCTCGGGTCGGCGTCGGTCGCGATCGCGACGGCGCCCGACGTCGTCCGGGCCCGCGACCGGGCGCATCGCGTGTCGACCGTCGTACACGGGCTCGGGTCGTGAGCGAGCCGGAACCCGACTCCGACCGACCGAGCATCGCGCCGTTCCTCGGTGGATTCGCCGTGTTCGCGCTCGTTCTGATCGGAATAGTCCTGTTCAACGTGTTCGGGTCCGACACCACGACACCGGGGGACCAGGTGGCGAAGGCGGCCGTGGGCCAGAACGACGCGTTGCAGCGGCAGGACTTCGGGAAGTTCCAAACGTTCACCTGCCGCGCCGCGCAGGGAGCCGAGGCCGACTTCCTGGCCCGCCAACGCGATTCGGTGGCCAAGAACGGCGAGCGCTATCTCGACGACGTCACCGACATCACCGTGGACGGTGGTCGCGCCTCGGCGACCGTCACCTATCACTTCGACAAGACCGCCGACGTGAAGACACCGGCGCAGGTCGCATTCGTCCAGGAGGACGGGGCTTGGAAGGTCTGCCCAAGCTAGGGCGGCCCCAGCCGGCTGTGGGACACTCGCGGTCGTGAGCTATGCGGGAGACATCACCCCTGAAGAGGCCTGGAAGCTGTTGGCGGAGCACCCCGACGCCGTCCTGGTCGACTGTCGAACCGAGGCGGAATGGCGTTTCGTGGGCGTGCCCGACGTCTCGTCGTTGCAGCGCGAGGTGCTCTACGTCGAGTGGAACCACTCCGACGGTTCGCACAACGACCGCTTCGTCGACGATCTGGTCTCCGCGGGGGTCACCCCGGGTGAGCGTCCCGTCGTCTTCCTGTGCCGCTCGGGCAACCGTTCCATCGGTGCGGCCGAGGCCGCGACCGGTGCGGGCATGACGCCGTCCTACAACGTGCTCGACGGCTTCGAGGGCAACCTCGACGAGGCGGGTCACCGCGGTGCGAGTGGCTGGAAGGCCGTCGGCCTGCCGTGGAGGCAGTCATGACCGAACCGGTGCCGAGCGTTCGCATCCCGAAACCGTTGCCCGAAGGCGTCAGTCAGGCCACCATCGGCGTGCGTGGCGGTCTGCTGCGGTCGGAGTTCGAGGAGACCTCCGAGGCCCTGTATCTCACCTCGGGCTACGTCTACGCCTCGGCCGGCGACGCGGAGAAGGCCTTCACCGGCGAGATCGACCGCTACGTCTACTCCCGCTACGGCAACCCGACGATCTCGATGTTCGAGGAGCGCTTGCGGTTGATCGAGGGCGCACCCGCTGCCTTCGCGACCGCCACGGGCATGGCCGCGGTGTTCACCGCGCTAGGTGCCCTGCTCGGGGCGGGTGACCGTCTGGTCGCCGCCCGCAGCCTGTTTGGTTCGTGCTTCGTGGTGTGCAGCGAGATCCTGCCGCGCTGGGGCGTCGAAGTCGTCTTCGTCGACGGCGAGGACCTCGCGCAGTGGGAGCAGGCGCTCTCGGTACCCACGCAGGCGGTCTTCTTCGAGACCCCGTCCAATCCGATGCAGTCGCTGGTCGACATCGCCGCGGTATGCGACCTCGCCCACGCCGCCGGCGCAAAGGTGGTGCTGGACAACGTCTTCGCCACCCCGCTGCTGCAGCAGGGCATGCCCCTGGGGGCTGACGTCGTCGTCTACTCCGGCACCAAGCACATCGACGGGCAGGGCCGCGTCCTGGGCGGCGCGATCCTGGGCGACGAGGAATTCATCGACGGTCCGGTGCAGAAGCTGATGCGCCACACCGGACCGGCGATCAGCGCCTTCAACGCGTGGACCATGCTCAAGGGCCTCGAGACGCTGGCGGTCCGGGTGAACTACTCCAACGCCTCGGCGCAACGCGTCGCCGAGTTCCTCGAGGGTCACTCGGCGGTCAGCTGGGTGAAGTACCCGTTCCTGGAGAGCCACCCGCAGTACGACCTTGCCAAGCGTCAGATGCGTGGCGGTGGCACCGTGGTCACCTTCGAATTGGCCGGAGGCACCAAGCAGAGTGCGTTCGACGTGCTCGACCAGTTGCGGGTCATCGACATCTCCAACAATCTGGGTGACGCCAAGTCGCTGATCACCCATCCGGCCACGACGACGCACCGCGCCATGGGCCCGGAGGGCCGGGCGGCGATCGGACTTGGGGACGCGGTGGTGCGGGTGTCCATCGGGCTCGAGGGCACCGAGGATCTCGTCGCCGATCTGGATCAGGCGCTGAGCTAGGTGTCGCGTTCGAGTGCGGCCAAGAAGGCTCGGCGCAAGAAGCGTCTCGGTGCGCGAAACGAGGCCTGGCTGCCCGCCGACGTCCACGCCGACATCAAGGGCGTGGGCCGCATCGCCGACGAGATCATCCCGCGCGGATGGGAATTCGACACCGACTTCTCGACCGACGAGTTCGTCACCTGGTACTACCCGCCCTCGGCGGTCGACGAGTCCGACGACGTCGACGAGTCCGTCGAGCCGGTCACGCGCATCTGGTTGACCGACCCCGACGAGCCGCACGTCATCCTGGTCGGATCCGGTGAGGACGGGGGAGGCGACGTGGCACTGTCCGTCGAGGAGTTGTTCGCCCGGCTCGACGAGTTCGAGGCGCACCGCGCGAGCTGACCGCTGGCCCAGCCTTGTCGGGGCCCGGACGTACCCTCGTCCCATGTCGGGCTCCGATCGCCTCCTGTACTACCTGAGAGGTGTGCCGCGGGGGGTCGCCGGGGCACCCGACACCATCGAGATACCCCGCGTGTACGAATCCGAGGACGAGGCGCGCTCGGAGTTGGGCGTGGTCATGACGCTGAGCCGCATGGTGCACGGCGACGTGATCGCCGACGCCGCGAGTTGGTACCTGCAGATCGCCGACGTCGGCAGCGCGCCGGATCTCGACGAGGAGCAGGTGTTCCACGGGTACCTGCTCGCCGACACCGTCTACCCGCTGGCCGGCGGCTGGCGCGACCTGCTTCAGGCTCTGGTCTGGGAGCCGTTCCTCCGGGAGATCGAACAGCGCCGTGCCCATCGCGCACGGCTGCCGTGGTCGCCAGACATGTTGGGCCAGTTCAGTATCGAGACGTGCCGTCCGACGTGCGCGATCGACTACTCGTTCTTCCGGTTCACGCCGGTGGACTCGGAGTTGCTGGTGCGCCCGCTTGATGTCTACGTGACCGAGCCGTTGTTCTAGAGCGTGCGGGTCAACTCTCGCCGGGCTTCTCCAGCACGCCGACCGCCGCCTGGGCGCGATCCTCGTAGGCCTTGCGCGCCGCGGTGTCGAACTGCAGGAACACGTGGTCGTTGCCCATCTGCTTGGACAGCCAGCGCCGGCCGCGCGGTCCGAGCATCGAGGTGACGGCGCCGACGAAGCGCAGCGGGCCGGGGACCGACACGTGGGTCTTGGGCTTGTCGAGGGACTTCACGATGGCCGCGGCGATGTCCTCGGGTTCGACGGGCTTCTGAGCGCCGGTGTTCTTGGTGCCCGAGATCAGCTCCGTGTTGGTGAACGTCGGCAGGATGCACGTGACCTCGACGCCTTGGGGAGCGAACTCGTCGGCCATCGCGGTGGACAGCCCCACGACGGCGAACTTCGTGCCGGCGTAGACGACCTGCCCGGGTACCGCGACCATGCCCGCCATCGAGGCGATGTTGACGACGTGCCCGCGCCGGCGGCGCACCATCTCGGGCAGCACGAGTTGGCAGCCGGTGAGCACGCCGTAGAAATTGACCTCGATCGAGGAGCGGATCGACTGTTCGGACTGTTCGAGGAACGGGCCGACGGGCATGACGCCGGCGTTGTTGATCAGGACGTCGATGTGGCCGTCGCCGTCGGCGCGGGCCTTGTCGAGGAACATCTCGAACGACTCGCGGTCGGTGACGTCGAGGGGGTAGCCGGTGACCTGGCCGTATCGGGCCAGTCCGGTGACCGCCGACTCGAGGACCGCGACGTCGCGATCACCGATGACGACCCGTGCGCCGCGGTTGAGGAGAGCGCGTGCGGTGGCGTGTCCGATACCGCGGGCGGCTCCGGTGATGGCGACTGTCCTGCCCCTGATGTTGTCCATGGAAGAAAACTTTACACGTGTCAAGTTTGGATCCCAAGAGCGGATTGTTTCGATCAGCACGAGGCGAAGGGCGCCGACCGGAATGCGGGCGGTCCATTCGCGGTAGACATGGAGGTGATGACTCTGCCCACCGTCGATGGACTGCGCTTCGTGGCCGTTGGTCAGGACGACGAACTCGCCGAGCCGTTGATGGCGGAGCTCGCCGTCGAGTACGCCACGCGCTACGGAAACACGACCGAGAAGGTGTCGGCGTGGCTGCGCGGCTACCCTGCCGCCGAGTTCCAGGAGCCCGGCGGCGGCATGCTGATCGGCGTGCTCGACGGCATCCCGGTGACCGGTGGCGCGTTCCGGCGATTCGACGAGCGGACGGCCGAACTCAAGCGGATCTGGACCGACAGCGGGCACCGCAGGCGGGGGCTGGCGCGGACGCTGCTGCTCGCCCTCGAAGCCGAGATCGCCGCGCGCGGCTACCGGAGGGTTTACCTGACCACCGGGGACCGCCAGCCGGAGGCCGAGGCGCTGTACCTGGCCGCTGGCTATGCGAAACTCGCCGAGCCACTGCCCGCCGAGGGCGAGGTCTATGCGATCGCCTTTCTCAAGGAGTTGGCGCCGTGAACGTGCCGCTGTCCATCCTCGACCTGTCGCCGATCAGCGAGGGCGCCGACGCCGCGACGGCATTGCGCAACACCGTCGACCTGGCTCGGCACGCGGAGCGGTGGGGCTATCGCCGATACTGGCTCGCCGAGCACCACTTCGTCTCGGTGGCGAGTTCCGCACCCGCGGTGCTGATCGGTCAGCTGGCCGCGGCGACCTCGCGCATTCAGGTGGGCGCGGCGGCGGTCCAGCTCGGCTACACCACCGCCGTGGCCGTGGTGGAGAGCTTCGGCATCCTCGACGCGCTGTACCCGGGCCGCATCGACCTCGGGGTGGGGCGCTCTGGTCAGCGCCGCCGCGAGGCGGTCGCAGGGACGACGCCGAAGGCGCCCCGGTCGCCCCGGGTCTGGCGCGAGGTCGACGGCGTCGTCGTCCCGAAGCCCTTCGACCTGAGCCTGATGATGCGCAACCCGCGCCTGCGCGCGCGGGCGTCGGTGCTGCAGCAACCCGAGGCCAACGCACCCGACTTCGCCGACCAGGTCGCCGACATCCTGGCCATGATCGAGGGCACCTATCGCGTCGGCGAGGTGGAGGTGCACGTCGTCCCCGGTGAGGGAGCGGCGTTGCGGCCGTGGGTGTTCGGCAGTAGCAAGGGTCAAAGTGCGCGGGTGGCGGCCACGTTCGGCCTGCCGTTCGTGGCGAGCTACCACATCACGCCCGCCACGGCGCTGGAGGCGGTCGAGGTCTACCGCGAGAACTTCCGGCCCTCCGCGGAGCTGCCGGAGCCCTATGTCGTCGTCTCCGCCGACGTCGTGGTCGCCGAGGACACCGCCACGGCCGAACACCTCGCGTCGAGCTTTGGGCAGTGGGTCCACGCGATCCGCGCGGGGGACGGGGCCGTGCCGTATCCCGACCCCGCGTCGACCGCCCCCTTGACGGCCGACCAGTTGGAGGTGGTCGAGGATCGCACCGCAACGCAGTTCGTCGGCGACCCGGACGAGGTCGCCCACCGCCTGGAGGCGTTGCAACGGCTCAGCGGCGCCGACGAACTGGTGATCACCTCCGTGACCCACGATCATGCCGACCGGTTGCGCTCCCACGAGCTGATCGCCTCGCGGTGGGGGTTGTAGGGGCCGTTACCCTCGAACCGTGCTGTCGGAGCTGACGGTGGGCTGGTTACTCCTCGCCGCCGGTCTGTTGACCTTCGTTGCCGGTGTGGGCCTTCGCTCTCACGTCGGCCGACGGCCCGACGATCGAATCGGCAGGGTGCTGAGCAGGTTTCGGGAGTCCGCGGTCGGCAGCGTCCTCTACGGACCCGTCGCCTCCGACGCCCGCGACCCCGAGGAACTCGACCAGACGGTTCTCATGCCGACGATCGTGCTGGGCTGCGGCTTCCTGCTGACCGCGATCTTCCTACTCGGCTACGGACTGCTCACGTAGCGGCGGCTTGCGTCGCCGCCTCGCGAACCGGGCCACGCCACGCCGGGCCGTGACCGGGCAGCAGCACCTCGGCGTCCACCGCTGCCAACGCCGACAGACTGCGAACGCAGGCAGCCTGGTCGTGGTTGAACAGTCCGGGCAGCAGTTGCGGTCCGCGGCGCGTCGACACCGGATGACCGGTGATCAGCGCGTCGCCGCTGATGAGCACGCCGTCGACCACGTACGAGCAGTGCCCACCGGTGTGTCCCGGTGTCGGAATCGCCCTCGGAGTGCCGGGTAGCGCCGCGGCGACCTCGTCGGTCAAGGCGCGCGCGGTGGGGATGGCGCCCCGGCTCAGCGCACCGATGCGGGCGATGTTCAGTGACCACGTCAGGTACTTCGGCTGCCACGCCTTGGCGGCCAGGGCGAGCGGCGACACCTGTTCGAGGTAGTCACGATGGGCATGGCCGACCTCGCCTGCGTGGCAGAACACCGGTGTGCCATGGGTTTTCGCGAACCAGATGGCTGAGCCGAAATGGTCGACGTGGGCGTGGGTGAGCAGGATCGCGTGGATGTCGTCGACGTCGAAGCCGAGTTGGCGCACCGAACCCAGGACCTCGTCGCGCTGGCCGGGGAACCCGGCGTCGATGATCACCACACCACTGCCATCGGTGACCAGCGTCCAGTTGACCAAGTCGGTCTGGGCGAAGTGCACGGAGTCGGTGATGGCTGTAAGGGCCGCCATGCCAGGAGTGTAACGAGACGGGTGGAATACTCCGTCCGCCCCAGGAGTAGAAAAGAAGCGTGGCTGAACTCAAGTTGGGATACAAGGCGTCGGCGGAACAGTTCGCCCCGCGGGAACTCGTCGAGCTGGCCGTGGAGGCCGAGGCGCACGGGATGGACAGTGCGACGGTCAGCGATCACTTCCAGCCGTGGCGTCACGAAGGCGGGCACGCGCCGTTCTCCCTGGCGTGGATGACCGCGGTCGGTGAGCGCACGAAGCGGCTGGTGCTCGGCACCTCGGTGCTGACCCCGACCTTTCGGTACAACCCGGCGGTGATCGCGCAGGCGTTCGCCACGATGGGGTGCCTGTACCCCGACCGGATCTTCCTCGGGGTGGGTACCGGTGAGTCCCTCAACGAGATCGCCACCGGATTCGAGGGCGAATGGCCGGAGTTCAAGGAGCGCTACGCGCGACTGCGCGAGTCGGTGCGGCTGATGCGCGAGTTGTGGCTCGGTGACCGGGTCGACTTCGACGGCGACTACTACAAGACCAAGGGCGCGTCCATCTATGACGTGCCCGAAGGTGGCATTCCGATCTACATCGCCGCGGGCGGGCCGCAGGTGGCCAAGTACGCCGGCCGCGCCGGTGACGGGTTCATCTGCACCTCCGGCAAGGGTGAGGAGCTCTACAGGGACAAGCTGATCCCGGCGGTCAAGGAGGGCGAGGAGGCCGCGGGCAAGGCCCCGGATGCGATCGACCGGATGATCGAGATCAAGATCTCCTACGACACCGATCCGGAGTTGGCGTTGGAGAACACCCGATTCTGGGCGCCGCTGTCGCTGACCGCCGAGCAGAAGACGAACATCCACGATCCGCTGGAGATGGAGAAGGCGGCCGACGAGCTGCCCATCGAGCAGGTCGCCAAGCGCTGGATCGTCGCCTCGGATCCGGACGAGGCCGTTGCCAAGGTCAAGGACTACGTCGACTACGGACTGAACCACCTCGTGTTCCACGCCCCGGGTCACGACCAGCGCCGGTTCCTGGAGCTGTTCCAGCGCGACCTGGAGCCGCGTCTGCGCAAGCTCGGCTGATTTGGCAGGCTGGCACTCGTGACCTCAACGAGTGCGGCCTCCGAATCACAGTCTTCGCGCGAGCGCTCATCGGAATCACAGTCTTCGCGCGAGCGCTCATCGGAATCACAGTCTTCGCGCGAGCGCTCATCCGCCATCTATATCGCGTCACCCGAGGGCGACACCGGCAAGTCGACGATCGCGCTCGGCATCCTGCATCGCCTCGCCGCGACCGTCGCCAAGGTGGGGGTGTTCCGACCCATCACCCGGGTTCCGGCGGGGCAGGAGCGCAGCGACCGGGTGAGCGGTCTGGGCGAGGACCGCGACTACATCCTCGAGCTGCTCCTGGCGCACACCACCGCCGGGCTGAGCTATGACGAGTGCGTCGGCGTCGACTACCAACGGCTGCACGACGATCCCGATGCGGCGTTGTCGGAGATCGTGGACCGCTATCACCAGGTCGCCGAGCGCTGTGACGCCGTGCTCGTCGTCGGCAGCGACTACACCGACGTCGCCTCGCCCAGCGAGTTGTCGGCCAACGCGCGCATCGCCGTCAACCTCGGTGCCCCGATCGTGCTGGCGGTGCGGGCTGCCGACCGCACCCCGGATGAGGTCGCCCACGTCGTCGAGCTGTGTCTGGCCGAGATCGCCGGTCAGCACGCGCACACCGCCGCCGTCGTGGCCAACCGGTGTGACCCGGCGGAGCTGACGGCCGTCGCCGAGGCGCTCGAGCGGGTGGCGCTCAAGAGCTACGTGTTGCCGGAGGAGCCATTGCTGATCGCGCCGTCGGTCGCCGAGCTGACCGAGGCCGTGCATGGGGCGGTGCTCAGCGGTGACGAGGATCTGCTGAGCCGGGAGGCGCTGAGTGTCCTCGTCGCAGGGATGACGGCCGAGCACGTGCTGGAGCGCTTGCGCGAGGGGATGGCGGTGATCACCCCGGGCGACCGCTCCGACGTGGTGCTCGCCGTGGCGAGCGCGCATGCCGCAGAGGGCTTTCCGTCGCTGTCCTGCATGATCCTCAACGGCGGGCTGGCACTGCATCCGGCCATCGCAGCGCTGGTGTCCGGGCTCGGGCTGCGGCTGCCGGTGGTGACGACCGACCTGGGCACCTACGACACGGCGCGGGCGGTGGCCTCCGCTCGAGGTCGCGTGACGGTCGATTCGCAACGCAAGATCGACACGGCGCTCACGTTGATGGACACCTACGTCGACACCGCGGATCTGCTTGCACAGCTGTCGATCTCGGGTCCATCGGTGGTGACCCCGCAGATGTTCACCTACCAGCTGCAGGAGCGGGCGCGCTCGGACCGCAAGCGAATCGTGTTGCCGGAGGGTGACGACGACCGGATCTTGAAGGCGGCGGGCCGCTTGCTGCAGCGGTCGGTGGCCGACCTGACGATCCTCGGCGACGAATCCGCGATCCGTGCCCGGGCGGCTGAACTAGGCGTGGACCTGTCCGCGGCCACGGTCGTCGACCCGCAGACCAGCGAGCTGTGCGACCAATTCGCCGAGCAATACGCCGAATTGCGCAAGCGCAAGGGCGTCACGGTGGAGCAGGCGCGCGAGATCATCCACGACGTCTCGTACTTCGGCACGATGCTGGTGCACAACGGCATGGTCGACGGAATGGTGTCCGGCGCTCGGCACACGACCGCGCACACCGTGCGGCCCTCGTTCGAGATCATCAAGACGCTGCCGAACGTGTCCACGGTGTCGAGCATCTTCCTGATGTGTCTGGCCGACGAGGTGCTCGCCTATGGCGACTGCGCCATAGTGCCGGATCCGACGGCCGAGCAACTCGCGGACATCGCCATCTCCTCGGCCCGCACCGCCGGGCAGTTCGGCATCGAACCCAGGGTCGCGATGCTGTCCTACTCGACGGGTACGTCGGGAACGGGCGCCGACGTCGACAAGGTCAGGACGGCAACGGAATTGGTGCGATCGCGGGAACCCGATCTGCTGGTGGAGGGTCCCATCCAGTACGACGCGGCGGTGGAGCCCTCGGTGGCGGCCACGAAGATGCCGGACTCCAAGGTGGCGGGCCGAGCGACGGTGCTGATCTTTCCCGATCTCAACACCGGCAACAACACCTACAAGGCAGTGCAGCGTAGCGCGGGTGCCATTGCCATCGGGCCCGTGCTGCAGGGTCTCAACAAGCCGGTCAACGATTTGTCGCGGGGTGCGCTCGTCGAGGACATCGTCAACACCGTGGCGATCACGGCGATTCAGGCTCAGGGCAAGTGAGCGCCGAGCGCACCGTCCTGGTGCTCAACTGCGGTTCGTCGTCGCTGAAGTACGCCGTGGTGGAACCGGATTCGGGACGGCAGATCGCTGACGGGATCGTCGAGCGCATCGGTGCCGGGCCGGTCGCCGACCACGAGGCCGCCCTTCGGGCGGCGTTCGACGAGTTGGCCGAGGCTGGGCTGGAGCTGGATTCGCTGGGGCTGGTGGCGGTGGGGCACCGCGTCGTGCACGGTGGCCCCGACCTGTACCGGCCGACGGTCGTCGACGACGCCCTGATCGCCACGCTCGAGACGCTGGCCCCGCTGGCGCCGCTGCACAATCCGCCGGCGATCCTGGGCATCGAAGTGGCCCGCAAGGTGCTGCCGGACCTGCCGCACGTGGCGGTATTCGACACGGCGTACTTCCATGATTTGCCCGCCGCTGCCGCGCAGTACGCGATTCCGCGGGATGTGGCCGAGCAGTGGCACATTCGACGTTACGGATTTCACGGCACGTCGCATCAGTACGTGAGCGAACAGGCCGCGCAGTTCTTGCAGGTGCCGGTGGAGTCGCTGAATCAGATCGTGCTGCATCTCGGCAACGGGGCGTCGGCGTCGGCCATCGTCGGTGGTCGCCCGCAGGACACGTCGATGGGTCTGACGCCGATGGAGGGCCTGGTGATGGGCACGCGGTCGGGTGACGTGGATCCGGGCGTCATCATGTACCTGAATCGCACCGCGGGCATGAGCATGGCCGACATCGAGACGATGCTCAACCGGCGCTCCGGTGTCCTGGGCCTCGGCGGTGAGATCGACTTCCGTCAGCTGCACCGCCGCATCGACGCTGGTGACCCGGACGCCCAATTGGCCTATGCCGTCTACATTCACCGGTTGCGCAAGTACATCGGTTCGTACCTGGTGCTGCTGGGCAACACCGACGTCATCACCTTCACCGCGGGGGTGGGGGAGAACGACGCCGCGGTCCGCCGCGACGCGCTCAGCGGTCTGGCGCCCCTGGGCATCGAACTCGATGAGCATCTCAACGACAGCCCGGGTCGCTCACCCCGACGCATCTCCTTCGAGACGTCTCCCACGACGGTGCTCGTCATCCCCACCGACGAGGAACTCGCCATCGCCCGAGCCTGCGCCGGCGTCGTCGACGCCTAGCTCCAGTGCGTTGAGTTCGCGTTCGCGGCGGATTCGGTCGGCCCGCTCGTGGGCGCGGGTGATTCTGCGCCGCGGCATGGTAAGTCCGGTGGTGTGAGCCACGGGTCTGCCGGTCGTCGTCACCGTGGCAGTGGGTTTGGACAGTTCCGGAAACAGCAGCCTGCTGCCTGGTGTGGTGATGAATTCTTGGCCGTCCGGTGCAGTCCAGATAATGGTGCCGTCGTCGAGTTGGCCTTCGCGCCAACCATTCTCACCACCCCAGAACGTCTTGAGCAGGTGATGTCTTCGGCATAGGCATTTGAGGTTGGATGCCGTGGTAGGTCCGTGGGGCCAGGGGATGGTGTGGTCGATGTCGGTCTGGGTGGCGGGCATGCGGCAGCCCGGGAAGCGGCAGGTCATGTCGCGGCAACGGACGAAGTCAGCCAGCTTCTTCGACGGTCGGTAGCGGTTCTCCGGTGGGGCTTGCCCGGGGTGCACGATCGGGGTGATGGTCGCTCCGATGGTGGCGCGGCGGGCGACGGCACCGGGGAGGAATTGACCGCCCATCAACGCTGCGGGGCGCAGGTTGGCCAGGGTGCCGGGGGTCGGGGTCATCGCCTCAGTGAGGGTGAGGTCACGAAGCGGCTTGTCGAATAGCGGTGGGTGGTCGCCGTCGAGGGCGGCGGATTCGTCGGTGGGAGGCATGGTCGTGGTCGGCCGTGACTCGCCGTGTGGCGCAAGTGCGTCATCGACGGTAGGCGCGTCGGCGCCCGTCTCCGGTGGCGGTGCGGGAGTCTCGGGTTCGGGTTCGGGTTCGGGTGCGGGGTCGGCCAGGGTGTCTTCACTGGCGATGAGGTAGACCACCACTCCCGACGCGGGTGGGTTCTGGGCGGCGGGGCAGTCGTCGGTGCCGCAGAGGCACGCCATGCGGTCGTTCCCGCCAGCGCCGAAGGCGTCGGCGCGGAGTTGGTCGGCGGTCCGCGGGTCGGCGGGGCAGACGGTGGCGGCCAGGGCTCGCAGTCGGGCCTGCAACGCCTTCGCGTCATGGGCGAACAGCGTGGCGTACAGGGTGGCCATACCGCTGCCGTCCTCGTCGATGGAGATCTCCACCGATCGACTCCGCGCCTTGGTCTCGGTCCGCCGCACCGCCTGCGGATCCACTTGGGCGACGTAGGCGTCGATCGTCTTCTCGGTCTTGTCGACCGACATCGGCTCCCAGTCACCGAACGCCTCGGCCAGCAGAGCGTCCAGCGCCCGTAGGGCGTCGGGGTCGATGACCAGGGCGCCTCGCGTCACCATGGTCTTCACCAACGCATACGTGATCAGTCCGTCGGCGAAGACCGCCGCCACCCTGGGAAAGCGTTCGTGCAGCGCGACCGCGACCAATAGCTGGTGACTGGCCGCACCAGACGTGATTCTCTGTGCGGCGCCGATGTGCGCGGCGACGGCGTCGACGTTGTCCAGGCACCATTGGTCGCGATCCGCGGATCCTGACGCGGCATGGGCCTCGTCGAACATGGCCGCCATCGTCGCCACCCGACGGGCGCACGCCGCGTTCTCCACCCGCGACCACGACGACAGCGCCCCGGCACCACGGGTGCCGGTCGCCGCGTCCACCAATTGATCAAACATATGTTCGATTTTAGCGACGGAGACCGACGTTCGACACTGCAAGAACGCGAGCTGTGGATGAATCGCCGGCCTGTGCACAACCCCGGGCACATGGCTCGAAGATGTCGGCGGGCCATGGCAAATGGCCGGACCAGGGCACCGACGCCGGTGACTGAATCAACCCCCTGTGAAAGACACAGGGCCACTGGCTAATTCCCAGGTTCGAGCCGTAGCGTCGCTCGGTGTCATCGCCAGCCCACAACCCGCTGACCGTTCAGGTCGCGGTCGAGTCGTGGCAGGTGGACCCCGCCGCGCTGCTGCTCATCGTGGCCCTCGCCACCGGCTACGCGTGGTGCCGCAGAACCGCCGGCGATGACGCACCTCCGGAACGCGCTCCCGCGTACTGCTTCACCGCCGGCCTCGTCACGTGGCTCCTCGCCACGTCGAGCGTGATCGCCGTGTACGCGCCCGTGTTGTTCTGGATGCGATCTCTCCAGGTGCTCGTGCTGTTGTTCGTCGTCCCGTTCCTTCTCGCCCTCGGCAGGCCCGTCACCACACTGCGAGCCGCCCTGTCGCAGCGCGGCCAGGACCGGGTGGATCACGTGCTCGCGTCACGGGCGTGCCGGATCGCGGCGTCGCCGCTGTGCACCTCGGCGGCGATGCTCGGCCTGCCGTGGTTGCTCTACCTGACGCCCTGGTACGTCGCGTCGATGACGGGAGCCGTCGCGACGCTGACCCGAATCGCGTTGGTGGTTGTCGGCTTCGGTTACTTCTACGCCCGGGTACAGAGCGATCCGGTGCCCCGCCGCTATCCACCGCTGCTCTCCGTGGGCATCAGCGTGGTGGAATCTCTCGGCGACGGATTGCTGGGCCTGGTGCTCTGGCTGGGCCCGGTGATCGCCTACCGGTACTACGAAGCGCTGCAGCGCGATTGGGGCCCGAGCCCGCGGACCGACCAATCCGTCGGGGCCGGTGTCCTCTGGATCGTCGGCGACGTCCTTGGGGTGCCGTTCCTGGCCGTGCTCTTCCGGCGATTGTCGAGCCACGAGAAGACCAGAGCGCGGGAGGTCGACGCCGAGCTCGAGGACGACGTCGCGGAGACGGCCCAACCCGCACTGTGGTGGGAAGCCGACCCGCAGTTGAACCAACGCTTCCGGAGGGGCTAGAACGTGCTCATCGGTCGCACGCTGTTGGCGAGATCGACCAGCGCGTAGCGGTGTTCCTGCGTCGGCGCGACGCGGGAGAGACCCCGCAGCGAGGCCTCCACCCCGAGTCGCAGACCATGTTCGGTGAAGGGGAAGCCGAGGATGTGGTTGGTGCTTGCCTCGTTGTCGGCCAGCCAGTCCATCGCGGTGCCGAGTACCAGCGCCCGGATCTGCAGCACCCGGGGTTCGGTGTCGGGCAGCACCTCGACACGTCGTGCGGCGTCGCGAATCTGCTGTTCGGTGATCTCGCTACCGGAGCGGCCGGACAACAACGTCACGGCACTGGTCAGTCGCGCCGTGGTGAAGTGCCGGGAGGTGGGCGGCACCTGGTCGAGCGTGGTGACGGCCTCGTCGCGCAGGCCTGCGGCGGATTGCGTTCGAGCCAGCCCGAAGCCGGCCGAGATGATGCCGTTGTCGGTGTTCCACACGGTCTTGTAGAACCGGCGCTCATCGGCCGCCCCGCACAGTTCGGCGGTGGCTGCCAGTGCCAACTTCGGGGCGAGCTCGCCGGGCAGGGTGTCGAGCACCTCGGTGAAGTGCTTGGTGGCGGATTCGTAATCCGCGGAGAGCAATTCGGCCACCGCGCGGAACCACGTCAGACGCCAGCGCCAGCCCACCCGTTCGCCGAGATCGTCGAGCTTGCGATTGGCCTTGGCCACGTCGCCGAGGTCGAGCAAGGCCCGCACCTCCATGAGGGGAAGCTCGACGGACTCCGAGAGGTCGACACCCCCGTCGGAGTCCAGTGACCCGTAGCGAGCAGCGCGCAGCGAGTCCAGCGTCTGCACGGGCTGGCTCAACACCGTCGCCGACAGCACCGCGGCGCCGACGTCGGCGGGGTCGACCAGCGGAACCTGCAGCGCCCGAACGATTTCCTGTGCGGTCAGCTTCTCCGAGTGCACCTGGCCGTCGAGGTAGACGTCGGTGTGGGCGACGAGCAGGTCGACGCCGAACGTCGAACGCGACGGGCTGAACACGGCCGACAGACCCGGTCGCGGCACGCCCGTGTCCTGGGCCACCACCTCGCGCAGCACGCCGATGAGCTGACCGGACATCTCCTCGGCGCTGGCGAACCGGCGCCTAGGGTCGGGGTCGATGGCCCGCTGCAGCAGACGCCCGAACGAATCGTACTTCAGCAGAACGGGATCACCCTCGGGCAATCCGTCGTCGTAGCGACCGTTGCGGGTGCGCAGCTCCAGTGTCAACGCGGCCAGGGTGCGGCCGACGGTGTAGATGTCGGTGGCGATCGTCGGCCCGGTCTTGACGATCTCGGGAGCCTGATAACCCGGTGTGCCGTAGAGGAATCCGTAGGAGTTCAGCCGCGACACCGCGCCGAGGTCGATCAGCTTGAGCTGCTCCTCGGTCACCATGATGTTCTCGGGCTTGAGGTCGTTGTATACCAGGCCCACGGAATGCAGGTAACCGAGCGCGGGCAGGATCTCCAGCATGTAGGCAATTGCCTGCGCGACCGGAAGCTTGTGCCCCTTGGCCTGTTTGAGCGACGTGCCGCCGACGTATTCCATCACGATGTAGCCGACGGGGTCGCCGTTCTTGTCGTCGTGCTCGACGAAGTTGAAGATCTTCACGATCCCCGGGTGGGTGACCTCGGCGAGGAACTGACGTTCGGCCATCGCAATGGACTGCGCCTCGGCGTCACCTGAGTGCACCAAGCCCTTGAGCACCACCGGCCGGTCGTTGACGTTCTTGTCGAACGCCAGGTAGATCCAGCCGAGACCGCCGTGGGCGATGCAGCCCTTGATCTCGTACTGGTCGACGACCATGTCACCCGGACTCAGCTGCGGCAGAAACGAATACGGGCTGCCGCAGTGGGGGCACCAGCCCTCCGAGAGCGCCCCGCCGTCCGAGGTGGAGCGACCAACCGGCTTGCCGCAGTTCCAGCAGAACCGCTTGACCTCCGCGACGACCGGATTGGTCATCAGCGCTTCCAGCGGATCCCGCTCCGGGACGCGCGGCACCTCGACCAGTCCGCCGCCGAGGCGCCGGATGGGGGACCACTGCCGCGTCAGCATCGTGGTCTGTTCGTGCGGTTCGGTCTCGACGCTGCCGACCGTGAAGCCCTCGGAGTCGTCGAAGTTCGGTCGGAAGACGGCCTGGGTGGCCATCGGCCGCAAAGTGGCCAAAGAGTCGTAGCTCATCGCGTCGGCGGGCTGAGTGCCGGGATAGGCGTCGTCGTGTTCCTCCGGTGCGCTCATTGGGATTCGTACCTCGGCGAGGGCGGCGAGGGCGCCGGGCCGAGCACCGTCAACCACTTGCGGTACAACGTGTTCCACGTGCCGTCGCGTCGGATGCGTTCCAGGGTCCCGTTGACGAACCGGACCAGGCCGGTGTTCTCCTTGTTGACCCCGATGCCGTAGGGCTCCTTGGCCATCGACGGCCCGACGATGTGCAGGTACGGATCCTGGCTGACCAGTCCGGCGAGGATCGAGTCGTCGGTGCTCACGGCGTCGACCTGGCGCTGCTGCAGGGCGACCAGGCAGTCGGCCCACGTCACCACCTCGACGATGACCGGCGGGGGGTTGATCTGCCGGACCCGTTGCAGCGACGTCGTCCCGGTCACCGCGCACACCCGCTTACCGCCGAGGTCGGATGCCTGCGCGATCGGCGAGTCCCGGGGCGCCAGGATGCGCTGGGTGGCCGCCAGGTACTCGGTGGAGAAGTTCACCAGTTCCTTGCGCGCACAGGTGATGCTCATGGTCTTGACGACGATGTCGACCTGGTTGTTCTGCAGCGCCGTGATGCGGTCGGCCGAGGACAGGATGCGGTACTCCACCTGCGAGGGCGTACCGAAGATGTCCCTGGCGACCTCGCCGGCGATGTCCACGTCGAAACCGGTGATCTCACCGGTGATCGGATCGCGGAAGCTCAGCAGGTTGCTGCCGATGTCGAGGCCGACGATGAGCCGGCCCCGGTTGCGGATGTTCATGACGGCCTCGTCGGCCTCGGCCTTGGTGCTGAACGGTCGCAGGCTCGCCGTGCAACCGCCGTAGGCCAGGTTGTCCTCCTGCGCGTCGGGTGGCACTGCCGGCTGCGGCGGCGCCTCCTGCATGCCAGCGGGGGTGGGAGGGGCGAGGGTCACGCTCGGCACGTCGTCCACGGGCGCGGTCTGGCTGCAGCCGGCGACCGTCACCACCGCTGCCACCACCGCCAGGATCCGTCGAGCCCTCATCGGAGTCATGCTCTTCGCGCGAGCGCTCATCGGTACTCACTCAACCTCGGCCACAGCCCCAACGCCACCGCGATCGCGGCGATGATGCTGAGCACCGCCGCGCCGACCGTCGCCCCCGACAGCACCCGGCGCGCGTTGACGATGTCGTTGCGCAACTGCTGGCGGCTCTCCCCGATGCCCTTGGTCAGCGCCGCGTCGAGCTTGTCGAACGCCGGGGTCGAATCATCCTCGCCGGTGCCGAGGGCCACCTGGGTGGCGGCTTGGTAGTTGCCCACCGCGATGTAGGCGTTGATCCGGTCGTCGGCGGCGCGCCACCGCCGCAGCAGTTGTTCGGCGTCGGCCAGATCGGACTTGTCGATCGCATCCTTGCGACCCAGGTAGCCGGCGAGTTGCTGCTGCATGGCGTCGATGCGCTGGTAGTACGACTGCTTGCGGACACCCTCGTCACCGCGGCGGATCAACGACAGCGTCTCGTCGGCCCGCGCCTGTTGGGCGGTGATGGCCATGGTGGTGACGGTCTTCAGCGATTCTGCCGCGGTGCTCTTGGCGCTGCGGCTGTCGGCGGTCGAGATCGCCAGTGCGGTGCCCACCCACACGATCATGACGAGCACGGCGACGCCGCCGGCGACGAAGCCGACGTTGACGCGCCGGCGGGTGCGCCTGGCCAGCCATCGGTTCGCGAACGCGCCGAACATCAAGGTCGCGAGCACCACCAGGATGACGGGGGCGGGGATGCGCGTCGAGGCCGTGGTCTCGGTGTCGACCTGCTTGCTGGTCTCCTCGTAGAGGCGTTGCGCGTCGGGAAGGATCTGCGTCTGCATCAGAGACGAGGCCTCCGACAGGTAGGACGACCCCACGGGGTTGCCCGCCCGGTTGTTGGTGCGGGCGGTCTCGACCAGGCCGGTGTAGACGGCGAGTTCTGCGTTGACGCGGCCGAGGAGCCGGACCATGTCGTCGTCGGTCAGGCCGCTGGAGGCCCGCGTCACCGCCACCGACGCGTCGGTGATGGCTTGCTCGTAGCGCTGCCGCACCGCCCGCGGCTCGGCGCCGGAGATGAAGGCGGTCGCGGCAGCCGCGTCGGCGACCGACAGCGTGGTGTAGAGCTGGCCCGCTGCGAACGCCAGCGGTTCGGTGTGGTCGAGCACGTTGGACAGCGCCTGCTGGCGATTGTTGATGGTCGTCGACGTCGCGAACGCGCACGCGATGACCATGGCGGCGAGCACGACGCCGATGGTCAGGATGCGGCCGGGGGTGGTCCAGAGGAACCACCAGCGCGGGTGTGCTGGTCTGGTCTGCGAGCGCGACGCAAGGGGCTCGGTGGAAGGATGCGCCAACTCCACGGTCACCTGTGCGTGGACCTCTGCTTTCGGTGTGCTTTCCCGGCCCCTCAACTGTAAAGGAATTCTAAGAGCAGGGGGCGGGACGCGCGGGACAAACGCCGACACCCATGTCCGCCGGACCTTCCCTATCCTGGGATCGTGCGCGGTGACGGTGACGGCTGGGTCAGTTCGACGGATGGCGCGCACTTCTGGGGCCTGCACGGTGCTGCCGGACTGCTGCTTCGGGCGCCGCGGCCCGACGGTCGTGCCGCTGTCCTGCTGCAGCACCGCGCACCGTGGAGTCACCAGGGCGGCACGTGGGGTCTGCCCGGTGGCGCCCGCGACAGTCACGAGACCGTCGAGCAGGCCGCCGTCCGCGAGGCTCAGGAGGAGGCCGGCCTGAGCGCCGACCAGTTGGTGGTCCGGCGCGAGGTCGTCACGTTCCGGCCGAAGGGCGTGTCCTGGACCTACACGACGGTCATCGCCGACGCCCCTGAGCCCCTGCAGACCGTGCCGAACCGGGAGAGCTCCGAGTTGCGCTGGGTGCCCGAGGACGAGGTGGCCGACATGCCCCTGCACCCCGGATTCGCTGCCAGCTGGGAGCGGCTGCGCAGCGAGTCGGCGTCGTTGCCGCTGGAGGTCAGTCGCGAGACCTGAGCCCGGCGACCAGTGCCCTGGCCGCCGCGGTCGGGTCCTCGGCGGCGGTGATCGCCCGCACCACCACGATGCGGCGCGCCCCCGCGGCGAGCACGTCGGGCAGCCGGTCGAGGTCCAACCCGCCGATGGCGAACCACGGCATCTGAGTGGAGAGGTCGGCGGCCGTGCGGACCAGCTCGAGGCCCGGGGCCGGTCGTCCCGGCTTGGTCGGCGTGGGCCAGCACGGGCCGACGCAGAAGTAGTCGACGGGCTCCCGGGCCGCGGCCATGCCGACCTGCTCGGCGTCGTGGGTGGACCGCCCGATGACGACGTCCGGGCCGACGACGTCCCTGGCCACCGGAAGCGGCAGGTCGTCCTGGCCGAGGTGCAGCACGTCGGCCGACGCGGCGCGCGCGACGTCGGCGCGGTCGTTGACCGCGAAGAGTGCCCCGTGCCGCCGCGCCGCGTCGGCGAGCACCTCCAACGCCGCGAGTTCGCCGCGAGCCTCCAGCGGGCCGAACTCCCGCTCACCAGCCGAACCCTTGTCGCGAAGCTGGATGACGTCGACGCCACCCGCCAGTGCGGCATCGGCGAACTCCGCGAGGTCGCCGCGTTCGCGCCGGGCGTCGGTGCAGAGGTAGAGCCGGGCGGTCGCGAGACGGCGACGACGGTCGAGAGCCATGACGCGAACGGTAGCGACTGTGGGTACCCTCGGCTACGAGAGAGCTAGAGACGCGGGAGTCCCGATGCCGGGGGCTGAGAGTGGGTGCGATCACCCTGACCGTCACACCTGATCCGGGTAATGCCGGCGTAGGAAGGACGAATCGTGCACGTCGACGGTGCCAGGAGAACGCTTGCCGTGATCGGAGGCGGCGTCATCGGATTGGCGGTCGCCAGACGGGCGGCCGTGGACGGCTGGGTCGTGCGGGTGCATCGGGCCGAGGCTCCCGGTGCGTCGTGGCTGGCGGGCGGGATGGTGTCGCCGCTCGGCGAGGGCCGGCCCGGTGAGGAACGGTTGCTGGAGATCGGTCTCGCGTCGCTGCGCATGTGGCACGAGGACTTCCTGGACGGGCTGCCCCCGGAGGTCGTCACCGCCAGGGAGTCGATGGTGGTCGCGATCGACCGCGCCGACGCCGAGGATCTCGCCATGATCGGCGAATGGCTTGCCGCCCAGGGACATCCGGTGGAGATCACCAGGAACTGCCGCGAGATGGAGCCGCTGCTCGCGCGTGGCATCCGGCACGGATTCGTGGCCGGCGCCGAGTTGGCGGTCGACAACCGGGCGCTGGTCGCCGCGTTGGCGAATCGGTGCGAGACCGTCGGAGTCACGTGGGCGGGTCCGGTCCGGTCCCTGGACGACGTGCGCGACGCCGAGGTAGCGGTAATCGCCAACGGGGTCGACGCCCCGGCGTTGTGGCCCGGACTGCCGATCCGGCCGGTCAAGGGTGAGGTGCTGCGACTGCGCTGGCGCCGCGGGTGCATGCCGTTGCCGAAGAGAGTGATTCGGGCCAGAGTGCACGGTAGGCAGGTGTACCTGGTGCCGCGGCCGGACGGCGTGGTGGTGGGTGCGACGCAGTACGAGCACGGACACGACACCACACCGACGGTGGCCGGCGTCCGCGAACTCCTCGACGACGCGTGCGAGGTCGTGCCCGCGCTCGCCGAGTACGAGCTCGCCGAGTGTGCGGCGGGTCTGCGCCCGATGACGCCGGACAACCTGCCACTGGTCGGGCGGCTCGACGACCGAACTCTGGTGGCCTCGGGCCACGGCCGTTCCGGTTTCCTGTTGGCGCCGTGGACCGCGGCGACGATCTCGGCCGAGTTGACGGTGGGAGTGTCCGCATGAGGATCGTGGTCAACGACGAGTCCGTCGAGATCGACGACGGTGCCTCGGTGACGGACCTGCTGGCGCGCCTGGGCCTGTCCGAGAAGGGAATCGCGGTGGCCGTCGACTGGGCGGTGGTGCCGCGGTCGCAGTGGTGCCGGGGACTTCCCGACGGCGCCCGGGTCGACGTGGTGACGGCGGTGCAGGGTGGCTGACGTGCTGACCATCGCGGGCCGCAGCTTCGGGTCGCGGCTCATCCTCGGCACCGGTGGCGCGGCCAATCTGGCGGTGCTGGAGGAGGCGCTGGTCGCCTCGGGCACCGAGCTGACGACGGTCGCGATCCGCCGGGTCGACGCCGAGGGCGGCACCGGGGTGCTCGATCTGCTGACCCGCTTGCGCATCACGCCACTGCCCAACACGGCGGGGTGTCGTGGGGCCGCCGAGGCGGTGCTGACGGCCCGACTGGCGCGAGAGGCGTTGGAAACCAACTGGGTCAAGCTCGAGGTGGTGGCCGACGATCGCACCCTGTTGCCCGACGGGGTCGAATTGATCAGGGCGGCAGAGCAACTCGTGGACGACGGCTTCGTGGTGCTGGCCTACGCCAACGACGATCCGATACTGGCGAGGCGCCTGGAGGACGCCGGCTGCGCGGCGGTGATGCCACTGGGTTCGCCGATCGGCACGGGCCTGGGCATCGCCAATCCCCACAACATCGAGATGATCGTCGAGCGCGCGGGCGTGCCGGTGATCCTCGACGCCGGCATCGGCACGGCGAGTGACGCCGCCCAGGCGATGGAACTTGGTTGCGACGCCGTGCTCTTGGCGACGGCCGTCACGCGGGCCGCGGACCCACCGATGATGGCGGCCGCGATGGCCGCCGCGGTGACCGCCGGCAGGATGGCCCGAGGCGCCGGTCGGATACCGAAGCGGTTCTGGGCTCACGCGTCGAGTCCGGCGATGTAGCGCTTCTGAGCCCTCGACGAACGTGGCAGGATCGGAATCATGGCACGGCTCGAGATGGACGGCGACCGACTCCGCAGGGAGGTACGGACGTTCGAACACCTGGAAGAGGAGCGGGCCACCCACGAGGCGCGGGTGGCCCAAATCGCGGGCGACCTGACGAGTTCGCTGCAGGGGCAGACCGGCGCGGCAGCCCAGAAGGCGCTGGCGGACTACCTCGCGGCGTCGCAGGCACTGCGCGCCGAGGAGGCGGAGATGAACGTCAAGATGGAGACCGCCATCGACGCCTACGAGGCAGTCGACGGCGCCGCCGCAGGCGGCCTCGAGAGCCAGATGGGCATCTGAGGGGATCGCCGTGACGGATCAGAAGTGGGACTTCGGCGCCATCGAGAAGTCGCTGGCCGAACTTGACGGGGAAGCCGCGGCAACGCTCGAGACACTCGAGGCGGAGCGGGCTCAGTTGCCGCGGGTGGCCGACTGCTGGGGCGGCACCGGCAGCGAAGCATGGGGAGCGCAGCAGACGCGCTGGCAGCAGAGGGCCGACGCCCTCGCCGCGTCGCTGCACCGCTTGACGGCCGCTCTCCACGGGGCCACCACGCACATGAACGGCGTGGACTCCTCCGTCGGCAAGTTGTTCTCCTAGTCGTGGCGGGACGGTACGTCGCGCTCGGTTCGTCGATGGCGGCCGGGCCCGGGATCCGGCCGAGGGCGGCGCACGCTCCGCGGGGCTCCGGGCGGTCGGCGGCCAACTACCCGCACCTGGTCGCCGAGCGGCTGTCCTACGACCTCGTCGACGTGACGTTCTCGGGTGCCACCACGGCCAATCTGCTGTCCGAGCCTCAGCGCGGCACGCCCCCGCAGATGGACGCACTGGACGGCTCGGAGAGCCTGGTCACCGTGACCGTCGGCGGCAACGACGTCGGCTACGTTCCCATGCTCTACGCGGCTGGTCTGCCCCGCTGGGTGCGGATGGTGCCGGTGCTCGGCGCAATCGTGCTCGGGCACCTCGACGTCACCGAGCGGGACCGCGCGCTGGCGGCTGTGGGCGACTCCCTCAAGGCCGTCGGTGACCAGGTGCGCCGTCGCGCCCCGAACGCGCGGGTCCTCTTCGTCGACTATTTGAGCCTGTTGCCGCCCAAGGGAGTTCGTGCGGATCCGCTGCCGGAGGACGCCGTCGAGACGGGCCGTCGGATCGCGTCGGCGCTGGAGCGACTCACCGCCGAGGCGGCCGCCGCCACGGGGTGCGAGGTGGTCGCCGCCGGCGCCGCGAGCCGTGAGCACCATGGGTGGTCGACCGATCCGTGGACGACGAGGTTCGGCGTACCCCTGCCGGGCCGAGCGGCGCCGCTGCACCCCAACGCGGTGGGAATGCGCGCGGTGGCAGATCTGATTTGCGTGAAGTATCACCAATAGTCATGATGACCGGATGGCCGTGTGGTTGACGGCGCCCCAGGGGCGCACCTGGTTGCACTACATGAGCGTCTACCACCGGCTCGAGTACGAGATGAACCGGCATCTTCAAGCCGAATGCGGGTTGTCCCTCCCCGACTACACGGTGATGAACGCGCTGTCGGTCACCACGGGACGACGGATGCGGCTGTCCCAGTTGGCGATCACCATCGGGTGGGAGCGCAGCCGGCTGTCGCACCATCTGCAGCGGATGGCGGGCCGCGGCCTCGTCGACCGGGTGCAATCCGATACCGACGGCCGGGCCACCGACGCGATGCTGACCGACGCCGGGATGCGAACGCTCCGCGCGGCAGCCCCCAAGCACGCCGCCTGGGTGCGCAAGGTGTTCTTCACCGACCTCGACGACGACCAGGTCGAGGAGCTCGGTGATCTCCTCGACCTGGTCTACGGCACCATCCTGCGCGAGGGCACGCTGCCCAGGCCGGACTGGCCGCCGAAGGAGTGACCTAGGTCTGCACCTCGCCGCCGTCGACGAACAGCTCACTGCCCGTCATGAAGCTGCTGGCCGAGGAGGCCAGGAACACCACCGCCGCGGCGATCTCGGCGGGCTGCCCGACGCGCCCCAGCGTGACGTCGGCGGTGAGGTTCTTCAGCAACTCTTGCTCGCCACCGGCCGGTGCGAGTCCGAGGAGTCCCGGTGTCTCGATGGGTCCGGGTACCAGGGTGTTGACCCGGATGCCACGTGGCGCCAACTCCGCGGCCCAGGTACGGCCGAACGAGCGGACGGCGGCCTTGGACGCGGCGTAGGCGCCAAAGGAGGCGACGCCCCTCGACGCCGCCGTCGACCCCGCCAGGATCACCGATGCGCCCTCGTTGAGCAGTGGCAGCACCTTCTGCACCGTGAACAGTGTGCCGGCGACGTTTCGGTCGAAGGTGTCGTGGTAGTGCTCGGGCGTCAGCTCTGCGAGGGTGGCGAACTCGCCACCTCCGGCGTTGGTGAACACCGCGTCGAGGCCGCCGCCACGAGCGGTCACCGCATCGACGATGGCGTCCAGCTGGTCCAACTCGCTCACGTCGCTGCGAATGCCGGTCGCCGACGATCCGATCGACGCCACGGCGGCGTCGATCTTCTCCTGGTTGCGGCCGGTGAGGAAGACGTGGGCGCCTGCCTCGGCCAGGGCTTGCGCCGAGGCCAGGCCGATGCCGGCGGTGCCGCCGGTGACGAGAGCGTTCTTGCCGTCCAGTGATCCCATGACTGCTCCTTCTCGTGATGTCGTCTCGGTTCGAGGGTTCGCGCTTTTGCGTGACATGTCAATCAACTGGCACGGGCCCGGAGGTATTCCGCGCGGCGTGACTAACGTTGGGGCGATGCGGCGGAGATCACGGACTGTTGGGGCTGCCTTGACGGCAGCGGTGTTGGCGGCGGGTGTCGCCGGATGCGGCGCGGAGGGTGCTGCACCGGAGTCTCCGTCCTCGGGTTCCGCCTCGCCCTCCGCCGAGGACTTCGCGGTGTCGTTGATGGACCGTGTGACGACCGACGCGATGATGGCGCACCTCAAGAAGCTGCAGGACATCGCCGACGCCCACGGCGGAAACCGGGCCCTCGGCACACCGGGGTATGACGCGAGCGTCGACTACGTGGTGCATACCCTGCGGGACAAGGGCTTCGACGTGAAGACCGACGACTTCGAGGTCCGCATTCCGTTCGCCGACGAGCCGGTCGTGACGGTCGGCGGTCAGCGAATCAAGGCCGCGCCGCTGAACTACACCGTGGGTACGCCCGAGGGCGGGGTGGCCGGGCGCTTGGTGCCCGCCCGCACCGGCCCCCGGCCCGGCTGCGCGGCATCGGACTACGACGGCCTCGACGTCAAGGGCGCGGTGGTGCTCGTCGACCGTGGGGCGTGCCCGTTCGGTGACAAGCAGGCGGTGGCCGCCGAACGCGGCGCGGTCGCCGTCATCGTGGCGAACAACGTCGACGGCGACGAGATCGGTGGCGGCACCCTGGGGGAGGACACCGACGTGAAGATTCCGTCGGTCAGCGTCTCCAAGGGTGACGGTGCCCGCCTGCGGGCGACGCCCGCCCAGACGACGATCGCCCTCAACGCGGGCGTCCGCGTGGACCGCACGCGCAACGTCATCGCGCAGACCAAGACCGGGGCACCCGACGACGTGGTGATGGCCGGCGCCCACCTGGACAGCGTGCCCGAGGGGCCGGGCATCAACGACAACGGCTCCGGGGCGGCCGCCGTCCTGGAAACTGCTGTGCAGCTTGGCAGTTCGCCCGATGTGAAGAACGCCGTGCGATTCGGCTTCTGGGCCGCCGAGGAGGAGGGACTCGTCGGGTCGGCCGAGTACGTCAAGACCCTCGACGAGGAGGCGCTCAAGGACATCGCGCTCTACCTCAACTTCGACATGCTGGCCTCGCCGAACCCCGGCTACTTCACCTACGACGGCGACCAGTCCGCACCTCCGACGGCGGACGTGCCGCGGGTGCCGGAGGGCTCGGCGGGCATCGAGCGCCTGCTGTCGGCCTATCTCGACGACGCAGGCAAGGAACCGCGCGACACCGGCTTCGACGGGCGCTCCGACTACGACGCCTTCACCCAGGCCGGGATCCCAGCGGGCGGACTGTTCGCCGGAGCCGAGGAGAAGAAGAGCGCCGACGAGGCGAAGATCTGGGGCGGGCAGGCCGATCAACCGTTCGATCCCAACTACCACAAGGCCTCCGACACCTACGACCACCTCGACCGCACCGCGCTCGACATCCAGGGCAAGGGAGTCGCCTACGCGATCGGCGTCTACGCCAAGGACGTCGGCGGGCGCAACGGCGTCCCCGTCCGCGACGACCGCACGCGGCACGTGGTGTCCGGATCGTGAGGACGGCGCTCATCGCGGCCAGCATGCTGCTGCTGGTGGTGGCCGGCTGCTCGTCGCAGAGCGCGCCCGCGGCGCCGGCCCCGCTGTCCGGTCGCGAACTGGCCGACAAGGTGACCGCCGACGGCATGTACGTCCATCTGCAGAAGCTCGCCGACATCGCCACCGCCCACGACGAGACGAGGGCCGACGGCACGCCCGGCTTCGACGCCAGCGTCGACTACGTCGCCCAGACGTTGCGCGACAAGGGTTTCGACGTCCAAACACCTGAATTCGACCGGCTCGCCATGACGTCACCCGGCCGGCCGACCCTGACCGTGTCGGGACGCAACTTCCCGGTCACGCAGGCCTCGCCGCTGGTGTCGACTCCGGCCGGCGGGCTCAGCGGCGTGACGTTGCGACCGGAGAAGGCGTCCGGTTGCGCTGCCGCCGACTACGGCTCGGTGAACGTCCGCGGCGCCTTCGCCATCGTCGACGACGCGGGCTGCTCGGTGGTCGACAAGCAGAACGCGGCCGCGGGCCGCGGTGCGATCGGAGTGCTCGTGGTCAGCGATCCCGATGCCGGCACGAGCCCGGCCGGCCTGTTCACCCCGGGCTACTACCAGCAGCTGACCTCACCGGTCGCCGTGATCGACGACGCGGCCGACGCGGCGCTGCGTCGGACGACCGCCGACGTGCGATTGGTGTTGGACGGTAGGAGCGCCGTCGTCACGTCGCGCAGCGTGGTGGCCCAGACCAAGAGCGGCGATCCGCACAACGTCGTCGTCGCGGGGGCGCACCTGGATTCGGCGCCGAACAGCCCCGGCCTCAACGACGACGGTTCCGGGGTGGCGGCGGTCCTGGAAACCGCGGTGCAGCTGGGCAGTTCGCCGACGGTGACGAACGCGGTTCGGTTCGTGTTCTGGGGCAGCACGGAAACCGGGTTGCAGGGCTCCTCGAAGTACGTCGCGGGCCTGGGCCCGACCGGTTTGGCCGACGTCGCCCTCTATCTGGACTTCGACCTGCTGGGTTCGACCAACGCCGGTTACTTCACCCTCGACGGCGACCAGTCGGGCCAGCCCAACCCCGACGTCCCGGCCGCGCGGGTACCCGCCGGCTCGGCTGGCGTCGAGCGCACCCTGGCCGGATACCTCAACCTCGCCGGCGTGCGGCCAGCCGATCAGCCACTGGGCCTGACGAGTGACTACAGCGCGTTCCTGCGCGCCGGCATCCCCATCGGCGGCATCACCACCGGTTCGTCGCAGCGCAAGACCGCGACGCAGGCGCGGCTGTGGGGTGGCCGCGCCGGGGTGGCGTTCGACCCCAACTACCAACGCCGGGGCGACACGATCGCCAACGTCGACCGGGCGACGCTGTCGACGACCGGCCCCGCGGTGGCGTTCGCGGTCGGCACCTACGCCCAGAGCACCGAGGGTCCGAACGGGGTGCCGGCGCGCGGCTAGGTGCTCATTCCGGGGGCGGGCAAAGTATTGCTCCATGCCGTCGGGGCGGCCGTGGACGCGGTGATCGGCTACCGGGCTGGTCCGGTCGTCAGCAGGGGTCGCCGGGAGGCGTGTAGTACGGCACACCCTCGACGGTGTAGCACGGCACCTCGCCCCAGACGTAGGGCGTGTCCGACGAGGCGATGGCGACGCCTCGCGCCACGTCGCCTGCGACGTTGGTGCAACCGCCCACCGCTACGTGGCGTCCGCCCGCGCCGGCGCAGATGTCAGCCTGAGCCGCCGGTGCCACGGCGAAGGGCAGAGCCCCCATGGCTGCCGACGTCAGCAGCACCGCTGCAAGTTTCTTCATCAATCTCGTCCCCTCAGTTGGCCGACTCGCCGCCATTGTCACGCACGTCAATACGCGCGGTGCGGGTTTCGCCGTTTTCACTGGAGGCGCCGTCCGCCGGCCTGGCCGCGCGAAAGCCCAGCAGCCGCATGCCGTGGTAGATGACCAATGCGGCGATCGAGCCCAGTGCGATGCCGGTGAAGATCAACGAACCGGCCTGCCAGGTGAAGTCGGCGATGCCGACGATCAGGGGGATCGCGGCGGTCATCTGATTGACCGGCAGGCTGAAGTCGACGTGGTTGGTCAGCCAGATGCGGACGCCGAGGATGCCGACCAGTCCGTAGAGGACGACCGTCGCGCCGCCGAGTACGCCGGGCGGAATGGCGGAGATGGTCGCACCGACCTTGGGACACATGGCCAAGACGATCGCGACCGCCGCGGCGACCCAGTACGCCGCCGTGGAGTAGACCCGGGTGGCTGCCATCACGCCGATGTTCTCGGCATAGGTCGTGGTGGCCGAACCGCCGCCGAACCCCGCGAGCGTCGTGGCGACGCCGTCGGCGGCGATCGCACGACCCATCACCGCATCGGTGTCGGTGCCGGTCATCTGACCGACCGATTTGACGTGGCCGATGTTCTCGGCGATCAACGCGATCACCGCGGGCAGGAACAGCGGCAGTACCGACAGGTTGAAACTCGGCGCCTGGAAGTCGGGCAGGCCGATCCACGGTGCCGCCCTGATCGCCGACGTGTCGACCTGGCCGAGTCCGAGTGCCAGCAGATAGCCGATGACCACCGCCAGGAAGATCGCGAGCCGACCGATGATTCCCTGGAAGAAGGCCAGGATGCCGACCAGCAGGACCAGCGTGACGAGCCCGACGACGGGGCCCTTCTCGAAGTTGTTCTTGGCCGCAGGTGCGAGGTTGAATCCGATCAGGGCGACGATGGCACCCGTGACGACGGGCGGCAGCGTGGCGTCGAGCCAGCCGGTGCCGACCACGTGGACGATGCCGCCGATGATCATCAGCAGCACGCCCACGGCGACCAGTCCGCCCAGCGCGCTACCCGTGCCGTGGGACGCCACCGCCGCGGTGACCGGTGCGATGACCGAGAAGCTCGACCCCAGATAGCTGGGCAGCCGGTTGCCGGCGATGATCAGGAACAGCACCGTGCCGATCCCCGAGAACAGCAGCGTGGTGGCGGGCGGGAATCCCGTCAGCACGGGCACCAGGAACGTGGCGCCGAACATCGCCACGACGTGCTGGGCGCCGATGCCGAGGGTGCGCGGCCAGCTCAGCCGCTCGTCCGGCGCCACGACGAAGGCGTCGGACGGGACGGGTTTCCAGCCAAGTGAGATCACGGTTGTCGACTACACACCATCGGCGGGCGTCGCGCGAGGCGAACAGCGCGCCGAGTGTGAACTCGTCGGCGACATTTCGGCGGTTCTCCGCCAACGACTTCACGCTGGGCGAGGGCAGCCGCGCACGCCTCAGTGAATGTGGCTGCCGCCGTTGATGTCCACGGTGGTCCCGGTCAGATAGCTCGCGTCCTCGCTGGACAGAAACGTGATGACGGCGGCCACCTCCTCGGTGGTGGCGGTGCGCCCCACCGGAATCCCGGCTGCCAGGGCGGCCTCGGACTCGTCGGTCGCGCCAACCCGGATGTTGGTGTCGACGGCGCCGGGGGTGACGGCGTTGACGGTCACGCCGGTGTCGGCGATCTCCCGAGCCAGCGACTTGGTGAAGCCGAGGATCGCCGCCTTCGCCGACGAATAGGGCACCTTGCCGAACACGCCGCCGCCGCGCTGCGCGGACACCGACGACATGTTGACGATGCGGCCCCACCCGTTGTCGATCATGGCGGGCAGGAAGGCCTTCGTGACCAGATAGGTGCCGGTGGCGTTGACCGCCATCACCTTGTTCCAGATGTCCAGGGTGGTCTCGAGGAACGGGATGGGGGAGGTGATGCCGGCGATGTTGGCGAGCGCACCGACCGGGGGCAGATTGCCCGACGCGACCTCGGCCGCGACCGCGGCCTCGGCGGCGGCCACCGACTCCTCGGAGGTGACGTCGACGGCATGACCGTAGGCGGGCACGGCGAACTGGTTGCCGATGTCGGCGGCGACCTTCGCGGACTTCTCGCCGTCGAGGTCCAGGATGACGACGGCCCAGCCCTCCCGGGCGTAGCGCTGCGCGAGGGTCATGCCGATGCCGCGGTCGGAGGTCGCTCCGGTGATGACGGCGGTGCGGGTCGTTGCCATGGGTTGTGTGCCTCTCGTTGTCAGATGGGGGTGTTCGGGTACGGGTTAGATCAAGCCGGAGATGAGGTGGCCGGCCTTGACGGCGGCCGCGGGTCGTTCGTCATGGGTGAGGTCGCGGGTCTCCAGCTCGAGCGCGAAGTGCCCGCGATACCCGGCGGCGGCGAGTTCCTTGATGCCGCGGGCGAAGTCGACGTCGCCGTTGCCGACCGAGACGTTGATGTTGCCCGGGGTGGCGTCGCGAACGTGGACGTGCGCGATCCGAGGCCCGAAGCGGGCGACGAAGTCCGCGGGGTCACCGCCCGAGGCGACGACGTGGCTGAAGTCCATCACGATGCCGATGTCGGCGGCGAGACGGTCGAACAGCATCTGCGCGCGCTCCAGGTCGCAGCACAGTCGATGCAGATGCAGCGACTCGGTCCACAGCGCAACGGAATGCGACGCCGCGATGGTCGCCGCCGCCGCGAGCTCGTCGGCGACGAGGGCGACGTCGGTCTCCAGCGTCGCGATCGGCGTGTGGTCGAGTGCGCCGCAGGGCAGCACCAGCGCGTGCGCTCCGACGGCCGCCGCCAGGCTCGACAGCATCTCGAGGTGCGTTCGGCGATCCGAACGACGCCCACCCCTCGCAGGCGCGTTCAGATCGCCGACGTCCCCGTTGACCGAGCGCACGCGAAGGCCCGACGCCGCGACGGTGCGCGCGACGGCGGACACCGCGTCGGCGTCCAGCACGTACGGCACGTGGTCACACACCCCGGGCAGAGCGCCGAGGTCGATTTCGTCGAAGCCGAGGGAGGCGATCGTCTCGAGCGCCTCGGCCAGCGGTTGATGCCGAAAGCTGATCGTGGAGCACCCCAGACGGGCGGAGAAGGTGTTCGACACGGCGTTCCTCGGGCTCTTCGACGGTGTGATGCCAACCACAGTAGGTGGTTGACTGTTAACAGTCAACCTACTAACGGCAGTCGATGTCGACTGTTGACATTGCATGTGGGCGGAGTCACACTGAGTGACGTACCGCACTGTTGACCGTCAACAGTGACGACGATTGCCCTGGTGGAACCAAGTTGAGAGGATGAGCCCATGAGCGATGACGCTCTGGAGATGCGGGGTCCGGTGCGCGGCACCAAGGACGCCAGACGGGTCGCGATCGGGTCCGGGGTGGGCGCCGTCATCGAGACCTACGACTTCATCGGTTTCGGGACGGCCGCCGCCCTCTACTTCGGTACGGCGTTCTTCCCGGGGGCCAGCCCCGTCGCGGGCACCCTCGCCGCATTCGCCACCCTCGGTGTCGGCTTCGCCGCTCGTCCGCTCGGCGGCATCATCGGCGGGCACCTCGGTGACAAGCTCGGACGCAAGCCCGTCCTGGTCGCCTCTCTCATCGTGATGGGCCTGGCCACCTTCGCCATCGGCCTGCTGCCCACCTACGAGTCGGTCGGCATCGTGGCGCCGATCCTCCTGGTCACCGTCCGAATGATCCAGGGCCTGGCGTTCGGTGCCGAATGGGGCGGTGCGATCCTCATGAGCTACGAGCACGCCCCCTGGAAGCAGAAGGGTCGCTACACCGGCATCGTGCAGGCTGGCTTCCCCGTCGGCCTGCTGCTGGCCAACCTGGTCTTCCTCGTCAGCGTCCACCTCGGTGGCGACTGGGCGTGGCGAGTGCCGTTCCTGGCCAGCATCTTCCTGGTCATCGTCGGGTTGATCATCCGGGCCCGGGTGCCCGAGTCGCCCGTCTTCGAAGACGTCAAGGACAAGGGCGACATCGTCAAGTCGCCGATCGTCGAGGTCGTCAAGACCGACTGGCGAAACATCATGCGCGGCATCGGCCTTCGCATCGCCGAGACCGCCGGCTACGCGGTCTCCATCACCTACATGATCTCCTACCTGAAGGGCGCCCAGCTGGCGACGAAGACCGAGACGCTGCTGGCGCTGTGCGTCGCCTCGGCGCTGGGCATCGTCGCGACCATGGCGTGGGCCCGGCTGACCGACAAGATCGGCAGACGGCCGGTCTACCTGTGGGTCACCGCCTTCGGCATCCCGTTCGGCGTCATCATGTTCATGCTGGTGAACACCGGCCTGATGATCCTGATCGTCGCGACCTTCGTGATCGCCTACGGGGTGTGCCAAAACGCCTTGGCCGGCGCTCAGGGCGCGTGGTTCCCCGAGCTGTTCAACGCGAACACCCGCGCCTCGGGAGCCTCACTGGCCTACCAGATCTCGGCCATGGTCTCGGGCTTCACCCCGTTCATCACGACCCTGCTGTTCGAGTGGATCGGCTGGACGGGCCCGGCCCTGCTGTTCAGTGCCTACATGGCCATCGGGCTGTGCGCGGCCCTGGCCACCCGCGAGACGTGGGGTCCGCGCGAGCGGGCCCTCGCCGACGAGGCCGTGGCCAAGTCGCCGGAGTTGGCCGTCTGATGCGCCGTCAGACGGTCGAAGCCGCGGCCTACCGCGCACGGCATCACGCGCTGAACATGGGCGAGGCGCAGGGGCAGGGTTACGTCGGCCAGGCGCTCGGCGCCGCCGACATGCTCGCCTGCGTCTACGCCGACCAATTGCGGTACCGCGCCGACGATCCGCACTGGGCCGAGCGGGACCGGTTCTTGCTGTCCACCGGTCACTACGCCATCGGGTTGTACGCGGCGCTCGCCGAAGCAGGCATCGTCGACGTCACCGAACTCGACACCTACGGCAGTGACGGCTCACGTCTCCCAATGTCCGGAATGGCAAGCTACACACCGGGAATGGAGATCTCTGGCGGGTCGCTGGGCCACGGTCTGACGGTCGCCGTCGGGATGGCGCTGGGGCTGCGGCATCAGGGTTCGCCCGCACGGGTGATCAACTTCCTCTCCGACGGAGAACTCGACGAGGGCTCCACGTGGGAGGCGGCGATGGGTGCCAGTCACCACCAGCTCGGCAACCTGATCGCCATGGTCGACGTCAACGCCCTGCAGGCCGACGGCCCCACCGCGGGAATCCTGCGCACCGAACCCGTCGGCGACAAGTGGGCCGCGTGCGGCTGGTTCACCCAACGCATCGACGGCAACGACGTCGACGCCCTGCTGGCGGCCTTCGACGCCGTCACGCAACGGTGTGCGCCGACCGGGCAACCATCGGTCATCGTGTGCGACACCAAGGTTGGCCGCGGCGTGCCGCTGCTGGAGAACAGGGAGAAGGCGCACTTCATGCGCATCGACGCCGACGAGTGGCAGATCTGCCGCGAGCAGCTCACCCTCGGATACGAAGGAGTACCGGCATGACCGCTCAGGCGCCGCTGCGGACCTCGGCGATGATCGCCTCGTTCGCCGACCCCGGCCAACGCACCACGCCCGCCCCGTTCGGGCACGCCCTCGTGGCCGCGGCGCGGGCCGACGAACGCATCGTCGGGCTCACCGCCGACCTCGGCAAGTACACCGACATGCACATCTTCGCAAACGCCATGCCGGACCGCTTCTTTCAGATGGGAATGGCCGAGCAGCTGCTCTTCGGCGCTGCGGCGGGAATGGCCGAGACGGGCCTGATCCCCTTCGCATCGACCTACTCGGTGTTCGCCACCCGGCGGGCCTATGACTTCATCTGCCTCGACATCGCCGAGCCCGGTCTCAACGTCAACGTCGTCGGCGGTCTGCCTGGACTGACCACGGGGTACGGGCCGTCGCATCAAGCCACCGAGGACATGGCGATCTTCCGGGGCATTCCCGGACTGACGATCGTCGACCCGTGTGACTCGGTGGACATCGAGCAGGCCGTGCCGCAACTCGCGGAGACTCCGGGGCCGACCTATCTGCGGCTGTTGCGAGGGCAGGTGCCCACCGTCCTCGACGAGTACGACTACACCTTCGAACTCGGCAAGGCCAAGGTGGTGCGTCCGGGGACCGACGTCGTCTTCGTCTCCAGCGGGCTGATGACGATGCGGGCGCTGCTCGCCGCGGAGGAACTCGCCGCCCACCGCGTCGACGCCGCGGTGGTGCACACGCCCACCATCAAGCCCTTCGACGAAGACACGGTGCTGCGCGAGATCGACACCGATCGCTTGGCCGTGACCCTGGAGAACCACACCGTCGTCGGCGGTCTGTTCGAGACGGTGGCCTCGGCCGCGGTGCGCCGTGGCGTCGGCAAGCAGGTCACGCCGATCGCGCTGCCCGACGAGTTCCTCGCCGCCGGAGCACTACCCACCCTGCACGATCGGTACGGCCTGTCGACGCGTCGGATCGTCGCCTCGGTCCTGGACCGGCTGTAGCATCGATGTCGACATTCAGATGTTGACACTCGAGGGGCAACGAATGACGGCCGAACCCGGATTCCTGCGCCTGGAGAAGACCAGCCTGCGGCAGCAGGCACTGTCGGCGCTGCGCAAGGCCATCACCACCGGGCAGATCAAGCCCGGCACGCACCTGGTCGAGACGGAACTCTCCGAGGCCCTCCAGATCAGCCGCGGCACGCTGCGCGAGGCCATGCGCCAGCTTCAGCAGGAGGGCTTGATCTCGGCGGGCGCCAGAGGTCGGCTGTCGGTGCGGCACCTCGACACCAAGGAGATCCGCGACATCTTCGGCGTCCGTGCCGCGTTGGAGGCCTTGGCGGCAAGCGAATTGGCGTCGCGGCCCGACCGGGCGGCCGTCGTCGCCGAACTGCGCGACGCCGTCGAGGACATGGACCGCTGGGCCGCCTCCAACCTCGAGGACCGCATCGAGGCGGATCTGCGGTTCCATCGCACGCTGTGCCGGCTCACGGGCAACGAGACGTTGATGCACTCCTGGTCGTCGCTCGAGGGCAGCATCCGGATGTCGATCATGTACGCCGGCGTCGAGCGGGCGTTGAAGAACATGGACGCCAAGCGTCACCTGGATATCGTCGACGCGATCGAATCGGGGGACGGTGTGGCGGCCGCCGATGCGGTGCGGGCGCACATGGCGGGCGCGGCCTCGGTGCTCGTCGACGGTGCCGCCTAGCGGCGGACCGCGTAGAGCACCGCGCCGACCAGCAGGACCGCCATCCCGGCGAGCACCGACGTCATCGGTAGCGTGACCGCCAGCACGAGGCATCCGACGAGTCCCGCGACCGGAATGAGCCTGGCGCCCAACGTAGATGCCGAGGCGTTGGCGATCGCGTAGTAGACGAGCACCGCGAAGGACGAGAAACCGATCGCACCGCGCAGGTCGAGAACGCCGGCGAGGACGGCGACGACGACGCCCACCGCGATCTCGGCCCGGTATGGGGTGGCGAACCGGGGATGCACGACGGCCAGGGCGGGCGGAAGGTGGCGGTCCCGCGACATCGCCAGGGCCGTCCGCGACACTCCGAGGATCAGGGCCAGCAGCGAGCCGAGCGCGGCGATCGTCGCACCGACCCGCACCACCGGCGTCAGCCCGGGGTGGCCGGCCGCACTCACCGCGCCGGCCAACGGTGCGCCCGCCGAAGCCGTTCCCGCACTGCCCAATTCGGCCAGCACGGCGACTGCGACGGCGGCGTAGACCACTAGGACGATGCCGAGTGCGATCCGGATCGCCCGCGGGATCGTCGTCGTCGGGTCCCGCACCTCCTCGGCCAGGGTGGCGATCCGTGCATATCCGGCGAAGGCGAAGAAGCACAACCCCGCGGCCTGCAGCACGCCGAGCGCGCTCGCGTCGTGCAGGGCCAGCCGCGAGACGTCGGTGCCACCGGAGGTGGCGATCGCGACGACGACCGCGGCCAGCACCGCAAGCACGACGGCGACGATGACCTTGGTGAGCCGTGCGGACTTCTGCACCCCGACGGTGTTGACCGCCGTCAGGAAGGCCACGGCGGCGACCGCGACCACGTGCGCGTGGGCGGGCCAGGCGTAGACGCCGACGGTGAGCGCCATCGCGGCGCACGACGCCGTCTTGCCGACGACGAAGCTCCATCCGGCGAGGTAGCCCCAGAACGGGCCGAGCCGCTCACGGCCGTAGACGTAGGTACCGCCGGACTGGGGGTAGAGCACGGCGAGCCGGGCCGAGGAGGTGGCGTTGCAGTAGGCGACGACGGCGGCGAGGGCCAGTCCGATGAGCAGCGCCGACTCCGCGGCCGCGGCGGCGGGTGCCAGCGCCACGAAGACGCCCGCCCCCAGCATCGAACCGAGTCCGATGGTGACCGCGTCCGCGGTGCCGAGGGTGCGACGCAGGGCGGGCGGTTCTGGCGCGGCCACGGGTGCAGCGTAGCGACGTCAGGCGGGGTAGGCGGAGGTGAGGCGACTGGTCTCGGGCTTGGAGAACACGTCGTTCAGGGTGACCGTACGCAGGCGGCGGTCGTGGATGATGTCGACCAGTTCGTGGTAGACGGTCGTGACCGGCGGGTGGTTGAGGTGGCCGATGACGATCTTCTGCGGCACGTAGTACTGGTCGGCGTTGGCGACGATGTCGCGCGGCGCCAGGATCTGGTCGTCGCCGATGTTGCCGTCCCACAGGGCGGTTTGGGTGTAGCCCAAGTCGGCGGCCACCGACTGCACCAGGTCGTCGTACGCGCCGTAGGGCGGCCGGTAGTAGGGGGTGGCGTCCACGCCGAAGGTGTCTCTGATGAATTGATCGGTGTGCCGCAACTCGTCGGCGATCCTGCTGCCCGTCAGCTTCGTCAGGTCCGGGTGCACCCAGGTGTGGTTGCCCAACTGGATCTGACCCGAGTCGACCAGGGGCGTCAGCAGGTCGCGGTTGTCGGTCCACGACGAGAACACCCCCGTGACGAACATCGTCAGGCGGATGCCGGTGTCCTTGGCCAGTTGCGCGTAGGCCCGCACCACCGCGGTGTCGACGCCGTCGTCGAGGGTCAGCGACAGCAGGTCACCCGGTACGGGAAGGGCGCTCAACACGCCACCCCCGGGCAACGGAATCCGGGCCTGCGGCGGTGGGGCGGGCAGCAGTTCGGGCCAGGTGGGAGCGGCCGGAAGCGCGGCAGGCGGTGCCGGGGCGGGTGCCTGCGCGGCGTGACTCGAGGCATCCGCGCCGCACCGCACCAGGGCAATGCCGGCCGCCGACGCGATGGCCCCGGCGAGCAGGTTTCGTCGGGACAGCAACGTCCCATTCGTCACTCTGGTCACATCGGGCACGTTCAGCAGGGTAGCTGTCGCGCGGCCGATAACCCGGGAAGCTGGGCTGACAGTCCGCTGAGTGCCGGTCCTAGCGGTTGCGGATGACGTTCACGGCCAGGTAGCCGCCGTACCCGAGCAGCCCGACCAACGCGAGCTTTCGGGTCTGGGGGATGGCCACGCCGAGGCCCAGCGCCGTCTCGAGTCCACCGTTGATCTTCAGGAAGCGTGCCGTGTCCTTCGGAAACGCCGCCTTGGTAATGCCCTCGAACAGTTCCGGACGGACGAAGTGCGCCACACCGGTTCCGGCCAAGGCCAATCCGGCGAACGTGGCTGACGTCGAACTCTTCTCCTGCGGCACTTGAGGATCCTCTCGTCAGGCGATCTGGTAGTCGGTCAACGGAAATTCCGACGCTTCCTTGATGGCCGCCTCGGTCGAGGACGGCCGCAGCAACGTGGGTTCACCCGCGGGGTTGAAGTAGTACGAGTGGGCACTGCCGCAGTTGCCGTTGGTGAACAGCGAGTCGCCGAGCAACTCGGTCATCCGGTCCAGGAACGCGGCATTGGCCTGCTCGGTCACCTCGAAGGTGGTGGCCCCACGCCGTTTGACCTCCGAGAGCAGCCGGTCCATCAGCTGCATCTGGTACTCCATCGTGTTGAAGAAGTTCAGACCGAGGAACGCATACGGACTCGCCAGGCTCAGGTAGTTCGGGAAGTAGGGCATCGAGACGCCCTGATAGGCCTGAAACCTGGTGTCGCGCCACCACTTTCCCAGATCGCGACCGTCACGGCCGATCACTTCGATGGCCGGGAAGTTGGCCTCCCACAGGTCGAAACCGGTGGCCAGCACCAAGGTGTCGACGACGTTCTTGGTGCCGTCCTTGCCCACGATGCCGTCGGCGACGATGTGGTCGATGCCGACGTCCTGAAGATGCACGTGGGGTTTGGTGAACGCGCGGTAGTAGCCGTTGGAGAACGTCGGGCGCTTGCAGCCGAAGTCGTAGTCGGGCGTCAGGCGACGCCGCAGCTCCGGATCGCGGATCACCGCGAAGCGATGCATCCGGGACAGGTCCGCGGCCGAGATGTTGAACCGGCCGCGGAACGTGCGGTAGTGCCGCACGCCGACCGACACCATCACCTCGTAGATCGACGAGGTCAGCCACCGCAGCAGACGCTGGGTCGCCGGGACTCGGGCGAACAACCGCTTCGCCCGCTCGCCGAACCGCACGTCGACCTTGGGCACCACCCAGATCGGGGTGCGCTGGTACACGGTCAGGTCGGCAGCCCGCTTGGCGAGTTCGGGAATCAGCTGCACGGCGGTCGCGCCGGTGCCGATCACCGCGATGCGGCGGCCCGCGGGGTCGAAGTCGTCCTCCCACTGCGTGGTGTGGACGACCTTGCCCGCGAAGTCGGCGATGCCGGGGATGTCGGGCACCGCGGGCTGGGACAGGAAGCCCGTCGCGGTGATGAGGTAGCGGGCCGTGATCGTCGCGCCGCCGGCCAGCGCGATGCGCCAGAGGCTGGCGTCCTCGTCCCAGCGAGCACCCTCGACGGCGGTGTTGAACCGCATGTACCTGCGGACGTCGTACTTGTCGGCGACGTCGTCGGCGTACTGCTTGATCTCCGGGCCCGGGGTGAACAGCCGAGACCAGTTCGGGTTGGGCTCGAAGAAGTACGAGTAGGTGGTGGTGGGGACGTCGACGGCCAGACCCGGGTAGTGGTTGACGTACCAGGTGCCGCCGAGGTCGTCCTCGCGGTCCAAGATGACGAAGTCGTCGACGCCGTTGCGCTTGAGTGCGATGGCCGCGCCGATTCCGGCGAATCCCGCGCCGACGATGACCGCGTCGTGATGTTCCCCAGTCATGGCAAGACGGTACCTCAGGTAGCGGGGCGGCTGACCCAGCGAGAGGGACGTTGCAGAGCTGGGACACACGAGCAGACGAGGACTGCGACTGGTTCAAGGCGTGGGGCCACCCGAAGGGGGTGGATCACTGCAGGGCGGCTGCCACCAGTACATAGACGTAGAACGCCACGTAGTAGCAGAGCCAGCCCAAGCTTGCGGCGGCGAACCCAACCGCCAGGGAGCGCGTACGCGGGCTGATTTGGAGCAGGAGCGCGATCACTCCCGGGATGATCCACGCCAAGAACAGCAGAACATACATCCCGGGATAGGCGACGGCGGAGATCGCTCCCAGGAACAGCCCCAGCAGCTGTTGCACGGGGACACGCTGATCGCTCACCACAACGCGAACCAGCCAAGTACCGGTAGCCCGATCAATGCACCGATGCTGACTGCCAGGCCAATTCGCCGGGCGCTGGTGCTGCGCGGCATGCGAAACAGCAGCAAACCGGCGATGGCAACCACGAGCGATACGGCAACAGTCGTCAGGGTGGCGTAGGGGGGTGGCGCAGATTCCGACAACGACGTCATGATCGGCAGACCTGCCCAGAAGGCCCCGCCAAACGCTGCACCCGCATAGATACTCACCAGCCAGTCTCTATGCGTCATTCCGGCAGCCTACTTTCGGGGGAGGACGATTGGGTCTGTGACGGGGATGGTCGGCGCGCTCCCCACGGGGCCGAGGTCTGTCGTGCCCAGAGGCGATATGACCAAGGGCGGCATGCCTCCGGCTGCGACCGGGCCGCGCGGAATGTCCGGTATACCGGCTGGCTCGCTCATCCCAGGAACAGTGGGGAACACATTGTTGAACTCGTAGGGCAATTGCAGATCGCCGATACCGCGTTCGGGAAACGTAAGAAGCGCTGGGTTGTCAACAAGTGGTGGCCTTTCCTGTAGCGCGGCCGTCGCCGCGCCGTCGGGGTCGTAGTGGTTGACTTCCCAAGCCGGGTAGTAGCCCGTTGTTCCCCCGACGCGAACGCCCCCGTCCGCGGTGGGCTCGTAGAAGAGATCGCCGTTCACGCTCGCGCCCACCAATTTCGTATTTTCACCAAGTACCGGGGTGAACGGGTCAGCGGCGTTGAATTTGACATGGACCTTTCCATTGCTTTCCTGCGCAACGCTGATATCAGGATGTCCAGTCATCACCGCGCCGTCGTCGAGTCTGATCGATGGATTCTGCCGCGCTACGACGATGCCATTTTCGTAGTCGATGAGAAACGTGACCCGCGACGTGTCAGGAAGCGCCTCAGGATCAAAACCCCGATCGTCGCCGGCATTGGTCAGCACGCCTGCGGGCGCAGTCTTCGTGTCAGTGAAAGCGTTAGTCTGAACGACGCCAGCGCCCGGTACCTTCCGGATTCTCCCGACCACGATGTTCGGAGCATGCCCACGAGTTAGCGGACCATAACTGTGCGCATCGAGTGCCGCAGCAGTACGCCAATCTGACGGGCTAGTTGGCTGTCGCCCGAACATCGCCTGAAATGCATTGCGCTGGTTGTGTTCACGCTCAGGGCCCCCCCAGATGCTCCGCAGGCCACGGATCGCGCACCGGCGGCGTACCTCCCGTCCCATAAGCGATGACACGCGCCAAATCCGAATCCACTGCCTCACCGGCCGTCAGTATCGTGCTGATCTCGCCGCGAAGACGCGCCACTTTCTGGGCCGTCTTGGCAATTGCATCGTCGGTCATGTAACTGGTATCGGGTGGGATTACAGAGTTGGTACTCATGTCGATGTCCATGACCGGCTCGCCGCCGACGGAGGCATGTGCATCGGACGTGAGTTCGTCGATCATCTGTGCGACTCGCAACGCTTCTTGGTGCGCCTGATTGGCACCAAGTGCGAGCGCGAGCGCTTCTAGACCGGATTCCTCGAATTTGGTCGCGGACCGCTTCATAGCGTCGCGGGCAGCATCGCCGGCACTGCCCTCCCACGAGGAATTGTCGATGATGGATTGAACGTTGGCGGCAGCTTCGCGACTGGTCTTCGCTCGCTGGGTCGCGGCGTCAGCGACTGATTTGATCTCAGGTGGCCACATGCGCAGCTCCGCCAATGTCATTGCCATACGCAGAGTGCTCTAAAGGTCTATTTTGCGCGAAGCACCCGTGTTGCTCCAGACGGCGGCAATGTGCGTGCTGCTGTCCGAATCAGTGGTCGTGTACCTAGCGACTGCAGCACGATGACCCTCGCGTGGCGAGCGAGTTCGGCTTGGTGCTCAGCTGTCTCAAGCTCCCACTGAGCAACTCGCTCCGCCAACGCTGCGGCTGACAATGATGCGCCGAAGCCGGGAACGGCCGATGCGATGTTGGCGTGAGCGACGGCATGGCCGTGGCCCAAGTCTGCAGCATGCATGTCCAGTCGCTCCGCGGCCATCCTGAGCTCATCGGTATTGACATGCAGTTTCTTGCCCATCGTCTGACACCTCCATCCTGGACTACATTACGTCCGAAATTTGGGATGACCCCGCACCAACTCTGCGTGCGTGAGGTGGTCCGTCGCCCGCCGGCCCGTCAGCCCTTCAGGGATCCGGTGCGCTTGTCCTCGGTGGTGGCGATGCAGACGATGGCCCGGTCGCCCTGGCCCCACGTCTCGGCGGTGGGATAGAGGACGAACACCCCGACCGAGGAGTCCTGCATCGCGTCGGGGGAGTAGGACTCCAGCTCGGCGGGGCACTTGTTCTGCCACTCGCTGATCGTGGCCTCGCCGGGGTAGGCGCCGTCGGGCATGGTCAGCACCGCATACGCCTCACCGGCGTGCGGCTGGCTGCAGTCGGTCTTGGGCACCATCTGGACCAACGCGGCGTCGGGGATCTCGGTGAGGCAGTCGCCCGCGGCCAGGTCGGTCGCGATGACCTTGTCCTTGGTCGCGATCACGAAGAACACCGCCGCACCCACCAGGCATGCGACGAGGACGAACGCGCCCACCGACAACCCGATGATCAGGCCCTTGCGCGACTTCTTCGGCGGCGGAGCCGGGTACGGGTAACCCGCCGGCGGCTGACCGTACTGTCCCGGCTGGCCGTAGGGGCCCTGCTGATACGGCAGGGGCGGTGGTGGGGGCGGGTACTGAGCCCCGGGCTGCTGGTACGCGGGCGGCTGATTCGGGTCTCCCGACGGCCAGGTCATCACCGGAAGATAGCAGGGTCCGGGCCGCAATACCGGAGTGCCGCGTCGACGGCCAGGGCGGGCACGTCGAGTGTCTTGGAGCCGAGGTCGTGACGGGCGCCGGTCACCTCCACGAGCTCGGTGGGGCCGACGACCAGGGCCGCCGCCGACCGCAATTCGTCGACGGTGCCGAAGGGATCGGAGGTGCCGTGGGTGAAGACCGTCGGCACCGTGATGCGGGGAAGGTGTTCGGTGCGTGCACGTTCGGGCTTGCCCGGCGGATGCAACGGATAGGAGAACAGCGTGAGGACGTCGACCGCGAGGCCGTCGGCGACCGCCATGGACGTCATCCGGCCGCCGTAGGAATGACCGCCGGCGAGCACCGGGCCCGTCGTCAGCGACCGGGCCAGGGCGACCGCCTCGACGATGCCGGCCTGATCGGCGGTGGCCGAACCCGACGGCGGACCCTTGGGCCGGCGCCTGCGGTAGGGCAGGTCGTAACGCACCGCGAGCCAGCCGCGACGGGCCCACTCGTCGCACAGCTTCACCAGCATCGGTGACTCGCGGTTGCCGCCCGCCCCGTGGGTCAGCAGGACGATTCCGGTCGCGTCGCCGGCGGGCGCGTGCGCCGCGCCCGCAACGGCGTCAAACTCCATCGGCCAGCCGGAACAGCGGTGACACCGGACCGTGCCCGGCCCCCAACGGATATGCGCCGCACAGACATTCGGTGACCCACTCCTTGGCGAAGGCGACCGCCTCGGGCATCGAGAGGCCGTGGGCCAGTGCCGACGCCGTCGCCGACGCCAGCGTGTCCCCGGCACCGTGGTCGTGGACGGTGTCGATGCGCTCGGCGACGAACTCGTGGAACTCGGTGCCGTCGAACAGAAGGTCGGTGCTGCGCGACGACGAGCGCAGATGACCGCCCTTGACCAGCGACCATGCCGGGCCCATCGCGTGCAGGGCTCGGGCGGCGTCGCGCTGGGTGGCCCCGTCGACGACGTCGATGCCGGTGATCAGGCTGACCTCGTCGAGATTCGGGGTGACCAGCGCGGCCAGTGGGAAGAGCTGCTCGCGCATCGTCTCCAGCGCCATGGGGTGCAGCAGCGGGTCGCCGTGCATGGAGGCGCAGACCGGATCCACCACCAGCGGTGGCGCCAGGCCCTCGGCGGTCAGGTCGCGCCACGTGCCCGCGATGGCGTCGATGATCTCCGAGGACGCGAGCATGCCCGTCTTCGCGGCCTGGATGCCGACGTCCTCGGCGACGGCCCGGATCTGCCCGGCCACCACGTCGACCGGGATTTCGTGAAAGGCCCTGACGCCCAACGAGTTCTGCACGGTCACCGCGGCCACGGACACGCAGCCGTGCACGCCGAGGAGGGCGAAGGTCCGCACGTCGGACTGGATGCCCGCGCCGCCCCCGGAGTCGGAGCCGGCGATGGTCATCACACGCAGCGGTGTCTGACCCGGTGGGGCGAGCGGCAGGTAGTTCACGTGGTCAATGGTAGGTAGACGCGGTTCCCGCCCGCGGCGAACTCCCGGGACTTCTCGGCCATGCCATCTTCAGCCAGGTCCTTCTGATAGGCGTCGCGCACGTCGTGGCTGATGCGCATGGAGCAGAACTTGGGCCCGCACATGGAACAGAAGTGTGCGGTCTTGGCCGGTGCGGCGGGCATCGTCTCGTCGTGGAACTCCCGGGCGGTGTCCGGATCCAGCGACAGGGCGAACTGGTCCTGCCAGCGAAACTCGAAGCGCGCCTTGGACAGAGCGTCGTCACGCTGCTGCGCCCGGGGGTGGCCCTTGGCGAGATCGGCCGCGTGCGCGGCGATTCGGTAGGCGATGACGCCGTCCTTGACGTCCTCGCGGCCGGGCAGCCCGAGGTGCTCCTTGGGGGTGACGTAGCAGAGCATCGCCGTCCCGGCCTGCGCGATGATCGCCGCGCCGATCGCGGAGGTGATGTGGTCGTAGGCGGGCGCGATGTCGGTGGTGAGCGGGCCGAGGGTGTAGAACGGCGCTTCCTCGCACAGTTCTTCCTCGAGCCGGACGTTCTCGACGATCTTCTGCATCGGCACGTGGCCCGGGCCCTCGATCATCACCTGCACGCCGCGCGCCTTGGCGATCCTGGTCAGCTCCCCGAGAGTTCTGAGTTCCGCGAACTGCGCCTCGTCGTTGGCGTCGGCGATGGACCCTGGCCGCAGCCCGTCACCGAGGGAGAAGGTGACGTCGTAGCGGGCGAGGATGTCGCACAACTCGGCGAAGTGGGTGAAGAGGAACGACTCGGTGTGCCGGGCGAGCATCCACGCCGCCATGATCGACCCGCCGCGGCTGACGATGCCCGTCACGCGGTTCACCGTGAGCGGGATGTGGCGCAGCAGCACGCCGGCGTGCACGGTCATGTAGTCCACGCCCTGCTCGCACTGCTCGACGATGGTGTCGCGGTAGATCTCCCAGGTCAGGGCGGTCGGCTCGCCGTTCACCTTCTCCAGCGCCTGATACAGGGGCACCGTGCCCACCGGCACCGGGGAGTTGCGCAGAATCCATTCGCGGGTCGCGTGGATGTCGCGGCCGGTGGACAGATCCATGATGGTGTCGGCGCCCCAGCGGGTGGCCCAGACCATCTTCTCGACCTCCTCGGCGATGGACGACGTCACCGCGGAGTTGCCGATGTTGGCGTTGACCTTGACCCCGAACGCCTTGCCGATGATCATCGGCTCGCTCTCGGGATGGTTGTGGTTGGCCGGGATCACCGCGCGGCCCGCGGCCACCTCGTCACGAACCAGCTCGGCCCCGACGCCCTCGCGCTCGGCGATGAACGCCATCTCGGCGGTGATCTCGCCGGCGCGGGCGCGCTGCAACTGCGTGCCGCGGTCCCGCCTGATTCCCGGTCGCGCCGGCAGCCCGGCGGTGAGGTCGATCTCCGCGGTCGGGTCGGTGTACGGACCGGACGTGTCGTACAGGTCGAGGTGTTCGCCGTTGGTCAGATGCACCCGGCGCAGCGGCACCCGGCCGCCGTCGGGGAGTTCCCGGTAGACCTTCGTGCTCCCGGTGATGGGCCCGGTGGTGACGGAGACGGGGTTGGGCACAGCAGTCATCTCATAGCTCCCTACGCCGGCATTACCCGGTCAGGTTCATACGGTCGACGGCGCGCTAGCCGTCCTCTCAGCGCACTTGGCGTGCACTCCCGCGCGGACGAGGTCGAAGGTACCCCAGGATTCGGCGTCCGCGCGAGGGGGCCGAGGGAATAGGAATTGCCACGAGATAATTTGTATAGCTAACATATGCGTTTTGGGCAGCGCAGCCCCGCATGCTCCGATTGCCGAGACGTGAAGCGAAGCCGATGACGACCGAGATCGAGATGACGAAGACCGACGAAGCCCTCACCGACACCGCCACCCGCCGGCGGCGGATGGATCACGATCACCCGCACTACAAGTGGGTCGTGTTGTCCAACACCACGCTTGGGACGCTGCTGGCCACCATCAACGCCTCCATCGTGCTGATCTCACTGCCGGCGATCTTCCGCGGCATCGGGCTCAACCCGCTGGCCCCCGGCAACGTCAGCTACCTGCTGTGGATGCTGATGGGCTACCTGGTGGTGACGGCCGTGCTGGTGGTCCCGTTCGGACGCCTCGGCGACATGCTCGGCCGGGTGCGGATCTACAACTGGGGCTTCGTTGTGTTCACCGTCGCCGCGGTCGCGCTGTCGTTCGACCCGTTCCACCTTGGCGGCGGTGCACTCTGGCTGATCGGCTGGCGAGTGGTGCAGGGCGTCGGCGGCGCGATGCTGATGGCGTCGTCGTCGGCGATCCTCACCGACGCCTTCCCCGCCAATCAGCGAGGCATGGCCCTGGGGGTCAACATGGTCTCGGCCGTCGCCGGCTCGTTCCTGGGCCTGCTGATCGGTGGGTTCCTCTCCGAGTGGCACTGGAAGGCCATCTTCTGGGTCGGCGTGCCGATCGGCATCGCCGGCACGATCTGGAGCGTGCGATCGCTGCGCGAACTGGGCTCCCGCACGCCGGGCAAGTTGGACTGGCCCGGCGCGATCACCTTCGGTCTCGGGCTGACGGTGCTGCTGGCCGGCATCACCTACGGCATTCAGCCCTACGGCGACGCGACGACCGGCTGGACCAATCCAATGGTGCTGGGCGCCATCGGCATTGGCCTGCTGCTGTTGGTGGCGTTCTGTGTCATCGAACTGCAGGTCGAGTCGCCCATGGTCGACGTCCGGCTGTTCAAGTCGGCGTCGTTCGGGATGGGAAACCTCGCCGGGCTGATGTCGTCCATGGGTCGCGGCGGGCTGCAGTTCATGCTCATCATCTGGCTGCAGGGCATCTGGCTTCCGTTGCACGGCTACAGCTTCGAGTCGACGCCCCTGTGGGCGGGAATCTACCTGCTGCCCATCACCGTCGGCTTCCTGATCGCCGGGCCCGTCGCGGGATCCCTGTCCGACCGCTTCGGCGCGCGGCCCTTCACCGTCGGCGGCATGCTGCTGATGGCGGCCACCTTCATTGCGCTGGTGCTGATTCCCGTCAACTTCGACTACTGGATGTTCGCGCTCCTGGTGTTCCTCAACGGCCTTGGGGGCGGCATCTTCACCGCCCCCAACACCGCGGCCATCATGTCGAGCGTGCCCGCCGCCCAGCGCGGCGCGGCCTCCGGTGTGCGGGCGACCTTCTTCAACGCCGGGTCGTCACTGTCGATCGGTGTCTTCTTCTCCCTGATGATCGTCGGCCTGGCCCACAGCCTTCCGTCTGCGATGAGCAGCGGCCTTCAGGCTCAAGGGGTTTCGCCGTCGATCGCCAATGACGTGGCCAACCTGCCACCGGTGGGCAGCCTCTTCGCGGCGTTCCTGGGCTACAACCCGATGGGTGAATTGCTCGGGCCCTCGGGCGCGTTGACCCAACCTGGCGTCAACGCCGACCTGCTGACGGGCAAGACGTTCTTCCCGCAACTGATCACCGAGCCCTTCCACTCCGGGCTCACCGTGGTGTTCATCGCCGCCGCGGTGATGATGCTCCTCGGTGCGGCGGCGTCGCTGTTCAACCCGGGGCGCTACGGCACCGAAGCCGGCGCCGACAACGCCGCCTGAGGTCAGCCCAGCGGCGGCAGATTGCCCCACGGTCCGTAGGGCCCGTTCTGCGCACCTGGCCCCGGCTGGACGTTGGGGGCGGTTCCGCCGTCGACGCCCTGCGGTCCCAGGCAGCGCGAGGTCGACACCGCGACGTCGCACGGGTCGTCGGCCAGGGCGACGGGTGCGCCGGCCACTCCGAGGGCGATGCCCGCGGCGGCGAGTACGGGTGTGACGGCGATCATGCTGAACGACATGTCTTCTCCTTCTTCGGTGTCGAGGTGATGCGCGTTCTCGCGCTCAGCTCCTGACTACCCGGGCCCGGAATGCCGAGAAACGCCGCGAAAGACGTTCATGGAGAACGCATATCTGCAGCCAGCCTCAGATGGTCGCGGGCATATATGCGTTCGCCATGAAGGCTGGTTCGCGTGCGGCGGCGGGTCGACCTGCCCGGTATCGATGGAAGTGATCGTCTCTGCCCGACACCCATCACAGCGCGAAGGACACGTTCATGCCGGACAAGGGATATCCCGCCGATGCCACGACCAGGAACCGATTCGCGGTCGCCCTCGCCGCGATCGCAGGAACGGCCGATGTCATCGGCTTCATGGAGTACTCGCAGCTCTTCCTGTCGTTCATGAGCGGCAACACCACCCGCCTCGGTGAGGCCGCCAGTTCAGCCGAGTGGGTGATGGTCGCACGGTTCGGCGGGGTGATCGCCGTCTTCTGCTTCGGCGCCTTCCTCGGCACCCTGTTCGCGGCCTGGTCCGGACGGTGGCGCCTGGTCACCTTGCTCGGCATCCAGACCACCCTGTTGGCCCTCGGCGCCTTCCTGCCGGTGGCCTCCGACGCGATCCCGTGGCACGTCTATCCGATCGTCCTGGCCCTGGGCCTACAGAACGCGACGCTGCAGGACGAGGCGGGCCGGAGCATGGCGCTGACCTACGTCACCGGCACCATCGTCCGATTCGGCGCGGGTCTGGCCAACCTGCTGCTTCACAAGCCCGCGCCCTCCTTCTGGATCCAGGGTCCGCTGTGGGCTGGGCTGGCCTCCGGGGCGGTGCTCGGCGGAGTCCTGCAACGACTGTTCGGTCAGACGGCGTTCCTGGTGCCGGCGGCAATGCTGGCGGCGTTGGGGATCTGGGCGCTGATCAGACTTCTCAAGGAGCCCTCGAGCCCGCTGGTCACCAGTGAGTACGCCCCCCAACCCGACGCCCATCCGTCGGCGCCCCCGGCGGTCCTGCTGCGACGCTAGGAGACGTCGACCCAGACCGGGGCGTGGTCACTCGGTGCCGGGGTGCCCTTCTTGCCCGGCTTGCGCTCGTCGCGCGCGATCTCGGCGTGGGTGACGCGCGACGCCAAACCTGGTGAGCCGAGGATGAAGTCGATGCGCATGCCTTGACGCTTGGGGAATCGCAGCTGGGTGTAGTCCCAGTAGGTGAAGTTCTCCGGCGGCGGTGCGAACGGCCGGACCACGTCGGCGAACTGAGTCTCGATGGCGCGGAACGCCGCCCGCTCCGGTTCGGTGACGTGGGTGCTGCCCTTGAAGACCTCGACGTCCCACACGTCGTCGTCGGTGGGGGCGATGTTCCAGTCACCCACCAGGGCGATCGGCGCATCCGGCTCGGCAGCCAGCCAGCCGGATGCGCTGTTGCGAAGGGCCGCAAGCCATTCCAGCTTGTAGGCGTAGTGCGGATCGTCGACGGTCCGGCCGTTGGGCACGTAGAGACTCCAGACCCGAACCCCACCGCACGTCGCCCCGATCGCCCTGGCCTCGTCGGCGTCGTTGAAGGCGGGCTGACCGTCGAAGCCGAGCGTGACGTCGGAGATCCCGACGCGGGAGGCGATCGCGACGCCGTTCCACTGGTTGTGCCCGACATGGGCCACCTCGTATCCCAGTGCGGCGAACGGCATCGTCGGAAACTGCGCGTCGGTGCACTTGGTCTCCTGCATGGCCAGCACGTCGACGTCGGCGCGCTCCAGCCAACCGGTGACCCGGTCGATGCGGGAGCGGATGGAGTTGACGTTCCAGGTGGCCAGTCGCACGCGGTTACCCTAGCGACACGTAGCGGCAGCGGTGGTGCTCGGCGAATCCCATGGCGAGGTAGAGCGTCTTCGCGGGTGCGTTGTCGGCGAGAACCTGCACGTAGGCGCGTGTCGCGCCCTGGTCGGCGCCCCACCCCAGCAGCGCCTCGCCCAGTGCTCGGGCCAGCCCACGCCGTCGCGCGTGCTCGGCCACGTGGACCGCCGACAGGCCGGCCCACCGGGTGCCGTCGGGGGCCACGGTGACCGCCACGCGGCCCACCGCCGCGTCACCCAGATGCCCGAACCCCACGACACCGTCGACGGCGGCGGTGAGGACGTCAGTCGGCACTCGCCGCGGGTGCAGGCGCAACCAGTCCTCGTCGGGCCGGGACGTGACGTTCAGCGCCGTATCGATGGCGCCGTCGGTCAATTGCCTTGTCATCACTACGTTCTCGCCGTCGGTCGGCACACCGGGCGCTATGCGGTAGAGCCGGTCCGGTACGGCGAGCAGCGCAGGCAGCCCGCGTGCGGCGTACCACTCGGCGATCTGGTCGGCATGCTCGCCGGGGGTGGGCAGCAGTGGCACCGCCGAATTCGCCCGTCGGGTGCTGCCGCGGCCCGCCCGCAGCAGCCAGCCTCCGATCCACTCCTGCTCGACCCCCGGCCACCCCAGCGCCGCGGCGTGTTCGAGGTTGCGAATGTCGCGGTTGCGCACCGGCGCGGCCGACAACGGCCGCAGCGACACCACGTCGGCGACCGAGACGCTCACCACGTCGCCGAGTTTGGTCTCGACGCAGAGCGTCGGCCCGGTCTCGACCAGGTGCCCGACGACGTCGCTCATCGGCGGCACCGATCCCGCGGGCAGCCGGTAACGCAGGCTGACCCGGGTGCCGACCTCGGGAAGCTGGACGCCGGCGCCGTCGGCCATCAGTGCCCGAACGGGTCGGGATCCTCGCCGGGGGTCCACGTCAGCCCCGGCACGCCCCAGCCGTTCGACTTCACGGTCCGCTTCGCCGCGCGGGCGTGCCGACCGATCAACTTGTCGATGTAGAGGAAGCCGTCGAGGTGACCCGTCTCGTGCTGCAGCATCCGGGCGAACAGGCCGTTGCCCTCCAGGGTGATGGGGGTGCCGTCGGCGTCGAGTCCGGTCACCCGCGCCCAGCTGGCCCGGCCGGCCGGGAAGGACTCGCCCGGCACCGACAGGCAACCCTCGTCGTCATTGTCGGGATCCGGCATGGTCTCGGGCACCTCGGAGGTCTCGAGCACCGGGTTGACGATCACGCCACGGCGGCGCGAGCTCATCCCGCGCTCGTCGGCGCAGTCGTAGACGAACACCCGCTGGGCGACGCCGATCTGGTTGGCGGCCAACCCGACACCGTTGGCGGCGTCCATGGTGTCGTACAGATCTTGGATGAGATCGGCCAGCTCCGTGGGCAGCGAACCGTCGTCGCCGACGGGTATCGGATTGGTCGCGGTGTGCAGGACGGGATCTCCCACGATGCGGATGGGTACGACGGCCATGCGGAGAAGATTAGTGGGCGACCTCTTGGCTGCCGACTCGCGGGCGACGGTCACGGCTCGACACGTTCGGTCATGGTTGAATGTGGGCCGTCACCACCGGAATGTCATCAGTGTTTGGAAGGGTCCACAGAGCAAATGGACGGCGCCATTGCGCGGACTGGCAAGTCCGGGGACTCCGAGGACGACACCGCGCTCGCCGACGGTCTCACCCGCCGCGAACACGACATCCTTGCGTTCGAACGGCAGTGGTGGAAGTACGCGGGATCCAAGGAAGACGCCATCAAGGAGCTCTTCTCCATGTCGGCGACGCGTTACTACCAGGTGCTCAACGCCCTGGTCGACCGTCCCGAGGCCCTCGCGGCCGACCCCATGCTGGTGAAGCGGCTCCGACGCCTGCGGGCCAGCCGCCAGAAGGCACGCGCCGCGCGTCGCCTCGGCTTCGACGTGACGTGATCGGTACCTAGGGGTTTTCTCCCCACGGCACCGGCTGGATACAGTGAGTGCGATGAATCAACGAGACTCCTCCGGGTTGCCGCTGCGCGCCATGGTCATGGTGCTGCTGTTCCTCGGTGTCGTCTTTTTGTTGGTCGGGTTCCAGGCCATCGGCTCCGGTAACGACGACGACTCCGGTTCGGCCAGTGCCACCACCAGCGCGACCTCGGCCGCGCCGTCGACGTCGGAGACCTCCGCGCCGGCCGCCGCGAAGCCCGACGTGCGGGTGTTCAACACCTCCGAGGTCGCCGGACTCGCGGACCAGACCGCGACCCGGCTGCGTGACGCCGAGTGGAACGTCACCGAGACCGGGAACCTGACCCTCGAGGGTTTGAACGGGACCACCGTGTTCTTCGGCGAGACGCCCGGTGAGAAGGAAGCCGCCGACGAGATCGGCGCATTGCTCGGTGCGGCCGTCGAACCCAGGACACCCGCAGTTGCAGAGCAACCGCCCGGCGTGATCGTGGCGGTCACCGGTTAGGCTTTCCGGCATGTCGATCCCTGCCCCGCTTCGCCTTCTCGCCGCCGCGGCACTCGTCGTCCCGATCGCGGCCGCATGCTCCCCCTACGAGCCGGTCGCCACGCAGCCTGGCACCACTCCGCCGGTGTGGACGGGTTCGCCGCCGCCGTCGGCCGCCGGTGAGGCGGGCGGGAGCGCCGAGGGCGCCACGACCAAGACCGGCGAGACGCTCACCGCCGACATCAAGACACCCGACGGCACGTCGGTGGCATCCGCCGAGTTCGTGTTCTCGGGCGGGTTCGCCACGATCACCGTGAAGACCACCGCGTCGGGTCAGCTGACCCCGGGCTTCCACGGCATGCACATCCATTCGGTGGGCAAGTGCGAGCCGGCCTCGGTCGCGCCGACGGGCGGAGCGCCCGGCGACTTCAACTCCGCTGGCGGTCACTTCCAGGTGGGTGGCCACTCCGGGCACCCGGCCAGCGGCGACCTCTCCTCGCTGCAGGTCCGCGCCGACGGCTCGGCGATGTCGGTGACCACCACCGACGCCTTCACCGCGGCGGATCTGGAGGCCGGCACCAAGACGGCCATCATCATCCACGAGAAGGCCGACAACTTCGCCAACATCCCGCCGGAGCGCTACCAGCAGGTCAACGGCACCCCGGGCCCCGACGAGACGACGATGGCCACCGGCGACGCCGGTAAGCGGGTGGCGTGCGGTGTCATATCCCCCGAGTGATTCCTCGGCCGTCCCGCGGCCGCAACGGATCGACTTCAAGGGATCGGCGCGGCCGACCATCGGGGTCGAGTGGGAGTTCGCGCTCGTCGACCCCGTCACCCGGGAGCTGAGCAACGAGGCTGCCGCGGTGATCGCCGAGATCGGCGAAAGTCCGCACGTACACAAGGAATTGCTGCGCAACACCGTCGAGGTCGTCACCGGAATCTGTGACAACTCGGGTGAGGCGATGGACGATCTCCGGGCCACGCTGGCGCCGGCCCGCCGCATCGTGCGCGACCGCGGGATGGAGTTGTTCTGTGCGGGCACCCATCCGTTCGCGAAGTGGTCTGCCGAGCAGCTGACCGACGCGCCGCGCTACGCCGAACTGATCAAGCGCACCCAGTGGTGGGGCAGGCAGATGCTGATCTGGGGTGTGCACGTTCACGTCGGGGTGTCGTCGGCGCACAAGGTGATGCCGATCATCACCTCGTTGCTCAACCAGTACCCGCACCTGCTGGCCCTGTCGGCGTCGTCGCCCTACTGGGACGGTGGGGACACCGGGTATGCCAGCAACCGGGCCATGATGTTCCAGCAGTTGCCCACCGCGGGCCTGCCCTTCCACTTTCAGGAGTGGTCGCAGTTCGAGCAGTTCGTCCATGATCAGAAGAAGACCGGCATCATCGACCACATGAACGAAATCCGTTGGGACATACGGCCTTCGCCTCATCTGGGCACAATCGAGGTGCGGGTCTTCGACGGCATCTCCAACATCGACGAGCTCGGCGCGTTGGTGGCGCTGACGCACTGTCTGATCGTCGACCTGGACCGTCGGCTCGACGCGGGGGAACACCTGCCGACCATGCCGCCGTGGCACGTGCAGGAGAACAAGTGGCGCGCGGCGAGGTACGGCCTCGACGCAGTGATCATCCTCGACGAGGACAGCAACGAGCGACTGGTCACCGAAGACCTCGACGACCTGCTGAACAAGCTGGAGCCGGTCGCCAAGTCGCTGGGTTGCGCCGACGACCTGGCGCGGGTCTCGAGCATCTATCAGGCCGGTGCGTCCTATCAGCGGCAGCGTCGAGTCGCCGAGGACAACGACGGCGACTTGCGAGCCGTCGTCGACGCGTTGGTCGCCGAGTTGGTTCTGTAGGTCGACAGACGGGTACGTCTTAGCCATGACCATCAGGCCGATGTTCCCGCTGGAATCCGTGCGGCTGCCGGGTGAGGATCTGCCGCTGCGCATCTTCGAACCCCGCTACGGCGCGCTGGTGCGCGAATGTCTCAGTGGTGACCGGGAGTTCGGCGTCGTCCTCATCGCGGCCGGGCGCGAGGTCGGTGGCGAGGACGCCCGATGTGACGTCGGTTCGATGGCGCACATCGTGGAATACCAGGAGCTCGGCGAGGGTCACTACATCCTCGAATGCGAGATGCGAGACCGAATTCGGGTGACGGCCTGGCTGGAGGACGACCCGTACCCGCGCGCCGACGTCGAGCCGTGGCCCGACGAGCCGGGTGCGACCGTCACCGGGGATGACATCGCCGTCGTGGAGGACCGTCTGATCGAGATCTTCGAACGGGTCGCCGCAGCGCAGGAGACGACACTGCCGTCGCGGCTGCAGCTGCTCGGCGAGCCGGAGCCGGGCGACGACGCTGGAAAGCGGCTCTACGCGTTGTCCGCTCGCGTGCCGATGGGCCAGGCCGACCGGTACGCGGTGCTCGAGGCACCCTCGGCGGCCGCGCGGCTGGACGCGCTGCGCGACGCCGTCGAGACCGTGGCCGCGATGGTGGAGTTCCAGCTCGCCGACGAATAGCGCTCGGCGGCCCGGACGCACCGCCGCGTGTTCACGCGACCTGATCAGCTGGCGGCGCGGGTCCGCCGGGTTCGGCCGGATCGTCACTGTGCCGCAGTGAATTTGGCTCGTCCTCGGGATGCAGCAGTCGCTCGGGCTGGTGGTGGTAGTTGACCCGAGCCTGTCCGGTGTCCAGCCGAGGTGGCGGTGCCCATTCGACGTCGCCGCTGGAATTGATCGTGGTGGTCCAGCCGTCCGCGGCGCCGACCAGCCGATTGTCCGGCCCGCACGCCAGTGCGAGATCGTCGACGTTGGTGAGCCCGCCCGCGGCCCAGTCACGCCGGGCGTGGTGGATTTGCGAACCGTAGGCCCCTACCGTGCAGCCCGGCTTGGTGCACCCGCCGTCTCGGGCGATCAGCATGATCCGCTGCGCGGCCGACGCCACCCGTCGAGTCCGGAACAGATCCAGCGCCGACCCGGTGGCGCGGTCGAACACCGCGAGGTAGTGGTTGGCATGGCCGGCGAGACGGACGACGTCGCGGATCGGCATGATCGTTCCACCGCCGGTGACACCGACACCGGCTCGAGATTCCAGGTCTTGCAGCGTGGTTCGAATGATCACCGACACCGGCAGCCCGTTGAGCTGGCCGAGTCGTCCGCTCATCAAGGCCATGCGGCCCACGACGAGCATCGCGTCGTGACGGCGCTGGGCGAGGCTGCGGTGGTCGTCGTCGATCTGCTGCTGAGACGGCGTGCCCGACGTGCAGGGCTCGTCGTCGGCGGGATTGCACATGCCCGGTGCGGCGTACTTCGCAAATATCGACTCCCAGACTGACCATGCCTCCGGGGTGAGCTCCCCGATGATCGGCGTCATCGCGTCGTGGCGCTGCTTGCCCTTCGAAATCCCGCGCTTGCGGCCGCGCTCCGTGTCGTCGGGTGCGGGACCGTCCTGATCGAGCAGGAACAACGTCAGATCGGCGGCGTCCTTCAACTCCTTCGGGCCGACTCGCGTCGCCGTGCGGACCAGGTCCACTTCGATCTGCCGGCGCGTGTGCGGGTCGACGAAGCCCGGCATGCGCGCCATCGCCTTGCGGATCACCTCGACGTGCTCGCCGTTGAGCATTCCCAGCGCCTGCCCCTTCGCGGTCGCGGGGAGCTCCGGCTCGAGCGGTTCGCCCGATAGAGCCCCCCGCGGTGCCAGCAGTTCGGCGTCGGTCAGTCGACGGCCGGCCTCAGCGCTCGAGATGCGCCAGCGGATCATCAGCACGTCCCGCCAGGACTTGGCGCCGAGTTCCTTCGCCGTCGTCTCCAGCTGAAGCCGGGCCAGCAGTCGCTGCGATTGGGTGGGCAGCTGGCAGGTCAGCGTCTCGACTTCGTCGAGGGTCTCCAAGAGTTCCTGGCGAGTGAGCAGGTCGACGCCGCAGGCTGCCAGCGCGTCATGCGCGTCGCGCAGCGCCGCCAACGCCTCTCGCACTGCCGCTGCTCCGGACATGGTTCGAACATACATTCGACCACCGACAGGTCGTCGACCGTCAGTCCTCGGGCCGGTCCGCCATCTCGTCCCTGGTCAGCAGGTCGTCGCGGAAGCTCTGCTCCTGATATGCCAGCTGTCCGACGCGGTTGGCCACGACCGGCGCGGTGATCAGGGTGAACAGCCCGGCCAGGATCAGCATTCCGACGTCGGGATGGCCGCGTAGGCGCAGGGCCGCGCCTGCGAGCACCAGCAGCAGCCCCAGCACCTGCGGCTTGGTGGCCGCGTGCATGCGGGACAGCGTGTCGGGAAACCGCACCACGCCGATCGCCGCGGTCAGCGCCAGCGTCGAACCGGCGAGCACCAGGATGCCGGCGAGTACGTCGAGGACACCGCTCATTGAGGCTCCCCGTCCGCGCGGTCGGTGTCTCGAACTCGGAAGCGCGCCACGCTGACCGAGCCGACGAAGCTGATCAGCGCCAGCGCTGTCAGGCTGTAGGTCACCGTGGTGTCGAGGCTGTAGGCGGCCCACGTGCCGATCGCGCACATCGTGACGGCGACGAAGGTGTCCAGTGCGACGAGGCGGTCCAGCGTTCCAGGGCCGGCGAGCAGCCGGAACATGGTGATGACGATGGCGGCGCCCAGCATTACCGCTGAGATTGTCCACACGGTATTCATGCGCCCGCCTCCCTCTCCGCGCTCGGCCGCCAGTCGACGTCCTTCTCGAACGCCGCGATCATCAACCGTTCGATGTCGGCGACCTGACGGTAGAAGCGCGCCACGGCCTTCTCGGTACCCGCGTCGATCACGTGCACGTAGATCATCCGGCGGGTCTGGTCGATCTCCAGCACGATCCCGCCGGGGATCAGGTTCAGCACGCTGACGGTCAGCGCCAGCACCAAGTCGGACTTGATCGCCACGTGTGCGCGCAGCACGGCGCTGCGCGGCGGCGGGCCTGGCTTGATCGCAAGCCAGGCCACCTGGACCGACGACAGCACCAGGTAGTACGCGGTCAACGCGACCAAGCGCGCCAGCGACAGCGGATGCAGCTTGCCCTCGACCGGCACCCGCGGCAGCGGCAGCAACAGCGTGATGACCAGGGCCACCGCCACCCCGCTCAGGATGTTGGCCGCGGACACGTTGCCCCACAACAGGTTCCACACCAGCGTCAACCAGCACACCACCCAGACGCGCAGCAGGACGGTTCGCGCCACGGTCAGCCGGTTCTTCGTGGGAGCGCTCATGGCGTCAACACCGCCGACACGTATTGACTACGGTCGACGACCTCGGCCGCAGCCCGCTCGCTGAAGGCGAAGATTGGACCGGCGAAGACCGTCAGCGCCAGTCCGACGGCGATCAGCGCGGCGGTGGGCACCAGCATGCCGACGGGCATGCGCCCGACGTCGTCGCGGTCGGCGTGCGCGATGTCCTCCTCGGAATCATCGATCAGCGACGATGGGGAGACGTCGGCCAGGTTGCCCTCGGGCGCATCGGCGCGGGCCCGCCAGAACGCCTTAGTCCAGACCCTGGCCATCACGTAGAGCGTCAGCAAGCTCGTCACGACGCTGCCGCCAACCAGCGTCCAGGCGAGCACCGAGGCGTCCTGAGTGCCGGCCTCCAACAGCGCGACCTTGCCGATGAAGCCGGAGAACGGCGGGATGCCCCCCAGGTTGAGCGCCGGAATGAAGAACACCAGTGCCAGCAGGGGGCTGGCGGCGGCCAGACCGCCGAGACGCTGCAGCGTCGACGCTCCGGCCTGACGCTCGATCAGGCCGACGACGAGGAACAGCGTCGTCTGCACGACGATGTGGTGCGCGACGTAGTAGATGGCCCCGGACATGCCCAGTTGGCTGCCAAGCGCGATGCCGAACACCATGTAGCCGATGTGGCTGACCAGCGTGAACGACAGCAGACGCTTGATGTCGCTCTGCGCGATCGCACCGAATATGCCGACCAGCATCGTGATCAGCGCCGCGACCATCAGTACGTCGTCGAGCGCGCCGCCGGGGAACAGCAGCGAGTGCGCTCGGATGATCGCGTAGACGCCGACCTTGGTGAGCAAGCCCGCGAAGACGGCGGTGACGGGCGCGGGCGCCGTGGGGTAGGAGTCGGGCAGCCACGTCGACAGCGGGAACACTGCGGCCTTGATGCCGAACGCCACCATCAGCACCGCGAACATCGCGCCGCGGGTGCCCGACGGAACGTCCTGCAGCCGCACCGACAGTTGGGCCATGTTGAGGGTGCCGGTCGCCGCGTAGATCATGGCCAGGCCGATCAGGAAGATCAGCGACGACACCATCGACACCATCACGTAGGCGATGCCGGCGCGAACCCGGTCGGTACTGGCGCCGATGGTCAGCAAGACGAAGCTCGCGGACAACAGCACCTCGAAGCCGACGAAGAGGTTGAACAGGTCACCGGCGAGGAACGCGGTGCACACGCCCGCCGACAGCACCAGATAGGTCGGTAGGAAGATCGACACCGGCTGGCGTTCGTCGCCGTCGCGGATGCCCTGGCCGATGGCGTAGAACACGACGGCCAGCAGCACGATCGCCGACACCAGCAGCATCAGCGACGAGAGCCGGTCCACCACCAGGGTGATGCCCAGCGGCCCCATGCCGGGAACTGATTGCCCCCATCCGCCGACGTGCACCGCGATGGTGCCGTCTCGGTCGGCGAGGTGGACCAGCACCGCGCAGACCGCGACCACCGCGGCCAACGCCGCCACCGCGATGGTGCGCTGCAGCCTCGGGCGGCGCCCCGCGAACAGGGTGACCGCCGCGGCGAGGGTGGGAATCAGGACCGGGAGCGGTGTGAGCACCGCGCTGAGGGAGGGGCTCATCGCGATCCCTCGTGCCCGGGCAGCGCGTCCAGCTCGTCGGGCGCGTCGGTGTCGCGCGCCGGGTCGTGGGTGACGAGGTCTTCGTCGATGGCTCCGGCGGACTTGTCCGACAGCTCCGAGACTCTCGTGTCCTCGGGATCGTTCGCGACGTCCTCCGCGCGCGAGAGCCGGTAGGAGCGGTAGGTCAGAGCCAGGACGAACGCGGCGATGCCCATCGAGATGACGATCGCGGTCAGAATCATGCCCTGCGCCAGGGGATCTGCGGTGGTCGTCTTGCCGTCACTGGCCCGGCCACGGATCGGCGGATTGCCCGCCGGCCCGCTGACGGTGAGGATCAGGAGGTTGACGGCGTTGCCGACCAGTAGCAGCCCCAACAACATTCGCGTCAGGTTGCGCTCCAGCAGCAGATACACCCCGGCGGTGGTGAGTCCGCCGATGAGGATCAGCGGCACGACGTCGACGACGGTAGCGCTCATCGGCTAGCCACCTCGTCGCGTTGTGCCATCTCCACGTCGACGCGCGCGCCGAGGCTGCGCAGGACGTCGAGGACCAGGCCGACGACGATCAGGTAGACGCCGGCGTCGAAGAACAGAGCGGTGACGAGCTTGATGTGCCCGAGCACGGGCACGTCGAATTCGAAGACGGCCGAGGACAACACCGGGGCGCCGAGGAACAACGACGTGACCGCGGTACCCGCCGACAGCGCGAGTCCGACCCCGAGCACCTTGCCCGCGTCGACCGGAAGTGCTTCGCCGAGTTCGAATCTCCCGCCTGCCAGGTAGCGCAGCACCAGCGCGAGGCCGGCGGTCAATCCTCCGGCGAAACCGCCGCCGGGGGTGTTGTGCCCCGCGAAGAAGAAGTAGAACGACAGCACCATGATGAGCGGGAAGATGATTCGCGTCGCCACCTCGAGCACCAGTGACCGGTAGCGCGGGTCGCGCAGCTCGCTGCCCCGCAGCCAGGTGATGTCGCCGACGGCCGGGCTGGTGGGCAGCACCGGGATGCGGCCGATGTCGGGTTGGCCGGCGTCCCGGAGATCCCTCGGCACTCGCGGCGCACTGCCGAAGCGCCTGTTGCGGAACACCATCGAGGCCACACCGGTCGCCGCCACCAGGAGTACGGAGACCTCACCCATGGTGTCCCAGGCGCGGATGTCGACCAGCAGCACGTTGACGGTGTTGGCGCCCTGGCCGCGGTAGTAGGCGGCGTCGGGCAGCAGGTCGGCCAGCGGTCGGGTGGTCCTGGCGGCCATCGCGAACGCCGCGAGGGTGGTGACCGTCGCACCGACCGCGAGCGACAATGCCAGCCGCGGCAGTCGGTGACGGCTGATGTTGCCCTGATCCGCCTCCGCGGGCAGGGTTCGCAGGACGAGGACGAAGATGACCAACGTCAACGTCTCCACCAGGAACTGGGTCAGTGCGAGATCGGGTGCACCGTGGAAGACGAAGATCGCGCCGCAGCCGTACCCCGTCACCCCGACGACCAGTACGGCGGCGAGCCGGTTGCGCAGCATCGTCGCGCTGATCGCCGCGGCGAGGATGACGAGGCCGACGACGGCCTGCAGCGGCGAGCCCCACAGCGTGAATTCGGGACGGTCGCGGGCCCCGAGCAGCAGCATCGCCGTCGGCAGCAGCACCAACGTGGACAGGATGACGGCCTGGGTGGCGGGGATGGATCCGCGTTGGGTGAGAGCGGTGAGGCGGACGGCGAAGACGTCGGTCTCGCGGATCACCGCGTCGTAGATGCGGTCGGCGTTACCCAGGGGCAGGTAACCCAGCCGGGCCCGACGCAGCCGGTTGCGACCGAAGAACGCGACGGCACCGGCGGCGAGCACCAGGATCGACAGCAGTAGCGGCACGTTGACGCCGTGCCACAGCGCGAGGTGGTAGTCGGCCTCGGGGGTCAGGTCGTCGGCGTAGTCGGCCAGCGCGTGGTCCAAGCCCGTCGGCCACACGCCGAACGCCAACCCGGCCAGGGCCAGGATGGCCGGCGGGATCAGGAACATCGTTGGGGGACGGTGCATTTCGGCAACGCGCTGACTCGGCTCGGATCGGCCCTTGCGTGCGAACGCCCCGTAGATGAACCGCAGGCTGTAGATGGTGGTGAAGACCGAACCGAAGACCACACCGCCGAGCACCCATGGCGCGGTCGGGCCCAGCGCCGCGCTGTCCGCGAGCGTCGCGAGGTCGGCCTCCTTGGCGACGAAGCCGAGGAACGGGGGCAGTGCGGCCATGCTCGCCGTCGCGCAGATCGCGATGATCAGGAGGGGCCGGTGCCGATCGCCGAGCCAGGCCAGGCGACGGATGTCACGGGTGCCGGTTGCGTGGTCGACGATGCCGACGACCATGAACAGCGCGGCCTTGAACATCGCATGCGCGCAGAGCATGGCCAGGCCGGCGAGCATCACGTCGCGACCGCCGACACCCACCATGAGGGTGATGAGACCGAGCTGGCTGACGGTGCCGAACGCGAGGATCAGCTTGAGGTCGTACTCCCGGACGGCCCGCCAGCCGGCGAGCAGCATCGTCGCCAGGCCGAGGGTGACGATCATCGGCCGCCAGGCGGGGGAGTCGGCGAAGCCGGGCGTCAAGCGCGCGACGAGGTAGACACCGGCCTTCACCATCGCCGCGGCGTGCAGGTACGCGCTGACCGGCGTCGGCGCGGCCATGGCGCCCGGCAGCCAGAAGTGAAATGGCACCAGCGCGGACTTCGACACCGCGCCGACCAACACCAGCACGATCGCGACGCTTGCGGCCAGGCCCGTCGGCGGCGCCGCGACCAATTCCGAGAGCCGGTAGGTGCCGGCCGATTCGCCGAGCACGATGATGCCGACCAGCATGGCCAGACCGCCGGCGGTGGTGACCAGCAAGGCCTGGGTGGCGGCCCGGCGGCTGGTGGCCCGCTCGGCGTAGTGGCCGACGAGCAGGAACGACAAGACGGTCGTCAGCTCCCAGAACAGGTACAGCATCAGCATGTTGTCGCTGATGACCAGGCCGAACATGGCGCCGGCGAACGCGACCAGTTCGGCGGCGAAGCTGGGCAGCCGGCGTTCGGTGTGGCCGTCGTGGTGGTGGAAGTACTCAGCGCAGTAGAAGAGGACCAGGGCGCCGACGGCGAGGACGAGCACGCTCATGATCGCGGCCAGAGCGTCGAAGCGGAACGTGATGTCCATCGACAGTTCGGGCACCCATTGGAGGTGAACCGTCTGTTCGCCGCGCCCGGGCCAGTTCATCGCGACCCAGGGCAGCGACCCGAGCGGAACCACGGCCAGCGCGTAGAACGCGTGTCGTCCCCAACGCCGCACGAGGAGGGGCGCCACCAGGGCGGCCGCCGCGTGAGCGTAGAGAATGGCGAGCATGGCACTCCGGTTCTGGTCGAGCGCTGGCGAGCGCGTCAGCCAAGTGGGGTGTCAGCCGTCTAAGGCTATGTCTTCACCTAGTTTACGGGGGCGTGCCCGGATCCCTTAACCGCGGCCGAAGTGACCCGGTTGAATGACCTCGTGAATGGAGACGAGAAAGTGGCCAGCGCGACCCTCGACGTCGCCTCGCCGGCCGACCGGATCTTCGAGTTGATCGCCGACCCGGCCAGGCAACCGACGTGGGACGGCAACGGCAACCTCGCCGAGGCTGCCGAGGGGCAGCGCGTGCACGCCGTCGGCGAGGTGTTCCTGACGGCGATCACCCAGGGCGGGGTCCGGGAGAACCACGTGGTCGAGTTCGAGGAGGGCAGGCGCATCGCCTGGCGCCCGTCGGAGCCCGGTCTGGCACCACCCGGGCACCTCTGGCGATGGGAGCTGACGCCGCTCGACGACTCCCACACTCGCGTCACCCACACCTACGACTGGTCCGAGCTGACCGACGAGAAGCGCATGGTGCGCGCCCGTGCCACCGGAGAGGACACGCTGATGTCGTCGCTGCGAAGACTGGCCGACCTCGCCGAGCATTGAGCTCAGCGGGTCGCGGCGAACGCCCGAAGCGCGTCGACCTGCGCCGGATCCAGTGACGGCCGGACGGTGGCGCGCGCGTTCGCGACGTCGGCGGCGGTGACGTCGGCCGCGTCGATCGAGCGCCGCATCGCGGTCAGGGCCGATTCGCGCAGCAGCGCGACGCAGTCGGCGGCGCTGTAACCGTCGAGGGTGTCGGCGAGTTCGTCGAGGTTCACGTCGGCACTGAGTGGGATGTTCTTGCCCGCGGTGCGCAGGATGTCGCGGCGCGCGTCGGCGTTCGGCGGCTCGACGAAGACCGACTTCTCCAGCCGTCCCGGTCGCAGCAGGGCGGGGTCGATGAGATCGGGTCGGTTGGTCGCGCCGAGGACGACGACGTCACGCAGCGGGTTGATGCCGTCGAGCTCGGTGAGCAGGGCGGCCACCACCCGGTCGGTGACACCGGAGTCGAAGCTCTGCCCGCGGCGTGGGGCCAGGGCGTCGATCTCGTCGAGGAACACCAGCGACGGCGCAGAATCGCGTGCGCGACGGAATAATTCGCGCACGGCCTTCTCCGAGGAGCCAACCCACTTGTCCATCAGCTCGGCACCCTTGACCGCGTGCACCGACAGCCGGCCGCTGCTGGCGAGTGCCCGCACCACGAAGGTCTTTCCGCATCCCGGCGGGCCGTAGAGCAGGACGCCACGCGGCGGTTCGACGCCGAGGCGTTCGAAGGTGTCGGGGTGCTGCAGCGGCCACAGCACCGCCTCGGTGAGCGCCTGCTTGGTCTCGACCATGTCGCCGACGTCCTCGAGGGTGACCGAGCCGACCGCGACCTCCTCGGTGGCCGAGCGCGACAGCGGTCGGATGACCGACAGCGCGCCCGTCAGGTCGTCCTGCGTCAGTGCCGGGGCCTGACCGTCGGAACTGGCCCTGGCCGCGGCGCGCAAGGCAGCCTCGCGCACCACCGCGGCAAGGTCGGCGACGACGAAACCCGGTGTGCGCTTGCCGATCTCGTCGAGCGCGAGATCATTGGCCGGAACGCCGCGCAGGAGTACCTCGAGAAGGGCCTTGCGGGTGGCGCCGTCGGGCAGGCTGAGTCCCAGCTCGCGGTCGCACAGATCGGGTGCCCGCAGTCGGGCGTCGACGGCGTCCGGCACCGCGGACGTCGCGACGAATGCCACGCCAGGCGTACCCACCGCCGCCCGCAACTCCGCGAGGATCAGCGTCGCCACGGGCTCGGCCGTGGCAGGCAACAGCGCGTCGACGTCGGTGATGAGCAGGACGCCGCCGCCGTCGCGCAGCGTGGCCACCGCGGAGGTCACCCGCGAGAGCCGGTCCTCGGCGCGCAGCGCACCGACCTCGGGTCCGTCGAGTTCGACGAGTCGCCGCTCGGCGCAGACCGCGCGCACCAGCGTGCTCTTGCCCACCCCGGCCGGGCCGGAGACCAGGACGCCCAGATGCGGTTTCGCGCCCAGGGTTTCGAGCAGTTCCGGTTGGTCGAGGGCGAGCTTCAACCATTCGGCCAGGCGGCCGGCCTGGGTGTGGGCGCCACGCAGGTCGTCGACCGATATCGGGGCAGTGGGCTCGACCGTCGGCGTGCGACGCGGTTCGGAGACGGTGTGCGCCCCGGCGGGGGAGTCGGTGTTCAGCGTCGTGCCGTCACCCCACGCCACCACCGAATTCGGTTGCACGCTCACCGGTCCGGCGGGGTCGACGCCCGTCACCGTCAGCAACTCCGAGGTCCAGGTGATGCCGACCGACGACGTCAGGGCCGACGACGCCTGCGACGTCGAGGTGCCGGGGCCGAGGTCTCGGGGCAGCAGCGAGACGGTGTCGCCGACCGTCATCACCTTGCCGAGCAACGCCAGTCTCAGGGTGGCCGACGAGATCGACTGGGTGGCGAGCTTGGAGCCGCTGACGGTCACCGACCGCGCGCCGTACACCGTCACGGGGGCGACCAGCACGACGGTGTTCTCGCGGAGTCCGGCGTTGGACAGCGTGACGTCGTCGAGGAGCGCGGTGCCCGCCGGGGTGTCGGGACCGGCCACGCCGACGACGGCCGAGGTGGTCCGCGAACCGGTCAGCGACACCGCGTCCCACTCGCGAATGCCGAGTGCGGCCAGCGCTTCCGGATGCAACCGGACCACGCCGCGGCGCGAGTCGGTGGCCGAGGTGTTCAGACGCGCGGTCAGCGGAAGGCGACCCCGCGGTGTGTCGTCGAACGCGTCGGACACCAGATCGCTCACCGTCAGCCCCGCGAGCCGGGCTTGCGCAGCCCGAGCCGCGCCACCGAGCGCCGGTTGGGCGCGGCACGCCGCGCCGCGCGGCGAACCGCCCGGCGCTGTTCGGGTTTGGTGTCCCAGGCCTCCGGACGCGCCGCCACCCAACGCTGACTGCGGATGGTGAACGGCATGACGGCGACGTATCCGGCGATGATCAGCAGCACCAGCACGTACGGGAACAGCAACAGTCCCGCCGCGGCCGCCGCGACCAGGATCAGCAGGATGGGCGCGGCGTTCTCGGGTACCGAGATGGCCTTCAGCGCCAGCGTGGGCACGCGGCTGACCAGAAGGGCCGCGTTGGCCGCCAGCCACGCGCAGACGAACCAGTGCGACGTCCACCAGCCGTGCCCGAACTGCATGAACGCCACCAACGGGCCAATCGCTCCGACGGCGCCGCACGGCGCGGGCATGCCCGTGAAGAACTGGCGGGTGTAGGCGGGCTGGGTGTCGTCGTCGAGCAGGGCGTTGAACCGGGCCAGCCGCAGCACCACGCAGACGGCGTACAGAAGCACGAAGATCCAGCCGAGCTGGGAGTTGGGCAGCAGCGTCAGGTAGACCACCAGGGCCGGGGCGACGCCGAAGTTCACCGCGTCGGCCAGCGAGTCGATCTCGGCGCCCATCCGCGACTGGGCGTTGAGGGCACGCGCGATGCCGCCGTCGATGCCGTCGAGGATGGCAGCCGCGCCGATGAGCGCCAGCGAGATCCACGGCTTTCCGTCGAGGGCGAACTTGATCGAGGTGAGTCCGGCGCAGATGGCCAGCACCGTCGTGGCGCTCGGCAGGATGCGAAGACCGCGGGCGGGTTGGCCCTTGGGCCGATTCACGCCAGCTCCGCGAGGACCGTTTCGCCGCCGATGGCCCGCTGGCCCAACTCGACCGCCACGCGGGAGTCCGCGGGGACGTAGGTATCCAGGCGCGACCCGAAGCGGATCAGTCCGTAGGTCTCGCCGAGTGCCACCTTGTCGCGGGGGTGCACCGAGCAGACGATGCGGCGCGCGATCAGGCCGGCGATCTGCACGGCAGCCACGTCGACGCCCTCGACGGTGCGGAACCACACCGCGTTGCACTCGTTGAGCTCGCTGGCCGAGTCCTTGTCGGCGGACTGGAACTGGCCGGGCCGGTACTTGACGGTCACGACCTCGCCCGCGACGGGGGCCCGCTGCACGTGGGCGTCGAAGATCGACAGGAAGATGCTGATCCTGGTCATCGGCACGTCGGGCATGCCGAGTTCGGCGGGCGGGCGGACTCCCTCGATCAGGGTGACGAGCCCGTCGGCGGGGGCGACGACGACGCCCGGCCGGGTCGGCGGCACCCGCGGCGGATGCCGGAAGAACAACGCACACGCGCTTGCGGCGGTCAGGCCCGCAGTGCGCAGCCACCGGTGCTTGCGACCGACGGCGGCCACGCCAAGCCCACCTGCGATGAACGGCAGGCCGGCGGCGTGAATGGGGGGGACGGTGGAACGGACCAGCTCAACGAAGCGGGCGATCTCGGAGTCGTTGGCGGCATCGGCGGGTCTCGCGGGTCTGGCCATGAGAGTTCGAATTCTACGTGGTCAGGTCAGATCCCATACCTGCACCTGTGAACCGGCCGACAGTTCGGCGACGTCCTCGCCGATCTCGAGCAGGCAGTCCGCCGACGCCAGCCAGCGCAGGTGATGCGACGCGGGCGGGCCGTAGCTGGTGACCGACTGCTGGTCGGCCCCCAGCACGCCACGCCGAAACTGACGCTTGCCGCGCGGCGACGTCAACGACTCCGACAGCGTCACCGAGAGCCGAGGCCGATGGGGATGCGGCAACCCCATGGCGGCGCGCAGCGGCGTGCGGATGAAGACCTCGAACGACACCAGGGCGCTGACCGGGTTGCCCGGCAGCGTGATGATCGGCGTGCCCCACACGACGCCCGAACCCTGCGGCATGCCCGGCTGCATCGCCACCTTGACGAACTCGACCTCCTCGCCGAGGGAATCCTTGACCACCTCGTAGGCGCCGGCGCTGACGCCGCCGGTGGTGATCACCAGATCGGCCTCGCGGGCATGCTCGTGCAACTCGGCGCGGAACAGGTCGACGTCGTCCTCGGTCATCGACGAGGTCACCACGTCGGCACCGGCGTCTCGCACGGCGGCCGCGAGCATGACGGCGTTGGACTCGTAGATCTGACCGGGCTGCAGCGGCGTGCCGGGGGCCACCAGTTCCGACCCCGTCGACATCACCAGAACACGTTGCCGCGGAACGACTCTCACCGAAGCAAGCCCCAGGGCGGCGGCGAGCCCGAGGGCGGCGGGAGTGAGCACCTGCCCGGCATGCAGCACCGTCGTGCCGGCGGTGACGTCCTCACCGGCACGGCGCAGGTGCTGTCCGGGCGTCACGCTCGTGCGGATCGACACGGTGTCCGTCGACCCGTCGGTGGCCTCGACGGGGACGACCGCCGTCGCGCCGGTGGGCAGCGGCGCACCGGTCATGATCCGGTGTGCAGTGCCGGGCGCGAGAACCAGCGCGTCGGTGCGGCCGGCCGGAATGTCCTCTGCCACCGGAAGTCTCACGGGGTGATCCTCGGTGGCGTCGGCGACGTCCTCGGCGACCACGGCGTAGCCGTCCATCGCCGAATTGTCGAAGCCGGGGAGGGCGAGCGGCGCCACGACGTCGGCGGCCAGGACCAGGCCCAGCGCGTCCCCGACGACGACGTCGACCGGGGGGCGTGCGGTGATCAACCCGGCGACGACCCTCTGGTGTTCGTCGACGGACCTCATACCGGATACGTGACGCCGGTGAGCTTCTCGGACACCGTCCACAGTCGGCCCTGGACGTCCTGGTCGTGGGACTGCTTGCTCGACTCGACCCGCTTGGGGTGTCCGCGTAGTTCGCGGATGCCGTCTGGCCCGTAATACTGCGCGCCGCGGACGCCGAGGTCGGTGGCGGCCCGCAGCGTGGCCAGCGCGCCCATCGCGGGGCTGTTGGTGACCAGCCCGGCGAGGGCACTGAAACCAGGCAGGCTGGAACCGGGGATGTGCCGCATCAGTTCGGTGTTGGAGATGCCGGGATGCGCGGCCACGGCGATCGTCGCCTCGTCCTTCGCCGCGAGCCGCCGGTTCAGTTCGTAGGTGAACATCAGGTTGGCCAGCTTCGACTGTCCGTAGGCGGCGACGCGGTTGTACTTGCGCTCCCACTGCAGATCGTCGAAGTGAATGGCGGCCTGAATGGTGTGCGCGATGCTGGCCACCGCCACCACGCGGGATCCCTCGACGGGAAGCAGGTTCTCCAGCAGGAGGCCGGTCAGCGCGAACGGGCCGAGGTGATTGGTCCCGAACTGCAGCTCGTAACCGTCCGGGGTCAGCTGTTTCGGCGGGTACATCACTCCGGCGTTGTTGATCAGCAGGTCGATCCGGGGATAGGCGCCCTTGATCTCGTCGGCCACCGCTCGGACCGAGTCCAGCGAACCGACGTCGAGCCGCTGCACGGTGACGTCGGCACGCGGCACCTGACCCTGCAACCGGGCCGCCGCGGCCTTGCCCTTGTCGACGTCGCGGACCGCCATCACGACGTGTGCGCCGCGGGTCGCGAGCACCAGCGCCGTCTCATATCCCAGACCCGTGTTGGAGCCGGTCACGACCGCGACACGGCCGCTCTGATCGGGTACGTCGGCGGCCGTCCACTTGGCATGCGAGCTCATGGGCAGACCATACTCACAGGCGATGGTGACCCTCGTCGACCCCGCCAACCCACCGAGCCGCAAGGCGCCGATGGTGTGGGCGCTGGCGGCGGCGATCCCGTGGACGGTGCTCGCGGCCGCGCAGGTGGCGTGGTTCGTCGTCGACCCGCGTACTCCCGGCTGGCTGCACGCCGCGGCGGCGGCGCTCACCGCGGTCGGGATGGTGACGTTCGTGGTGGTGGCACCCCTGTGGCGCTACCGCGTGCACCGTTGGGACGTCTCCCTGGGTTCGGCGACGCCGGCGGTGTTCACCAGGACGGGCTGGCTGGTGCAGGAGCGCCGCATCGCCCCGATCTCCCGCGTGCAGACCGTCGACGTCCACCGCGGCCCACTCGACCGAATCTTCGGACTGGCCAACGTGACCGTGACGACCGCGTCCTCGGCCGGGGCGGTGCGCATCGTCGCGCTCGACTCCGAGGTCGCCGACCGGATCGTCGCCCAGCTGACCGACGTCGCCGCGATCGGCGACCGCGACGCCACATGACCTCGCCAGACGTCCAGTGGCGCCGGCTCAGCCCCCGCATGCTGCTGGTCCACCCCGCGCACGAGCTGCTGCGGCAATTGCCGCTCCTGATCGGCACGGTGGTGCTCGGCTCGGCGACCGGCAACCAGAAGTGGTCGGCCGCAGTGCTGGTGCTGCTCGTCGTGTTCGGCGTGGCGCGCTGGTTCACCACTACCTACCGCATCGACGGCGAACAGATCCAGCGCCGCGAGGGAGTGCTGCAGCGTACGGTTTCCTCGTTGCCGCGCAACAGAATTCGCTCGGTCTCGACCGATGCCCGGCTGCTGCACCGTCTGCTCGGGTTGACCGTGGTCAAGGTCAGCACCGGCCGGGAGGTCAAGGGGGAGGCGGAGTTCACCCTCGACGCGGTGCGGTCGGCCGACGTGCCGGCGTTGCGGGCGGTTCTGCTGGCCGACTCACTGGGACCCGTTTCAGAGATGGTGCCGCCACCGAACCGGGTGATCGCCAGGTGGCAGCCGTCGTGGCTGCGCTACAGCCCGCTGAGCTTCACCGGGCTGGCGATGATCGTCGCCGCCGTCGGTCTGGTGTACTAGACAGGAGCGGCCGTGGCCCTTCGCGATTCGACCTTGGCGCGCCAGGGAGTCGACGCCGCCGAACGGTTCGGGGTGGTGGTGACTGTGGCGGTCGGCGTCGTCGCGCTCCTCGTGGTCTCGGTGGTGCTGTCCGTCGTGCGCTCCCTGGTGACGTTCGGCAACCTGGTGTTGTCGCGTCGCGAGGACCACGACGGTGCCGGTGTCCTCCACCTCGAACACGGTCTGCTGCGAGCGCGCGAGAGCACCTTCGACATGCGCCGGTTGCGCGGCGGCACGATTCGCGAACCCCTGCTGGTGCGACTGTTCGGCGGCGCCCGCCTCGACGCGGTGATGACCGGGGTCGACGGCGCGGGCGAGGCGTCGCTGCTGCTGCCACCGTGTCCGGCGGCGACGGCCCGGGGCGTGCTGACCGAGCTGATCGGGCGTCCCGACGTCGTGGGCGGTGAGCTGCGACGGCACGGTCGGAGCGCGACGCGCAGGCGGTGGACCCGCGCGCTGGCGTTTCCCGCCATTCTGGGCCTCGCCATGGTGGGGGTGACGTTCGTCGTGGCGATGCCGCCGACGGCGTGGCTGGCGTGGGGGCTGGCCGTGGTGGTGGCCGGGTTGCTCGCCGCCGACCGGTCGCGGGCCCTGGGACACCGCGCCGGGGACGGCTGGCTGGTGGCCCGGGCGGGCAGCCTGGAACGTCGCCGCGACTGCATCGACGCGGCGGGCATCATCGGGTGGACGGTGCGCCAAACGTTCTTTCAGCGGCGCGCGGGCGTGGCGACTTTGGTGGCGGCCACCGCCGCGGGGGTGAAGGGATACCGGGTGCTCGACGTGCCCGCCGAGCTCGCGTGGTCGGTGGCGGCGTCGGCGTCACCATGGCTCGCCGAGAACGACTGGGCCGCCGATCAGCGGGGCCCGAGTTGCGCTGACTCGTTTGCCGTTTAACCTCGGCACCATGGCTATCGGTGGAGTGCTGTTCGACATCGATGGCGTCTTGGTGACCTCCTGGGAGCCCATCGCCGGGGCGGCGGACACGCTGCGCGTGCTCGCCGACCATCAGATCGCCAGGGCGTACCTCACCAACACCACCACCAAGACGCGCGCTCAGATCGCCGAGTTGCTGACCGACGCCGGCATGGAAGTCAGCGCCGACGAGGTCATCACCGCGGCCGTGTTGACCGCCAACTACGTCCGGGACCGCTATCCGGAGGCCCGATGCTTCCTGGTCAACAGCGGTCGGATCGCCGAGGACATGCACGGTATCGACATCGTCCACCCCGACGAGATGAGCGGGAACGACGCCGACACTCCCGACGTCGTCCTGCTCGGCGGTGCGGGATCGGAGTACGACCACGTCACGCTGAGCCGGGTCTACGACTGGATGGCCAAGGGTGTGCCCGTGGTGGCGATGCACCGCAGCACCGCCTGGAACACCGCCGACGGTCTGCGGGTCGACACCGGCATGTACCTCATCGGCATGGAGGAGACGTCCGGCCGCAAGGCGACCGCCGTCGGCAAGCCCGCGCCGGAGGGGTTCCTCGCCGCCGCGGGGCGTCTCGGCGTGGAACCGGAGGAGATGTACGTCGTCGGCGACGATCTGAACAACGACGTGCTGGCCGGCCAGGTGGTCGGCATGGCCGGCGTGCTGGTGCGGACCGGCAAGTTCCGACAGGACACGTTGGACCGTTGGGCGGCAGACGAATTCGCGATGCAGCCCAACTACGTCATCGACTCGGTGGCCGACCTGCCCGAGCTGCTCGGGCTGTAGTTCTGGCGCTCGACTCTCAGGCCCGCAGCGTGCGGACCGCCTCGATGCGCGCGGCGATCTGCTCTGAGTTCGCCGCCGCCAGGACGGGGCCGCCGCAGATGCGGCGCAGCTCGTTGTGAATCCAGCCGTGCGGCTTGCCGGTCCGGTGATGCGCGAGGGTCACGAGTGCGTTGAGTTCACGACGCAGGTCGCGCAACTGCCCGTGGGTGGTGGACCGCACCGGGACCGTGCCGCCAGCGGCCGTCCGCTTGTCGAACTGCTCTTCCTGCCTGCGCCGCAACAGGTCTCGCATCTGCGCGGAGTCCAGCAGGCCGGGGATGCCGAGGTAGTCGGCCTCCTCGTCGCTGCCTGACGGTGTCGCCGTCCCAAATGACGAGCCGTCGAAGATGACCTGGTCCAATTCGGCGTCGGCGCCGAGCATTTCGAAGCCGTTGTCCAGCTCGCTCGGCTCGTTCTTCTGCTTCTCTTCGTATTCCTCGTCCCACTCGTCGCCCTGGGACTCGCGATGCGGCTTGCCGAGTACGTGGTTGCGCTGCGCCTCCATCTCGCTGGCCAGCTGTAGCAGGTTGGGCACCGACGGCAGGAAGATGCTGGCCGTCTCGCCCGGACGACGGGAACGGACGTACCGGCCGATGGCCTGGGCGAAGAACAGCGGCGTGGACGCGCTGGTCGCGTAGACGCCGACGGCGAGGCGGGGCACGTCGACGCCCTCGGACACCATGCGCACGGCGACCAGCCAGCGGCTGGTGCCCTGCGAGTACGCAGTGATGCGATCCGAGGAGCCCGGGTCGTCGGAGAGCACCACCGTCGGGGCCTCACCGGTGATCGTGGTGAGCAGCGCGGCATAGGCCCGGGCTGCCGTTTGGTCGGAGGCGATGATCATGCCGCCGGCGTCGGGCACGTGCTGCCGCTTCTGCTGTAGTCGCTTGTCGGCCGCGGCTATCACTGCGGGCATCCATTCACCAGCTGGGTTCAGCACCGTGCGCCAGGCGCGGGCGGTCTGCTCTGCGTTGAGCGGTTCACCGAGACGTGCGGAGTGCTCCTCGCCCGCGCTGTCGCGCCACCTCGACTCACCCGAGTAGGCCAGGAACACGACCGGCCGGACGACCCCGTCGGCGAGCGCATCGGCATAGCCGTAGACGTGATCCGCGCGGGAGCGCTCCAGCCCGTCGGGCCCGCGCTCGTAGCTGACGAACGGGATCGGGCTGTCGTCGCTGCGGAACGGGGTACCGGTCAGCGACAGCCGGCGGGTGGCGTCGTCGAACGCCTCCCGGATCGCCTCGCCCCAACTCTTGGCGTCGCCCCCGTGGTGGATCTCGTCGAATACGACGAGGGTCTTGCGGTTCTCGGTGCGCACGCGGTGACGCCCCGGATGGCTGGCCACCTGCGCGTAGGTCACCACCACCCCGTGGTACTCGTCGGAGTTCTGGGCCGAGCTGTTGCTGAACTTGGGATCCAGCGAGATTCCGAGCGCGGCCGCGGCCTTGGCCCACTGAATCTTGAGGTGCTCGGTCGGCACGACGATCGTGATGCGTTCGACGGTGCCGTCGCCCAGCAGTTCGCCGGCGATGCGTAGCGCGAAGGTCGTCTTGCCCGCGCCAGGGGTTGCCACCGCCAGGAAGTCCCGCGGCGCCGCCGTCAGGTACTTCACCATCGCCCGACGTTGCCAGCCCCGCAACGCCTGGGTGCTGGGCGCTGCATGACCCTGCACCCGGAGACTCCTCACTGATCGAAGCGCAGTCTAGGGCAAGGGGTTCCGCGTCCGCATTCCCGCAGGGCGTGTCCGGCGGGGATGCGCGCGTGTCGTCACCGTGCGGGGCGAGCGGCTCGCTCAGGGACTTGCCACCTCACTGGCAACGCGGGTCCAGACTGCCCATTTACCGTTCGCCCATGCCCAACCGCCGGACGTTTCTGACGGCTCTGACCGGCGCCGCAGTGGTCATCGGCGCGGGTGCCCGCATGCCCGCGGCGTTTGCCGCCTCCGGCGTGGACCCCAACGCCGTGCCTGCCGCGGACCTCGTGCGCCGACCCACCCAGTGGGGCATGTCGCTCCCGGGAATCGTGACGTCGTTCGTTCCCTCCGGACGTCAACTCGCGTTGACATTCGACGCGTGCGACCACGCGTGCGACGACGCGCTGCTCGACACCCTCGAGCGCAACGGCGTCCCCGCCACCCTCTTCGTCTGCTCCAAGTGGATCGACGCCAATCCGGGTCGGACGGAGCAGCTGGCCGCCAACCCGCTGTTCGACATCGGCAACCACGGCACGCGACACGTCCCGCTGTCGGTGACCGGGCGGTCGGCCTACGGCATCGCGGGCACGACGTCCGCGAGCGAGGTGGTCGACGAGGTATCGGGCGAACAGGCCCGGCTGACGGCACTGACCGGCAAGGCACCCTTCTTCTTCCGCACGGGCACCGCGCACTACGACGACGTCGCCGTGCAGATCGTCCACGACCTCGGCCTCACCCCGGTGGGCTTCTCCGTGAACGCCGACGACGGTGCGACGGCGTCGGCCGGCGCCGTGAGCGCGGCAATCTCGCATGCGGCGCCGGGGTCGATCGTCCTCGCGCACATGAACCATCCCCGCGCGGGTACGGGCGCCGGGGTGGCCGCCGCCATCCCGGCCATGTTGGCGGCCGGCTGGCAGTTCGTCCCCGTGGCCGGTCAGTCGCTGTCGTGAGTGCTCAGACGAAGTGGTTGTCGTTGGCGAAGAACCACGCCGCGCGTTCCTCGTCGGTGAGATCGCCTAGTTGGGCGAGCCCCTCGAAATAGTGCTCCCGCGGGGCGCCCGGGGCGAACAGCATCAAGATCGACGCGGGCTCGTCGGCCTCGTTGCTGAAGCCGTGAATCCCGCCGGGCGGCACGTAGAGGTAGTCACCCTGGTTGCCGTCGACCCAATCGGTGCCGTCGAACAGGCGCATCCGCCCGGACAGGACGAAGAACGACTCGGACATGGCCCGGTGGAAGTGCGGGCCCGGCCCGCCGGCCTTGGCGGCGAGGTCGACGCGGTACAGGCCGTAGTCGCCGTCGGTCTTCTTCTGGTCGGCCAGATAGTGGTACTGAACCAGCCCGAAGGAGTCGTGGTCGGCGGGTTGGTCTGCTCGCCGCAGGGACGCGGACACCTCCGGTTGCGCCGCGGTGTAGCGGTCTGGGGGATAGGGCGGCACGATCAGCGACACACGAGCAGTCTGCTACCCGGTGGACGGTTGGCACCACCCCGCACCCACTGCCACCAGCGCTGCCGGTAGACAGGACGCGATGAGCAACGCCGAGTCACCGCTGAGCCCGCTTCCCGCCGCCGGCTACGTCTACGAAACGTCGTGGCCGGTCGCCACCGGTGACGTCGACGACCGTCTGATGCTCCGCCTGGACGGGGTGGCCCGCTATATCCAAGAGGCCGGAGCGGAGAACCTCGTCGACTCCGGCGAGGCCGAAGCCCACCCGCACTGGATCGTCAATCGAACCGTCATCGACGTCATCGAGCCGATCGAGTTGCCCACCGAGGTGACCCTGCGGCGCTGGTGTTCGGCGCTGTCGTCGCGGTGGTGCACGATGCGCGTCGACCTCGTCGGCGCCGAGGGCGGGCGCATCGAGACGGAGGGCTTCTGGATCGCGGTCAACGCCAAGACCATGACCCCGCTGCGGGTCTCCGACACCCTGATCGAGAAGTTCGCCACGACGACCACCGAGCACCGGCTCAAGTGGCGCAAGTGGCTGACCGATCCGGAGACCGTCGACGCCACCACGGAGTTTCCCCTGCGCCGCACCGACGTCGACGTCTTCCAGCACGTCACCAACACCGCGTATTGGCACGCCATCCACGAGGTGATGGCGATGGAGCCCGACGTCTGCGTCCCGCCCTACCGGGCGGTGGTGGAATACCGCAAACCGATTCAGTACGGCGAGGACGTGACCATCGGTTACGCCCGCCGCGGCGACGACGTGCACGTCGCGTTGAGCGTCGGCGACGAGGTGCGGGCAGCGGCGCTGCTGCGCAAGCTGTAGCTAGACCGGGAAGACCACACCGGTCAGCTGCTCGGACACCGTCCACAGCCGGCGCTGCACGTCCGCGTCATGCGAGCGGCGACTGGACGTGACGACCTTGGGGTTGCCGCGCATCTCCATGAAGCCGCCGGGGCCGAGGTACTGACCACCTCGGACGGTCGGGTCGGTTGCCGCCCGCAGCGTGGGCAGGGCACCGGTCTCGGTGTCCTGCGACATCGCCGCGAAGGCGATCTTGATCGGGGCGGGCAGGTAGCGGTCGAGCTCCGAACTCGAGCCACCGGGATGAGCGGCGACGGCGACGGTGCTCGTGCCGGCCAGCCGATGCTGCAGCTCGTAGGTGAACAAGAGATTGGCCAGCTTCGACAGCCCGTAGGCGGCCACGCGGTTGTAGCGCTGCTCGGACTGCAGGTCGTCGAAGCGGACCCGACCGAACCGGTGGCCGATGCTGCTGACCGTGACGACTCGCGAGCCTGGGGTCTCCAGCAGCAGGTCGAGCAGCCGGCCGGTGAGGGCGAAGTGGCCGAGATGGTTGGTGCCGAACTGAAGCTCGAAGCCGTCCTTCGTCGTCGACTTCGGGGTGAACATGACCCCTGCGTTGTTGACCAGGAGGTCGACGTGGTCGAGAGCGCCGTGTAGCTGATCGGAGGCGTCGTGGACCGAGTCGAGTGACGAGAGGTCCAACTGCTGCAGGGTGACGTCGGCGCCCGGGGTGCGCCGGTTGATCAGGTCGGCGGCGGCCTTGCCCTTCTCCAGATTGCGGACCGCGAGCACCACGTGGGCGCCCTTGGCGGCGAGCGCTGCTGCCGTCTCGTAGCCGAGGCCGGTGTTCGCCCCGGTGACGACGGCGGTGCGTCCGGTCTGGTCGGGAATGTCGGTAGTGGTCCAACTCATGTCAGCCTCCTGGGTAGGATCGAAGCGGAACGTGCACTCCGGTTGCCCACGACTATACGGAACGCGCACTCCGTTTTGTCAACCCTTAGGAGGCATCGTGACCGAATCCCTTCGGCCGCTGCGTGCCGACGCCGCCCGCAATCGCGCGCGGGTGCTCGAAGTGGCCTACGAAACCTTCGCCGCCGAGGGGGTGGCCGTCCCCATCGACGAGATCGCCCGTCGTGCCGGCGTCGGCGCGGGCACGGTGTACCGGCACTTCCCGACCAAGGAAGCTCTCTTCCAGGCCGTGTTCGAAGACCGGGTGCGCCGCATCGTCGAGGACGCCCGGGCGTTGATCACGACCAAGGGGCCCGGCGAGGCGCTGTACGAATTCATGCGGGGCATGTCTCGGTCCAGCGCCGTCGACCACGGGTTGTTCGATGCACTGGCCAGTTACGGCTTCGACGTCGAGGCCGCCACCACGGGTGCCGAGAAGGAGTTCCTCGGCGTGCTCGAAGAACTACTCGAAGCAGCGCGGGGGGCCGGCACGGTGCGGGCGGACGTCGGCGTGCCGGAGGTCAAGGCACTGCTGGTGATGTGCAAGTCGAACGCGGAGTACGGCGCTGGGGTCGCAAACCGGGTCGTCGACGTCGTCATCGACGGTTTACGCGCCTGAACGAGCCTTGCACTCGCCATGGTCGAGTGCTAAAAATGACGTTGGCACTCGCGATCGGCGAGTGCTAGGTCGGGACGGTGAGACTGGGGCCGCTACTGCGGTCGCACACTCCAGTCGTCCGTCGCGGGCACTGAGCCCGACCGAAATACGTGCCATCCCCAATCCGGAGGAACACTTCGCAATGGCCAAGACAATTGCGTATGACGAAGAGGCCCGCCGCGGCCTCGAGCGGGGCCTCAACGCCCTCGCCGACGCGGTAAAGGTGACGCTGGGCCCCAAGGGTCGCAACGTCGTCCTCGAGAAGAAGTGGGGCGCCCCCACGATCACCAACGATGGTGTGTCCATCGCCAAGGAGATCGAGCTGGAGGACCCGTACGAGAAGATCGGCGCAGAGCTGGTCAAGGAAGTCGCCAAGAAGACCGACGACGTCGCCGGCGACGGCACCACCACCGCCACCGTGCTGGCCCAGGCGCTCGTGCGCGAGGGTCTGCGCAACGTTGCGGCCGGCGCCAACCCGCTCGGCCTCAAGCGCGGCATCGAGAAGGCCGTCGAGAAGGTCACCGAAACCCTGCTGTCCCAGGCCAAGGCCATCGAGACCAAGGAGCAGATCGCTGCCACCGCCGGCATCTCCGCCGGTGACCAGTCCATCGGCGATCTGATCGCCGAAGCCATGGACAAGGTCGGCAACGAGGGTGTCATCACCGTCGAGGAGTCCAACACCTTCGGCCTGCAGCTCGAGCTCACCGAGGGCATGCGCTTCGACAAGGGCTACATCTCGGGTTACTTCGTGACCGACGCCGAGCGTCAGGAAGCCGTCCTGGAGGAGCCCTACATCCTCCTGGTCAGCTCCAAGGTCTCGACCGTCAAGGATCTGCTGCCCCTGCTGGAGAAGATCATCCAGTCCGGCAAGCCGTTGCTGATCATCGCCGAGGACGTCGAGGGCGAAGCTCTCTCCACCCTGGTGGTCAACAAGATCCGTGGCACCTTCAAGTCCGTCGCCGTCAAGGCGCCCGGCTTCGGTGACCGCCGCAAGGCCATGCTGCAGGACATCGCCATCCTCACCGGTGGCCAGGTCATCAGCGAAGAGGTCGGACTGTCCCTCGAGACCGCCGACGTCGCGCTGCTCGGCAAGGCCGACAAGGTCGTCATCACCAAGGACGAGACCACCCTCGTCGGTGGCGCCGGCGATGCCGACGCGATCGCCGGACGGGTCGCCCAGATCCGCGCCGAGATCGAGAACAGCGACTCCGACTACGACCGCGAGAAGCTGCAGGAGCGCCTGGCCAAGCTGGCCGGCGGTGTTGCGGTGATCAAGGCCGGAGCTGCCACCGAGGTGGAGCTCAAGGAGCGCAAGCACCGCATCGAGGACGCCGTTCGCAACGCGAAGGCTGCCGTCGAAGAGGGCATCGTCGCCGGTGGCGGCGTGGCCCTGCTGCAGGCGGCCCCGTCGCTGGACGAGCTCAAGCTCGAAGGTGACGAGGCAACCGGCGCCAACATCGTGCGCGTCGCGCTGTCGGCCCCGCTCAAGCAGATCGCCTTCAACGGTGGTCTCGAGCCCGGTGTCGTGGCCGAGAAGGTCTCCAACCTGCCCGCGGGTCACGGCCTCAACGCCGCGACCAACGTGTACGAGGACCTGCTCAAGGCCGGCGTCGCCGACCCGGTCAAGGTGACGCGCTCGGCGCTGCAGAACGCAGCCTCGATCGCGGCGCTGTTCCTCACCACCGAGGCCGTCGTCGCCGACAAGCCGGAGAAGGCGTCCGCTCCCGCGGGCGACCCGACCGGTGGCATGGGCGGCATGGACTTCTAAGTCCCGTCTACGAAGAAGGCCCCGGTGCGCTCCGCGCACCGGGGCTTTTTCGTTTGTCTCCCCAGTGTGGGTCCTATGCACAGCTTCGCCTCGATTGGCGTACGCGAGGCCCACGGTCGTCGGGGACCGCCGCGACGGTCTCGACATGGAACCATTCCTCGGCAGCACAGCCATCCGCAACGGTGACCTGACCCGTCGCTCGCTTGCTCGCGACAACATCGCCATCCATCGCGACGTTTACCTGCCGCGCGACATCGAGATCACGGCCCTGATCCGAGCTCATGCCGCGTGGCTGGCAACCGGAGCGACGCTGTGTGGGCCGTCCGCCGCGGCGGTGTTCGGCACCAAATGGCTCGACCCGTCGGCTCCAGCGGAGGTCGTCCGAGCGGATCGGCATGCGCCCGCGGGCATCGTCGTGCATACGTGGGAGCTGGTCCCTGGCGAGGTGTGCCGCGTCCGTGGCGTGGCGGTGACGACACCTGCGCGCACCGCGTTCGACATTGGTCGCACGCGTCCGATCGATCAGGCGATCGCCGCCATCGACGCCTCGCTCAACGCCACGCGCATCACGCCGCTGGACGTCCTTGCGGTCGCCGACGCACACCCCGGCGTACGCGGCGTGGCGCGGTTGCGCCGAGTGCTCGACCTCGCCGACGGTGGTGCCGAGTCCCCGCAGGAGAGCAAGCTGCGACTCCTCATCATCTCCGCCGGGCTACCCCGACCCGAGACGCAGATCGAGTTTCCGCGACTGCACATTCGGGTCGACATGGGTTGGCGTCGATGGAAGGTCGCGGTCGAATACGACGGTGTGCAGCACTGGACCGACGGTGGGCAGCGAGCCTGGGACATCGAGCGGCTCGCGCGCCTCGAAGCAGCCGGATGGAGCGTCGTACGCGTCAGTGCGGCGATGATGTCGCGGCCACACTTGGTAATTCAGCGAATTCGCGACAAGCTCCTAGCGGCCGGGTGCCCTGTCTGACGACTGTGGGCCTCGTGCACGGTTCCGTGTCAATTTCGTTACGCTAGGCCCACACTCGGCGACTAGATGTCGGCCAGCGGGGTGGGCTTGAGCAGAAGCGTGGCGACGACGGCGATCGACGCAGTCGCCACCAGGTAGCCGCAGGCGAGCCACGGCGTGCCGCCCGCCACCCCGATCAACGCGGTCAAGATCAGCGGGGTCAGCCCGGAGGCGTAGACGCCGGAGAGCTGGTACACCGTCGACAGCCCGGTGTAGCGAATCCGCGCCGGAAACAACGAGGCGTAGAGCGTGCCCTGGGCGCCGTAGAACAAGGCGTGGACCACGCCGAACACCACCACCATTCCAAGGGCGTAGAGCCAGATGTCGCGGGTGTCGAAGAGGGCGAAGACTGGGAACACGGCGACGCCGTAGGCGGCGATCCCGATGGCGTACACCCGCTTCGGGCCGAAGCGGTCGCTCAGCAGGCCCGACACCGGAATCAGCACGGCCATCAGCAGCGCCGCTACGGTCACGGTCACCAGCACCGGGATCTTGTCGAGCTTGAGCGTGCTGGTGGCATAGGAGATGGCGAACACGCCCCACGTGTTGAAGGCGGCGCCCTCGCCCCACCGCGACAGCATCCCCAGCACCGTGGAGCGCAGCGCCGGTGGTTTGAAGACCGCCTTCAGCGGCACCGCGACCCGCTCACCACCGTCGCGCACCTTCTCGAAGGCCGGCGTCTCGGTGGCCTTCAACCGCACCACGATGCCGAAGACGACCAGCACGACGCTGAAGAGAAAGGCTATGCGCCAGCCGTAGTCGAGGAAGGCGTCGTCGGGCAGTGCGATCTGCAGAAGGGCGAAGACGCCAGTGCCCAAGGCCAACCCGATGGCCAGCCCGACCTGCGGGATGCTGCCGAAGAGACCGCGGCGCCGGGGTGGACCGTGCTCGACTGCCAGGAGCACCGCTCCCGCCCATTCGCCGCCAAGGGCGAAGCCCTGCACGATGCGCAGCACCAGCAGCAGGATCGGCGCCAGAATTCCGATCTGTGCGGCGGTGGGCAGCAGGCCCATGAGGGCGGTCGCTCCACCCATCAGGAACATCGTCAGCGCCAGCGTCTTCTTGCGGCCGATGCGATCGCCGACGTGACCGAAGACGAAGCCTCCGATCGGGCGGACGAGGAAGCCAACCGCGAAGGTGGCGAACGCGAGCAGCGTGCCCACGAACGTGGTCTGATCCGGGAAGAACGCCTTGTTGAACACCAGGCTGGCGGCGGTGGCGTAGAGGAAGAAGTCGTACCACTCGATGGTCGTGCCGACCAGGCTCGCCCACAGCGCTGTTCGGGCCTGTGGCGAGATGGCTGGAGCTTCGTCGCCGGCGGGGGCGCTCATGACCGTCACGGGAGTCAATCACCTCGTGCGTGGGGCCCGTTGACCACCGTTGCGCGCGCGATGATCCGAAGTCGGGACACGGGCCCGGTCAGGCTGGTGCGGACTGCCGGCCCCGCACCAGCTTGCCCGGCAGCGCCGAGGTCGGCACTCCGTTCTCCGAGATGACCTCACCGGACACCACGGTCGCGACGTACCCGTCGGCGGTCTGGTCGAGTCGCCGGCCGCCCGCGGGCAGGTCGTGGACGATGACGGGCTTGTGCAGGGTCAGGGCGGCGTGGTCGACGACGTTGAGGTCCGCCTTGTAGCCGACGGCGATGCGACCCCGGTCGGCAAGGCCGGCCACCCGCGCCGGGGCCGACGTCAGTTCTCGGACGGCGTCGGCGACGGGCAACCGACCGGCGGGCCGGTCGCGCGCCCAGTGCGCCAGCATGTAGGTGGGAAAGCTTGCATCGCAGATCATTCCGTAATGGGCGCCGCCGTCGCCGAGGCCGAGGACGACGTCGTCGCGCTTCATCAACTCCGCGACGGTGTCCAGCGAACCGTCGCGGAAGTTGGCCAGGGTGATCAGCAGCATCGCGCGACCATCGTCGTCGAGCACCCGGTCGTAGGCCTCTTCGAGCGGGCTGACGCCACGGGCTCGCGCACGTGATGCGATGCTCTCCGAGCGGGGCGGCTCGTAGTTGGGCGGCTCGCCGAGGGGGAACATCCACTCCCAGGCCTGTGCGGCGAACATCAGCGGGTGACCGTCGGAGGCGGGCTGGTCGGCCAGGATGCGTTCGCGCACTTCGGGTTTGCGCATCTCGACGACGCGGTCGGCCAGCGGCAGGTGGGCGATTTCGCGGTAACTGGGGTAGAGGACGAACGGGTTGCCGGAGAGTTCGAGGCCTATCATCAGACCGATGGGCCGCGGGAAGATCTGGGCCGAGACGTCACCGCCGGCCGCGTTGGCCTTCGCCACCAGGTCCAGACCGTCGACGTAGAAGGGGTCGCCCGCGTTGCCGATGGCGAGGGTGAACGTCACGGGCAGGCCGACGTCCGCGGCGACGGCGAACACCACCTCCAGTGCCGGGCCGTAGTCCCCGGCGACGAGGTCGGGAACGAACTGGATCAGCCCACCGCCGGCGTCCTTCATGCCGCGGGCGATCGCGTCGATCTCCTCGCGGCCGGCGTTGAAACTCGGTATGGGCTGGCCGCTTTCGCTCTTGTGCAGCGTCAACCGTGACGAGGCGAAACCGAGTGCGCCCACCTCGACGGCTTCGGCGGCGAGCTTGCGCATCTGGGACAGGTCCTCGGGCGTCGCGGCCTCCCGGTCGACACCGCGCTGGCCCATCACGTACACCCGCAACGGCGAGTGCGGAAGGAGTGCGGCCACGTCGATGTCGCGGGGCCGCGAGGACAAGGCGTCGAGGAACTCGGGGAAGGTCTCCCACGTCCACGGCAGGCCGTCGGTCATCACCACGCCCGGAATGTCCTCCACGCCCGCCATGAGGTCGACGAGCGTGTCGTGGTCGTCTGCTCGGCAGGGAGCGAAGCCCACCCCGCAGTTGCCCATCACGGCGGTGGTGACCCCGTGCGCCGACGACGGCGTCATGCGATCACTCCAGATGGCCTGACCGTCGTAGTGGGTGTGCAGGTCGACGAAGCCGGGAGTGACGAGCAGACCCGTGGCGTCGATCTCGCGCGTCGCGTCGCCGTCGACCGTGCCGACCGCGGCGATCACCGCGCCCGACACCGCGACGTCGCCGATGAACGGGTCACCGCCAAGGCCGTCGACGATCGTGCCGTTGCGGATGATCAGGTCATAGCTCATGGGCCGAATCTACGGCGGTGTCGGTGCCATGTGCCACGATCGATTTCGTGATCGACCACTTCGGGATCGTGTGCGCCGACTTCGGCCGGGCTCGGCAGTTCTACGACTCAGTGCTCGGTGTGCTGGGGTACACCCGCCAGATGGAGTTCGGGCCGGCCATCGGCTACGGCCGGGACGGCAAGCCGGACTTCTGGATCGAGGACGGCGGCGATCGAGAGGTGGGCGCCCCGATCCACTTCGCCTTCCAGGCCACCGACGTCGACGAGGTGCGCGCGTTCCACGACGCGGCGCTGGCGCTCGGAGCGGAGTCGCTGCACGCGCCACGTCTGTGGCCCGAGTACCACCCGGGGTACTTCGGTGCCTTCGTGCGGGATCCCGACGGCAACAACGTCGAGGCCGTGTTCCACGGGGCATCCCCGGCCGAGGGCTGACGTCACCGCCACCGAGTAGCGTCTCGACCATGTCCGATACCGACATCTCCGTTGCCCGTGAGCTGCTGCGTGATTCGTTCACCCGGCTCGCCGAACACGTCGACGACCTCGTCGACGGGTTGACCGACGAGGTCGCCTACTACCGCGCCACCCCGAACGCCAATACCGTCGCCTGGCTGCTGTGGCACAGCGCCCGGGTGATCGACGCCCAGCTCAGCGAGATCGCCGGCGCCGATCAGGTGTGGTTCCGTGACGACTGGGTCGGCAGGTTCGACCTCGACCTGCCGAAGGACTCGAGCGGCTACGGCCACGACGCGGACCAGGTCGCCAAGGTGCGCGCGTCGGCCGAACTGCTGGGTGGGTACTACCGCGCCGTGCATTCGATGGCGCTGTCCTACGTCGCGGCGACCACCGCCAAGGATCTCGAGACGATCGTCGACAAGCGGTGGACGCCGCCGGTGACCGCGAGTGCGCGCATCGTCAGCATCGTCGACGACTGCGCCCAGCACCTGGGTCAGGCGGCCTACGTGCGGGGTCTCGTCGCCGAGGGATGAGTCCGGCGCTGAGGTGGTGGCCGGCCGTCGGGCTGCCGCTGACGGTCGCGTTGGGGTTGGCGGTCGGCGACCGGTCGACGCGCGTCGACGACTGGTTCATCCGCAACGGGTGGGCGGCGCACCCCGTGCTCGGGGAGTTGTTGTTCTTCACCGAACCGCTGTTGCTGCAGCTTCTGCTGATCTGCGCGTTCGTCGTCGCCTCCTACCGGCGCCGCTGGCGGCTGGCTGCGGTGGTCGTGCTGACGCCGCTGGCGGGGGTGGTCGCGGTGCGCCTGCTCAAGCGCCTGTTCGGTCGCCAACGGGAGGGCGCGCTCGCCTATCCCAGCGGACACGTGACGGTGATGATGACGGTGTTGGGGATGGTGGTGCTCGTATGGGGCGTGCGCCGATGGCTACTGGTGGTCGTCGCGACGTTCGCCGTGCTGGGCACCGCCGGTCAGGCCGTCACGTACCACTACTTCACCGACACGATCGGTGCGGTGAGCCTCGGCAGTTCACTCGTCGCGTTGGCTGCGATCGCGGTCAAACTTGACGGGTGTCAACCCCGGTGCGATCTGGATCACAGCAACGGTTTAGCATGGGGGAATGACAGCAACGCCTGAAGTCGACGCGGTCGCGAAGATCCTCAATCCGGCCACCGGTGCCGTCGCCGGAACCGTCCGTTGGTCAGACCCGGCCGACGTCGCCAGGATCGCCACCGGACTCCGCCACGCCCAGCGGGAATGGGAGGCGCGCGGCGCCGCCGGACGCGCCAAGGTCATCGCCCGGTACGCCGTCTGGCTCGGTGAGCACCGCGAGGAGATCGAGTCGCTGTTGATCGCCGAGACCGGCAAGTCGGCGACGGACGCGGCACAGGAGGTGCCACTGCTGATCATGATCGCGTCCTACTACATCAAGACGATGGAGAAGGCGCTGGCGCCGGAGAAGCGCCCGGCGTCGCTGCCGTTCCTGTCGATCAAGAAGATCGCGGTGCATTACCGACCCCGCCCCGTCGTCGGGATCATCGCGCCGTGGAACTACCCGGTCGCCAATCTGCTGATGGACGGCATCGCCGCCCTCGCCGCGGGGTGCGCGGTGCTGCTCAAGCCCTCCGAGCGCACCCCCTTGACCGCCGAACTGTTGCAACGTGGCTGGCTCGACTCGGGGGCGCCCGAGGTGATGGCGATCGTGCAGGGCGCGCGCGAGGCAGTCGAGGCCGTCGTCGACGCCTCCGACTACATCCAGTTCACCGGGTCCAGCGCCACGGGCGCCAAGGTGATGGAACGGGCGGCCCGCCGGCTCACCCCGGTCAGCCTCGAACTCGGCGGCAAGGACCCGATGATCGTGCTCGAGGACGCCGACGTCGACCTCGCCGCGCACGCCGCCGTGTGGGGCGCGATGTTCAATGCCGGCCAGACGTGCGTATCCGTCGAGCGGGTGTACGTGCTCGAGCAGGTCTACGACCAGTTCGTCGAGGCCGTCGTGCGCGACGTCGAGAAGCTCAAGATGGGTGCGGGGGAGGGCTACGACTTCGGCGCCATGATCGACGACAGCCAGGTCGCCGTCACCGCCCGCCACGTCGACGACGCCCTCGCCAAGGGAGCCAAGGCGTTGACCGGCGGGGTGCGCCCGACCGGGCAGGGGAGTTTCTACCCGCCGACCGTCCTGGTCGACGTCGACCATTCGATGGCCTGCATGACCGAGGAGACCTTCGGTCCGACGCTGCCCATCATGAAGGTGAAGTCGGTCGCCGAGGCGGTCCGGCTGGCCAACGACAGCCCCTACGGACTCAGTGCGGCGGTGTTCTCGCGTGACGTCGAACGGGCGAACGACGTTGCGCTGGAACTCGATTGCGGCGCCGTCAACATCAACGACGTGATCTCCAACCTGATGTGCACCACGGCCCCGATGGGCGGGTGGAAGACGTCGGGCATCGGAGTGCGCTTCGGCGGTGCCGAGGGTCTGCGAAAGTTCTGCCGCCAGGAGGCCATCGTCAGCCCCCGCAGCAGCGCCGGTGCGGGTGGCAACTACTACAACAACTCGCAGAAGGCGCTCAAGCGCATGAACACGATGATGACGAAGTTCGCGCTGATCCGTCCCAAGCGAGCGGCCAAGTAGCGCTCGCTACCTTCCGTTCACGTCGCGGTCACCGACAATTTTGCCGGGGTCGCTACGTTTCGCCGGTGACCCTGGACGCCTCTGCCCTCAACGGCTACACCGTGCGCGACGACGACGACGACGATCCCGAGCTGATCATCCAGCCCACGGGCGAGGTCGTCGACACCTGGCGGGAGAACTACCCGTACGACGAGCGCATGAAGCGCGAGGAGTACGAGGAGCAGAAGCGGCTGCTGCAGATCGAGCTGCTGAAGCTGCAGAAGTGGAGTCAGACCAACGGGCTGCGGCACGTCATCGTCTTCGAGGGGCGTGACGCGGCCGGCAAGGGCGGCACCATCAAGCGGTTCATGGAGCACCTCAACCCACGCGGGGCCCGGGTCGTCGCACTCGAGAAGCCCACCGAGCGCGAACGGACGCAATGGTACTTCCAGCGCTACGTGCAGCATTTGCCCGCCTCGGGTGAGATCGTGCTGTTCGACCGCTCCTGGTACAACCGGGCCGGCGTCGAACGCGTCATGGGGTACTGCTCGGGCAAGCAGCACGCCGAGTTCATCCGGCAGGCGCCTCTGTTCGAGCAGATGCTCGTCAACGACGGCATCAGCCTCACCAAGCTGTGGTTCTCCGTCACCCAAGCCGAGCAGCGCACCCGGTTCACCATCCGGCAGGTCGACCCGGTCCGGCAGTGGAAGCTCTCACCCACCGACCTGGCGTCGCTGGACAAGTGGGAGGACTACACCGCAGCCAAGGAGGACATGTTCGCGTGGACGGACACCGAGATGGCACCGTGGACCGTGGTCAAGAGCAACGACAAGAAACGCGCCCGCATCAACGCGATGCGCTACGTCCTGGGTAAGTTCGACTACGACAACAAGGACCACGAGGTGGTCGGTCGTGCCGACCCGCTGATCGTAGGCCGCGCGCTGGCCGACTGACCTCAGTCCTCGAGCCGGACGGAGGGACGCCTGCATGCGGACGCTGGCGGCCCTCGTGTTCTGGATTCTGACCACCGTCGCGCTGGCGGTCGCGATTCCCGCGACCTGGGTTCAGCACAACGTCGTCGACCAAGACGGGTACTCCGCGCTGGCCACGTCCGCGGCGAAGGATCCCGCCGTACAGCAGGCGATGGCGGCCGCGTTGACCTCCGAGGTGACGAGGTTGTCCACCAGCGCCGGCTACTCCAGCGGGGAAATCAACGAGACGCTGCTCAGCGGCGCGGCGCGGGCCTACACCGGCAGTGCGGCGTTCCCCGGCCAGTTCGCGCTCGCCAACCAGGTTGCGCACCGTTGGTTGTTCACCGATTCCGTGCAACGGTCCGATGCGTCGGGGCGGTGGGAGGTCGACCTGTCACCGATGCTGGCGGACAGCTCCTTTCAGCAGACGCTCGCCGACTTCGGCATCAAGCCGCCCGAGACGCTGGAGATCCCGCTCACCCAGAACATCTCCGACTCGCTGCGGCCGGGCAAGTATCGAGACGTGGCGAAATGGGGCCCGTGGGCCAGCGTCGGGATCGCGGTCCTCGCCGGGGTCTTCGCGCTGCTGACGCTGGCCTCGGCCAAACGGCGCGGCAAGGCGCTTGGCGCGCTTGGTGTCTCGGCCCTGATCGTCGGGGCCGCCGGCTGGGCCGGGATCGAGGTGGGCCGGCGCTACGTGAACCGCGCGCTCGGTGCGACCACCGACGACGTCAGGAACGTGGCCGCCGCCATGGTCGACCATGCGATCGGCAGCCTGCATCTGTGGCTGAACCTGACCCTCGCCGCGGGGGCCGCGGTGGTGCTGCTCGGGGTGTTCACGTCGATGGTCGGCGGGCTGCGGCGCACTTAGTCGGGCTCGCGGTGCGACGGATCTGCGGTGAGGATTCGGCCGCCTACCTTGATGTTCGGAGTGCGGAAGTAGGCCCAGCCGCCCATCAGCACACAGGCCATCGCCAGAAACGCCAGCGAGCTCTGCACGTCGGGCCACCCCGCGGCGAACAGGACTGGAAGGGCGACGATCGTTGCGCCCCAATAGATCCGGCGCTTCACCGCACGCTTTGGCAGAGTCGCGGTGCGCCACCCCGGTAGAAGGAGTCCGACCAGGAGGATCGCCACGCCACCGTAGAACAGGATCGTCGACGTGGTGCTCACGTGGCCCAGGATAGGTGCCCGGCTAGTGCCAGTCCCGGAAGGCCTCCATGAGACGGTGGCGAAACTGCGGCTCGACGTCGTCGTGGATCGTGCCCAGGGTCCTCACCGTGACGCGGAACTGCTGCAGGTAGTTCTCGCAGCCGTCGCAGCCGAGCAGGTGCAGGTCGAAGCGAGCGCGCGTGTCGGGGTCCAGGGCCCCGTCGAGGTAGGCGGTGACCAGTTCGACGAGTTCGCGGCAGTCGAGAGGTTCGGTATTCATCGGGCATCCCCCAGGTAGTCCTCGAGCCGCGCCCGCACCGCGGCCCTGCCACGGTGCAGCAGCACCCGCTGATTGGCGACGCTGATCTCGAGCATGTCGCACACTTCCGCCGAGTCGAACCCCAGCATGTCCCGCATGGTCACCACGACGCGTTGCCGCTCGGGAAGTTCGTCGAGGGCTCGTCTGGTGACCGCCACCAGTTCCGCCCCGAGAAGGGAGCCCTCCGGGGTCTCCGGGAACGGTGACGGTTCCTCGGTCTCGCGCCAGTGACCCGACCATTGCTGTCCGGCAGCGCGGAAGCGGGCGGGGTCGACGGTCCCCCCGGTGAACGCGGTGATCGCGACGTCGGCGTCACGGCGTTCGCGGATGCCGCGGCGTTTGGCGATGTTGATCATCACGGTGAACAGCCACGTCCGCAGTGACGACCGCCCCTCGAAGGCGTCGATTCCCTTGAGCAACGCGATCCAGGTTTCCTGGACGACCTCCTCGGCGATGGCGCCGTTGGGCACGTAGCCACGCGCGATCCGCAGCATCGACGGGGTGTGCAGGTCCACCAGTTCGGCGAAGGCCGCCTCGTCATGGGCTCGCAGCGCCGTAATGAGCGTGGCCTCGTCGGGGGTCGCACACGTCACGCGTACGGATGGTAGCCGCTCGTCCTCGGAGTCACCGCTGTCGGAGCGCGTCGCCGAGCGTCCACGCCGAGATCCCCAGCAGTGCCACGTCCTTGATCAGGAACTGGCCGGTCGAGCCCAGCATCGGAAAACCGCCCTCGGTCGACTCGAACACTCCCGGTGCGGTGAACAGGAAGCTGAGCGTGCCGACGAACAACCCGACGGCAATGACGCTGCCGACGGCTGAGACCCTCGGCCACCACGGTGCGAGCGCAATCAGCACCGCCGCGGCCACCTCCACCACGCCCAGCAGCGCCGAGAACGTCGTGACGGAGAACAGCTCGTAGAGCCAGCTCATCAGCGGGCTGGACGCGACGAGCGGCTCGATGCCCTTGGCCTCGTAGACGGTGAACTTCATCAGCCCGATCCACCCGACGACGACGACGAGGCCGTACCGGGCCAGGAGCCCGCCGACCCGTTGGACACTCGACACGACAGCTGCGCGCCGCTCGATCACGGTCATGACACATCCCTTCGACGTACGGGTGTGTCGGCGCGTGGGGCAACCGTTACGGTGCCACGTCGAGCATGCGGTGCAGGAATTCGTAGATCAGCGCCGACCGGAACGCGGTTTGGGCATTGTCCGCCGCCCCGGCGTGACCGCCCTCGACGTTCTCGTAGTAGCGCACCCGGTGTCCGGCCGCCTCGAGCGCCGCCGTCATCTTCCTGGCATGGCCGGGGTGGACGCGATCGTCGCGGGTGGACGTCGTCATCAGCAGGGCGGGATACTCCCGGTCGGCCGAGATGTTCTGATACGGCGAGTATTCGCCAATGAAGGCCCAGTCGTCCGGGTCGTCGGGATTGCCGTACTCGGCGACCCAGGACGCGCCGGCCAGCAACAGGTGGTAGCGCTTCATGTCGAGCAGCGGCACGCTGCACACCAACGCGCCGAACAGTTCTGGGTACTTCGTCAGCATGATGCCCATGAGTAGTCCGCCGTTGCTGCCGCCCTGGGCGCCGAGTTGCTCGACGGTGGTGATGCCGCGCGCCACCAAGTCGGCTGCCACGGCCGCGAAGTCCTCGTGCACGAGGTGGCGGCCCTCGCGCATCGCCTGGGTGTGCCACGTCGGCCCGTACTCGCCGCCGCCGCGGATGTTGGCCAGCACGTACGTGCCACCCCTCGACAACCACAGCTTGCCGAGGACCCCCGCGTAACCGGGGGTGTTGGAGGACTCGAAGCCGCCGTAGCCGCCCAGCAGGGTCTTGCCGGGCGCGAGCGAATCACGGTGCCCCACCACGAAGTACGGGATCATGGTGCCGTCGGCGGAGGCGACGAAGTGCTGGTTCACCTCGATGTCCGAGGCGTCGAAGAACGCCGGTGCGCTCTTGACCTCGGCGAGCTCGTCACCGACGTGGCCCCACAGCAGACGTGACGGACTGTCGAAACCGCTTGAGTCGACGAAGATCTCGTCACCGAGCTCGTCGGCGTCGACGATGACCGTCGTCGCATTGGCGGGAAGGCCTGCCACGGGTTCGCGCTGCCACGTACCGGGGGTGACCACCTCGACATGGGTGGCGACGTCGACCAGGGTGCCGAGTACCAGGCGGTCGCGGGTCCAGGTGTAGGTGTCGAGGCTGGTGTGGGCGTCCGGCTCGAAGACCACGTCGAGTTCCGCCGTGCCGGAGATGAAGTCGTCATAGGCGGCGGCCAGCAGTGAACCGGCGGGGTAGGTCGTCTGCCCGACGGTCCACGGGGTTCGGGGCCGAATCAGCAACCACTGGCGGTGAATCGAGATGCCGGCGTCGGTGGGGACGTCGATTCGGATCGACTCCTCGCCACGAATCTCGAAGTACTCCCGGTTGAAGAAGTCGACCGACCGGGAGGCGATCAGCCGCTCGAACCCCGGGGTCGGGTCGAAGCCCACCCCGACGCTGACGTCGGACGCGACGCCCTCGAACACCGTCTGCGCCTGCGACAGTGGCTGCCCTCGCCGCCACCGCTTGACCACGCGCGGGTAGCCGGACTCGGTCAGCGAACCGGGGCCGAAGTCGGTGCCGACCAAGACGGTGTCGTGGTCCTCCCACGAGATGCTGGTCTTCGCCTCGTCCACGGCGAAGCCGTCGGCGACGAATTGGCGTGTCGTCAGGTCGAATTCGCGCACCACGGTGGCGTCGGAGCCGCCGCGGGACAACTCGAGGAGGGCCAGGGTGTAGTCGGGTTCGATGACCTCGGCACCCGCCCACACCCAGTTCTCGCCGTCGGCGGCGGCCAGGGCGTCCAGGTCGACGAGAACGTCCCAGTCGGGATCGTCGGTGCGGTACTGCTCGAGCGTCGTGCGCCGCCACAGTCCCCGCGGATGGTCGCCGTCACGCCAGAAGTTGTAGAGATGCCTCCCGCGGCGCCGCACGTAGGGGATGCGGGTGTCGGTGTCGAGGATCTCCAGCGCCTCGGACCGCATCGTCTCGAAGCGTTCGCCGCCGAGTTCGGCGAGCGTCGGTTCGTTGTGTCGGCGCACCCACTCGAGCGCGTCGTCGCCGGTGATGTCCTCGAGCCACAGCTGGGGGTCGTCATCTGTACTTGGTTCTTCGCGCAAGCGCTCATCAGCCACGGGGTCCATTGTGACCACCGGCGTACTGTGAGCTGAGTAACACCTGGCCGACGGGCCGGGGGAGGGGATTGACGATGGTGGACGCAACCAACCGCGCGCTGATCACCGAGGCGGCGGCCGAACTGCTTCGTACCTTGCAAAGTCGCCACGGCGCGTTGATGTTTCACCAGTCGGGCGGCTGCTGTGACGGCTCCTCGCCGATGTGCTATCCCGCCGGTGAATTCCTGGTGGGGGACCGCGACGTACTGCTGGCCGTCCTCGACGTGGGTGACGGCGTACCGGTGTGGATCTCCGGCAGCCAGTTCGAGGCGTGGAAGCACACCCAGTTGGTCATCGACGTGGTGCCCGGCCGCGGCGGCGGGTTCAGCCTCGAGACGCCCGAGGGCATGAGGTTCCTCAGCCGCGGCCGCGCGTTCACCGAGGCGGAGAACCGGCTGCTCGAGGCGGAGCCGCCGATCACCGGATCGCGGTACGAGCGCGGGGAGCGCCCCCGTGACGGCGGCACCCACGTCGTGGCCGAGGCGCAGGACGCCTGCCCCATCCCCGCGGCCCGGCCCGCGATCGCTCTCGGCTGACGCATCTACCGCAGTTCCGCTGACGGCGACCATTAGGCTGGGGTCGTGACTCACTATGACGTCGTCGTGCTCGGTGCCGGTCCCGGCGGTTACGTGGCCGCCATTCGCGCTGCCCAGCTCGGCCTCAACACTGCCATCGTCGAGCCGAAGTACTGGGGTGGGGTATGCCTCAACGTGGGCTGCATCCCGTCCAAGTCGCTGCTGCGCAACGCCGAGCTGGCGCACATCTTCACCAAGGAAGCCAAGACGTTCGGTATCAGCGGTGACGTCTCGTTCGACTACGGCTCGGCGTTCGAGCGCAGCCGCAAGGTCGCCGACGGCCGCGTCGCGGGCGTGCACTTCCTGATGAAGAAGAACAAGATCACCGAGGTTCACGGCAAGGGCGCCTTCACCGACGCCAACACCCTCTCGGTCGAGCTCAACGACGGCGGCACCGAGACGCTCACCTTCGACAACGCCATCATCGCGACCGGTAGCCGCACCCGTCTGGTGCCGGGCACCGAGCTGTCGGAGAACGTGGTCACCTACGAAGAGCAGATCATGGAGGGCGAACTCCCGAAGTCGATCGTCATCGCCGGCGCCGGTGCCATCGGCATGGAGTTCGGCTACGTGATGAGCAACTACGGGGTCGACGTCACCATCGTCGAATTCCTGCCCCGCGCCCTGCCCAACGAGGACGCCGAGATCTCCAAGGAGATCGAGAAGCAGTTCAAGAAGCTGGGCGTGAAGATTCGCACCGGCACCAAGGTCGAGTCGATCACCGATGAAGGGTCGTCCGTCAAGGTCGTCGTCAGCAAGGACGGCAAGACCGAGGAACTGGTCGCCGACAAGGTGATGCAGTCGATCGGCTTCGTGCCCAACGTCGAGACCATCGGTCTGGACGAGGCCGGTGTCGAGCTGACCGACCGCAAGTCGATCGGCATCGACGACCACATGCGCACCAACGTCCCGCACATCTACGCAATCGGCGACGTCACGATGAAGCTGCAGCTGGCCCACGTGGCCGAGGCGATGGGCGTGGTCGCGGCCGAAACCATCGCCGGTGCAGAGACTTTGCCGCTGGGTGACTACCGGATGCTGCCGCGGGCGACGTTCTGCCAGCCCCAGGTCGCCAGCTTCGGGCTGACCGAACAGCAGGCGCGCGACGAGGGGTACGACGTCAAGGTCGCGAAGTTCCCGTTCACCGCCAACGGCAAGGCGCACGGCCTCGGCGAGCCTGGTGGCTTCGTCAAGATCATCGCCGACGCGAAGTACGGCGAACTCCTCGGCGGTCACCTGATCGGGCACGACGTCTCCGAACTCCTTCCCGAGCTGACGCTGGCCCAGAAGTGGGACCTCACCGTCAACGAGCTGACCCGCAACGTGCACACCCACCCCACGCTGTCGGAGGCGTTGCAGGAGTGCTTCCACGGCCTGGCCGGCCACATGATCAACTTCTGATCGACGCATACGCGTGAGAGCACAGGTCGTCGTCGCCGGCGTCGGCGGATTGATCCTCGGCCACATGCTGTGGCTGCTCGCGATCTCGCTGGCCACCAAGAGCACCACCGTGGACGTGTGGGTGCTGGTGATCGCGGCGGCCACGCTCGCCGTCGGTGTCGCGTGCGTGCTCCTCGGTCGGCGGTTCCATCGTCACGCGGACTTCGCGAAGGCGGCGTTCCTGTGGTGCCTGCCGGTCTCGCCGCTGCTGTTCTCGGTCAGCGTGCTCGCGGTGACCTACTTGTAGCGACGCTCAGTTCGGGAAGTCGAGCGGGATCTTCAGAGTCGCCATGGTGGCGGCCAGGCCGTCGTATTGGCTTGCCAGCATGCAGAATTCGATCAACTGCTTCTTGGTGAGGTAGGTCGACAGCGCGGTCCAGGTCTCCGCCGACATCGACCGCGTGATGACGAACTCGTCGGTCGCGGTGATGAGCACGCGCTGCCGGTCGGTGAGTCCCTCGGCGTCGGGCCCCTCGAAGATCCGGGCCTGCGTCTCGAGGTCGACGCCACGGCTGCGCGCCAGACGCCGGTGCTGCTGCAATTCGTACTCGCAGTCCCGAAGATGGCCCACCCGAAGGATGACCAATTCGGCCTCCTGACGGGGCAGCTTGCCGAGCCCGAGCAGCATGCCCGAATACGGCAGCCACGCCAGGAACAGCAACTGGTGCTGGCCGATGACGTTGAACAGCGCGAAGCGTGGGGCTCGGATGGCCCGGGCGCCCAGCTTGGCGATGATCCAGTTGAGGGGTCCCAGTTCGCGGAAACCTCCGGGCCGGATACGGGCGGGAACAGTCTCGGGGGCGCTCACCTCTTGGAGTGTAGGTGGGCTCAGGTGCGCCTGACCGGATACGGCGACACCGTGCTGCGGTGCTCGTCGAGATCGAGCGCCCGGCCGAGTGCGGGGAAGGCCCGTTGCGGGCAGTTGTCGCGCTCGCACACCCGGCACCCGGCGCCGATCGGAGTGCCCACCTCGCTGGACAGGTCGAGGCCGTCGGAGTACACCAGCCGCTGTGCGTGCCGCAGCTCGCAGCCAAGGCCGATCGCGAACGTCTTGCCCGGTTGGCCGTACCGCGACGCCCGACGCTCGACGGTGCGCGCCACCCACATGTAGTGCCGGCCGTCGGGCATCTGGGCGATCTGCACGAGGATCTTGCCGGGGTTGGCGAAGGTCTCGTAGACGTTCCACAGCGGGCAGGTGCCACCACTCGAAGAGAAGTGAAAACCCGTGGCGGACTGGCGTTTCGACATGTTGCCGGCCCGGTCGACGCGGACGAACGACAGGGGGACGCCGCGCATCGACGGTCGCTGCAACGTCGACAACCGGTGTGCGATGGTCTCGTAGCTGACCGAGTAGAACGCCGAGAGCCGCTCGACGTCGTAGCGGAAGTTCTCGGCCACGTCGTGAAATTGGCGGTAGGGCAGGATGGTCGCCGCCGCGAAGTAGTTGGCCAACCCGAGGCGCGCCAGGGTGCGAGACTCGTCGCTGGTGAAGTTGCCGTCGGTGACCAGGCTGTCGATGAGGTCGCCGAATTCGAGGAACGCGAGCTCGGCGGCGAGCTTGAAGACGGTCTGCCCCGACGGCAGGTGGCCGCCGATCTCGAGGGTCTTGGTGGCGGGGTCGAAGCGGTGCAAGACCGTGTCGCCCAGGTCGATTCGCTTGACGATGTGTACGCCGTGCACCCGGACGAGGCGGTCGGAGAGTTCGGCCGCCAGGTCCGCGCGATTCATGCGCATGCGGACGGTCAGGTCCTCGGCGGCGGTGTCGAGTTCGTGCAGATAGTTCTGACGTTGGTAGAAGTAGTCCCGCACCTCCTCGTGCGGCATCGTGATGGAGCCCCAGCCGGAGCTGGAGCCGGTGCCAGAGAAGCGGCCCTCGGTCGCGGCCGCCAGTTGAGTGGTCGCCAGTCGGTAGCGCCGGTGCAGGTTGACCATCGCCTGGGCCATCTGAGGGTGGGCGTTGACGACGTCGGCCACCTCCGACGGGGCCACGTCGACTCCGACGTCGCTGTCCATCGTGACCTCGCGCAGCTCGGCGACCAGACGGGTGTCGTCCTGGGACGCGAAGAACGTGGCGTCGACGCCGAAGACCTCGGTGATGCGCAGCAGCACCGCGACGGTCAGCGGTCGGACGTCGCGTTCGATCTGGTTGAGGTAGCTGGGGGAGATGTCGAGCATCTGGGCCAGGGCGGCTTGACTGAATCCACGCTCGCTGCGCAGCTGCCGCACTCGCGATCCGACGAACGTCTTGGCCACGCCGACCAGCATAATGAGGCTGCGAAGACGTGCTTCGCAGGATTGGCACAGCGCCCTCTCGTGGCAGTATCTGGTCTCGTGAGCACCGAGGGACGGCCCGAGACGGGCTTGGCGAAGTCGATGATGCCCGTCCCCGATCCGCATCCGGACGTCTTCGACGTCGAGTGGCCACTTCGGGTGGCCGACGTCGACCGCACGGGCAGATTGAAGTTCGACGCCGCCACCCGGCACATTCAGGACATCGGGTCAGATCAGCTGCGCGAGATGGGCTTCGAGGAGACGCATCCGCTGTGGATCGTGCGACGCACCATGATCGACATGATCGAGCCGATCGTGTTCAAGGACATGCTGCGACTGCGGCGGTGGTGTTCGGGCACCTCGAACCGGTGGTGCGACATGCGGGTTCGCCTAGAAGGTAGGCGGGCGGGCCTCGTGGAATCCGAGGCGTTCTGGATCAACATCAACCGCGAGACCCAGGGGCCGGCCCGCATCTCCGACGACTTCATCGCCGGCTTGCAGAAGACGACGCCGATCAACCGCCTTCGGTGGAAGGCCTATCTGACGGCCGGATCCCGGGAGGACGCCGTCGACGTTCGGTCGTACCCGGTTCGCGTCAGTGACATCGACATCTTCGACCACATGAACAACTCGGTGTATTGGAGCGTGATCGAGGACTTCCTCTCCGAGAACCCCGAACTGGTGGCCGCCCCGCTGCGGGTGACCATCGAGCACGATCTCCCGGTCGCGCTGGGCGACGATCTCGAGATCCTCCGCCACGTTCATCCGGCCGGTTCCACTGACCAGTTCGGGCCGGACCTCGTGGATCGGACTGTTACAACGCTCACATATGTGGTCGGCGACGAGGTCAAGGCCGTCGCCAGTGTCTTCCCGCTCTGAATCGATCGCGCTAGCAGTACGAGCGTACTGACCTGCACCGTTGGGTTACCTCACGGTAACTTCTGAACCGGTTCAGTGCCGACTCATCTTCGCAAACTTCGCAGAACGCTCGTAATGCTTGGCGAAAATTGGCAATCGAAACCGGTGGACCTGCACGTATGGGCTGTGTCATGGTCGTAACAGCAGAGCAGCTAAATGCGCGGTGGCGTTAACAACGAACGAGGCAACGTCGCCGGCACTCGTAATCGAAGGAGCCCGATGTCCACCGTTGGCACGCCGAAGTCACCCGAACAGATCCAGCACGACTGGGACAACAACCCCCGCTGGAAGGGCATCACCCGCACCTACAGCCCGCAGGACGTCGTCGCGCTGCAGGGCCACGTGGTCGAGGAGAGCACCCTGGCCCGCCGCGGTGCCGAGGTGCTGTGGGAGCAGCTCCACGACATGGACTACGTCAACTCCCTCGGCGCACTGACCGGCAACCAGGCCGTGCAGCAGGTCCGCGCGGGCCTCAAGGCCATCTACCTCTCGGGTTGGCAGGTCGCAGGCGACGCGAACCTGTCCGGCCACACCTACCCCGACCAGAGCCTGTACCCGGCCAACTCGGTGCCGCAGGTCGTCCGCCGCATCAACAACGCGCTGCTGCGCGCCGACCAGATCGCCAAGGTCGAGGGCGATCGCTCCGTCGAGAACTGGTTGGCCCCGATCGTGGCCGACGGTGAGGCGGGCTTCGGTGGCGCCCTGAACGTCTACGAGCTGCAGAAGGCCATGATCGCCGCCGGCGTCGCCGGGTCGCACTGGGAGGACCAGCTCGCGTCGGAGAAGAAGTGCGGCCACCTCGGTGGCAAGGTGCTCATCCCCACCCAGCAGCACATCCGCACCCTGACCTCGGCCCGCCTGGCGTCCGACGTCGCCGACGTGCCGACGGTCGTCATCGCCCGTACCGACGCCGAGGCAGCCACGCTGATCACCTCCGACGTCGACGAGCGCGACCAGCCGTTCATCACCGGCGAGCGCACCAAGGAAGGCTTCTACCGGGTCAAGAACGGCCTGGAGCCCTGCATCGCCCGCGCCAAGTCCTACGCGCCGTACTCCGACCTCATCTGGATGGAGACCGGTACCCCGGACCTGGAGCTGGCCAAGAAGTTCGCCGAGGGCGTCAAGAGCGAGTTCCCCGACCAGATGCTGGCCTACAACTGCAGCCCGTCGTTCAACTGGAAGCAGCACCTGGACGACGCGACCATCGCGAAGTTCCAGAACGAGTTGGGCGCCATGGGATTCAAGTTCCAGTTCATCACCCTGGCCGGCTTCCACGCCCTGAACTACTCGATGTTCGATCTGGCCCACGGCTACGCCCGCAACCAGATGAGCGCCTACGTCGAGCTGCAGGAGCGCGAGTTCGCCGCCGAGGAGCGGGGATACACCGCGACCAAGCACCAGCGTGAGGTCGGCGCTGGCTACTTCGACAAGATCGCCACCACGGTGGACCCGACCTCGTCGACCACCGCGCTTGCGGGCTCGACCGAAGAGGGTCAGTTCCACTGAGCCGAGCGCTTGCGCGAGGAGAAGTGGAACCGAAAAGCCGGAGCCACTAGAGATTGATAGCGTCAGGCCCCGTCCGCATGTTCGGACGGGGCCTGATTGCTGCCCGAGACCAAGGAGAAGCAGTGAGCATTGAGCGGGTAGGCGTCGTCGGCGCCGGACAAATGGGCGCAGGCATCGCGGAGGTGTCGCTGCGCGCGGGCGTCGACGTCCGCATCTACGAGCCCACCGAGGCGCTCGTCGAGGCCGGCCGCGACCGCATCACGACGTCACTGGAGCGCGGTGTCAGCAGGGGCAAGCTGACCGAGGCCGAACGCGACGAGGCCCTGGGCCGGCTGAGCGTCGCCACCGACGTGGCCGACCTCGCCGACCGTCAGCTCGTGGTCGAAGCCATCGTCGAGGACGCGGCGGTCAAGGCGAAGGTGTTCGCGCAGCTCGACGAGGCCATCACCGACGCCGACGCCGTGCTGGCGTCCAACACCTCCAGCATCCCGATCATGAAGATCGCCTCGGCGACGAAGAATCCGAGCCGGGTGCTCGGACTGCACTTCTTCAACCCGGTGCCGGTGCTGCCGCTGGTCGAGCTGGTGCCGACGCTGGTCACTAGCGAGGCTGCATTGGAGCGCGTCGCGCAGTTCGCGGGCGAGCAGCTCGGCAAGAAGGTCGTGCGCTGCACCGACCGCTCCGGCTTCGTCGTCAACGCGCTGTTGGTGCCCTACCTGTTGGCCGCGATCCGGATGGCCGAGGCCGGCGTGGCCACCATCGAGGACATCGACACCGCGGTGGTCGCCGGGTTGTCGCACCCGATGGGCCCGCTGAAGCTCAGCGACCTCGTCGGTTTGGACACCCTCAAGCTCATCGCCGACTCGATGTTCACCGAGTTCAAGGAGCCGCTCTACGGACCGCCGCCGCTGCTGCAGCGGATGGTCGAGGCCGGCCAGCTTGGCAAGAAGTCGGGCCGGGGTTTCTACACGTACTAGCTCCGGGCTAGGCGTCCTTGAGCCGCTTCTTCTCCGCCTCGATGTCGAAATCTGCTGGCGGCCATGACAAGTCGAGGCCCTCGAGCGCCTCGATCAGTAGTTCGGTGACGGCCAGGCGCGCATACCACTTGCGGTCGCACGGGATGACGTGCCACGGCGCGACGTCGGTCGACGTGCGCTCCAGCATCGCCTGGTAGGCCTCCTGGTAGCGCGGCCACAGCAGACGCTCGTCGACGTCGGCGGGGTTGTACTTCCAGTACTTGTCGGGCCGGTCGAGGCGCTCGGACAGCCGCTTCTTCTGCTCGTCGAGTGAGACGAACATGGCCACCTTGATGATCGTCGTCCCGTCGAGGGTGAGTCGCTTCTCGAAGTCGTTGATGGTGTCGTATCGGGTGCTCCACACCTCGGGGGCGACGAGGTCGTGCACGCGGACGATCAGGACGTCCTCGTAGTGCGAGCGGTCGAAGACACCGATGTGCCCCGGCGTGGGCAGCCTTCGCTCGATGCGCCACAGGAAGTCGTGCGCGAGTTCCTCATCGGTCGGCTTGCCGAAGTTGGCGTATTGAATGCCCTGCGGATTGCCTGCTCCGACAACGTGTTTGACGATGCCGCCCTTTCCGGCGGTGTCCATGCCCTGTAGCACCAGCAGCACCTTGCGGTTGTCGCCGGCGAGGCTGTTGGCGTACAACATCTCTTGCAACTCGGCGAACCGCGCGGCGCGTTCGAGCAGCAGATCGGGTGCGTCACCCTTGCTGCCCTCGAAGCCAGGGGTGGCGTTGGTGTCGATGGCGGCGACGGAGTCGCCCGGTTTGAACGCCAGGTGGACGTGCGGTTCGTGGGTCCACAGCTCGGGCAGGTCGTCGGTCACGACCTCAGTCAAGCAGGCGCGGTGGCAATGACGGGGAAGGATGGGGGGCCGAGTTGAACTTCTCGAGTGACCCGTTGGCCTCGACGATGCCGCGCAGCGCGTTCCAGGACAGCATCGTGAGGTAGTCGATGAGCTCGTCGGCGGTCATCCGGGGATGCGACATCCAGGAGTGGGTGGCCAGCTGCACCCCGCCGACGATCATGAACGCCCACGGCTGGGCGCCACGGGTGTCCATGCCGGCCTCTGCCATGCGCCGGCGCAACATGACGCCCAGCATGCGCGCGATGATCTGTTCGGAGTCGGCGACCGCCTTGCTCTTGCTCGCCGAGCTGTTCGCCATCACGAAGGGGTAGATCTCGGGCTCGGCGGCAACGGTGGCGACGTAGACGCGGATGATCTCGCGGGTCAGGTCGTATCCGTCGAGATTCGCCGTCAGGGCCGCGGCCATGTTGGGGATCAGCGTGGTCTGGGCGAACCGCATCATCACCGCGGTGGTGAGGTCGTTCTTGTCGACGAAGTAGCGGTACAGAACGGTCTTGGAGACACCGATCTCCGCGGCGATCTCGTCCATGCTGACATTGCTGCCGCGAAGCCGGATGGCATCCAGGGTGCCGTCGACCAGCTCGTTGCGCCGGTCGACTTTGTGCTGATGCCAGCGCCTCTTGCGCCCGTCGGTCTTCACGGGTCCCGCCGGACCATCCCCTGACACTTCCGCAGTCATTCCATTCCCTCGTCCGCAGTAGATGATACGGCCGAATTCGCCCGTTGCACCGACGGGAGGAAGGGGCCGGCGGAGACATGCAGGATGATGGTGGTGTGGTGACCACGTCCGGCCAGCGGCCGAGCTTCGCAGAATCGATTGCAGGTGCCGACACCTCCGCCGACGCCGAGCGTCGCAGGGGGCTGCGCAGGATGAAGGCCGTCGCGCTGAGTTTCCTGCTCGGTGCGACGGTGATCTTCCTGGTGTCCACGTGGGCACAGTCCCAGGGTGCCGCCGGGTGGGTCGGATACGTCCGGGCTGCGGCGGAAGCCGGCATGGTGGGTGCGCTGGCGGACTGGTTCGCCGTGACCGCGCTGTTCAAGCACCCACTGGGCATCCCCATCCCGCACACCGCGATCATCAAGCGCAAGAAGGACCAGCTCGGTGAGGGCCTTGGCGACTTCGTGCGGGAGAACTTCATGTCTCCGGAAGTGATCGCGACCAAGCTGCACGACGCCGACGTCGCCGAGCGCACCGGCAAGTGGCTGGCCGACACCCGCAACGCCGAGAGGGTGGCCGCGGAGGCGTCGACGGCGTTGCGGGTGCTCGTCGAGATGCTGCGCGACGAAGACGTTCAGCAGGTGCTCGACAAGATGATCGTGAAGCGCATCGGGCAGCCCCAGTGGGGCCCGCCGGTCGGCCGGGTGCTCTCCAGCATGTTGGCCGAGCATCGGCAGGAGGCGCTGCTGCAGCTGCTGGCCGACCGCGCCTTCGAGTGGTCGCTGAACGCCGACGAGATCATCGAACGCGTCATCGAGCGCGACTCTCCGACGTGGACGCCGCGCTGGGTCGACGGCCTCGTCGGTGACCGCATTCACCGGGAGCTGATGGACTTCACCGACAAGGTGCGCCGAAATCCCGACCACGAGCTGCGCAAGTCGGCGACGAAGTTCCTCTTCGAGTTCGCCGAGGACCTGCAGAACGACGAGGCGACGATCGCGCGCGCCGAGAAGGTCAAGGACCAGATCATGGCGCGCGACGAGGTGGCCAGGGCCGCGGAGACGGCGTGGGGCACGGCCAAGCGCATCTTCTTGGAGTCGGTCGACGACCCCACCTCGACGCTGCGCACCCGCATCGCCGACTCCGTGGTGCACATCGGTGAGTCGCTGCGCGACGATCCGCAGCTGCGCGACAAGGTCGACAAGTGGATCGTGCGGGCCGCCCAGCACCTCGTCGCGCAGTATGGGACGGAGATCACAGCGATCATCACCGAGACCATCGAGCGCTGGGACGCCGACGAGGCAAGCCAGCGAATCGAGTTGCACGTGGGCCGTGACCTGCAGTTCATCAGGATCAACGGCACCGTGGTCGGTTCGGTCGCGGGGTTGATCATCTACTCGGTGGCGCAGCTGCTGTTCTGATTTACGCCCAAGGCGCTAACAAGTGCTTGCAATAGCTAGCACCCCGTCCTACCGTTGTGGTTGAAGCTTTTCCAGCGCCGACGCGAAGGGGGACGGACATGCCGCAGGACGAAAATCTTGCCGCCGTCGTGTCCACCGCCGCGCAGGACATCGGAGGCTTCATCCGTAGCCAGCGCGAATTGGCGCAGGTTTCGGTGCGGCAGTTGGCCGAGAAGGCCGGCGTCAGCAATCCCTACCTCAGCCAGATCGAACGGGGATTGCGGAAACCATCCGCGGAGGTGCTCAACCAGATCGCCAAGGCGCTCCGGGTGTCCGCGGACGTGCTCTACGTCAGGGCAGGACTTCTCGAACCCAGCGAGCCGAGCGAGGTCCGCGACGCCATCGTCACGGACACCGCGATCACCGAGCGGCAAAAGCAGGTGCTGCTCGACATCTACACCTCGTTTCGGGAGCAGAACGAAGCGCTCGACGAGGTGCGCAACCTAGATGAGGAGCCAGCTACTGACTGACCTCCGATCAACTGCTGACCAGCCACACAGATCACGAATTTCGAAGGGAATCATCACCATGGCCGAGAAGAACCAGCCCACCGTCGAAGACCTCAAGGCTCCGCTGCTCGCCGCCGTCGGCGCCGCGGACCTCGCGCTCGCCACCGTCAACGAGATCGTCGCCAGCCTGCGCGAGCGCGCCGAAGAGGCCCGCACCGACGCCACCGCCCGAGTCGAGGAGCGTCGCGCCAAGCTGACCAAGCTGCAGGAAGAGATCCCGACCCAGGTCGGCGAGCTGCGCGAGAAGCTGAGCTCCGAGGAACTGCGCAAGGCAGCCGAGGGCTACGCCGAGGCCGCCACCGCGCAGTACAACAAGCTCGTCGAGCGCGGCGAGGAGGCGCTGACCCGCCTGCGCAGCCAGCCTGCGATCGAGGACGCCGCCAGCCGCGTCGAGAACGTGACCGACCAGGCCGTCGAGCTCACGCAGGACGCGCTGGGAACCGTCGCCACCCAGACCCGCGCCGTCGGCGAGCGCGCCGCCAAGCTGGTCGGCGTCGAACTGCCCAAGCGTGCCGAGAAGGCCGCCGAGCCGGTGAAGAAGGCCGCTGCCAAGGCGCCGGCCAAGAAGGCTCCCGCCAAGAAGGCGCCGGCCAAGAAGGCCCCCGCCAAGAAGGTGACCCAGAAGTAACGATCTGGTCTGCCGAACCCGGCAGGTCGACTGAGGGGACGTAACCCGCCTAGGCTTGGAGCGTGATGCTTCAGGACTTCGCGAGTTACGTCCTCTTCGCCATTCAGGTGGGCGTACTCCTGGCGGGGTTGTATGCCTTCGTCCACGCGGCGCTGCAGCGCACCGACGCCTATCCCGCCGCCGAGAAGCTCAGCAAGCCAATCTGGTTGGCGATTCTCGGCGGCACCACCCTGGTGGGTCTGTTCCTGCCGCCGCCGGTCGGCTCAGCCATCGCCGCGTGCGCGGTCGGGGTGTACCTGGTCGACGTCCGCCCGAAGATCCTCGAAGTCCAGGGAAAGTCGCGCTAGCCGATGTCCTCGTTGCGTACCGCCCTCGCGGCGGTGACGGCGGCGTGCGCCGTCACGCCCCTGCTGCTGGCGCCGACCGCGGCCGCCTCGCCGGTGGCGAGCCCGCCCTTCGTCGACCACGCCCAGTGGGCGCACTGGGGTGACCTGTCCAGCCTGCGCGTCTATCCCACCGCGGCTGGCCGCGAAGCCGCCGGCCAGCTGAACGACGCCGCCCAGGGTGAGGAGGCGTGGGGCGAGGTGCTGGCACTGGCGCCCGATGCCGACATGCCCGGTATGCACGACCAGTTCATGTGCCACTGGAGCTTCGCCGAGATCGTCCAGCCCGGCAAGACCAGCTGGAACCTCGAACCGTGGCGTCCCGTGGTCGACGACGCGACGATGGTCGACACCCGCTGCAATCCCGGTGGCACGGAGGAGCCGTTCTGATGATCTGGACGCGCGACCTGGTCGCGAGCATGGTCGACCACACCCTGCTCAAGCCGGAGGCCACCGAGGCCGACGTGGCCGCCCTGATCGCCGAGGCCGCCGCCTTGGACGTCTACGCGGTCTGCGTGTCACCGTCGCTGGTGGCCGCCGCGGTCCGTGCCCGGACCGCGGGCACCCTGATCGCGACGGTCGTCGGATTCCCGTCCGGCAAGCACGTCTCCGACGTCAAGGCCCACGAGGCTGCCCTCGCCGTCGCCGCGGGCGCCGCCGAGGTCGACATGGTGATCGACGTCGGGGCCGCGGTGAGCGGCAACATCGACGCGATTCGCTCCGACGTCGCGGCCGTGCGTGCGGCAGTGCCGGGTTCGGTGCTGAAGGTGATCGTGGAGTCCGCGGCGCTACTCGAATTGGCCGGCGAGCAGACGCTGGTCGACGTGTGCCTGGCGGCCGCCGAAGCCGACGTCGAGTTCGTCAAGACCTCGACCGGTTTCCACCCCGCCGGCGGCGCGTCGGTGCGGGCCGTCGAGATCATGGTGGCCACCGTCGGACCGACCGTCGAGGTAAAGGCCAGCGGCGGCATCCGCACGTCCGAATCCGCCGTGTCGATGCTCGAGGCCGGCGCGACCCGGTTGGGGCTGTCCGGAACGCGCGCGGTCCTCGACGGACTACCCAGCGGCTCTTAGAGTCCGGTGTTGCAGGGCTCGTCCTGCCCGCCTGGAATCGTCGCGTTGCGGGCTGAGAGCTTGGTGACCACACCGGTGTCGGTGACCTGGACGCCGTCGACCTTGAGGGCCAGCGGCGAGTTCTTGGTCAGCTGCGAGCTGACGGCGTCGAGAGCCGGCTGAACCGCCTCGCGCGGCAACGTGAAGCCCAGGCCCGTGAGCTGCTGCACCTGCAGGGTCAATTCGTCGTTGTTGACCTGCGGCTTGGTGACGATGCTGCCGAGGGGGCCCTGGATGTCGACCGTGCCGTCGGAGGCGTTCGTGGTGACGCCGCTGACCAGGCCGCCGAGCAGGGGGATGGCGTTCTGGACCGTCTGCTTGATGCCGTCGGTCGACCAGGTCGCCGTGACGTCGAGTGCCGTGAGGCTGCCCTGGGAGTTGGGGTCGCTGGCCGGGCGCGCGCCGTCGATGTCGATCTGGACCTTCATGCCCTTCATGTCGCGGATCTGATTGCCGGCCGAGGTGATCGACACGTGGGCGTAGTCGTCGGTGGCCCACTGGTACAGAAATGGCGGCAAGGCCCCGAAGGACACCGAGACGTCGTCCTGCAGCACGCACTTCATCGTGGCCTCGACGATGGACGCGCCGCGTTGGCGGGCGTAGATCTCGCCGCCGACCAGGCCGGCGGCGGCCAGCGCGAGCACGATGACGAACACCAGCCCGATCGACAGCGGGTCGCGGACCAGTCGTCCGAACCTGCCGCGGGGCGGTTCTTCACCGGGTTCGGTGGGCGCGGCGGACTGCGTCGGGTACTGACCCGGAGGCGGTCCCTGTGGCGGCGGCCCGGCGTACTGCGGCCCGGCCGACCCCGTCGGGGGCTGGTACTGCTGCGGCGGCTGGCCTTGGCGGGCCCAGGGATCGGATGGGTCGGTCACCCCAGCGATTGTGCCCTACCGGAACGAGCGAACTCGGTCCGGTTGCGCAGCACGGCGACGGTGTCGCGGGCCTTCTCGACCGAATCGAGGTCGAGGTCGACCACCACGAGGTCGGGGTCGGCGCCGGCGGAGGCCAGAACGTCACCGGTAGGGGAGCACACCATGCTGCCCCCGACGCCGGTCGGTCCGGCAGCGGCGACCTCGTCACCCGGGTACGCCTGACCGACGGCGGCCACGATGCTGGTGGCGTCGGCGGCGCGGGCCCTGGACAGCAGTGTCCACTGGTCGAGCTTGCCCGGGCCCGATCCCCACGACGCGTGCACGGTGATCACGCGTGCGCCCCGCTGGGCGAGTTCGACGTACAACTCGGGGAAGCGAACGTCGTAGCACGTGGTGAGCCCCACGGCCAGGCCGTCGACGGTGATCATCAACGGATCGAAACCCGGTGCGACGGTTCGTGATTCGGTGAAGCCAAACGCGTCGTAGAGGTGAATCTTGTGGTAGTGCTCGTCGACGCCGCGGCCGGTGGCCAGCAGCGTGTTGGTGACCCGGCCGTCGTCGGCGGGGCAGAACATGCCGGCCACGACGACGACGCCGGTGCTCTCGGCGACGGCGCGGACTCCCGTGGCCCACGGGCCGTCAAGCGGTTCGGCGACGCGCTTGAGGGACACCCCGAACCGGCACATCGTGGCCTCGGGGAACAGCACCATGGCCGCACCGGCGTCGGCGGCGCGGCGGCTGTACTCCTCGACCAGGCCGAGATTGGCCGAGGGTTCGGTGCCGCTCTGGATCTGCGCAAGGGCAATCCGCATGGGGACAGCCTAGTGCGGGGTGGGCCTAGAGTGGCGCGACCGCCGACCAGGGCACTGCCAGCACACCGTCGCGCAACCGCCGCCGCGGCGGCTCGACCGGGTGACCGTCGGCAGCCAGCGACTCCAGCATCGCCCGCCACCGCACCCGTGGACCGAACACTCCGTGCCCGGCAGCCGACGCCCAGGCGCGATCGGCCGCAGCCAACAGATCGTGGACGGGCTGGCCGGGCACGTTGTGGTGGATGAGCACCTTCGGCAGGCGCTCGGCCAGATCCGACGGCTTGTCGATCGCGAACGGATCGCAGGCCAGCACCAGGCTCACCGGCCCGGTGGCGTCGAGAAGCACCCAGCAGCAACGCCTTCCGAGTTCGTCGCACGTGCCGTCCACGATCAACCCGCCCGGCGCGAGTCGCGTGCGCATCTGCGCCCACGCCTCGGCGACCTCGCCGACGTGATACTGCCGCAGAACGTTGAACGCGCGCACCAGGATTGGACTCAGCCCCGCCAGTTCGAAGCCGCCCAGACCGAAGTCGACGCCCTGCTGGGAGGGGACGACGCGCTCGGGGTGGATCTCCAGTCCGACCACCCGCACGTCGGGCCGGACCGTGCGCAGTCGTGCCGCCAACTCCAGCGTCGTGACGGGCAGCGCGCCGTACCCCAGGTCCACGACGACGGGCTTGGCCGCCGAGAGCAGGGCCGCCCGCACCCTCGGCGCGTGGACCAGCCAGCGGTCGCTGCGCCGCAACCGGTTGTATCCGGTCGTCCCCCGGGTTGGCTGCCCAATGGGCACGTCAGGCGTTGGCCTTGATCCACGCCGTGGTGAAGTTCTGCTCCGCGGTGAGCAATCCCACCAGCTGGCTGCCGACGAAGTTCTCCACCTTGCCGCCGACGAGCGGGATGCGGACCTCGACGGTGGCGCGGAACTCCAGCCGGGACCCGCTGTCGGTGGCAAACAGCACCGCGGTGCCCGAGAGCGTCGCCGGGGCACCGGGAATCGAGCCCCGGACCGTTGCGGTCGCGCGACCGTCACGCACCGGGGTCCACGCCTCCTCGCGCACGAAGTGGAGGTCGCCGTGGTGGAACTGCCCGACGACGGCAGGCAGCCGGTCGGCCCGCATCGTCTGGGTGGTCACGACGTCGACGCCGCCGTCGGCGTCGGATTCGATCGAGTCCAACGTCGCGTCGTCGGCACCCGACTCGGCGAGTCGCTCGCGCCAGTACCTCTCGTTGCCGAAGGCCTGATGGATCTGGTCGACGGTGCCGTCGTAGTCGGCTGCCATGTCGAAGGAACGCGGCATAGCCGACCACGCTACCGTTACGGCCCGTGGTCAGTTCGGATATCGGTGGCGTCGTGGTGGAGGAGTTCGTCCCCGTCGCGCCCATGACCACGCTGAGGCTGGGGCCCGTTGCCAGCAGGGTCCTCACCTGCGACACCACCGACGCGGTGATCGCCGTCCTGCGCGAACTTCCCCCCGACGATCCCCGTGAGCGCACGCTGATCCTCGGTGGGGGATCCAACGTCGTCGTCGCCGACGATCTGCCCGACCTCACGGTGGTTCGACTGGCCAACACCGAGATCACCGTCGACGGCGACGTCGTGCGTGCCGAGGCGGGCGCCTGCTGGGACGACGTGGTGGTGACGGCGCTGGCCCACGGGCTCGGTGGCCTGGAGTGCCTGTCCGGCATCCCGGGTTCCACCGGAGCGACGCCGGTGCAGAACGTCGGCGCCTACGGGGTCGAGGTGGCCGACGTCATCGGCCGCGTCCGGCTGCTGGACCGGCGCACCGGCGAGGTGCGATGGGCGCCGCCGGGGGAGCTGGGCTTCGGCTATCGCACCAGCGTCCTGAAGCACCGGTCGGACGTGGTGGTGCTGGAAGTCGAGTTCGCGCTGGACGCCGCGGATCGCAGCGCGCCGCTGCGCTATGGCGAGCTCGTGCGGACGCTGGGCGTCGAACCCGGCGATCGTGCGGTCCCCACCCGGGTGCGCGAGGCCGTGCTGGCGCTGCGGACCGGCAAGGGCATGGTCCTCGACGACGGTGACCCCGACACCTGGAGCGTCGGCTCGTTCTTCACCAACCCCGTCGTGTCACCGGCCGACTTCGACCGGCTGCGCGCGTCGGTGGACGGACCGGTGCCGAACTACCCCGCCCCGGATGGGGTCAAGCTGGCTGCGGGATGGCTGGTGGAGCATGCTGGGTTCGGCAAGGGCTACCCCGGTGACGGCGCCTCGGCCCGTCTGTCGACCAAGCACGCCCTCGCTGTGACCAATCGTGGTTCGGCGACCACTGCAGAGCTGTTGTCGCTGGCCAGAGACGTGCGTGACGGTGTGTTCCAGGCATTTGGGGTCCATCTGGTACCAGAACCGATTCTGGTTGGCTGCGAACTCTAGGTACCGTGTGTACACGTGACCCTCAATCGGCGCCAAGCGCTGACCGCCCTCGCCGTGGGCGCCTCCGGCGTGCTCGCCGCCTGTAGCGGCAGGACCACGACCGGGACGCCCGATACGACCGCGGCACCCGCCAAGGCGAACGTGGCCTTCAAGCCCGCCAAGAACGCCGCCGACGTCGTGCCCACCGACTCCGTTGGCGTGTCCGTCGAGAACGGTTGGCTGCAGCGCGTCACCCTGACCAACGCCGAGGGAACCGTCGTGGCCGGTGTCCTCAACCCCGACCGCACGTCGTTCAAGGTGACCGAGCCGCTCGGCTACGGATCCACGTACACGTGGGGTGGCTCGGCGGTCGGTCGCGACGGCAAGGCGATCCCGCTGACGGGCAGCTTCACCACCGTCACCCCGCAGACTCGGGTCAACGGTCAGTTCCAGCTCGCCGACGGTCAGGTGGTCGGCGTCGCGGCGCCGATCATCATGCAGTTCGACGCCGCCATCGGCGACGACGCCAAGCCCGCCGTCGAACGCGCGCTGGTCGTCACCACCACCCCGCCCGTCGAGGGCAGCTGGGCCTGGCTGCCCGACGAGGTCGGCGGCTCGCGCCTGCATTGGCGCACCAAGGACTACTACCCGCCCGGCACCAAGGTGCACGTCGCGGCCAACACCTACGGCGTGCCGTTCGGCGAGGGGGCGTTCGGCGCCGCCGACTCCACCCTGGACATCGAGATCGGCCGTCGCCAGGTGGTCAAGGCCGAGGCGTCGTCGCACCAGATCGAAGTGATCACCGACGCCGGCACGATCATGACGCTGCCCTGCAGCTACGGCGAGGCCGACCTGCCGCGCAACGTGACCCGCAGCGGCATCCACGTCGTCACCGAGAAGTACGAGGACTTCTACATGTCCAACCCGGCGGCGGGCTACACCAACGCTCACGAGCGATGGGCGGTGCGGATCTCCAACAACGGCGAATTCATCCATGCCAACCCGTCGAGTGCGGGTGCGCAGGGCAACACCAACGTCACCAACGGTTGCATCAACCTGTCCACCTCGGACGCCGAGCAGTACTTCAACACCGCCATCTACGGTGACCCGGTCGAGGTGACCGGCACGTCGATCGAGCTGTCCTACGCCGATGGCGACATCTGGGACTGGGCCGTGGGTTGGGACGAATGGAAGTCCATGTCGGCACTGACCGACACCTCGCCGCTGTCCAACGTCCCGAGCAACGCGCCGGCCACCCCCACCGACGCGCCGACGCTGTCGGGCACTCCGACGACGACGCCGCCCTCGGCGGTGACGGTCTCGCCGACGGTGACGACGACCCCGACGTCGACCCCCACCTCGACGGTCACTCCGGGCGGGTGAACTTCCTCGTCGCGGTGGCTTGATCCCGTGGCCGGATGACGATTTGGTCGAGGTTGACGTGCGGCGGTCGAGAGGCCACGAATCCGATCACTTCGGCGACGTCGGTGGCGGTCAGCGGCGTCATGCCCTCGTACACCGCGTCGGCCCGGGCCTTGTCGCCACCGAAACGCACGACGGAGAACTCCGTCTCGACCATCCCCGGCGCAATCTCGGTGAGGCGCACCGGTTTTCCGAGCAGCTCGCCGCGTAGCGTCTGGTGCAACGCGGCCTGGGCGTGCTTCGCCGAGGTGTAACCCGCACCGCCGTCGTAGATCTCGAAGGCGGCGATCGAGGTGACCGTGACGACCAGTCCGTCTCCGGAGGCGATGAGCTTGGGCAGCAGTGCCCGCGTCATGCGCAGGGTGCCCACCACGTTGGTCTCCCACATCCACCGCCAGTCGTCGAGATCGGCGTCGAGCACGGACTGCACGCCCTTGGCCCCACCGGCGTTGTTGACGAGCACGTCGACGCGGTCCAACCCGGCCGCGAGGCGCTCGACGGCCTCGCCGTCAGTGACGTCCGCCACAGCTGCGGTGCCGCCGATCTCCGTCGCCAGGGCCTGGACACGCTCTTGGCGCCGGGCCACGCAGACGACGTGAAAGCCATGGGCTGCAAGGGTTCTCGCGGTTGCCTGGCCGATGCCGGAGCTGGCGCCGGTGACGACCGCGACGGGCCGGTCGGATTCTGGTGACGTCATTCGTCCTACTGTAATCAGCGTGCTAAATTCGGCACGTGTCCGCTAGTCAGGGTTTCACCGCCGCCGCATCGCGTGCGTGTTGTTGTCGTCGCCAGCTTCGCCGCGCCTGACTGAACCCCGGACCCAACGGTCCTGCTGAGTCGCCAGGTGAGGCACAACCCCACCGGCCGACTTCCCGCAAGGACCCCTCGTGAGCACTCCCACCGCCCTCCGCAAGACCCCCGCCGTCATCGCGACCCCGCGCACCAAGCGCGCGCTGCTCGCCCGGCACCACATCGTCGCCCCGTCGTTGCGCGTCGCCGAGGCGGCGTCGGCGTCGGTGTTCGGCGCAGCCCGGTTGCGGGGCCCGATCGCCCGCGACGTCATTGCCCAGACCACCGGCCTGAGCATCGCGACGGTGAACCGGCAGGTCACGGCCCTGCTCGACGCCGGTGTCCTGCGGGAGCGGGCCGACCTCGCGGTCTCCGGTGCCATCGGACGGCCGCGGGTGCCGGTCGAGGTCAACCACGAACCGTTCCTGACCCTTGGCATCCACATCGGCGCCCGCACCGCGATCATCGTGGCCACCGACCTGTTCGGCCGCACGCTCGACGTGGTGGAGACGCCGACGCCGCGGGGTGGACAGAGCGCGGCGCTGGCGGCTCTGGCGGGCAGCGCCAGCCGATACCTGAGCCGCTGGCACCGTCGCCGACCGCTGTGGGTGGGCGTGACCGCGGGCGGGGTCGTGGACAGCGCCACCGGACACGTCGACCACGCGCGGCTCGGGTGGACCGACGCACCGGTGGGTCCGGTGCTGGCCGAGGCCCTCGGGCTGCCGGTGTCGCTGGCCTCCCACGTGGACGCGATGGCCGGTGCCGAACTGCTGTTGGGTGGCGGCCGACGGCTCACCGGGCAGGCGACCGCCAACGCCGCCGCCGGGGCCCCGGCCACCAGCCTGTACGTCTACGCCCGCGAGACCGTCGGCTACGCCCTGTCCATCGGCGGCCGGGTGCACTCGCCGACCAGCGGCCCCGGCACCATCGCCGCACTTCCGGCACAGTCCGAAATGCTGGGCGGCAGTGGGCAATTGGAGTCGACGGTCAGTGACGAAGCGGTGCTGACCGCCGCGCGCAAGCTGCGGATCGTGCCGGCCGACGGCCCGTCCTCGACCATCGGGGCCGTCCTGCGGTCGGCGCGCCAGGGCAACAAGACGGCCGTCGAACTGCTCGACGAGCGCGCCAGGGTGCTCGGCGAATCGGTGGCGCTGCTGCGGGACATGCTCAACCCCGACGACCTGGTGGTCGGCGGGCAGGCGTTCACCGAGTACCCGGAGGGCATGGCCGCGGTCGAGGCCGCCTACGCCCGGCGGTCGGTACTCGCGCCGCGCGACCTCCGGCTGACCTCGTTCGGGAACCGCATTCAGGAGGCGGGCGCCGGCGTGGTGTCCCTCGGCGGTCTCTACGCCGATCCGATCGCCGCGATGCGCCGTGCGGCGCGGGACAAGACGGCTTGATGACGTCCGGCCAGGGCGAGGTCGGAGCCGGGGCCGCCCGGTGTAAGTATGGGTTGTGCGCGTAGCCGTCCTGTCGGTCCATACGTCCCCGTTGGCTCAGCCCGGGACGGGTGACGCGGGCGGCATGAACGTCTACGTCCTGCAGACCGCGCTGGAACTGGCCCGCCGCGGAGTCGACGTCGAGATCTTCACCAGGGCGACGACGTCGTCGGACGCCGCGGTAGTGCGGGTCGCCCCCGGTGTACTGGTCCGCAACGTGGTGGCGGGACCCTTCGAGGGCCTCGACAAGCACGACTTGCCGACCCAGCTGTGCGCGTTCACCGCCGGCGTCCTGCGCGCCGAGGCCACTCACGAACCCGGCTACTACGACGTCGTCCACTCGCACTACTGGTTGTCGGGCCAGGTCGGCTGGCTGGCACGCGACCGATGGGCGGTGCCGCTCGTGCACACCGCCCACACGCTCGCCGCGGTGAAGAACGCCTCCCTCGCCGCCGGCGACCGACCCGAGCCGCCGCTGCGGTCGGTGGGCGAGCAACAGGTCGTCGACGAGGCGGACCGGTTGATCGTCAACACCGAATACGAAGCGCGCGAGCTGGTGTCGTTGCATCACGCCGACCCGGACCGCATCGACGTCGTCCATCCGGGCGTCGACCTTGCGACGTTCACCCCGGGTGACCGGGCGAAGGCGCGGCGCGAGCTCGGCCTCGGGGCCGACGAGAAGGTCGTCGCGTTCGTCGGCCGCATTCAGCCACTCAAGGCGCCCGACGTGCTGCTGCGCGCCGCGGCCAAATTGGCGGGGGACGTGCGCGTGGTGATCGCGGGCGGCCCCTCGGGCAACGGGCTGGCCAATCCGGACTCGTTGGTTCGGCTGGCCGAGGACCTGGGTATCACCCCCCGGGTGACCTTCCTTCCTCCCCAAACCCGCGAACAGCTCGTCGGTCTCTACCGGGCCGCCGACATGATGGCGGTGCCCAGCTACGCCGAGTCCTTCGGCCTCGTCGCCGTGGAAGCCCAAGCCTGCGGAACGCCGGTGGTGGCGGCCGCGGTCGGCGGGCTTCCCGTCGCCGTTCGGGACGGGGTCACCGGCGTGCTCGTCGACGGCCACGATCCCGACGACTGGGCCGCCGCCATCGGCGGGCTGTTCGACCGCGGACCCGACACGATGCGCGCGGCCGCCGTCGAGCACGCCGCGACCTTCTCCTGGGCTCACACCGTGGACGCCCTGCAGACCAGCTACGGCCGGGCGATCAGCGACTATCGCGCCCGCCACCAACGGCCGGACACACCGTCGCGGCGTACCGCCCGACGGTTCTCGATCCGGCGCGGGATCCGGGCCTCGTGAGCGTCAACCAGCCGCCCACGCGGCTCGCCGACAACCCTGCCCTGCAGGTCATCGAGGCCACGTGCAAGGAAGCCGACCTCGAGTTCGCCTTCCACGAGGGTGCCGACGGCGCCCCGTCGGGGGTGGTGATCCAGGTGCCCGGCGAGCGGCGGCTGATCACCAACACGATCCTCACCGTCGGTGACCACACGGTCCGCATCGAGGCCTTCATCTGCCGCAAGCCCGACGAGGACTTCGAGAAGGTCTACCGCTACCTGCTGCGGCGCAACCGTCGGCTGTTCGGCGTCGCCTACACCCTCGACAATCTCGGCGACATCTACCTCGTCGGCAAGATCGCGCTCGAGTCCGTCACCCCCGAGGTGATCGACGGCATCCTGGGACAGGTGGTTCAGGCCGTCGAATCCGACTTCAACATGTTGCTGGAGTTGGGCTTTCACTCCTCCATCCAGAAGGAGTGGGAGTGGCGGGTCAAGCGCGGCGAATCGCTGAAGAATCTCAAGGCCTTCGAGCACCTGATCGACGATCAGGACGACGACTGAGCGAACGCCGCGCCCGGTATCTCGGCGGGATAGCATCGTCGCCATGGCGACACTGGTGCTTCTGCGTCACGGCGAGAGCGAATGGAACGCGCTGAACCTCTTCACCGGCTGGGTCGACGTCGACCTGACCGACAAGGGCCGGGCCGAGGCGGTTCGTGGCGGTGAGCTGATGAAGGCCGAGGGCGTCCTGCCCGACGTGCTCTACACCTCCCTGCTGCGGCGCGCGATCACCACCGCGAACATGGCGCTCGATGCGGCCGACCGGCACTGGATCCCGGTCGTGCGGGACTGGCGGCTCAACGAACGGCACTACGGCGCCCTGCAGGGCCTCGACAAGGCCGAGACCAAGGCCAAGTACGGCGAGGAGCAGTTCATGGCGTGGCGTCGCAGCTACGACACGCCACCCCCGCCCATCGAGAGTGGCAGCGAGTTCAGCCAGGACGCCGACCCGCGCTACGCGGGCATCGGCGGCGGCCCGCTGACGGAGTGCCTGGCCGACGTCGTAGCGCGTTTCGTCCCGTACTTCACCGAGACGATCGCCCCGGACCTCGGGGCCGGCAAGACGGTGCTGGTCGCCGCGCACGGCAACTCCCTGCGGGCGCTGGTCAAGTACCTCGACGGAATGTCCGACGACGACGTCGTGGGACTCAACATCCCCACCGGGATACCCCTGGTCTACGAATTGGACGAGAATCTCGAGCCCACCGTGGCGGGCGGCCGGTACCTCGATCCCGACGCCGCCGCCGCGGGTGCCGCCGCCGTCGCCGCCCAGGGTGCCAAGTAGTCCTCGCCGAGGCCGGCGCGGGCGAACAGTGGGTGAACTCCGGTGAACGGAGCCCGAACTCCTGTATTTGTCTTTGTGACTTGTCCCGATTTGGCCGCACGCTGCTGGGATGACGTTCATCCAATGCGTACGATTTTCGCGTGACTGGGGTAGCGGCGCTGCTGCTGACGGCAGTCGTGTCGCTCGTCGCGCTGGCCGCCGGAGTGGCCGTCGGGTTCGCGTTGGCGCCCCGGATCGCCGAGCGACGGCGACGCCGCTCGGACGAAGAGGACGGCCTGACCGTCTCCCAGATGCTGCAGCGCATCGTCTCGTTGTCGCCGGTGGGCACCGTGGTGGTCGACACCTACCGTGACGTCGTCTTCATGAACGACAAGGCGCGCGAGCTCGGCCTGGTCCGCGACCGCTTGCTCGACGACCGGGCGTGGGCCGCCGCGCAGCGCACCCTGGCCACCGGTCACGACGTCGACTTCGACCTCGCACCCGTGCGGCGCCCGATCCCGGGTCGATCGGGGTTGTCCGTCGGCGGTCACGTCCGCCTGCTCAGCGAGGACGACCGGCGCTTCGCCGTGGTCTTCGTCGACGACCAGTCCGAATACGCCCGCATGGAGGCCACCCGCCGCGACTTCGTGGCCAACGTGAGCCACGAACTGAAGACGCCCGTTGGCGCCATGGGCGTGCTGGCGGAGGCTCTGCAGGCGTCCACCGACGACCCCGAGACCGTCAGTCGGTTCGCCGACATGATGATCACCGAGTCCAACCGGTTGGCCAACATGGTCGGCGAACTCATCGAGCTGTCCCGGTTGCAGGGCGCCGAACCACTGCCCAACCTCGAGGCCGTCGACGTCGACTCCGTGGTCAGCGAGGCGCTGTCGCGGTACAAGGTGGCCGCCGACAACGCCGACATCGCGATCACCACCGACGCCCCGACCGGCTTCAGCGTCCGCGGCGACCAGGGTCTGTTGGTGACGGCGATCGCCAACCTGGTCTCCAACGCAATCGCGTACTCGCCCAAGGGCTCTCCGGTGTCGATCAGCCGGCGCAGCCGAGGCGACGACATCGAGATCGCGGTCACCGATCGTGGCATCGGCATCGCGCGCGACGACCAGGAGCGCGTCTTCGAGCGATTCTTCCGCGTCGACACGGCGCGGTCCCGGGCCACCGGTGGCACGGGACTCGGATTGGCCATCGTCAAGCACGTGGCGGCCAATCACAACGGATCCATCCGGCTGTGGAGTCAGCCCGGTACCGGTTCGACGTTCACCCTGTCGATCCCGGCCCATCCCGAAACCGACGACGAGTCGGATGTACGAGAGGACCAATCGTGACGAGCGTGTTGATCGTGGAGGACGAGGAGTCGTTGGCGGATCCGCTGGCGTTCCTGCTGCGCAAGGAGGGCTTCGAGGCCACCGTCGTCACCGACGGCCCGTCGGCCCTGGCCGAGTTCGAACGCTCGGGCGCCGACATCGTGCTGTTGGACCTGATGCTTCCCGGCATGAGCGGAACCGACGTCTGCAAACAACTGCGATCCCGCTCGAGCGTGCCGGTCATCATGGTCACGGCGAGGGACAGCGAGATCGACAAGGTCGTCGGGCTGGAACTCGGCGCCGACGACTACGTCACCAAGCCGTACTCCGCACGTGAGCTCATCGCCCGCATCCGGGCGGTCCTGCGCCGCGGCGTCGACACCGACGATTCCGGGGGCGACGACGGGGTGTTGGAGGCGGGGCCGGTGAGGATGGACGTCGAACGGCACATCGTGTCGGTCAACGGCAGTTCGATCACGTTGCCGCTCAAGGAATTCGACCTGCTCGAATATCTGATGCGCAACAGCGGCCGGGTACTCACCCGCGGGCAGCTGATCGACCGGGTGTGGGGTGCGGACTACGTGGGCGACACCAAGACCCTCGACGTGCACGTCAAGCGGCTGCGCTCCAAGATCGAAGGTGACCCGGCCAACCCGGTTCACCTGGTGACGGTCCGCGGTCTGGGCTACAAGCTCGAGGGCTGATTCTTCGGTTTTGCCCCAGGCCGCTGGTGCTACCGCGGCCGAGCGACTCGAGCCACAATTCAGACCGATTCACAGGCGCCCCGCAGAAACTTCCGTTCTCGGCGCCTCCGCACAGTTTCAAGCGCCTTGCGCCGGCCATCGAGGACCGGCCAACGACATCACTGCGCATTCAGCAGTCCCGCGATGATGCCGTCGCGTCTTGACCACAGCAAATCGCACGGCCTGTGAGCTGCATCTTTCATACTTTTTTCATCAATTTGACAGGCGGCAAGGGTCGTCCGTTCCCGCCCTGGCGCGCACAAGTCCGGCACCCGAATGGTCGCAGATGATTGAAGATCGCTGGCGGTGTCCCGTAAAAGTTAGCCAAATCTGCAAGGGCGCGTTCGTTTAACCGGCTTAAGTGCATGGAACTGCTGTCACGCCACTGGGTAGTGGCGTTTGCCAAAATTGCACCTTCAGGTTGCGTTGCAGAGTGTCGGCGGGTAGCTTTCCAGTCGTGAATTCATGTTTTCGCCACGGGGTGAGGATGGCCTTGCGGATGATGGCGGACGGGTCAGTCCGCCCTCTCTATACGGACTTGGTGTTGCGCCTGCCGTGTAGGTGTGCATCGGCGTGCAAAGTTAGCAATGACGTCGAGCTGTCGTTCGGGCATCCTGCGTACGTCGGAATCACTGGGTTCTCGGCCAAGCACCGTCAAAGCAGATGGAGTGATGCTCGGCAACGAACCGAAGTTGGTCTCGCGTGAACGCGATCATCTTCATCATCACTGACGGTCTTTGGACAGCCATGGCTGCTTCCACCGAAAAAGGGGTTTAGGCCATGAGTGTCGAAGCACCAGGCACCGAGGAACAAGACACGATCGAGACGGGCAACGATCCGCTGCTCGTAGAGGCAATGCCACGAACCACCGTGACGGTCATCATTCCGGCCATGAACGAGGCGCGGAACCTACCGGACGTGGCGCTGCGGATGCCCGATGGCATTGACGAAATCATCTTCGTGGACGGGCACTCCGAGGACGACTCCATCGAGGTCGCTCGGATGCTGTGGCCGACGGCGAAGATCATCTCGCAAACACGGCGCGGCAAGGGAAACGCTCTCGTGTGTGGTTTCCAAGCAGCGACGTCCGACATCGTCGTGATGATCGACGCCGACGGATCAACGGATCCAGGCGAGATCGCACTGTTCGTCGACGCCCTGAACGGCGGAGCAGACGTCGTGAAGGGAAGTCGTTTCGCAAAGGGTGGCGGGAGTGCTGACTTCACCCTGACCCGTCGCTTCGGCAACAAGCTGTTCAATGCATTGGTCAACGCGAAATTCGGGGCTTCGTTCACCGATCTCTGCTACGGATACATGGCGTTCTGGCGCTGCCACCTGCCTGCCATGGCGCTACCCGACACCGAAGCCACGGAAGCGCAGTGGGGCGACGGATTCGAGATCGAGACGTTGATCAACGTGCGGATCCTCACGTCCGGCTTGAAGGTCGTCGAGGTCCCGAGTTTCGAACGCAGCCGCATCCACGGCGCGAGCAATCTGCATGCCTTCAGCGACGGGTGGCGTGTACTGCGCACGATCCACGGTGAACGGGCCCCGCGACGTCGCGGCACGCGAGCTCTCGCCGAAGCTGCGCGAGTTGGTCAGCATGTCAGTCGATGACGTCACGCGTGCGTGCACCGTCGAACTGGATCGCCCAGGGGCGAAGCCACTTTCGACGTCCGTGGTGATCTGCGCCTACACGATGCAACGGTGGCAAGACTTGCGTGCATCGGTCGACTCCGTCTTGGCTCAGGAGTGGCCGGTCGACGAAGTCCTCTTGGTCATCGACTACAACGACCAACTATTCGAGGCTGCGGTCGATCACTATGGCGCCGACCCACGGGTAAAGGTGTTGCGTAACGATGCCGGTCGGGGTCTGTCCGGTGCTCGCAACACGGGTTTGCAGGCCGCCACCTCGGATGTGGTCGCCTTTCTCGACGATGATGCGCGTGCCGAGAGCAGTTGGTCGCGAGCGATGGTCGGACACTACGGCGTCGAGGATGTGGCGGGCGTCGGCGGATACGCGGCTCCGCAATGGCCGGCTGGACGCCCTTGGTGGTTGCCCGCCGAGTTCGACTGGGTCGTGGGGTGCAGCTATGTCGGTCAGCCGATGGTGGTGACTCCGGTGCGCAACTTCCTCGGATGCAACATGTCCCTGCGGCGGGATGCGATGGTGTCCGTCAGCGGCTTCGACTCTGCCGTTGGGCGGGTCGGTTCGAAACCTACGGGCTGCGAGGAAACCGAGTTGTGCATCCGAATCAGCCAGCGCACGCCATCCGCTCGGCTCCTCTTCGACCCGGAAATGCGCGTGCTGCACACGGTGACCGGAGAACGCACGACGTTCCGTTACTTCGTCAGCCGTTGCTACCACGAGGGAAGGTCGAAGGCGATGGTGTCTCGTCTCGTCGGTGCAGCCGACGGGCTGAGCAGTGAACGGTCCTACGTCACGAAGGTGCTGCCGAGGGCGGTGGCACGTGGCCTCGCGAGCTTCAGCGCCGCCGGATTCGTCCGCGCGACGGTAGTCGTGACCGGCGTCTTGCTGACCACGCTCGGGTACGCGAAGGGCCAAGCGGAAGCCGCGTCGCATCGGATCGTCCGGTGACGCTCTCGACCGCCGCAGAGGCGGTTGAGTTGCACCCCGCCCTGCCGACGACGCATGTGCCAACCTGGGCTGGCGCCATCTGGATTGGGGCGATCGACATCGCATCGGTTGACCGACGAGGTGCATACCGGCTGCGTGATTCGGATGGCTACACTCGCGCGCGGCTTCTCGTTCGTCGCGGCCGAGACGCCGTCGGGTTCGTCGAAGTCGGTGTGCAGGCGGATACGGTCGACCCGGTGGAGTTGAGCGATGCCGTCAGTCACATGCACAGTGGGCCGCTGACGAAGTCGTCTGGATCAGCCGAGGCGGTGGGGATCACCGTCGTCGTGTGCACCCGTGACCGCGTCGACATGCTCAAGGTCGCGCTCGCCTCCATCCTTGCGCTCGACTACGCCAACTACGCCGTCATCGTGGTCGACAATGCCGCACGGACCGATGAGACTCGCAACTACGTCACCGGTCTTGGCGATCCGCGCGTGCGATTGGTCGTCGAACCGCGACCAGGTCTGTCGCGTGCACGCAATGCCGGGTTGTCCGCCGCGACCACCGAGATCGTCGCATTCACCGACGACGACGTCCTGGTCGACAGGCACTGGCTGCAAGGCATCGCCGACGGGTTTGGCCGGGCGCCGACGGCGGCGTGTGTCAGCGGGATCGTTCCCAGCGGCGAAATCAGAACGCCCGCACAGGCGTATTTCGATCAGCGCGTCGGTTGGGCCAGCTCGTGCAATCCCGCACTGTACGAACTGGATTCACCCCCAGCCGGGGTGCCGCTCTTTCCGTTCCAGGTAGGCATCTACGGAACCGGTGCCAACTTCGCCGTCCGCCGGGAGGTGGTGTTCGCGCTGGGTGGGTTCGACGAGGCGCTTGGAGTCGGATCGCCCACCGCTGGCGGCGAAGACTTGGACATGTTCTTCAGAATCCTGCTGGGCGGTTGGAGCTTGGCGTACGAACCGTCGGCAATCGTGTGGCACCGCCACCGCGCCGACAACGATGCCTTGGCCGTGCAAGCACGCGGCTACGGCCTCGGACTGGGTGCGTGGTTGACCAAGATCGCGCTCGATCGGCGAACCGCCTTGCTCGCTCTGCGCACCTTGGTGCGCAATGCGCGCACCGCAGGCCGACTTGGTTACCGGATGGCCAAGGTCGCCAACCCCCCGGCAGCACTGGTATCGCTGGTTCCCGGCGGCGTCGGCAAATTGGAACTCACGTCGATTCTTCGCGGACCTCTCGCCTATCGCGCCGCCCGACGCGAAGGTCGCCGCGCTTCTCCGTTGATGGGAGGCTGTCATGAGCCCGCTGTCGTCGACGGGTAGGAACCTCCGGCTGAACTCCTTCGCCGTGGTGGTCTCCAATGTCGGCACTGGTGTGCTCGGACTTGCGTTCTGGGCCGTTGCAGCCAAGTTGTACACGCCGGCCCAAGTCGGAGTGGCATCGGCGACCATTGCATCGGCGATCATGTTGTCGACCCTCTCGAATCTGAGCATCGGTGCGATGTACGAGCGGTTCCTGCCCGTCGCCGGACACCGAGCCGGTGTGTTGTTGATCCGCGGCTATCTGCTGGTCGCCGTCGCGGCAGTGGTCCTCGCCCTCGGGGTCCTCCTGCTGGGGCCCGAGGCGCTGTTCCCGACCAGTGCGGAGAAGGTGTTCTACCCCTTGTTCGTGGTCGTGCTCGCCCTCTTCGCGCTGCAGGACAACACGGTCGCCGGGCTCGGCGTAGCGCGCTGGGGAGCCGTGAAGAATGGTGTGCATGCGGTAGCCAAACTGGCCCTGCTCGTGGCGCTTTCGGCGTCTGGTGCTGCGCTGGCGATCATCATGTCCTGGGGTATGACCGCGGCCATCGCGATGGGGTGTGTGATCATCGCGATGCGGCGGTTGATCCGGACCGATGCAAGGTACTCGTGGCCGCCCGATCTGCCGTCGCGCGGTGAGATGTGGCGCTATTTCGGAGCTTCGTACGGGATTACAGCCCTTGCATCCATTGCGCCTCTCGTCGTTCCACTGGTCGTCATTGCGCAACTTGGACCGGATGCGAGCGCGTATTTCGCGGTCAGCTGGTCGATGGTGACCGCGGTATACGTCATGTTGAGTCTCTTGATCGGCCCCTTCGTCGCCGAATGCGCGGCGCACCCGGATCGTATCGGCACGCTGTCAGCCCAGTTCGTCAAGACGATCGGTTTCGTTGCCTTGCTCGGCGGTGCGGGGCTCGCGGTCATCGGACCCGTTGCGCTCGGCTTCATCGGCAATCAGTATCGCGAGCACGGGACTCCAATCCTCTTCCTCGCGGCAATCTTCATTCCCTTCACCGTGATTGGCGCGGTGTACGACGGGCTGGCACGGGTCTATCGCAGGCTGACGCTGGCGGTGATGACGCAGTGCATGGTCACCGCAGTGGTGATCGTCGGGTCCGCAGTGACGACGAAGCCGCTCGGGGTTCTCGGCATAGGTGTGTCCTACCTGGCTGCCGAGATCTTGGCGGCCGCTATCCTCATAGGACCTCTGATCCGTTGGTTGCGTGAGCTGAAAGTGGGTTCCCGGGAGTCCGTGGAACCTCGTCCGAGTGGCTCGGCTCCGCAGGGCACCGTGAGCGGTGCTCGATGAGCACGGTCAAGATCGGTCCCTTGGACATGATGTGGGCGGACAACCGAATCATCAGTGCGGTGGGACCCGTCGATGTCGGGCGTACTGAGCAGATCGTGCAGACGGTGCACGAGCTCGCGGTGCGAGGCGGACCGAACACCCGTTTCGGGCTGCTGCCGAGTACCGAGACCAATGTCTGGCAGTACGCGCCCGAGGCTTTCGTCGGTGAGGTTGAAGCTCTATCAGGTTGCGCCGCAGACGATCTGCCTTCCTTGCTCACTCGACGTGCGCGGTCGGGCAACCGTGCGCACGCCGTCGACATCGCCGTCGCCGGCGAGTACCTCGTAGTCGACATGTCGCACGGGCTCGGCGACGCCAACTTGGTCAATCTCCTCAACTCCGCTCTCGGAAGCAATGTTCGGCCAGGCTCCCTTCCGGACTGGTCGTGCGCTGCTCCAACGCGGAACCCGCTCGGTCAGGCAATCGCCAGGTATTACTCCTCCAGACCGCGCCGCGTGTGCTCGATGCTGCGAAGTCGCCATCACGGAGAGGTCGCCGCTGCTCGCGACGTGGAACGAGTTCCGTGGCAACGTGCTCCGATCATGGTCGCATCCCGCTCCGAGGATGCGACGATCGAGCGGCTACGGCGGTTGCGGGACCGGACATCCTCCGATCTCTCGATCGCATCGATCATCTTCTCCGCTCTCGTGGTCGCGGTCCGATCGCGTGGGATCGAGGTGGATGACTCGGTCAACGTCGTCTACGACTGCCGGCGATATCTGCCGAAGAACAGCAAGGTATTCGGAAACTTCGTGTCGGGCGTCGACGTCTCGGTACCCGACCCCGCTGTTCCAATGCAGCTTCACCGTGGTATCGCTGAAACAGCCTCGTGCGGTCGGCCATTGGCCGCTCTCCTTCTCAACGCTCAGAAGTTTCACAGTCGATACAAACACGGACAGGCCTACTCCTCGGTGGTGGACGTCGCGGCGACCCCGCGCGCAAAGCTGGTGTTCTCCCACGTCGGAAGCATCTTCATGGGCACCAAGGGCGACGACGCGCAACGATTCGGCAATTGCATCAACGAACCGAAGGACCCGGAGGCCATCGTCTTCACGATCACTCGCCGAGCGTCCGACTTCGACGTAAGCGCGTCCTTCCACTCCAACGTATTCTCGCCCGATGTCATTCAATCCGTCCTCGACGACGTGACGGGCGAACCGGAATCCTTAGTTGCACAACGGATGAGAGACTGATGGCGCGTCACGGAATCAGAAGTAGAACAGCGCGGAGACTGCCGCAGATTCTCATCTGCGCGGTGCTGCAGTTCTTCGTTTGCGAGTTCTTGGTCGTCGGGAGCTGGCGCGGTCACTACAGCTATGGTCAAAATCTGATCAGCGATCTTGGGGTGCCCTACTGCGGAATGCAGGGAACCGAGCCGTGCAGTCGCAGCTGGATGTTGATGGATGGGTCGGTGGTGCTCGTAGGTGTTGCGCTGTTGACCGCAGCGGTCTTGCTTCGTCGGCCCTCGCAACCCTTGGCCGGCAACTTCTTTCTTGCGGTGTCAGGGATCGGCGCGGTCGTCGTCGGGCTGGTTCCCTCCAATTCGCTCTGGAGCGTTCACGCTCTGGGAGCTAGTTTGTTCTTCCTCTTCGGCGGGTGTTATTTGATCACCGTCGGGCTGTCAGCCTGGGGAGCCAGCCCGGCCAAGGCTGCTCGCTCGTGGCCGCTCCTCGAGGTTGCGCCAAGGCTCGCCACCGTGTGTGGCTGCGTCGCCGTGGCCGGCTACTTCGCCTTCAACGGCAACTGGCAGGCAGGCCTTGGGCCCGGCGGTATGGAGCGGGTGACGGCGTACTCGGTCGTCATCGGCTTCGTGTGCCTCATGTGGCGGGAGAGTCTCTCCCGGCGGACTCCGCGGGATGACATCGCCGGAAGAGGCGTCACGCGCTCTTCGTTGGCGAATTCCGGGGCGACCCGCGGCAGCGCGGTCGTGTCGATGGTCGCGGCACTCGCCTTGGTGACGATCGCGACCGGCTGCTCCATCAGCCGAGCCGATGCGGTCATCGGCGATGGCGCGATGTCCGACGACTTCGACGGCGCAGACGGTTCAGCGCCGAGTTCCAAAGTCTGGTCCTACGATCTCGGCGGAGGCGGCTGGGGTAACGGCGAAGTGCAGGACTACACGAATAGTCCTGACAACGTTCGACTGGACGGCGACGGCCACCTCGAAATCAATGCCGTCCGCGATGGCGACGGTCGGTTCACGTCCACGCGACTCACCACGAAGGGAAAGTTCGCCTTCACCTATGGCAGGGCCGAGGCCCGGATCAAACTGCCTGCCGGAGATGGCTTGCATCCGGCGTTCTGGTTGCTCGGCTCGGACATCGATGAAGTCGGCTGGCCACGCGCGGGTGAGATCGACGTCATCGAGACCGTCAACGATGCGGCGGCCAACAGTTGCACCATCCATGGGCCGACCAAGAACGGCGGGGACTGGCAGGCCGGCGATGGCGGCGCGTGGCCGGGCTCGCTCTCGTCGGATTTCCACACCTACTGGGTCCGGCGCGCGCCTGGCAGTATCACCATGGGGATCGACGACACGACCACGTGTTCGCTCAACGCCGACACAGTTGGAGCTCAGAACGAGTGGGTGTTCGACAAGCCCTTCTTCCTGCTACTCAACATTGCCGTGGGTGGTGAATATCCCGGGCCGGCGAGCGCACGCACACCCTCGACGTCGACGATGCTCGTGGATTGGGTTCGGGTGAAACCGTCATGACCGCATCTCTGCTGCGCGAGCGCAGCGCGATGTCGATTCAGGACGAAGCGGCTCCGGGCTCCGGCCCGTCCGTCTACACGCCCGCCCTCATCGGTTGGTGTTCCGTCGCGTCCGGCGTCGCCGCCATGGTGCCGTTGCCTTCTGGCCTCAGGGCCATCTTCCTTGCTCTCTTCGTGCTCTTTGGGCCGGGTACCGCCGTGGTGATGCGATTGTCGCTCCCGAAGGCGGCTGTGATCGCGGCGGTGCCCGTCATCGGCCTAGCCGTCGTCTCCGGTGCGACAACGGTCCTCGCCTGGTTCCACCAGTCGGCCGCCCCCATCTTGCACTTGGCTTTGCTCGTGCTGGTGACGATCGCGATGTTGCGCCGACCGGCTGAGACGGCACTTCCTCGACCAACCGCCGCGGGCGCACGTCGGCTGGCTCTCGATCTGGTGGCCGACGTGCGGGCGAGCGCGCGGGAGGGGCCGGCGCTGCTGCTCGCCGTCGCAATCGCGGCCTGGCTGGCAGCCCTCCCCGGGCTACGGCACGTGCCCTATTCGCAGTTCGGACTGCTCTTCGTCGGCACGGGGCCCGCGATCGCGATCTGCACGGTGGTGGCGTTGGGCGCGTTCGTCCTAGCACTGCGACGGGACTCCCTCACATCCGCCGGACTCGCGATCGTCGCCGTCATCGCGGTGCAGCGCTTGACCGTCACGCTCGTCACCGACGTACCGATCTACAACTGGGCCTACAAGCACCTCGGCGTCGTCGACTACATCCAGCGCTTTCACGACCTTCCTGGTGGCAGCGACATCTACGGTTTGTGGCCCAGCTTCTTCACCACCTTCGCCTGGTTCGGTGAGGTGTCGGGCATGGAACCGATCGTCGTCGCTCACGTCTTCGCACCAGTCATCCACGCGCTGATCGCCGTCGAGGTCGTCTCGATCGCGAAGCTTCTCGGATTGAATTCGAAGGTCGCGCTCACGGCGGCGATGATCTGCGAATTGGTCAACTGGGTAGGCCAAGACTACTTCTCGCCCCAGGCAGTGGCATTCGTGATGGCGCTGGGCATCGTCGCCCTTCTCATCGCCTCGAAGAGCCACCGAGTGGCCGGTCTTCTGTCGATCCCGTTGTTCGCTGCCCTCGTTCCGCTTCATCAACTGACGCCATATTGGTTGTGCGGCGTCGCGACCGTGCTGGCCGTCGCCGGACGAGTTCGGCCCAGGTGGTTGCCAATTCCGTTCATCGGCCTGCTCGTGGCATACCTGATGCCGCGACTCGCGATCGTGGCGCCCTATGGAATCTTCTCGTTCAATCCCGTTGCCAACGCCCAAAGCAACGTCGAGTTCGAGGGCTCCTTCGGGAAGTTCTTCACCTCGCTCGCATGCCGATCGTTGTCGGCCGCAGTGGTCCTCCTGGCCTTGGTGTGCGCGATCCTCTGGTGGCGCCAGCGCAAGCCATGTCTCATCGCTGCGGTGATGGCCTTCAGCTCCTTCGCTCTGTTAGCCGGACAGAGCTATGGTGGCGAGGCAATCTTTCGCGTCTACCTCTACGCAATACCGGGATGCGCAATCTTGATTGCTCCACTTCTGTTGCAAGCGATCATGTTTCGGTCGAAGCGGGCGGTGCTGCAACGCGCGGTAGGCGCAGGCGTGATGACCCTGATGGGGTTGGCTACGCTGGCAGGACTGCAGGGCTATTACGGTCTGTGGCCCATAGTCCTGGAGCACCGGTCTCAGATTGCGCTCGGAGATGAGTTGATGGCGCAGGCGCAGGCACCGATCAAGGTGATGTCACTCTATCCTGGCGGCGGACTGCCCACTCGCTCGACGGCGGACTACTTTCGTTTCACCGAGCAGGACAAGGACTTCGATCAGGCCATACCCGCTCTGCCCACCGACTTCCTGCGCAACTTCCCGAATGCGAACCAACTCCAGGACATCTCGGCGTCGGCGGCGAGTTTTCCCGGCGAGACATACATCGTCTTCGACCAGCAGGCGAACCTTGCCCTCGACTACTACGGGTATCTCCCGCCGGGGTCGATCACCACGTTCGAGGATCAGCTACGAAACAGTGGTTCATGGCGGGTCTATCGGACCAATGACGTCACGACGATCTTCGAGTTCATCCGCGGCCGATAGACAGACGCAGCGAGTGCGGAGATGATCGTGCCTCCGCTGGATCGGCGCAGTGCCTATCCGCGCAGAATTCGTCTCAGCAGTTTGCGTGCCGCGGGTGGGCTCGACCATGCGCGTCTGCGAAACCGCTGGCACTCGCACAGGGCGCAGTCCGAGCCTCGTCGGTAGTGCCGGTGCGCGGTCTTGGCATGTCCACACCGGCACAGTACGACGTCGTTCGACATTTGCAGTCAGTGTAATGGGGTTGCTCAGCCGGTCCTACAGTCCGTGTCCGCGAGCAATTCGACGACGTCGTCTCACACCTCGGTAGTTGATCGTGCCGCTAGCCAGTGGCGGCGTTGACAGATGCGCAGACGAGCACTGACACGCACTCGGGCAAAAGTTGCTGTGAAAGACCTACGCAAAGGGTCCAGCGCTTGCTGAACGACTTGTGTCATGTTGCTGGAACGTGATGGGGAATCCCAGCCAGGGGCTGTCGTTCGATGCCGCCAACCCGTGGGCACGGCCGTGGTGACACGCGACGACGAAGGCGTCAGAACTAACATAAGACCAGTTCAAGATCTACTTACGGAGGTATTGGAGCACTCCCGGCGCATGGCGGGGATGTGGGATCCCCATGCTGACGACATCGAGCCTCAGCGCTTCCTGGAAGTCGTTGCCCGATGGAGGCTGGCTTCGGCCATCTGTTTGCGAAAAGTGCGTCAGCGCGTCTAGAGACTGTCTATTTGCAGTTGCGAAAATCGAACGATGACGTTACATTTCAAGGGCACCGCACGTTCCCGCTCTGGTAGCTGAACGCTGAATCGGGTCCCGCGGTGCGAGCAGGCGACCGTTCGGTTACCTCGACTCCGATCAAGTGGGGGCGTCAACGTGACACTGGTGTGCGGTAACGAACGCTCGGCATGTCGCCGTTGCGAGGTGTCCGCGCCATGACGACCGATACGGCCCCGCGCACCAGCCCCCGAGTGTCCCTCTGCATTCCGGCCTATCAGGCCGAGCGACATCTGCGGGCGACCCTCGACAGCGTTCTTGCTCAGACCTACGACGACATCGAAATCGTCGTCGTCGACAACAACAGCGACGATCACACCGGTGACATCCTGGCTTCGGTACACGACAGACGTGTTCGAGTCCTCCGGAACACCGAGACCCTGCCGATTGCCGAGAACTTCAACCGAGCGGTGACCCAGAGCCGGGGTCACTACGTCAAGTTGATCTGCGCTGACGACACCCTCGAGCCGGACTGCATCGCACAACAGGTTGGGATCATGGACGCCCACCCGGGTGTGGCTCTGGTCTCCGTGAAGACTGACTTCATCGACGATGTCGGCGACATCCTCCGTCCCGGCAAGGGTTTACGAGGAATCGCCGGGCGGCAGTCGGCGCAGCGCACCGTGAGGCGCGTCGTCCGCAGCGGTACCAATCCGATCGGTCCGCCGGTCGCGGCGCTGTTCCGTCGCTCCGACTTCGATCTGTGTGGCGGATTCAACGGCGACCTGCCATTCCCGATGGAACTCGACCTCTGGGTCCGGCTGATCCGACATGGCGACTTCTACGGACTGCCAAAGACATTGGCTTCCTTCCGAATTGGTTCAGGATCGATGACGGCGCTGACGTCGGCGCGGTCCCAACTGGGGCAGCAAATCGAGTTCGTTCGGCGCCTCGTTGGCGATCCTCGCTGGCGGATCTCCACCCCGGATCGCGTGGTCGGATTCGCCAACATGTTGGACAAGCAGGTGAGGCGAGACGTCCTCTTCTTGATGAGCTCTGCTCGGGCATCTCGCCGGTGCCGAGCGGGCGGCGCCGACGCTCAGGCCACGACGACGACGTCGAGCCTTCGGCCGGACCGTGAAGATTCTCAAAAACCCGTTACGTGAAGGGAAGACCCAATGGCATTCGTCATATCCACCGAATCGACCGTCACCGACGAGGACAGGCGGTCGCGGATCTACTCGGGTGAAGTGTTCTGCATGCCGCCTCGCGACACGGTCGCGGCACTGGCGGATTTCGCCTGGGAAATGATCGTGGCGGCGTTCGGTGACATCGATCCGGCCACCGCGCACGACTCGCTGGCCGTCGAGGAGTACGTGAAGATCCTCGGTCCTCTCAAGACCGGGTTCACGCACAGCCCCCGGTCCAAGGAACTGCTCAGGGCGATCATCGCCGACTTCGGAGCCGACCTCTCTCTCACCTACTTCGACGTGCCCAAGCTCCGAGTGGTACCGCCGGCGTCCTACCTGAACGCTGGCCTCGGGTACAACTACACGCCGCACCGGGACACCTGGTACTCGTCGCCGCAAAGTCAGAACAACTGGTGGGCACCGATCCGTGGCGTGACTGACGAGTCCTGCATGGTGTTTCACCCCGAGTACTGGCAGCGACCGGCCGACAACACCAGTGCCGAGTTCGACGCCTATGAGTGGAATCAGTCCTCACGTCGCGACGCGGCGCTCTACGTCAAGAACGATCCGCGGCCGCATCCCAGGTTGAGCGGCACGGGACCCGGTAGTGGAGTGCGAATTCTGGGCGACCTCGGATCAGTCCTGTCGTTCTCAGGCGCTCAACTGCATGCCACGGTGCCGAACACGACTCGCGAAGCGCGCTTCAGCATCGACTTCCGAACAGTGCACCTCGACGATCTGGTGTCGAACGCAGGACCGCCAAACGTGGACTCGCACTCGACCGGAACGTCGTTGCGTGACTACCGGCGCGCCGACACACTCGACGCCCTGCCCGAAGAGGTCATTTCCCGGTACGACCACGGCGGTAGCGCGAACGGCGTGCTCGTCTTCGATCCGTCGGTTCTCGGTGTCGGCTCATGAGGGTTCTGGTCACCGGCCATCTCGGGTACATCGGCGCCGAACTCACCCCGGTTCTCCGTCGACTCGGCCATGACGTGGTCGGGCTGGACACCGACTACTTCGGGGCGGGCGATTTCTTGGCTCCCCCGGACGCGGTTCCCAACATCGGCATCGACCTACGCGACGTGACGCCGGAACATCTCAACGGCTTCGACTCCGTGATCCACTTGGCGGCGCTGTCGAACGATCCACTGTCCGACCTGAACTCGAGCCTCACCTACGACATCAACCACGTCGCATCCGTCAAGCTGGCGGAGGCCGCGAAGGCCGCCGGGGTCAGCCGGTTCTTGTTCTCGTCCTCGTGCAGCCTCTACGGCAAGGCCGGTAACGAGGAATTGGACGAAGGCGCAGCCTTCAACCCGGTCACGCCGTATGGCGAGTCGAAGGTCCGGGTCGAGCAGGCGCTGTCCGAACTCGCCGACGAGTCCTTCTCGCCCGTCTACCTCCGCAATGCGACCGCTTACGGTTTGTCTCGGCGCCTCCGCGCCGACGTCGTCGTCAACAACCTCGTCGGTCACGCCGTGACGACTGGAAAGGTGATGCTGCAGAGTGACGGTTCGCCATGGCGACCGCTCGTGCACGTTCTCGACATCGCCGCGGCCTTCGCGGCGGCCTTGGCGGCACCCCGAGATGCGATCAACGACAGGGCATTCAACGTGGGCCGGGTCGGCGAGAACTACCAGATACGCGACGTCGCGAATCTGGTGGCCGAGCTGGCCCCGGAGTGCGTCGTCACGTGCGCCGAAGGTGCAATGCCAGACATCCGGGATTATCGCGTCGACTTCACCAGGATCGAACGAGAGCTGCCTGGTTACCGGCCGCAGTGGACTGTGCGGGCCGGAATCGAACAGCTACTTGCTGCGTATCGACACGGCGGCATGACGCTCGAGAGGTTCACGGGTCCGAAGTACTTCCGGCTGCGCACCATCACGGGACTTCTCGAGCGTGGTGAGCTCGACCCGCAGCTGAGGTGGACACGTGCGCACTCCCATGCCGCGACACCGGAGCTGCAGCCGACATGACCGAACGTATTCCCATTGCCGGTCCGTGGGTCACCGACCTCGAAGTCAGCTACGTCGCGCAAGCTGCCGCAGAGGACTGGTACGCCGGCGCAGGTCGGTCGGTGACCGCATTCGAGACGGAGTTCGCCGACTATCTCGGCGTCGGTCACGCGGCGGCCGTACCACACGGCACCTCGGCCTTGCACCTCGCGATGGCCGCACTCGACATCGGGCCCGGCGATGAAGTGATCGTCCCGGAGTCGACCTGGGTGGCGACGGCCGCTCCCATCCACTACCTCGGAGCGACACCGGTCTTTGCCGACGTCGACGCGAGCACCTGGTGCATGTCGGCCGACTCCGTCGCGGAGCGTCTGAGTCGACGCACCAAGGCCATCGTGACGGTAGATCTCTACGGTGGCATGCCCGACATGGACGCGATCGAGTCCGTGGCGTCGGGCATCCCGATCATCGAGGACGCTGCCCAGGCCATCGGCGGCAAGTGGCACGGCCGGCCGGCCGGCACCTTGGGTGACGTCGCAGCATTCAGTTTTCACGGAACCAAGACGATGACCACCGGCGAGGGCGGAATGGTGGTGACGGCGCGTGATGACGTCTTCGAGCGCATCTCCCGCTTGCGTGACCATGGCCGCACCGCAGCTGATTTCAAGTTCTTCCAAACCAGCGAGCTGGCCTTCAAGTACCGGATGAGTTCCCTGCAGGCAGCTTTCGGGCGCGCCCAGTTGTCCCGAATCGACGAGCTGCTCGAGAAGAAGAAGCAGATCTTCGGATGGTACGAGGAACGTCTGAGCATGGTTCCCGGAATAGCGCTGAACAGCCGTCAGTCGGATGTCGAGAATGCCTTCTGGATGGTGACCGTCGTCGTCGACTCCTCCTACGACCTCTCCACTCGACGACTGATGGACCTCTTCGACACGCAGTTCGTCGACACGCGGCCGTTCCTTCCGCCACTCAGTTCACTTCCGGCCTTCGCCGGATACCAAACTGCCTCCGACGCCGCGCGGGGCAACCCCGTCGCATACGACATCGCGTCGCGTGCCATCAATCTGCCATCGGCTCTCGCGCTCAACGAGTCTCAAGTCAATCACGTGTGCGACCTGTTGCAACTATTCCTCTCGGGTAAGGAAGAACTATGAAGGCTGTCATCCTCGCCGGAGGACGTGGAACTCGGATCAGCGAGGAATCCCAAAGCCGACCGAAGCCGATGGTCGAGATCGGCGGCAAGCCGGTTCTCTGGCACATCATGAAAACCTACGGCGCCGCGGGAGTGACGGACTTCGTCATCCTGCTTGGATACAAGGGCTACATGATCAAGGAGTACTTCGCGAATTACTTCCTGCACATGTCCGACGTCCGGATCGATCTGAGGAACGACACCATCCAGACATTGGAGTCCAAGACCGAGCCGTGGACAGTCACACTCCTTGACACCGGAGAGACAACGATGACAGGCGGACGTCTGCTCCGCGCCAGGGATCACATCGGTGACGACGTCTTCTCCTTCACCTACGGGGATGGTCTGTCCGACATCGACATTCGCAAAGTAGCCGCGTTCCACGAGAAGTCGGGGTCGATAGCCACGGTGACTGCAGTTCAACCGCCGGCGCGTTATGGAACGCTCGGATTCGAGGGCGATCGAGTGCAATTCGAGGAAAAGCCCCAGGGCGGAAGCGGCTGGGTGAGCGGTGGGTTCTTCGTGGCGAAGCCGTCGATCCTGGACTACATCGACGGTGACGACACGGTATTCGAGCAGGCTCCGCTCGAGCGTCTCAGCTCCGACGGCGAACTCACCGCGTATCGACACAACGGCTTCTGGCGCGGCATGGACACACTGTGGGACAAGATCTATCTAGACGAGTTGTGGAACAACGACAAGGCCCCCTGGCGGACCTACGATGTCTGACACACGCCGCGCGAACAGCGACTGCAGATTCTGTGGACACCCTCTGACGCAGTCGTTCTGCGATCTCGGAATGTCACCCCTTGCGAACTCATACCTCGCGGCAGATCGGCTCAACGACCCCGAGGTGTTCTATCCGCTGCATGCCTACGTGTGCTCGGAGTGCCTCCTCGTCCAGTTGGCCGAGTTCACGTCGGCGGACTCCATCTTCAGCGACTACGCCTACTTCTCGTCGTACTCTCAGAGTTGGTTGGAGCATGCGCGAAAGTTCGTGCACTCCGCAATCAATCGATTCGGGCTGGACGGCTCGAGCAAGGTCGTGGAAGTCGCAAGCAACGACGGCTACCTGCTGAAGAACTTCGTCGACGCCGGGATCCCCTGTCTTGGAATCGAACCGGCCAAGAACGTGGCGCTCGTCGCCATGGAAGGTGGCATCGACACCCGGGTCGGGTTCTTTGGTGAAGCCCTCGCAGATGAGCTGGTCGACGACGGGGTGCTAGCCGACCTTCTCATCGGCAACAACGTGCTGGCGCACGTCCCCGATCTGAATGACTTCGTGGCCGGCCTGGCGCGATTGCTGGCGCCCGGCGGCGTCATCAGCATGGAGTTCCCCCATCTACTCGAACTCATCGAGAAGAATCAGTTCGACACCATCTACCACGAACACTTCTCGTACTTCTCACTGCTGACCGTGAGCCGAGTCTTTGCAAGCCACGGCCTGCGGTTGTTCGACGTCGACCGGCTGCCGACGCACGGCGGGTCGCTGCGGATCCATGCGTGCCACACCCAGGACGTCGCCCACGTCACGTCGACGCGGCTGCCCGAATTGCTCGAGGTCGAGCGTGACGCTGGTTTGGACGATCTGGCCGGCTACCGCGCGTACACCGAGCGGGTGAAGCGCACGAAACGGGCGCTCCTGACGTTTCTCGTCGAGGCACGCGAGGCGGGCAAGACCGTCGCCGCGTACGGCGCCCCCGCCAAGGGGAACACCCTGTTGAACTACTGCGGCATCCGCGACGATTTGATCGACTACACCGTCGATCGAAGTCCGCACAAGTACGGGCAGTTTCTGCCCGGTACCCATATCCCGATCTACGAGCCCGACCACCTCCGTGAAACCCGGCCAGACTACGTGGTGATCCTTCCGTGGAATCTGCGTGACGAGATAATCGGCGAGACGTCCTACATTCGTTCGTGGGGCGGGCGTTTCGTCGTCCCGATCCCTGAATTGTCGATCATCGACTGAGGCCTACTGCGCGGCGCGGGTAGCGGGGTGAATCGCAATTAGTCCCAGGGTGCTGCGGCGCTTGCACATCGCCGCGAGCTCGGCGTAGGCGTTTGCGCCGAGGAGTTCGGTGAGTTCGGGGGCGTAGGACTGCCACACCTGCCGAGTTCCGACGTGGGCGTTGGGGTCTCCGGTGCAGTACCAGTGCAGGTCCGCACCGCCCTCGCCCCAGCCCCGGCGGTCGTATTCGGTGATGGTGGTGCGCAGCACCTGGGTGCCGTCGGGCCGCTCCACCCATTCCTGGCTGCGCCGGATCGGCAGCTGCCAGCAGATCTCGGGTTTCATCGTCAACGGTTCCACGCCGAGCTTGAGGGCCTTGGAGTGCAGCGCGCAACCGATGCCGCCGGCGAAGCCGGGCCGGTTCAGGAAGATGCAGGCGCCCTTGTACTTCCGGGTGCGCAGATTGTCCTTGCCGTCGTACTCGTCCATCTCCAGGTAGCCCTTGCGGCCCAGGCCCTTGTCCCGGAACTGCCAGTCCTCGTCGGTCAGCTGCTTGACGGCGTCGTCCAGTTTGGCGACGTCGTCGTCGTCGGACATGAACGCGCCGTGGCTGCAACACCCGTCGTCGGGGCGGTTCTCCACCGTGCCCTGACACGCCGGCGTGCCGAACACGCAGGTCCACCGCGAACACAACCAGGTGATGTCCGCCGAGATCAGATGCTCGGGGTTGTCGGGGTCGAAGAACTCCACCCATTCTCGGGCGAAGTCCAAGTCGACCTCACCGTTCTTGGCACCGGGGCGCGATCCGCTCACGGAACGCAACGGTAGACCCGATAACGTGGGTCTCGTGCGATTGGGCGTGCTCGACGTGGGTAGCAACACGGTTCATCTGCTCGTCGTCGACGCCCGACGAGGTGGGCACCCCACCCCGATGAGCTCCACGAAGGCCGCCTTGCGTCTCGCCGAGGCCATCGACGGGTCCGGAAAGCTCACCAGGAAGGGCGCCGACAAGCTCGTCGACACCGTCGACGAATTCGCCAAGATCGCCGCCAGTTCCGGCTGCGTCGAGCTGATGGCGTTCGCGACGTCGGCGGTGCGCGACGCCACGAACTCCGAAGACGTGTTGGCGCGGGTGCTTTCGGAGACCGGGGTGGCCCTCAAGGTGCTCTCGGGAGTCGACGAGTCCCGCCTGACGTTCCTCGCCGTCCGGCGGTGGTACGGCTGGAGCGCCGGTCGCATCATCAACATCGACATCGGCGGCGGATCGCTGGAGCTCTCCAGCGGCGTCGACGAAGAGCCCGAGGTGGCCATGTCCCTGCCGCTCGGCGCGGGCCGGCTCACCAGGGAGTGGCTGCAGGACGACCCGCCGGGTCGGCGCCGGGTCGCGATGCTCAGGGACTGGCTGGCCACGGAGATGGCCGAGGCGGGCGCCGGGGTGCTCGAGGCAGGCGTCCCCGACCTGACCGTCGCGACGTCCAAGACCTTCAGATCGCTGGCGCGACTCACCGGTGCGGCGCCTTCCGGTGCCGGACCGCGGGTGAAGAGGACACTGACTGCATCGGGGCTTCGTCAGCTCATAGCATTCATCTCTAGGATGACGACTGCCGATCGAGCGGAATTGGAAGGGGTGAGCGCCGAGCGAGCGCCACAGATCGTGGCGGGCGCGCTGGTAGCCGAAGCGAGTATGAAGGCCCTTGCGATCGATACCGTGGACATTTGCCCCTGGGCGTTGCGAGAAGGGTTGATCTTGCGGAAACTCGACAGTGAGGCCGACGGGACCGCCTTGTTCGGCACCTCGGCCGGCCTGGCCAGAGCCAGAGGCGCGAGACGATGACCGATCCTGACGACACCACCTCCACGCGGCCCATCTCGGTCGCCGAACTCCTGGCGAAGAACGGCACCATCGGTGCGCCCCCGGCCGGCGGTCGACGCCGTCGCCGACGCGGCAACAGCGACGCGGTGACCGTCGCCGAACTCACCGGTGAGATCCCGATCGTCAACACCGGCTCGATGCCCGTGTTCCGTGAGCCGGTCTCCGAGCCCGCGCCCGAGGTCGAGCCGCCCGTCGCCGAGGTCGAAGCCGAACCGCTCCCCGAGCCCGTGGTCGAACCCGAGGTCGAACCCGAAGCCGAGCCGGACCTCGAACCGGTGGCCGACGAGCACGCCGAACCCGACGTCGAACCCGAGCCGGCTGTCGAACCCGAGGCGGAACTCGAGCCGGAGTCCGAACCAGAGCCCCAGCTCACCGAGGCCGAACTGGACTACCAGGCCCACCTCGACCAGCGCGACGCCGACCCCGACCCCGTCGACTTCTTCACCCCGACCCCACGCCGCCCGCAGGCGTCCACCACGGGGGGATTCGCCGCGCAGAGCGGTGCAGAGCAGATGAGCCCGGACCCCGTCGTCGACGATGACGACGACGAGATGCTGGACCTGGGGCCCGAGTTCGGCGACGTCCTCGACGAGCACGCGACCGACGACGAGGACGATCTGGGTCAGGAGACGCCGTCGTACCTGCGGTCCACCAGCGACACCCTGTTCGGCGGTCAGTCCGTGGCCGACGACCTGGCCCGTCGCGGCCGCACCCCCGGACCCGAGGACATCGACCTCGGCGAGGGCGACCGGAGCCCCACGAAGACGGCCGTCGAGCCCGTCGAGGAGGGCGACGAGCACCCCGCGCAGGAGGGTTCGGCGTTCGTCCGGGGCGTGTGGGTGGTGGTGCAGTGCATCCTCGCCGTCGCCTTCGGCGCGGGCCTGTTCATCGCCTTCGACCAGCTGTGGCGGTGGAACACCATCGTCGCGCTGGTCCTGTCCGTGCTCGTCATCCTGGGTCTGGTCGTCGGAGTCCGCGTCGTCCGCAAGACCGAGGACATCGGCAGCACGCTGATCGCGGTGGCGGTGGGTGCTCTCGTCACGTTGGGACCCCTGGCACTGCTTCAATCGCACTGACGCGTCACACTGTCGGCTAGTGCGCCCCGCAATCAAGGTCGGCCTGTCCACGGCCTCGGTGTATCCGTTGAGGACCGAGGCTGCCTTCGAGCACGCCGCCCGGCTCGGCTACGACGGTGTCGAGCTCATGGTGTGGGCCGAATCGGTCAGCCAGGACATCCCGGCGGTCCGCCGGATGTCGGAGAGCTACGGCATTCCGGTGCTCAGCGTGCACGCGCCGTGCCTGCTGATCTCGCAGCGGGTGTGGGGCGCCGACCCCGTGTCCAAGCTCGAGCGCAGCGTCCGGGCGGCCGAGGAGCTCGGGGCGCAGACCGTCGTCGTCCACCCGCCGTTTCGGTGGCAGCGGCGCTACGCCGAGGGGTTCACCGACCAGATCGCGGCCCTCGAGCAGTCCAGCGAGGTGATGGTCGCGGTGGAGAACATGTTCCCCTTCCGCGCCGACCGCATCTTCGGCACGGGTCAGCCGTCGATCTCACGGATGCGCAAGCGCGGTGGCAGCCCGGGCATAGCGGTGTCGGCGTTTGCGCCGTCCTACGACCCGCTGGACGGCAACCACGCCCACTACACGCTGGATCTGTCGCACTCGGCCACCGCGGGCACCGACGCCGTCGAGATGGCCGGCCGCATGGGCGAGGGTTTGGTGCACCTGCACCTCTGCGACGGCAGCGGTGCGTCTACCGACGAGCACCTCGTGCCGGGCCGCGGTACGCAGCCCACCGTCGAGATCTGTCAGATGCTGGCCGCGAGCAACTTCGCCGGGCACGTCATCCTGGAGGTCACGACCTCGGGTGCGCGTACGGCTGCCGAGCGCGACGAGTTGCTGACCGAGTCGCTGGAGTTCGCCCGAATCAACTTGTTGCGTTAGGAGCTGGTGCCACCATGGGTGGGTCGACGTCGTTCGGTGCGGCGATGAAGTTGACGGAGGTGTCCTCGGAGTCGTCCCCGGCGGGCGCCGTTGGCGCGGGGTGCTTCACGTTCGACGGTGAGCTCAACGAGCACTGGACGATCGGCCCGAAGGTGCACGGCGGGGCGATGCTGGCGCTGTGTGCGAATGCGGCGAGGAGGGCGTTCACCGGAGGGCAGGAGCGGAGCGACCCGGGGAGTGGTACCGAAGGGCAGGGCGTCGAGCCGATCGCGGTCTCCGGCAGCTTCCTGTGGGCCCCGGATCCGGGACCGGTGCGCGTGGTCGCCACGATCCGCAAGCGTGGCCGCCGGGTCAGCGTCGTCGACGTCGAGCTGAACCAGGGGGAGCGCACGGCCCTGCGGGCGGTCATCACCCTCGCCGTGCCCGAGCCCGACGCCCCGCCGTTGCTGTCGGTCAACCCCGTGGTGCCGCTGATGACGCCCGAACCGCCGCCGGGGCTCGAACCGATCGGGCCCGGGCATCCGATGGCCGACGTCGTGCACCTGGCGCACGGCTGCGACATCCGGCCGTCGCTGACGACGCTCGCTCCGCGCGCCGACGGAGGCCCGCCGGTGATCGAGTACTGGGTGCGGCCCAAGGATGCCTCCCCGGACGTCCTGTTCGCCTTGCTCTGCGGAGACCTGTCCGCGCCCGTCACGTTCGGCGTGAACCGAATGGGTTGGGCACCAACGGTTCAGCTCACCGCCTACCTGCGCGCGATCCCGGCCGACGGTTGGTTGCGGGTGATGTGCACGACGACGCAGATCGGTCGGGAGTGGTTCGACGAGGACCACGTGGTGGTCGACTGCGAGGGCCGCATCGTCGTGCAGTCCCGACAACTCGCGTTGGTGCCGCCGGCGCAGTGACCAGGCCGCCGAGTGCACGGTTGACGTACCCGAACTGCGAGTAGAGGTGCGATCGGCCGTACTTTCGGCGAGGTACCACGGTCGCAGGTGTGAGCCGGGGGCGTGCAATGCTTGCCGACGTGGCGAGAATTGCGATCATCGGTGGCGGAAGTATCGGCGAGGCACTGCTTTCCGGGCTGCTGCGCTCGGGTAGGCAGGCCAAGGACATGGTCGTCGCGGAGCGACACCCCGACCGGGCCAAGTATCTGTCCGAGACCTATTCGGTCTTGGTGACCACGGTGTCCGACGCCGCCGAGAACGCGGGCTACGTCATCGTGGCCGTGAAGCCGTCGGACGTCGAACGCGTCATCGGCGACATCTCCGAGGCCGCGGCACGGGCCGAGAACAACAGCGCCGAGCAGGTGTTCGTCACCGTGGCCGCCGGCGTCAGCACGGCGTACTACGAAGCCAACCTCCCCGCGGGATCGCCGGTCATCCGCGTGATGCCCAACGCCCCCGTCGTCGTCGGCGGCGGCGTCAGCGCGCTGGCTCCCGGCCGGTTCGCGACCGCTGATCAGCTCAAGGAGGTCTCGGCCATCTTCGACGCCGTCGGCGGCGTCCTGACGGTGCCGGAGACCCAGCTGGACGCGGTCACCGCGGTCTCGGGTTCGGGGCCGGCGTATTTCTTCCTGATGGTCGAGGCGCTCGTCGACGCGGGCGTCGCCCAGGGTCTGCCGCGGGCCGTGGCGACCGATCTGGCGGTTCAGACGATGGCGGGCTCGGCGGCGATGCTGCTGGAGAGCCTCGATCGGGCCAATCCGTCGGGTGACGGCGCCATGGGTACGGCGATGGACACCAGCCCCGCGCAGCTGCGGGCCACCGTGACGTCGCCGGGGGGCACCACTGCCGCTGGTCTGCGCGAATTGGAGCGAGGGGGCCTGCGGGCGGCGGTGGCCGAGGCGGTCGCGGCGGCAAAAACCCGCTCTGAGCAGCTAGGAATTACACCAGAGTAGTTCAGGCAATCTGAACGGATTGACCCACACCCGTCGCAATAACCCCAGTGGCCACGCTATTCTCCCTGAGGTATGCGCGCTCCTGCGCCAGCGGTGGGGAAGCCGTTGGACAAGACGTGCCTGATTGATTGGGTTGCGATGACGTCTATGAACGGGCCATCGGCACGTGATTCCGCTAGTGGTAAATCGGCGCGCGATGGCTCCGGCGGCGAGCCTGCCCGGCAGCAGTTCCTCACCGTTGCCGAGGTGGCGAGCTTGATGAGGGTCAGCAAGATGACGGTCTACCGACTGGTGCACAACGGCGAATTGCCCGCGGTGCGCGTCGGTCGCTCGTTTCGGGTGCACGCCAAGGCCGTCCACGACCTCCTGGAGACGTCGTACTTCGACGCAGGGTAGATCGGTCCGATCGGCACACCCCGGGTCGCCGTCGTGGCTACCCGGGTTCATTACGGCCGTTTTCGTGCCGGAGTGCATCCCGGGTAAGGTGACGGGTCGGTTCTCCTGGCGCAAATGCCCGGGAGATGTCTTAGGTAGCGGAGTTCATGGGTTCAGTAATCAAGAAGCGGCGCAAGCGCATGTCGAAGAAGAAGCATCGCAAGTTGCTTCGTCGTACTCGGGTGCAGCGCAGAAAACTCGGTAAGTAGTCTCTGGGTCCTTGCCCGCTAGTCTGTGCCAATGGATTCGTCGGGTGATGCCAAGGACGCCGTCGGGCCTCCGAAGGTCGTCTTGGTCACCGGTGCCTGCCGATTCCTCGGCGGGTATCTGACGGCGCGGCTGGCGCAGAATCCGGCGATCGACCGCGTGATCGCGGTCGACGCCGTCTCGCCGAGCAAGGATCTGCTCCGACGCATGGGTCGAGCCGAGTTCGTCCGGGCCGACATCCGAAATCCGTTCATCGCCAAGGTGATTCGCAACGGGGAAGTGGACACCGTCGTGCACGCCGCGGCGGCGTCCTACGCCCCGCGGGCCGGCGGGCGGGCGGCCCTGAAGGAACTCAACGTCATGGGCGCGATGCAGTTGTTCGCGGCCTGCCAGAAGGCTCCCTCGGTGCGGCGGGTCGTCCTCAAGTCGACCTCCGAGGTGTATGGCTCGAGTCCTCGGGACCCCGTCATGTTCACCGAGGACGGCAGTTCGCGGCGCTCGCCCGGGGAGGGCTTCGCCAAGGACAGCATCGACATCGAGGGTTATGCCCGAGGTCTCGCGCGCCGTCGTCCCGACCTGGGCGTGACCATCCTCCGGCTGGCCAACATGATCGGTCCGGCCATGGACACCGCGCTCTCGCGCTTCCTGGCCGGTCCGGTGGTGCCGTCGGTGCTCGGGTATGACGCCCGACTGCAACTACTGCACGAACAGGACGCACTCGGGGTCCTGGAGCGGGCCACGATGGTGGGTCGGTCGGGCACGTTCAACGTGGGCGCCGCGGGAATCATCATGATGTCGCAGGCGATCCGCCGGTCCGGGCGGGTGCCGCTGCCGGTGCCTCGATCGGCGCTTTCTGCCGTTGATTCGCTGAGACGCGCGACGCGCTACACCGAACTGGACCGGGAGCAGCTGAATTACGTGAGCTATGGCCGGGTGATGGACACCGCGCGCATGCGCAAGGACCTAGGCTACAACCCGAAGTGGACCACGGCGGAGGCTTTCGACGATTACGTGCGGGGTCGAGGTTTGCAGCCGATCCTCGATCCGCGATGGGTACGCTCGGTCGAGAGTCGCGCCATTTCGGCGGCACGGCGACTGCGGCGTTAGTCTTGTACTTCGAAGTGTGGGGGAGGTAGGGACGTGGCTGGCGAGTCCAAGGCGAAAGTCATTCCGCTGCACTCGAATTCGACTCGAGCGTCAGCGCAGCGACGGGCCGCGGCGCGCGAGGGGGCCCGCAGGCACCCGTCCCTGCTCGACGATCCCGGCTCACGCGCCTCTGCCGAGCAGATCGCGGCGGTGGTCCACGAGATCGACGACCGGCGCGATTCCGTCGCCGGCGCGGCCGGCGTCGACGAGGGCCCCGGTGAGCTGAGTCAGCGCATCGCCACCGTCGCCGAATTCGTCCGCAAGCGGATGTCCGGCGATTACACGGTCGACGAGTTCGGCTTCGACAAGCACCTCAACGAGGCAATCTTCCTGCCTTTGCTTCGTGGGCTGTTTCGCAACTGGTTCCGGGTCGAGGTCAGCGGTATCGAGAACCTGCCGGACACCGGCGCGGCCCTCATCGTCGCCAACCACGCCGGCGTGCTCCCGATGGACGGGCTGATGGCCTCGGTCGCCGTTCACGACAACCACCCCCAGCAGCGCGACCTCCGCCTGCTCGCCGCCGACATGGTCTTCGACATGCCCATGGTGGGGCACGCGGCCCGCAAGGCGGGGCACACCATGGCGTGCACCGCCGACGCCCACCGGCTGCTCGCCGCCGGCGAGCTGACCGCGGTGTTCCCCGAGGGATACAAGGGGCTTGGCAAGAACTTCCGGGACCGCTACAAGCTGCAGCGCTTCGGCCGGGGCGGATTCGTCTCGGCGGCGCTGCATGCCCACGCGCCGATCGTCCCGTGCTCGATCGTCGGCTCCGAGGAGATCTACCCGATGCTCGCCGACGTGAAGTTGCTCGCCCGGTTGATGGGCCTGCCCTATTTCCCGGTGACGCCGCTGTTCCCGCTCGCCGGACCGCTGGGTCTGGTGCCGCTGCCGTCGAAGTGGCACATCCAGTTCGGCGAGCCCATCTCCACCGAGGGTTACGACGAGACGGCGGCCGACGACCCGATGATCACCTTCGAGCTGACCGACCAGGTCCGCGAGACCATTCAACAGACGCTCTACCAGCTGCTGGCCAACCGCCGGAATCCGTTCCTCGGCTGACCGCCGTCAGACGCCGGTCTTGGTTTGCCCGGCAATCATCCGCTTCATCGCCGCGTCGCGGCCGGCGGCGATCTGCGCCGTCACCTCGTCGTGCTCGTCGGTGTTGGTCGACTCACCGAACAGCGTGACGATGCTGGTCAAGATCGGGGCGCCGTCGTCGTCGGTGACCTCGGCGCGGACCTCGGTGATGATGGCGCCGTGGGATTCGATGACCGAATCCAGGTACGAGTCGAACCACAGCTTGTCGCCGACCACGATCGGACGGTGGAAGATCAGCTTCTGATCGCGGTGCAGCACGCGCTCCATGTTGATCGGCACGTCGAACTGGTTGAAGATCTCGTTCTGCACCCGGCGTCCCGCCACCGCGACGAAGGTCAGCGACGCGATCAGCGCGGCCTGCCCGCAGTCGGCGGCCGCGTCCTCGGCGTAGTGGGCCGGGTGGTCGTCCTTCACCGAGCGGGCGAATTCCCGCACCTTCTCGCGGTCCACCAAGAAGTAGTCGGGGTACCGGTAGTGGGTCCCGATGATGTCCTGGGCGATGCTCATGTGTCGGTTCGGCTCTCCGGTTGGTCGCTGGTCGTCGCGGTACATGGTGTCTGCGACACCTGTTCGATGCGGCGCCGAGCCTATCAGCGGGCCGTCAGCCGCCATTTCCGCGACGGGAGACGACCGCGGCCAGCGCGCCACCGGCCGCGCCGAGGGCCAGCGCCGAGGGAACGCCGATGCGCGCGGCCTTGCGGGCGGTGCGGAAGTCGCGAATCTCCCAGCCCCGCTTGCGGGCGACGTCCCGCAGGGCGGCGTCGGGGTTGATCGCCACCGCGGTGCCGACCAGCGACAACATCGGCACGTCGTTGATGCTGTCGGAGTAGGCGGTGCATCGGCGCAGGTTGAGGCCCTCGCGGATGGCCAGCGACCGAACGGCATGGGCCTTGCCCGCCCCGTGCAGGATCTCCCCGACCAGCCGTCCGGTGAACACCCCGTCGACCGATTCGGCGACCGTGCCCAGTGCTCCCGTCAGCCCCAGCTTGCGGGCGATCGTGGCCGCCAGTTCGTAGGGCGTGGCGGTGACGAGCCACACCTGCTGGCCGGCGTCGAGGTGCATCTCGGCCAGCGCGCGGGTGCCCTGCCAAATCTTGTCGGCGATGATCTCGTCGTAGATCTCCTCGCCGACCTCGGTCAGCTCGGAGGTCGGCCGGCCTTCGATGAACGCCAGCGCCTTGCTGCGACCCGCGGCGACGTCGTCGCTGTTCTCCTTGCCGGTCAGCTGAAACTTCGCCTGCGCGTAGCCGAACCGCGCCAGGTCGGCGTAGGTGAAGTACTTGCGCGCGGCGAGCCCGCGGGCGAAGTGCACCAGCGACGAGCCCTGAACCAGGGTGTTGTCGACGTCGAAGAAGGCGGCGGCGGTCAGGTCCGGCGGCGGTGGCTCGGTGGCGGATGCCTCGTCGGCCACGATGTCGGCCACGATGTAGTCGACGGCGTCGGCTTCGTCACCAGCCCAGGCGCCCGCCCCCTGGTCGGCCTCCCGATTGGCGTCAGCCCCTGACTCGGACACCCTTCAACAGTAGGGCACGGGATACTCGGTCCCGTGGACCACGTTGGGAGCAGGCACGCCGTCGAGTTGTTGACCCGCGCCGGGTGCAGCCTGTGCGAGAAGGCGGCGGCGGTTCTGACCCGCCTCGCCGAGGAGTTGGACTTCGACCTGTCCAGCGTCGACGTCGACGCGGCGGCCGCGGCGGGCGATCCCTCGTTGCGGGCCGAGTACGGGGATCTGCTGCCCGTGGTCCTGCTCGACGGGGTCCAGCACGGCTACTGGGAGGTCGACGAGGCGCGTCTGCGGGCGGATCTGTCGACCCGGCGGGCAGGAGCCTAGCGACCCGGGGGAGCGTTGCGGATGACGGCGGAGTGACCCTCGCCTCGAATTTGGTTGGCGGACAGATGGCCGACTATCTTCGATGTCATCCGGGGCGGCGTAGCGACGGGAAAGTAGCACGGTGACGAGGCCATGAGCGTTCTTCTGTTCGGGGTTTCGCATCGCAGCGCCCCCGTCTCCGTGCTGGAACGTCTCAGCACCGACGAGTCCGATCAGGCCAAGATCGTCGACGAAGTCCTGCTGTCCCCGCTCGTCACCGAGGCCATGGTCCTCTCCACCTGCAACCGGGTCGAGATCTACGCGGTGGTCGAGGCGTTCCACGGCGGGCTGTCCGTCATCGGTCAGGTGCTCTCCGATCACTCGGGCCTCTCACTCGGCGATCTGACCAAGCACGCCTACGTCCGCTACGCCGAGGCCGCCGTCGAGCATCTGTTCGCCGTGACCAGCGGGTTGGACTCCGCGGTGATCGGCGAGCAGCAGGTGCTGGGCCAGGTGCGCCGCTCCTACGCCTCGGCCGAAGCGCATCAGACCGTCGGCCGCACCCTGCACGAACTGGCGCAACGCGCGCTTCAGGTCGGCAAGCGCGTGCAGTCCGAGACCGACATCGGCGCCGCGGGCGCGTCGGTGGTGTCAGTGGCGCTGGACATGGCCGACGCAAAGTTGTCCGGTGGGCGGCAGCGCAGCGACTCGGGGAGTCGGCCCGGTCTGGCCGGGCGGTCGGCCGCGGTGATCGGGGCCGGGTCGATGGGATCGCTGGCGGCCGCTCATCTGGTGCGGGCCGGCATCGGCCGGGTCCACGTCGTCAACCGTTCGCTGCCACGCGCCGAGCGCCTCGTCGAGAATCTGAGGGCCCAGGGCGTCGAGGCGCAGGCCTTCCCGTTCGACCACATCCCCGCCGTGCTCGCCGACGCCGACGTCGTGGTGTCGTGTACCGGGGCCGTGCGCCCCGTCGTCTCGCTCGCCGACGTGCACAGGGGTCTGGCGCACGGCCAGGAACCCAAGCAGCTCGTGGTCTGCGATCTCGGCATGCCCCGTGACGTCGACGCGGCCATTGCCGGCCTGCCGGGTGTCTACGTCGTCGACATGGAGCGCATCCAGCGCGAGCCCGCCGCGCGGGCGGCGGCCACCGACGCCGAAGAAGCCCGCGCGATCGTTGCCGCGGAGGTCGGCAACTACCTTGCCGGGCAACGGATGGCGGAGGTGACCCCCACCGTGACTGCCCTTCGGCAGCGTGCCGCCGACGTCGTCGAGGCCGAGTTGCTGCGCCTGGACAACCGACTGCCCGGCCTCGAGGCCGCCCACCGCGACGAGGTGGCCCGCACCGTGCGCCGGGTTGTCGACAAGCTGCTGCACGCTCCGACGGTCCGGGTCAAGCAATTGGCCAGCGCGCCGGGAGGCGACAGTTACGCCGAGGCGCTGCGCGAGCTCTTCGAGCTCGACCCCCAGGCCGTCGATGCGGTCTCCGGCGGCGAATTGCCGCTAGTGGCAACGGAATTGATCCCGGGTGACGCCCGGTTCGACCTTGGTCAGGCTGAGTAGGCACTTGTCATATTCGCGCGATACGGCCATCCGGATCGGCACCAGGGGCAGCCTTCTGGCTACCACTCAGGCCGGGCTCATCAGAGACGCTCTGATCGCCAAGGGGCACGCAGCGGAACTCGTCGTCGTCTCCACCGCCGGTGACCGCTCCAGTGGACCGATCGCCGACATCGGCATCGGGGTGTTCACCGCGGCCCTGCGCGACGCGATCGCCGACGGCGGCGTCGACGTCGCGGTGCACTCGTACAAGGATTTGCCGACGGCTCCCGACCCGAGGTTCGCCATCGCCGCCATTCCGCCACGCGAAGACCCCAGGGATGCCCTGGTGGCCCGCGACGGCTTGGTGCTGGGGGAGTTGCCAGCCGGTTCGGTGATCGGCACGTCGAGCCCGCGGCGGACGGCGCAGCTTAGAGCACTGGGTCTCGGTTTGGAAATTCGCCCCCTAAGAGGCAACCTAGACACCAGGTTGAACAGGGTAAGCAACGGTGATTTCGACGGCGTCGTCGTCGCCCGGGCGGGGTTGCTCCGCATCGGACGCCACGGCGACGTCACCGAGACCCTGGAGCCGGTGCAGATGTTGCCAGCGCCGGCCCAAGGTGCGCTCGCGGTGGAGTGTCGCGCGGGCGATTCGGAGCTCGTCGCGCTGCTGGCGGAGATGGATCACGCCGACACGCGCGTCGCGGTCACCGCGGAGCGAACCCTGCTCGCCGAGCTCGAGGCGGGGTGTTCCGCGCCGGTGGGTGCGATCGCGGAAGTGGTCGAGTCCATCGACGAGGAGGGCAACGTCTTCGACGAGCTGTCGTTGCGCGGCTGCGTGGCGACGCTGGACGGATCCGACGTGATCCGGGCGTCCGGAATCGGTAGCCCCGAACGGGCCAGGGAGCTGGGTCTCTCGGTCGCCGCGGAGCTGTTCGATCTGGGAGCACGGGAGTTGTTGGATCAGCGGACGACAGAGCGGGAGTGAAGGATGACGACCCGAGGGCGCAAGCTGAAGCCCGGCCGCATCACGTTCGTCGGTTCAGGCCCCGGTGACCCGGGCCTGCTGACGACGAGGGCGCGCACGGTTCTAGCCAACGCGGCACTGGTCTTCACGGACCCTGACGTACCCGAGGCGGTGCTCGCCATAGTTGGCTCCGAGCTGCCGCCCACGTCGGGCCCTGCGGAGGCCGCCCAGAACGACGACGCGACGACGGCCGACGCCGGCGTCCCCGTCGCCACGACCACCCTCCCCGGCGGCGCGGATGTCCGCCCCGCCCTGGGTGATCCGACCGAGGTCGCCAAGCTCCTGGTGCACGAGGCGCGCACCGGCGTCGACGTCGTGCGGTTGGTGGCGGGCGATCCGCTCTCGGTCGACTCGGTCATCACCGAGGTCGGCGCACTGGCGCGCACGCAGGCGCAGTTCGAGATCGTGCCGGGCCTCGCGCCCGCCGCCGCGGTCCCCACCTACGCCGGTCTGCCGCTGGGCTCCTCGCACACCGTGGCCGACGTCCGCGGCGACGTGGACTGGGCCGCGCTGGCCGCGGCCCCGGGCCCACTGATCCTGCACGCCACCGCATCTCATCTCCCAGAGGCCGCGCGCACTCTCATCGAGTACGGCCTGACCGAGTCGACGCCGTGCGTCGTCACCGCGAACGGCACGACGTGCCAACAGCGTTCGGTCGAAGCCACGCTGTCGGGCCTGCAGGACAAGGCGACGCTGGTGGCCGCCGAGTCCGCGGGTCCGTTCGTCGGCCCGCTGGTCGTGACGATTGGCAAGACCGTCGCCAACCGCGCGAAGCTGAACTGGTGGGAGAGCCGCGCGCTCTACGGCTGGACCGTGCTGGTGCCCCGCACCAAGGACCAGGCCGGCGAGATGAGCGATCGACTGGTCTCCCACGGCGCCCTGCCCATCGAGGTTCCGACCATCGCCGTCGAGCCGCCGCGCAGCCCGGCCCAGATGGAAAGGGCCGTCAAGGGTTTGGTGGACGGCCGGTTCCAGTGGGTGGTGTTCACCTCCACCAACGCCGTGCGTGCGGTGTGGGAGAAGTTCAACGAGTTCGGTCTCGACGCCCGTGCCTTCTCCGGGGTGAAGATCGCCTGCGTCGGACAGGCCACGGCCGACAAGGTCCGCGCGTTCGGCATCAACCCCGAGCTGGTGCCGTCGGGTGAGCAGTCCTCGCTGGGCCTGCTCGACGAGTTCCCGCCGTATGACGACATCTTCGACCCGGTGAACCGGGTGCTGTTGCCGCGGGCCGACATCGCCACCGAGACCCTGGCGGAGGGCCTGCGCGAGCGGGGCTGGGAGATCGAGGACGTCACGGCGTACCGCACCGTCCGGGCGGCCCCGCCGCCGGCGCAGACGCGCGAGATGATCAAGACCGGCGGCTTCGACGCGGTGTGCTTCACCTCCAGTTCGACGGTGCGCAACCTGGTCGGCATCGCCGGCAAGCCGCACGCCCGGACCATCGTCGCGTGCATCGGGCCCAAGACCGCCGAGACCGCAGCCGAATTCGGGCTCAGGGTCGACGTGCAGCCGGAGACGGCCGCCGTCGGTCCGCTCGTGGAGGCGCTGGCCGAGCACGCCGCACGGCTCCGCGCCGAAGGTGCACTGCCCCCTCCGCGCAAGAAGAGTCGTCGGAGGTAGCGCGAGCCCGCATGCCCATCCACCGCCCACGCCGCCTCCGGTCGACGCCGGCCATGCGTCGGCTCGTCGCGCAGACTTCGCTGGAGCCGCGGCATCTGGTGTTGCCGATGTTCGTCGCGGACGGCATCTCCGAACCACGCCCGATCGACTCGATGCCGGGGGTCTACCAGCACACCCGTGATTCGTTGCGCAAGGCGGCCGCCGAGGCGGTCGCCGCCGGCGTGGGCGGGCTGATGCTCTTCGGCGTGCCGAAGGACGAGGACAAGGATCCGACCGGGTCGGCCGGCGTGGCCGAGGACGGCATCCTCAACGTCGCGCTGCGGGATCTGGCGGCCGATCTGGGGTCGGACACGGTCTTGATGGCCGACACGTGCCTCGACGAGTTCACCGACCACGGACATTGCGGCGTGCTCGACGTGCGCGGCCGAGTGGACAACGACGTCACCAACGCGCGCTACGTGGAACTGGCCGTCGCGCAAGCGAACTCAGGTGCCCACGTGGTGGGTCCGAGCGGAATGATGGACGGTCAGGTCGCGGCGATCAGGGCCGGCCTCGACGCCGCCGGGCACTCCGACGTGGTGATCCTGGCCTACGCGGCGAAATTCGCCTCCGGTTTCTACGGTCCCTTCCGTGAGGCGGTGGGCTCGAGTCTGCAGGGCGACCGCCGGACCTATCAGCAGAATCCCGGCAACGCACGGGAGGCGCTGCACGAGATCGAACTCGACATCGCCGAGGGCGCCGACCTCATCATGGTCAAGCCCGCGATGGCCTATCTGGACGTCGTGCGCGCGGCCGCCGAGATATCTCCGGTTCCGGTTGCCGCATACCAGGTTTCGGGAGAGTACTCGATGATCCGGGCGGCCGCCGACAACGGGTGGATAGACCTGCGCACCACCGCGCTGGAGACGCTGACCAGCATCCGCCGGGCGGGCGCCGACATCGTGCTGTCCTACTGGGCGGCCGACGTCGCCGAGTGGCTGGCGTGACCTACCCCCCGCAGGGCCCGTACGCCGGTCCGCCGCCCGGACCGCAGGGCCCACCCGAGCAGTCCGGGCCGATCGCCCGTCCCGACGACGTCGACACCGGTTTCTGGCTGTGGTTGGTGGCGACGACGACGATGGTGATCGGCTACGTCGTCGACCTGGTAACCGTTCCCGTGGCAGGCCCGTCGTCGGTGGTCTACGGGGTGTCCGGTGTCTTCCTCTTCGTCGTCGTGTCGGTCGTCGTGACATTTCTGTTCCTGATGCGCGAGGGATACCGCTGGGCGCGCACCCTGCTCACCGGCGGTGGGGCGGCGACGATCGTCTACGCGCTGACCAACCTGTTCGGCGTCGACCGACCTGCGGTGGCGGCCTTCGTCTTTGCGGTCACCGCGATCGTCGCGGTGGTGTGCGTCGCCGGCGGCATCTATCTGCTGCACCGCAACGACGCCCACGCCTACTTCACGCGCTGAGCGGGACGCTAGGCTGGCCCGACGATGTCCGACTCTCCGCCCGACACCAGTCGTCCGCGCACGGTGACGATGGCGTTCTGGTGCTGGCTGGCCGCGGCGATCCTGGCCGCGGCGTTCGGGATGCTGATCGCGACCTTCACCACGGCGCTGCTCTTCCAGGTGGCCGGGCTGATCCTGGTCGTCGCCGGATTGGCGCAGGGCTACCTAGCGGGCCGGGCCCGCAGGGGGTCGAAGCGCTTCGCGAGCGCCGCTGTCGGTCTTGCGATGGCGTCGGTGGTGTATCTGGGAGTGCTGCTCGTCGTGGCCGGCATCGCGCCCGTCGGCGTGCTCATCGTCGCGGTGATCATGGTGCTGTTCGTCACCGGCTCGGCGATGAACCAACGGAGCACCTCGCAGCAGTGGTACGACGCGCAGGAGCGCCCGTGAGCGCCGACCCCGAGATCCTCTACCACGAACCGGGTGCCACGCTGTGGTGGCTGGCGGCCGGTCCGATCGCCGCCGCGACGATGATGTTCATCCAGGTGTCCTCGGGATACGGCTGGCAGCCCCTCCTGCCCGGGGTGTTCCTCGTGCTGGTGACCGGTTTCCTCGGGTTGCAGGTCAAGGCCGCCCGCATCCACACCTCGGTCGAGCTGACGCCGACCTACCTGCGTCAGGGCGCCGAGACGATCCTGCTCTCGGAGATCGTCCGGATCTATCCGGAGGCCGACGGGCCCGAGGTGCCGGCATGGCAATCGGCCCGGGCCCTGGGCGAGCTGACCGGGGTGCCGCGTGGCCGCACCGGCATCGGCGTGAAGCTCAGCAGCGACCGCCGGGCCCAGGCGTGGGCGCGCCGGCATCGGCAGTTGCGGGCGGCGCTGGTCTCCGTCGTCGACGAGGGAGTCGTGTCGTGAAGAACCGCGCCGTCCTGGAACTGGTGCTCGCCGCGGTGGCCGCGGTGGGGTGCGTGCTGAGCTGGCTGGCGGCGAAGTCCTCCGCCGTGGCCGCGCCGGTCATCGCCTCCGAACCGTCGATGCCCACGGTGACCTACGACCCGTCGTTCATCGTCCTGGCGATGGTGCTGCTCGTGGTGGCGGCGGTGTTCGCGGTGCTCGGCATCGCGAGGCTTCGCCGCCGCTGACCCCGAGTGAGTCCGGTCACAGAGGTCTGGGTACAAAGTACGGAATCTGTAACACTGTGTCGGTGACCGAACTCGCCGAGGACAGCCAGCGCTCCGATGCCCTTCCGCTCGGGCCCGACTCACTTGTGTGGAAGTACTTCGGCGACAACCGGATGTACCTGATCGGCCCGCGGCCTGCCGTCCTGCAGAACATGCTCGCCGAGCTGGGGCAAGGCGTACTCGACCACTCGGTGTTCTTCTCCGACACCGCGGCCAGGGTCAAGCGCTCCATTCCGCCGATCATGATGACCGTCTACGGATCCGACGACGACGCCGAGGGGCTCAAGGTCCGCGACTTCCACCGCGGCATCAAGGGTGACATGCCAGACGGGAGCCGCTACCACGCGCTGGACCCCGAGACGTACTTCTGGGCGCACGCCACGTTCGTCGAGCAGGTGCTGTACTTCGCCGACACCTTCGTCAAGCGTCTCACCGACGAGGAGAAGGAGCGCATCTACCTCGAGTCGAAGACGTGGTACCGCCGCTACGGCGTCAGCGACCGACCGATGCCCGCCGATTACGCCGGCTTCCAACGCTATTGGGACCGGATGATGGACCAGGTCATGGTCGCCCACCCCACTGCGAAGTACGGCGTCGGCTACGTCACCAAGGGCTTCCCGCGGCCCAAGGGCGTCTCACCGCTGACGTGGCGGTTGGTGTCGCCGGTGTTCGACCCCGTCGCCGCCTTCCTCACCACCGGCGGCATGCCGCCGCGCGCCCGGGATCTGCTGGAGCTGCCGTGGGGTCCCCGGCGTGAGCGGGCGTACCAGGCCTTCGCGGCCCTGTGGCGGTCGGCGCCGGTGAACTGGGCATGGGACCGCATGCCGATGACCGTGCGCTACAACAGGTTCGCTCAGGTCGGCTATGGGCGTCGTTGACACCACCAACAGCGCGACGCGGGCCATCCTCGACGCCGCGCTCGTGGAATTCGAGCGGCACGGCCTTCAGCGGGTCGCACTCGACGACGTGGCCCGCCGGGCCGGGGTCAGCCGCACCACCATCTATCGCCGATTCGCCAACCGCGACGAGTTGGTGGCCGCCGTCATCGAGCGCGAGAACGTGGTGCTCTTCGCCGACATCGCGACGAATTTGTCGCGTGCCGACAAACCGGCGAACTACTACGTCGAGGCGTTCACCCAGTCGATCCTGATGTTCCGCAGGCACCGCGTGCTCAACCAGATGATCACCGAGGAACCCGCGCTGGTGCTGGAACTGGGTCGTCGGCATCACGGCGCGGCGATCGAGCGGTTGGCCGACGCGCTTCGGGTGATCTTCCCCGCCGGGTTCGCCGACCGGATCGGCGCGGCCGCCGTCGACGACCTCGCCGAGACGATCCTGCGCTACGCCGCGGTGGTGCTGCTGCTGCCGAGCGCCGAACCGCTCGACACCCCCGAGCAGTTACGCGCCTTCGCCGAAAGGCACTTCGTGCCCAGCCTGCCCGCGGCGCTGCGGGCCGTCGCGGTGTGATCCGCAGGCCCGTCACCGGCGACTGTTTCGCACGTCACACTTCTGGGCAGCCAAGGGCATGGCAACGAACGAGCAGATCACCGAGAAGCCGGAAGTCACCGACGAGCATCGGGAGAAGGCCAAGGAGATGGCCAAGGCCTACGAGGACGACCGCCCCACCGTCGGTCTGCCGGGTACGAGCAACACCGTGACGGGCCAGGCGGTCTCGGAGTGGATCGACGAGGACGGCAGCCCCAAGTTCGGCGACGTCGCCGACGGCGGTGGCGTCAAGCGCGAAGACGTGATGGGCGTTCGGGAGGAGACCATGGGCAGCGAACCCAAGGGCGAGTCGGGGGACGAGTCGAGCTAGATGCAGTCCCTCGACGAGGTCGCTCCGGCCTTTCGCGACATGGCACACCAGATCGTGTGGGCGTCGGTGGCGACCGTCGATGCGGACGGTCGGCCCCGCTCGCGCATCCTCCATCCGTACTGGGAGTGGAACGGCACCGACCTGGTTGGGTGGATCGCCACCGTCCCCACACCGCTGAAACGGGCTCATCTCGACGCTCACCCGGAGGTGGCGGTCAGCTACTGGACGCCGAGTCACGACACGTGCAGCGCCGAGGCCACGGTGCAGTGGTACCTCGACGACGACACGTGCCAATCCGTGTGGGAGACCTTCGCCACGGCCCCCGCGCCGGTCGGCTACGACCCGTTCATCATCCCGATGTGGAGTGACGGACCAACGTCGGACCAGTTCGCCGTCCTGCGGTTGGCGCCCTACCGGCTTCGAGTGATGGCGGGAACGGTGATGACGGCCGGCGAGGGCGCGCCGCTTCAGTGGGCGGCGTCGTAGCAACGCTTTGCCGTCCACACCCGATCACGCCACAATCCCCTCCATGGCCGCGCCGGACGTCAGTCGCCTCCCCGAGGTCCCACGCAACCCGCTGTCTCTGAGGCAGTTGCTGGAGGCGATGCGCGAATTCCACACCGGCGGTGAGGTGCTCAGTGCCGCCGGCGGCCCCGTCACCAGGATTCAGTTCGGGCCCAGGTGGCTGATGCCCCCGCTGGTCGTGGTGACCTCGCCGGAGGGCATCTGCGACGTACTGGCCCGCAACCACGACCTCGGCGACCGATGCATCGTCCACGACGAGGTCCGGCACCTGGCCGGAGACAGCCTGTTCGTGCTTCCCAACGAGCGGTGGGTGCCCCGGAAGCGGGCGCTGCAGCCGGTGTTCACCAACCACAACGTCCGGCGCTTCGGTGGCCACATGTCGCGCGCCGCCCACGAACTGGTGGACGAGTGGCGCGCCGCCGACCTGGCCCACGGCCTGCGGGTCGACCTGGATCCGGCATGCCGTCGGCTGACGATGCAGTCGCTGGGCCGCTCGGTCCTCGGCGTCGACCTCAACGAGCGCGCCGACGTCATCGCCGAGTGCATGCACGTCGCGTCCGGTTACGCCGCCGACCGGGCGCTGCGGCCCGTGCGGGCGCCGCGCTGGCTGCCGACTCCCGCCCGTCGTCGTGCCCGTCGCGCGGTGGCGACCATGTTGGAGGTGGCCGACGAGATGCTGCAGGCCTGCCGCGCCGACCCCGACCGCGACGCGCCGCTGGTCCGCGCCCTCCTGGCGGCCACCGATCCGGTGACCGGAGCCGCCCTGTCGGACCGCGACGTGTGCAACGACCTGCTGATCTTCATGCTCGCCGGGCACGACACCACCGCGACGGCGCTGACGCACTCGTTGTGGGCGCTGGGACACCACCCCGACATGCAGGACCGCATCGCCGCCGAGGTCGCGGCCGCCGGGGCCCGCGAACTGACCCCCGCCGACGTGCCGCAGTTGGGCTACACCCGCCAGGTGCTCGACGAGTCGCTGCGGCTGTGTCCGCCCGCGGCCGGGGTCGGGCGGATGGCGCTGCGGGACTTCGAGGTGGCCGGGTACCGCGTCGAGGCGGGCAGCATCGTCGCCGTCGGCATCCAGGCCGTGCACCGGGATCCCACCCTGTGGCCCAACCCGATGGCGTTCGACCCGGACCGCTTCGCGCCGGACGCCTCGGCCGGGCGGCCACGCTGGCAGTTCGTCCCGTTCTCGGGCGGTCCGCGGTCCTGCATCGGACAGCACTTCGCGCTTCTGGAGACGACGCTGGCGCTGGCGACGATCGTCTCCGCGGTGCGGATCCGCTCGTTCGCCGCCGAGTTCCCCGTCGAAGTGCCCTATACGACGGTCGCCAAGGGGCCGATTCCCGTCGACCTCGCCGCCCGGTGACGGTGTTTCCCCAGTTCTCCTACACCCTGTAGTTGACGGCGGGGGACCGACTGGGACACTGGTGGACATGCGTGTTGACCCACAGGCGACCACCTCGGCGCGGCTCTTCGCCGAGGCCTCCGCCGTCATTCCCGGCGGGGTCAACTCGCCGGTCCGTGCGTTCAACTCCGTGGGTGGCACGCCGCGGTTCATCACCAAGGCCGCGGGCTACTGGCTCACCGACGCCGACGACAACCGCTACGTCGACCTGGTGTGCTCGTGGGGGCCGATGATCCTCGGCCACGCGCACCCCGCCGTCGTGGAGGCGGTCCAGCGTGCCGCCGCCGACGGGTTGAGCTTCGGGGCGCCCACGCCGTCGGAGAGCGACCTGGCCCGCGAGATCGTCGGGCGCGTCGCCGCCGTGGAGAAGATCCGGTTGGTCAACTCCGGCACCGAGGCCACGATGAGCGCCATCCGGTTGGCCAGGGGCTTCACCGGCCGGGCCAAGATCGTGAAGTTCTCCGGCTGCTACCACGGGCACAGCGACGCGCTGCTGGCCGACGCCGGTTCCGGCGTCGCGACCCTGGGCCTGCCCTCCTCGCCAGGGGTCACCGGTGCGGCGACCGTCGACACGATCGTGTTGCCCTACAACGACGTCGACGCCGTCGAGCACGCGTTCGCCGAGTTCGGCCCCGAGATCGCCTGCGTCATCACCGAGGCGGCGGCGGGCAACATGGGCGCCGTACCCCCGCGGCCCGGCTTCAACGCGGCGCTGCGCCGCATCACCGCCGAACACGGCGCGCTGCTCATCCTCGACGAGGTCATGACGGGGTTTCGGGTCAGCCGATCCGGTTGGTACGGCATCGATCCCGTCGATGCCGACCTGTTCGCGTTCGGCAAGGTGATGAGCGGCGGTCTGCCGGCGGCCGCGTTCGGTGGTCGCGCCGAGGTGATGGAGCGACTCGCCCCGCTGGGACCGGTGTACCAGGCGGGCACGCTGTCGGGCAATCCGGTCGCGATGGCCGCGGGCCTTGCCACGCTGCGCGCCGCCGACGACGCCGTGTACGCCGCGCTGGACGCCAACGCCGACCGGCTCGCCGGTCTGCTCACCTCGGCACTGACCGAAGCGTCGGTGGCACATCGTATTTCGCGGGCCGGGAACATGCTCAGCGTCTTCTTCGCCGACCACGAGGTCACCGACTTCGCGTCGGCCAAGGCCACCGACACGTGGCGATTCCCGCCGTTCTTCCACGCCCTGCTCGACGCGGGTGTCTACCCGCCGTGCAGCGCCTTCGAGGCGTGGTTCGTCTCCGCGGTGCTCGACGACGACGCGTTCGACCGCATCGCGTCCGCCCTCCCCGCCGCGGCCCGCGCCGCAGCCGATGCGAAGAGGCCGTCGTGACCGATCCCCGCAAGACCGTCGTGCACGTGATGCGCCACGGCGAGGTCCACAACCCGGGTCAGATCCTCTACGGGCGCCTGCCCGACTTCCACCTGTCCGACAAGGGTCGCGCCCAGGCCGCGCGGGTCGCCGACTGGTTGGCCGCCCACGACGTCACCTACGTCGTGGCCTCGCCGTTGGAGCGGGCCCAGGAGACGGCCGGACCCATCGCGGCGACGCACGGGCTGGCCATCGCCACCGACGCCGACCTCATCGAGTCGGAGAACGTCTTCGAGGGTGAGCGGGTGTCTCCGGGGGACGGCGCGCTGCGCAACCCGCGCAACTGGTGGCACCTGCGCAATCCACGTACCCCGTCGTGGGGTGAGCCGTACACCCACATCGCCGAGCGCATGCAGGCCGCGTTGTTCCGGGCCAGGGACCAGGCCATGGGCCACGAGGCGGTGTGCGTCAGCCACCAACTGCCGACGGCCACGCTGCGGCGGTCACTCACCGGGCAGACGCTGCACCATCTGCCCACCGCGGCCAACCGGATGTGCAACCACGCGTCGCTGACATCGTTCTACTTCCACGACGAGGCGCTGGTCGGCTGGGGTTACTCGGAGCTGGCTGGCCAGTGAGATGGATCGCGGCGTGGCTGGTCCTGGCATCGGCGCTGGTCGCCGGATGTGCGACCGGTGACGACGCCGTCGCCCAGGGCGGCAGCTTCGAGTTCGTCGCCCCGGGTGGGAAGACCGACATCTTCTACGACCCGCCGGACAGCCGGCACCGCCCGGGCAAGATCAGCGGGCCGTCCCTGACCGATCCGGCCAAGACGGTGTCGGTGGACGACTTCGCCGGCAAGGTCGTGGTCGTCAACGTGTGGGGTCAATGGTGCGGGCCGTGCCGCTCGGAGGTGCCCGAACTGGAGAAGGTGTTCGAGGCCACCCGCGCGCAGGGCGTTCAATTCCTCGGCATCGACGTGCGCGACAACGACCGGGATGCGGCCGTCGACTTCGTCACCGACCGCAAGGTCACCTATCCGTCGATCTACGACCCGGCGATGCGCACGATGATCGCCTTCGGCGGCCGGTACCCCACCACCGTCATCCCCTCGACGGTCGTGCTGGACCGTCAGCACCGGGTGGCGGCGGTGTTCCTGCGCGAACTGTTGGCCGAGGACCTGATGCCCGTGGTGCAGAAGTTGGCTGCCGAGAAGTGACGGGAGAAGTGACGGTCCTCGCGGCGGGTCTCGACCAGGTGGGCACCCTGGTCTCGGCCGGCCCGCTGGCCGTCGCGGTGCTCGTCAGCGTGCTGGCCGGGTTCGTCTCGTTCGCCTCGCCGTGCGTGGTGCCGTTGGTGCCGGGCTATCTGTCCTACCTCGCGGCCATCGTCGGGGTGGACGACCGCGACGCGTCGGCCGTCACGGTCAAGACGGCGCGGCTGCGCGTGGTCGGGGCGGCCGCGCTGTTCGTGGCCGGATTCACGGTGGTCTTCGTCCTCGGCACCGTCGCGGTGCTGGGGCTGACCACCACGTTGTTGATCAATCAGCTTCTGCTGCAACGCATCGGCGGCGTCGTCACCATCGTGATGGGTTTGGTCTTCGTCGGCTTCATCCCGGCGCTGCAGCGCGAGGCGCGATTCACCCCCAAGCTGCTGTCCACGATCGGCGGGGCCCCGCTGCTCGGTGCGGTGTTCGCCCTGGGGTGGACGCCGTGCCTGGGTCCGACGTTGACCGCGGTGATCGCGGTGGCGTCGGCCACCGACGGCGCCAACGTGGCCAGGGGCGCGGTCCTCGTCGTCGCCTACTGCCTCGGATTGGGAATCCCCTTCCTGCTGTTGGCCTTCGGGTCCGCCGGGGCCGTGCGGGGCCTGGGGTGGTTGCGCCGTCACACCAGGACGACCCAGATCCTCGGCGGCGTGCTGTTGATCGTCGTCGGCGTCGCCCTGGTGACCGGGGTGTGGGCGGACTTCATCTCCTGGGTGCGTGACGCGTTCGTCAGCGACGTTCGGCTGCCGATATGAGGCTGCTCACACGCCTTGGCGCGTATGCGAGGAACACCTGGCGCACCCTGACGTCGATGGGCACGGCGCTGGCCCTGCTGTTCCTGCTGGCCCTGGCGGCCATCCCCGGCGCGTTGATTCCGCAGCGCAGCCTCAACGCGGGCAAGGTCGACGAATACCTGGCCGAGCACACCCTCATCGGGCCCTGGCTGGATCGCGTGCAGGCATTCGACGTGTTCTCCAGCTTCTGGTTCACCGCCATCTACGCCCTGCTGTTCATCTCCCTGGTGGGCTGCCTGACGCCGCGGTTGGCCGAGCACGTGCGCAGCATGCGGGCCACCCCCGTCGCCGCGCCGCGCAATCTGACGCGGCTGCCCAAGCACCAGACCGTCGTCGCGGCGGGAGAGGTCGACGCGGTCGCCACCGCCGTGGAGGAACGGCTGAAGGGTTGGCGACACACGAGCCGCCGCGTCGGACCGAACGGGGAGATCACCGAGATCTCCGCGGAGAAGGGCTATTTCCGCGAATTCGGCAACATCGTCTTCCACTTCTCGCTGCTGGCGCTGTTGATCGCCATCGCGGTCGGAAAGCTCTTCGGCTACGAGGGCAACGTCATCGTGGTGGCCAACGGTGGGCCGGGATTCTGCTCGGCGAGCCCGGCGGCCTTCGACTCCTTCCGGGCGGGCAACACCGTCGACGGCACCTCGCTGAACCCCATTTGCTTGCGCGTCAACGACTTCGACGCCGACTACCTCCCGAGCGGGCAGGCGCTGAGCTTCGCCGCCAACGTCGACTACCAAGCCGGTGACGACCTCACCACCGACACCTGGCGGTCCTACCGGCTCGAAGTCAACCATCCCCTGCGCCTCGGCGGGGACCGGCTCTACCTGCAGGGGCACGGCTACGCGCCGACCTTCACGGTCACCTTCCCCGACGGGCGCACCCGCACCCAGACGGTGCAGTGGCGCCCCGACGACCCGATCACGCTGCTGTCCTCCGGGGTGATTCGCGTCGACCCGCCCGCGGGCACCTATCCCGACGCCGGGGAGCGCCGCAAGAACCAGATCGCGATCCAGGGCTTGTTCGCGCCCACCGAGCAGCTCGACGGCAAGCTGCTGTCGTCGAGCTTTCCCGCGCTGCGCGATCCGGCGGTGGCGATCGACGTATACCGCGGTGACACCGGTCTGGACACCGGACGCCCCCAGTCCCTGTTCACCCTCGACCCCCGACTGATCGAGCAGAAGCGGCTCAACAAGCAGGTGCGGGTGAATCTCAAGGCGGGTCAGTCGACCCGGCTGAACGACGGCACCGTGATCACGTTCGACGGTGCGGCACCGTTCATCAACGTGCAGGTATCCCACGATCCGGCGCAGGTATGGGTGCTGGGGTCGGCGATGACGATGATGGCCGGGTTGCTGGTGTCGCTGGTGGTGCGACGGCGGCGGATCTGGGTTCGGGTGTCACCGGCCTCGCCGGGTACCGTTGAGGTCGAGCTGGGCGGACTCGCCCGCACCGACAACTCCGGGTGGGGCGACGAGTTCGAGAAGTTGACGGCGCGGCTGGTGCCGTCGGCGAACGAGGCGGGAGTGAGTGAGCGAAGATGAACGGTCCACACATCGACGTTGGGCTAGCCCGGTATTCGGACTTGGCGTTCACGTCCACGATCGTGGTGCTGGTCATCGCGCTGTTGCTGCTGGCCGTCGAGCTGGCCTACAGCGGTAGCCGCCGGGCCGACGCGCGCGAGCTGGTGACCGCGAACGCGCGCACCGTGTCCGTCGACGGCGGCACCCCCGGCGTCGTCGTCGACGCCCCGAAGCGCCCGGCCGACGAACGAATCGGGCGGGCCGGCCTGGCGCTGGTGTACGTCGGCACGGCCATGCTGCTGGCCTGCATCGTGCTTCGCGGGCTGGCGACCTCACGCGTGCCGTGGGGCAACATGTACGAGTTCATCAACCTGACCTGCTTCTGTGGGCTGGTCGCCGCGGCGTTCACGCTGCGCCGCCCGAAGTTCCGCGCGCTGTGGGCGTTCGTGCTGCTGCCGGTACTGATCCTGCTGGCGGTGTCGGGCAAGTGGCTCTACTCCAACGCCGCACCCGTGATGCCCGCGCTGCAGTCCTACTGGCTGCCCATCCACGTGTCGGTGGTCAGCCTCGGGTCCGGGGTGTTCCTGGTCGCCGGCGTGGCCAGCATGCTGTTCCTGGCCAAGATGTCACCGCTGGGCGATCCCGGCCGGCCGGGCCGGCTGGCCGCGGTCATCGCGCGGCTTCCCGACGCCCAGACCCTGGACCGCATCGCCTATCGCACGACGATCTTCGGGTTCCCGATCTTCGGCTTCGGTGTCATCTTCGGCGCCATCTGGGCCGAGGAGGCGTGGGGCCGGTACTGGGGCTGGGACCCCAAGGAGACCGTGGCGTTCATCGCCTGGGTGGTCTACGCCGCGTATCTGCATGCCCGCTCGACGGCGGGATGGCGCGACCGCAAGGCCGCCTACATCAACGTCGTCGGTTTCGTGGCGATGGTGTTCAACCTGTTCTTCATCAACCTCGTCGTCACCGGGTTGCACTCCTACGCCGGGGTGGGCTGAGATTGCACCCCCGAGGCTCTCGGCGGTTCTCCCCACCACCGTCGGACTTCTGCGCGCAGCAACGGTTCAGCGATCCCTCGCAGGCCATTCCGCCGGAGTGGACCGCGCCGACCCCGCCTCGCGGCATACCCGTCATCAAGGCGCCCGCGCCGCGTCCCACTCCCGCGTCCGAGCCCGAGCCTGAGGCAGGGTCTCCGTCGCAGTCGCCGTACCTGGACCTGTCGACGGTGGCGCTGCTGGGGCAGCCCAAGCGCACGCCGACAGCAGGGTGGCGGCGCTGGCTCTATCTGTCGACCTTCACCCTGGTGAACCTCGGCGAGGGTCGCAAGGCGTTGCGCCGCAAGGAGCTCACCGCGCAGGCCAGCCGCCCGCTGCGCGGGTGCTACCGCATCGCCATGCTGTCCCTCAAGGGCGGTGTCGGCAAGACGACCATCACCGCGACCCTCGGCGCGACGTTCGCCTCGGCGCGAGGTGACCGGGTGATCGCGGTGGACGCCAACCCCGACCGGGGCACGCTGAGTCAAAAGGTGCCGCTGGAGACGCCGTCGACCGTGCGGCACCTGCTGCGCGACGCCGAGGGCATCAACAGCTACAGCGACGTCCGCCACTACACCTCCCAGGGGCCCAGCCGACTGGAAGTGCTTGCCTCGGAAAGCGATCCGGCCGTCTCGGAGGCGTTCAGCAGCGACGACTACGCGTCCACGCTGGAGGTGCTCGAGCGCTTCTACAGTCTGGTGCTCACCGACTGCGGCACGGGCATGCTGCACTCGGCGATGTCGGCGGTGCTCAGCAACGCCGACGTGTTGATCATCGTCAGCTCCGGTTCGGTCGACGGCGCCCGCAGCGCGTCGGCGACCCTGGACTGGCTCGACGCGCACGGCTATCAGCAGCTCGTCGTCGATTCGATCGCGGTGATCAACGCCGTTCGGCCCCAATCGGGTCGGGGCGGTTCCCGCGTCGACCAGAAGAAGGTCGTGGACCACTTCTCCCGTCGGTGCAAGGCGGTGCTGCAAGTGCCGTTCGATCCGCATTTGGAGGAAGGCGCGGAGATCAGCCTGGAGCGGTTGAAGCCTGAGACGCGCGACGCGCTGATGGAACTGGCGGCCGTGGTGGCCAGCGGATTTCCCGCCACGAACTAGCGGCGAACCCTAGCGAGGGTCCTTGCCGTGGTTGAGCCGGTTCAGGAATTCGGGGTCGTCGTCCGGTCCGATGGTCCTGGTTCTCGGCCTGTTGGCAGCCGCACGTACGAGGCGCCAGGCCCCGTAGGCCAGACCCGCCAAGATGACGACGAGGAGAACGAACTGAAGCACAAAAACCTCCTACACATGAATATACGCGCCGTCGGTAGGCTCGGGTTCGTGTCTGATGCGCAAGAGGGTAGGAGTGACGCGACACGCGCGGCGACGCGCCCAGGGTCGCGGATGGTTCTCGACGTCCTGATCTACACACTGGCCCGGATCCTGCTGGTCGTGGTGCTCGTCGTCGCCATCTACTTCGGCGGAAAGGCGCTCGGCATCACCGAGTTCCCGATCGTCATACCGATGTTGTTCGCGATCGTGCTGGCACTCCCGTTGGGAATCTGGCTGTTCGCGCCGCTGCGCAACCGGGCCACCGCCAGCATCGCGGTGTTCGACGAGCGTCGCCGCCGCGACAAGGAGCAGTTGCGGTCGCGGCTACGCGGTGACGAGCCCCCGCAACGATGACGAAAGTATGACCACTGGGCCGCGGGTGGCATTCGGGGCCGAATTCGCCGGTGCCGCAGGATTTCTCAATTCCGCCACCTACGGTCTGCCGCCCACGTTCCTCGTCGACGGGCTGAGCGCGCGCATCACTCAGTGGCAGGCGGGCTGCCTCGACGTACCGTCCTTCGACGAGTCGGTCAGCCGCGGCCGCGCCGCCTACGCCGACCTCGTCGGGGTGCCGGTCGAGTCGGTGGCCATGGGCGGCAGCGTGTCGGCCCTGCTGGGCGTGGTCGCGGCGGCCGTGCCCGACGGGGCCAGGGTGGCCACGCTCGCCGGCGAGTTCACCAGCACCACCTTTCCGTTCGCCAGCCAGGCGGGCCGTGGAGTCACCGTCACCGAGTTGTCCGCCGAGGACCTGGTCGCCTCCGCGGCGGACTACGACGTGGTGACGGTGAGCCTGGTGCAGTCCGCCACCGGTGAGGTGCTCGACGCCGACGGCTTGCGGGCCGCGGTCGCGGGAACCGAAACCCTGACCGTCGTCGACCTGACCCAGGCGGTCGGTTGGAAGGCACTCGACCTCGGCTGGGTCGACGTCACCGCCGCCGCGGTCTACAAGTGGCTCCTGGCGCCCCGGGGCACCGCCTGGATGTCGTTGAGCCGGAGGGTCTCCGCGGCGACGACACCGCATCTCGCCAACTGGTACGCCGGCGCCGAGCCGTGGTCGTCGATCTACGGCCTGCCGCTGAGGCTGGCCCCCGACGCCCGCCGGTTCGACACGTCGCCGGCGTGGTTCGGCGTCTACGGTGCCGGTCTGACCATGCCGTGGCTGGCCGCGCTGGACCGCCGGGCCGTGGAGGCGCACTGCCTGGCCTTGGCCGGTCGGCTGCGTGGTGAGTTCGGGCTGCCGTCCCGGGATTCGGCGATCGTGTCGCTGCCGGTGCCGGGTGATCCCGAGCGCGCCGCCGCGACGTTGGCGCAGGCCGGAATTCGGGCCTCGGTGCGCGCCGGAGCGGTGCGCGTCGGCTTTCACCTGTACAACACCGAGGATGACCTGCAGCTGCTGGTCGACGCACTGGCCGGCTAGGGCGAACTAGCCGTCGAGCTGTCCGGCGATGCCGCGCTCGATGCCCAGCCGCGTCGTCGCGGGCAGCACCACCAGGCCCTCGAGTTCCTTGCCCGCCAGTTCGTAGGCATGCCCGCGCTCGTTCTGCGTCGCGCTGGTGTCCGAGGCGACGCTGAGAAGGCTGCGGGCGCGGGCGATGCGCTGCTGCTGTTCGGGGGAGAAGTCGCTGCGGCGGCGTCGGATGGCCTCGGTCTCGGCCGCGTCGAAGGCCGTCGTGTAGTCCTCGACCGCGGCGAGGTACTGGGCGGCGGCTTCGCGGTCGTCGACCAGGTCCTCGGCCCGCGCCGGGCGCAACAGGTCGGCACGCAGCTTGGCCTTGTGGAAGTCGTTGGTCAGCGGGGCCCGCAGATCGGTCATGAGGGGGAAGTCGAGCAGCTTTGCGGCGTCGAGTTCGTACTCCAGCCAGCGGGTGTCGGTCTGGGCGTGCTCATCGAGCGTGCGCGTGACGATGCGCCAGAGTGCGGCTGGCCGCTCACCCGCGGCGGCGGGGGAGGCCGGCCCCTCGGGGGCAGGGGGCGGCACGGATGCGGAACCCGCAACGCGCCGCCAGATCCCGATTCCGGCGAAGACGACCCCGGCGACGGGGACGAGCATCAGCGCAAGCTCCGCCAATCGGAACACGATGCCCATGAGGCCAGGATGCCATCAGCCGAAGATCAGAGCAGCCGCCACCGCGATCGACCACACCAGCATCGTCAGACCCGTGTCGCGCAGCACCGGGATCAGGTCGCGGCCTCCGCGACCGGACCGCACCGGTGAGGCGGCGCGCACGGCCAGCGGCAGCGCCACCAGACCGACGGCACACCACGGGGTGGCGAGCACCAGCGCGAGCGTCAGCACGAACGCGGACGCCACGAGCACCTGATAGAGCACGCGGGTGCGGCGGTCGCCCAGTCGCACCGCGAGGGTGATCTTGCCCGACTCGGTGTCGGTGGGGATGTCCCGGAGGTTGTTGGCCACCAGCACGGCCGAGGACAGGGCGCCGGTCGCCACCGCCAGTGCGACGCCGACCCAGTCCACCCGCAGCGCCTGGGTGTACTGCGTACCCAGGACGGCCACCAACCCGAAGAACACGAACACCGCGATCTCGCCGAGCCCGATGTAGCCGTAGGGCTTGGACCCACCGGTGTAGAGCCACGCGCCCGCGATGCACACCGCGCCGACGGCGACCAGCCACGGCTGGCTGACGACGGCCAACACCAGGCCGGCGACCGCGCCGACGCCGAGGCTGATCGCGGCGGCGGTCGCGACGGCGCGCGGTGAGGCCAGCCGCGAGCCGACCAGTCGCAGCGGCCCGGCCCGCACGTCGTCGGTGCCGCGGATGCCGTCGGAGTAGTCGTTGGCGTAGTTGACCCCGACGATGAGGGCCAGCGACACCACCAGGGCCAGCAGGGCGCGCCACCACACGGCCTCACCCAGCCAGGCCGCCGCACCCGTGCCCGCGATCACCGGGGCGACGGCGTTGGGCAACGTGCGGGGGCGGGCGCCCTCGACCCACTGCGCAAGAGATGCCACGGGGGTCATCGTCGCATGGGCGACCGGCGAGGCATGTCGCATGGGCGACCGGGAGGGCATGTCGCATGGGCGACCGGCGAGGCATGTCGCATGGGCGACCGTCATCTCTCCGGGGGCAGGTGCGCGACGCCGCCGATGCCGGGCACCAGTTCCCTGGTCACCGTCCGCCGGTACGCGTCGCGGGCCAGTCCGCCGAAGACCTGCACGCTGCCCCAGTCGACGTCGGGCCTGCCGACGAGGCGGCTGGGCACCTCGTGCAAAGTGCCGAGGACCGTCATGGTGGCGAAGACCCCGCCGATGTCGCGACGCCGGTCTTCGATGAGGGAGGTCCGCGGTGAGTCGATCACGGTCAGCGGCGTGGTGGCCACCCCGGCCGTCACCCGCGGGACGTCGCGGATGCAGGGGAACAGGAAGGCCATCGGCCAGCCGACGAGCACGGGGCCCTTGTCGGCGAGGAACGCCGTCAGCCCGATCACCGATCGCAGCCGTGGCCCGGTGAAGGCCAGCCACCCCAGGGTGTCGGTCCGGTCGTCGACGGCGCTGACGCGCACCCGGTCGGCGCCGGCCGGAAAGGCGGTCGCGTCGACGCCCAGGGAGCGCCACAGGGGATGGGCGGGGTCCTCGTCGGCGGCGGGCCGGTCGACGGGAACGATCTCGCCGAGCGAGGTGACGCCGGTACCGTCGGCGCGGCCGAACTGAAAGGCGAGGCGGTTGCCGCCGTCGGTGCGGCCGGCGACCGACACGGTCACCCCGCCGTTGGCGGGTTGGGGCGGCAGGACGAACCAGCGACTCGTCGCGTCGCCGGTCGCCGCGTCGTCGGGAACGCGGCTGCCCCACAGGTAGGTCGACGTGCCCGTCCCCGGTGGGTCGGGCGGCGAGGCGTCGGCGGGATAGCCGGAGCCGCGGTCGAAGCCCGAGAGCTTCTCGCCTCCGTCGGCCGAGGCCGTCAGGACCGGACCGTCGGGCAGTACCTCGACGTCGTCGGCCAGGCCGCACACCCCGCCTCCGGTGAGGCGGTGCAGGTTGATTCGCGCCAGCGATCCCTCGCTGCGGCGCAGCGGCGCGGCGGCGAAGGACCCGAGCAGCAGGGTCAGCGCGGCCCCGAGCGCGATGACGGTCGTCACGGCGGGTGCCCGGGCCAGACGGTGGCGCCGCGACGTCACCGACACCGCCACGACGGCGACGAGCCACGGCAGGGGATTGCCAAGCGTGAAGCCAAGGGGTGCAACGGGTTCCGATTCCCAGGGCACGTCGTAGACCACGGGCAGCCACCACGCATTGGGCCCGTCGAAGGCCACGGCCGCGGCGCCGATCAGCAGCAGCGTGCCCGCCAGGGCGGCGACGTTCGTGTACCGGTCGGGGGTACGCGCGCGCCGCACGATCAGTACCACCCCCACCGTCAGGAGGGCCGCGACCGGGCCGGCCACCGCGCCGAGGTGGTAGGACCACTTCGACGGCGACACGGCGAAGAGTGCCAACGCGGCGACGACGACTGCCGCCGTCCGCAGGGCCGCCCGACCGACGACGTCGCGGCGGGCGCGGGGCAGCGCGAGCAGGCCGACGACGGCGATCATGGCCGCCGCCAGCAGGATTGGGAGCCGTTTGGCCGCGCTGCCCTGCTGGTCGGTGCCCAGCAGGTAGCGGTACCGGTCGGGTTCGTCCCACCACGGCAACGCGGGCCCGAAGAACGTGTGCCAGTCACTCGCGACGAGCAACCCGTCCCAGGTCTGGTCGGCGAAGACGATCGTCAGGCCAACGGCGGCAAGGCAACCCAGCGCCGCGACGATGGCGGCCAGTGGGGTCCGGGTGGGCGCGCCGGCGCGCAGGGTGGACAGCAGGCGCGGCGCGCACACCGCGATCGGAGCGGCGACCAGGACGCCACTGGGGCTGATGGGCACGGTCACGGCGACCACCAGTGCGAGCATGCCCAGCCCCCGCAGGTCGCGCACCCGCAGCGCCAAGGCGAAGGCCACCGTCACGCCGAGGGCCACGTAGGACTCCGGCCGCGTGCCCAGGTTGAACGGCAACCACGCGGCCAGCAGGCTCACCGCCGCGAGCGACCGGACCCGAACCGTCGCGGCGCGCACCGGCAGCGTCGCGCCCAGGACCCCGCGGCTCAGCACGAACCAGGTGGCCGCCGCGAGCAACGTGCTGGGAAGGCGCAGCCACAGGGGCGCGATGCTGACGGTCGTCAGCGGCGCGAGCAGTTCCTGACTGAACGCGAACGGCGTCTCGGGGGCGTTCCACCAGCGGTAGTAGTTGCCGGGGCTGCCCGTCGACGCCACGTTGCGCGCGATCATCGACGCCCATCCGTCGTCGACCGCCAACGGCCCGATCACCGCCCACCCGGCCAGCGTCGCCACCACGGCGACGTCGACCCACCAGGCGGGCCGCCAGCGCGGGCGCCGCCGGCGGCGCCTCGACCGGGGCAGCAGCGCCACGACGCCGGCGGCCGCACAGAGCTGCACCGCGACGAGCGCGTACTTCAGCGCCCCCGGCGTCGTGGCGAACGGATCGGTGACCTCGGCGGTGACGGAGAGGCCTGCGGCGGCCGCGGGGCCAAGATCGGTGCGGAACCCGAACACCTGGGGGACCTGCCGGCCGGCCAGTTCCGTGCGCCGTCCGTCGGGTGCGTCGACGGTGACGCCGTCGGGCCCGGCGGTGATCGTGGCGCGGCACTCGACGCCGGCAACGGGTGCGACGTCCACCGTCTGGCCGTCGACTCGGACCGCGGCACCGGTGACGGTCAGCGCGCCGGGACCGGTGCCCGTCTCGAGCACCGTGCGATCTGCTCCGGCCGCCCGCAGCGCCGAGCAGGGGACCGTCGCGGTCAGCGTGGCGGGCCGGTACGGCACGATCGCCGCCGTACTGGAGGTCACGGACCGACCCGGCTCGGGCCATGTCACGGTGGTGGTGTCGACCCAGGTGGGCGCGAACGGCAGAGCCAGCGCGGCCAGGATGCCGACGAGGCCGAGCAGCATCGTCGGCCACGGGTGCGTCATCCGCTGGCCTGCCGTCGGGGACGTAGTCAGTGCGTACCTTGCCGGGTCGGTGGGTGATGCCAGATTCAGGTTGTCAGCAGATGGGGTCGCGGCGTGAACGCGACGACCGGTCGTCACACCACCGTCATGATGCGCCCGCACGAGCGCGTCGGACGCGATACCGGACAATGGGCTGATGCTCGCAGTGATCGGTGGCAGTGGCTTCTACTCATTCTTCGGCTCGGATGCCCGCAGTATCAGCGTCGACACCCCGTACGGCTCGCCGAGCGGCGCCATCACCGTCGGCACCGTCGGCACCCACGAGGTCGCCTTTCTGCCGCGCCACGGCGCCAACCACGAGTTCAACCCGCACACCGTGCCGTACCGCGCGAACATGTGGGCGCTGCGGGCGCTCGGGGTGCGGCGAATCTTCGCCCCGTGCGCCGTGGGCAGCCTGACCACCGAGCTGGGGCCCGGGTCGATGGTGGTGCCCGATCAGCTGGTCGACCGCACCAGTGCCCGCGCCGACACCTACTTCGACACCGGCGGCATCCACGTCGGGTTCGCCGATCCGTACTGTCCGACGCTGCGCGCCAACGCCGCCGAACTGCCCGGCGTGGTGGACGGGGGCACGATGGTGGTGATTCAGGGTCCCCGCTTCTCGACGCGCGCGGAGAGTCGCTGGTTCGCCTCCCAGGGCTTCACGCTGGTCAACATGACCGGATACCCCGAGGCGGTGCTGGCCCGTGAACTGGAGATGTGCTACGCCGCAATCGCATTGGTGACCGACCTGGACGCGGGCATCGAATCGGGCGCGGGGGTGACGGCCGTGGACGTGTTCGCCGAGTTCGAGAAGAACATGGTTCCGTTCAAGAAGTTGGTGCGCGAGGCGATCGGCAGCGTGGCTCAGGACCGCACCTGTACCCACTGCCTGCCCCACCACGGCGTCACCCTGCCGTTCGAGCTGCCGTGAGGGTCCTCGTCACCGGTGCCGCGGGCTTCATCGGCACGCAGGTGTGTGCGGCCCTGAGGTCGCGCGGACACGAGGTCGTGGCGGTCGACGCGATGCTGAGCGCCGCCCACGGCGACGCGACCACCACCCCCGAGGGCGTGCTCGAGGTCGACGTGCGCGACGCGTCGGGCATCGCCTCGCTGCTGCCGGGGGTCGACGTCGTCTGCCATCAGGCGGCGGTGGTCGGTGCCGGGGTGGACGCCTCGGACGCGCCGAACTACGGCAGCCACAACGACTATGGCACCACGGTGCTGCTGGCCGAGATGTACGCCGCGGGGATCCAAAGGCTGGTGCTGGCGTCGTCGATGGTGGTCTACGGCCAGGGTGGCTTCGACTGCCCGATCCACGGCGTGGTCGACCCGCTGCCGCGCACGACGGCGGATCTGGACGCGGGGGTGTTCGAACACCGCTGCCCCATCGGTGGCGAGGAGTTGGCCTGGCGACTGGTGGGGGAGGACGCGCCGCTGCGGCCCCGGAGCCTGTACGCGGCCAGCAAGACCGCCCAGGAGCACTACGCGCTGGCATGGGCCGAGGCGACGGGCGGCTCCGTCGTCGCGCTGCGCTACCACAACGTCTACGGCCCGATGATGCCGCGGGACACCCCGTACTCAGGGGTGGCGGCGATCTTCCGGTCCGCCATCGAAAGAGGCCAGCCGCCAAGGGTATTCGAGGACGGCGGTCAGATGCGGGACTTCGTCCACGTCGCCGACGTCGCGGCGGTCAACGCCGCTGCGGTGGAGGCCGACACGGGTGGCTTCGCGGCCTTCAACGTGTGCTCGGGACGGCCGATCTCCATCATGGACGTGGCGACGAGGATCTGCGACGCCCGCGGAGGTCAACCGCCGGTGGTCACCGGTCAGTACCGCAGTGGCGACGTCCGCCACATCGTCGCCGATCCCGCCGCGGCCGCCGAGGTGCTGGGTTTTCGCGCGGCGATCGACCCGGACGACGGCTTGCGCGAGTTCGCGTTCGCCCCGCTGCGGGGGTGACCGCCGGTCAGATCGGGCCCGCGTTGCCCGCCATCGCCCACCCGGCGGCGATCATGGCGGCCTGAGTCAGGCATCCCAGCACGGGCAGCCAGAACGCCACCCGGCGACGCGCCAACGCGACGATCGCGGCGGCGGCGAAGAGCAGGCCCACGACGTCGGATCCGATGACTGCCGCCATGGACCACCAAATCCACGTCTCGTCGCCGCAGTCGACGTAGGCGCAGTTGTCGGTCGACATCGGCAGCGCGATGACGCTCGTGAAGGAGAACGCGGCCAGGCCGGCTTGCGCGAGGAGGAACGCGACGGTCACCACCACGTCGGCGATCCGGCCGCCCCGGGTGGTGGGTGGGTGAACGGTCACGTGCCATCCCGTCGGTCGTGGACGTCGTCGTCCTTCACCCTAGGGCCGCTGCGGAGGGCCTCGGCGCACCAATTGACCGGGCGGTTGTTGGCCTTTGACACCCGTCAAGTAATACTGCAGAGATGACGACCCCGATCTGTGAGCAGTACGGAATCGACTTCCCGCTGTTCGCCTTCAGTCACTGCCGCGACGTCGTCGCCGCGGTGACCAACGCCGGCGGCCTCGGTGTCCTCGGTGGCACCGCGTACACCCCGGAGGCGCTGGAGAGGGAACTCGCCTGGATCGACGAGCAGGTCCGGGGCAAGCCGTACGGCGTGGACATCATCGTGCCTGCCAAGTTCGAGGGCAAGGGCGAGAAGCTCGCCGCCGGTGCGCTGGTCGACAGGATCCCGGCCGAGTACCGGGAGTACGTAGCCGAACTGCTTGCCGCCCATGACATTCCCGACGACCGCGAGAGGCGCCTGGGCGGCAGCAGCCTGTCCGGCGACACCGGCGAGGCACTCCTCGAGGTGGCGCTGCGGCATCCGATCAAGTTGATGGCCAACGCCCTCGGAGTGCCGCCGCCCTACATGATCGAGGCCGGTCGGTCCTCCGGTGTCCCGGTGGCGGCCCTGGTCGGCGCCCGCGAGCACGCGCTCAAGCAAGTGGCCGCCGGCGTCGACCTCATCATCGCCCAGGGCACCGAGGCCGGCGGGCACTGCGGTGAGGTGTCGACGCTGGTGCTGGTGCCCGAGGTGCTCGACGCCCTGGCCGAGGTCGGCAGCGACATCCCGGTGCTCGCCGCGGGTGGCATCGTCACCGGGCGACAGATGGCGGCGTGCGTGGCGATGGGCGCCGCGGGCGCCTGGACGGGATCGGTGTGGCTGACCACCGAGGAGGCCGAGACCGCACCGCACACCAAGGAGAAGATGCTCGCCGCGAGCTCCCGCGACACCATCCGGTCCGCCGGCCGCACGGGCAAGCCGTCGCGGCAACTGGTGTCGGACTGGACCGACGCGTGGGCACCCAATCCCGGTGGGCGCACACCACTTCCGCTGCCCCTGCAGTCGATGCTGGTCGAGCCCACGCTGCGCCGCGTCGACAAGCTCGCCGCCAGCGGTCACCCAGGCGCGCAGGAGCTGGCCACGTATTTCGTAGGACAGGGCGTGGGGTTGATGAACAAGGTGAAGCCGGCGCGTGCCGTGGTGCTGGAGTTCATCGAGGACTACCTGGGGGCCGCGCAACGGTTGGGTGCGTCGGTCCCCGACTGAGCGGGTCCCGCTACTGGCCGGCCAACGGGAGTCGCACCTCGAAGCGGGCGCCGTTCTCCAGGTTGTAGGCCGAGACCGTGCCGTGGTGGGCGTGCACCAGCCCGGCGGCGATGGCCAGGCCGAGGCCGGATCCGCTGGGCAGCGAGGAGTCCTCGCGCGGTACGCGGCCGTTGGACCCGCGGTAGGCGACGTCGAAGACGCGCGCGAGGTCGGCCTCGTTGATGCCGACGCCGGTGTCGTCGACCCTTGCCCAGGCGCCCTCGCCGTCGGAGCCGATGGCGAGTTCGACACTGCCCCCCTCGGGGGTGTGGGCGATGGCGTTGGCGACCAGGTTGGACAACACCCGCACCAGGGCCCGGTCACTTCCGATCACCCCCACGGGGGTGGCGGGCACCGTCGCGCGCAGCGCCACTCCCGCCCGCTCGGCGGCGATGCGGTGTGCGGAGACCACGTCGTCGACCACCTCGTCGAGGGACACCTTGTCGTAGGCGGGTTGGACGGCGCCGGCGTTGATCTTCGACATCTCGAACAGGTCGTCGACCATCTCGGAGAGCCGGATGGTCTCGTGCTCGATGTGCTTGGCGTGCACCCGAATCTCGTCGTCTTCGACGACGCCGTCGGCGATCGCCTCGGCGACCGCCCGGATTCCGGCCAGGGGAGTGCGAAGATCGTGGCTCACGAATGCGACGAGTTGGCGCCGCGACTGCTCGGCCATCTCGTCGGCCTCGCGGATCTGCTGTTCCCACACTGTGCGTCTGGCCTGGAAGCGGGCCAGCATGATGGCGGCCGGGATCGTCACCACCGACACGATCACCAGCACGACGGCGATGCCCTCGTACCGGGGCGAGGCCATGAAACCGCTGGCCCCGAACACGCCGGTGAACGTGGCCACCGTCGGGATCAGCACCAGGACGACCATGCTCAGCGTCAGCGACCAGGATCGGGCCAACCGGATCAGGATTGCGCCCGCCACCACCACCGGCACCGAGCACGCCAGCGAGAAGCCGACGATTTGCCACAGGTCAGTCGACGGCATACCGCTCCTCGCTCCACATGTAGCCGCGTCCCCACACCGTTTGCACCCGGTGCTCGTTACCCAGCTTGGAGCGTAACCGCTTGACGTGCACGGTGACGGTGGACAGATCACCGAAGTCCCACTGCCACACCATCTTCAACAGCTCTTCCCGGGTAAAGACGGTGCCCGTGTGGGTGAGGAAGAACAGCAGTAGGTCGAATTCGCGATTGGTGAGGCTGACGGGCTGACCGTTGACGGTCACCGATCGGGCGGCAGCCGAGACGGTCATGTCGCCGACGGTGATCACGACCGGTTGCGTGCCGGGAGAGGCGGGTGCGCGGCGCAGCACCGAGCGCACGCGCAACGCCAGCTCCCGCGGGCTGAACGGTTTGACCAGGTAGTCGTCGGCGCCGGCCTCGAGCCCGGCGATGCGGTCGTCCTCTTCGCCGAGGGCCGTCAGCAGGATCACCGGCACCGCGAAGCCGCCGCGTTCACGCAGCACCCGGCATAGAGCCAAACCGTCGGGTCCGGGCATCATCACGTCCAGGACGGCAACGTCGATCTGCTCGGATCCCAGCATGCGCAGGGCTTGATTTCCGTCACGGGCGACCAGCACGTCCAACCCGTCACGCTCGAGATATCGACGCACGACGTCGCGGACGACGTTGTCGTCGTCGGCGATCAGGACTCGGGTCACAACGTTTCAGAGTAGTCGGGCAAAGGCGATGCCCGAGGGCACGTCACGGATTCGTTAGCGTTCGCAGCGCGGCCAACCAGCAAGGGTGGTTAACCTTGCGCCCGTGGATCCAACTCGGGTGACGGTGGTGATGCCCTGCCTGAACGAGGCGGAGTCGCTGCCCGGAGTCATCGCGCTGATGCCGGAGGGGTACCGGGCCCTGGTGGTCGACAACAACAGCACCGACGGCACGGCCGAGGTGGCCCGACGATGCGGAGCCACCGTCGTGCAGGAGTCGGTGCCCGGATACGGTGCGGCCGTCAACGCCGGTGTCGTGGCCGCGTCCACGCCGATCGTGGCGGTCATCGACGGCGACGGATCGCTCGATCCGCGGGAACTGCCCAAGCTCGTCGAGGATCTCGACTGCGGAGCCGACATGGCCGTCGGTCGGCGTCGTCCCCTGCCCGGGGTCGGCTGGCCGTGGCACGCCCGGCTCGGCACGCAGGTCGTGTGCTGGCGGCTGCGCCGTCGGCACGGCATCGCGGTGCACGACATCGCACCGATGCGGGTGGCGCGCCGCGACGCCGTCGTCGGGCTAGGTGTAGAAGACCGCAGATCAGGGTATCCGCTGGAACTATTGGTCCGGGCCGCCGCCGCGGGCTGGGTGATAGCCGAGCGCGACGTGGCCTATGGTTCGCGGACCGGCGGCAAGTCGAAAGTGAGCGGATCGGTGCGGGGCAGTTTCTTTGCGATACTTGACTTTTGGCGGGTGATTTCTTGAGGCCGGAGCTGTCCGTGGCAGTGCTGGTGGTCGCCAAGGCCCCGGTGCCCGGCCTGGCGAAGACCCGGCTGGCCGCCACGCTGGGCAACGCGGCGGCCGCCGACATCGCGGCCGCCGCCCTGTTGGACACCCTCGACAGCGTCGCCGAGGCACCCGTCGCCGCGCGCGTCGTGGCGATGACCGGCGATCTGGGCGCCGCCAGCCGCAGTGCCGAAATCAAGGCTCGACTGGCCGATTTCACGGTCGTCGACCAGCGCGGAGACGACTTCGCCGATCGTCTCGCCAACGCCCATGCCGATGCGGCCGTGGCAGGTGGGGGATTGCCCGTTCTGCAGATCGGCATGGACACCCCGCAGGTGAGCGCCGAATTGCTGGCCGAGTGCGCCGCCACGCTGATGTCCACCGATGCGGTGCTGGGCATGGCCCGCGACGGCGGCTGGTGGGTGCTTGGCCTCACCGATCCGCGCAGCGCCGAGTGTCTGCGGGCGGTGCCGATGTCGACGTCGGAGACAGGCGCCGTAACGCTTGGTGCCCTTCGGGACACCGGGCTCACCGTGGGATTGGTATCCGAGTTGGCAGACGTCGACACCGTCGACGACGTCGAAGCAGTTCGCCGGGCGTGCCCGCCGAACAGTCGATTCAGTCAGGTGACCTTGGCTGTGGAGGTGGGACGTGCTGGGTAATCTCTACGACGAGGCGCTGACGGGTGAGCGATGTTGGATTCGCTACGACGACGGCAGCATTCAGGGCCTCCCGGTGCACAGCTGGCTACCGGGCGGCAAGCGGCTCGACAAGGCCTTCGACGAGGCCGTGCTCGACATGTGCGACGGGCCCACGATCGACCTCGGTTGTGGGCCGGGGAGATTCGTCGCCCACCTGACCAAGCTCGGCATACCGGCCCTTGGCGTGGACCAGTCGCAGACCGCGGTCGAACTGGCCCGCCGCAGCGGCGCGCCGGCTCTGCGGCGTGACGTCTTCGACCGATTGCCCGGCACCGGCCGCTGGGGCACGGTGCTGCTGGCCGACGGCAACGTCGGCCTCGGCGGTGACCCGACGCGCGTGCTGCGGCGGGCCCTGGAACTGATGCGCAGCGGAGGTCGCTGCGTGGCCGAGTTCGACCCGAACATCAGCGGTGTTCAATCCCGTTGGGTCCGGCTGGAATCGGCCACCACCGTCGGCCCGTGGTTCCCCTGGGCGTCGGTGGGAATCGACTGCGCCAAGGAGTTGGCCGAGGACGTCGGCCTGGCGGTCAAGGAAGTCCTGCCGATCGGACAGCGCGTGCTGGCCAGCCTCGCCGCCGCCTGACCTTCGTCACCAGTTCGTCAGGATGAGGTGGTTGAGCGCCAGGGCGCCGATCACGTTGAGGCTCAACCACCACCGATGCGAACGCGGGGCGAGGAGCGCGCCGGCCGCAGTCAGCCAGACGGTGTAGGGCAACCAGATTCGTTCGACTTCGGCCTTGCTGAGCATGCTGAGGTCGGCCAGCACGATGGCCAGCAGTGCGAACAGGATCACCAGGTGCAGCCCCGAGCGCGCCTTGATCGCCTTGAGGTCAAAGACGCGCGTCAACCCCGCCACGGTGCCCAGGCCAATGGCGCACACCACCGATGCGAAATTGGCCCACGCCCAGTATTGGAACGGCCGGTTCATCGCGATGCCCTGCCAGTAGCGTTGCTGCACCAGCACGTAACCGTCGAACCACCAGAATCCGGTCAGCGCGAACGCTCCCACCACGGCGAGGGCGGTCACCACCGCGGGAACGAGGGCGCGCAGTGCTGAACGGACGTCCTTGGCGGCGATCAGCACGGCCACCGCGGGCAGGGCAATCAGGCCCAGCCCGTAGTTGAGGAAGATGCCCCAGCCCAGCAGCAGACCCGCCCCGGCCCCGGCCAGCACCCCCACCCTCGGCGTGCTGCGGACGGCAATTGCCAGCAGGGCCAGACCCCAGGCCGCCACCCCGGCGAAGTACCCGTCGGCCGAGACGGCGATCCAGATGGCCGTCGGCGCCACGGCGACGAACGGGGCCGCGCGGCGGGCCAGGTCCTCACCGGAGAGCGTCTTCGCCGCGACCAGGATCGCCGCGGCGGCACTGGAGCCGACCAGGAGGCACAGCAGGGCGGCCCACGCTCCGCCGCTCAGTCCGATGCGCTCGAGCCACACGAAGGTCAGCAGCGCGCCCGGCGGGTGGCCCGAGACGTGGGTGATCCACGAATCGGGTTGGAAGTCGAGGATTCTCGACGAGAACGTCCGCAGCGCATACGGGATGTCGGTGACCGACGGCACCTGCCGCAGGTACTCGTTGGTGGTTTCGAGGCGACGCGCGAAACCCAGTGACCAGCCGTCCACCATCGCCAGCGAGAAGGCCCATGCGCACGACGTCGCCCACGCGACCCACGGCACCGCTCGCCACGGCAGACGCCGGGCCGCCGCGGGTCCCCACAGCGCGGTGGCCAGGCCGATCGCGATCGCAGGCACGGTGCCCCAGCCCACGTGGGCGTTCCACCAGCCGAAGATCGGTGCGGTCTGGGCGTACATCGAGATCTGGCGTGCGGTGCTGTTGATCAGCGGCGTGACGATCCCCAGGCCGAGGTGGGGGACCGTGAACGCGGCGGCGACCAGTAGGACTGCCGCGACGGCGGCGACGATCTCGCGGCGGGCGGACTTCACGCCTACCCACCATAGGCGGGGCGCCTGCCGGGTCGGCGTGACGGTTCGCCGACGCGGGTGACGCGGCGCTCGTTAACGCCTCGTGCCAGCTGCGCGCCGAAACGCCCCGCCGCAGGGCACACGGTGACGTGGGGTACGAAGGACTGCATGCGGCTCGCGACGTTCAACATCCTGCATGGCCGAACGGTGGGTGACGGCGTCGTCGACGTGCAGCGGCTCCAGGAATGCGTGCGCAGCATCGACGCCGACGTGCTGGCGTTGCAGGAGGTCGACGTCGACCAGCCACGGTCCAACCTCGCCGATCTGACGGCGGCGGCGGCCGAGGCCATGGGCGCGGTCACCCATCGCTTCGTCGCGGCGATCGCCGGTACGCCGGGCGCCGCGTGGAGCGCTGCCACCGGTGACGAACGACCCGGTGCGGCCGCGTATGGCATCTCGCTCTTGTCGCGCTATCCGGCGACGGCGTGGCAGGTGGTACGGATGTCCAGGATCCCGGTCAAGGTGCCGGTCTACGTGCGCGGGCTCAACCGGGTGATCGTCATCGACGAGGAACCCCGCGCCGCGGTGATCGGCTGCTTCCAGACCCCACTCGGCCCGCTCACCGTCGCCAACACGCACCTGTCCTTCGTGCCGGGCTGGAACCGGCGCCAGCTGCGTCACCTCACCCACGATCTTCGCGCCCTGCCCGGGCCCCACGTGATCGCCGGCGACTTGAATCTGGGACCCAGGGCGGCACGGCGTTCCTCGGGCATGCGTGCACTCGCGACCACGCCGACGTTTCCGTTCGACTCGCCGAGCCGCCAACTCGACCACCTGCTGACCGACGACGACGGCCTGATCGCGACCGAGGCCCGTGCGCCGCAGATGCCCATCTCCGACCACCGGCCGCTGATCGTGGACCTCAGCCGTCGCCGCTAGTCCGGAGGTTTGGCGCCCCGGATCCCGGGTACCTCGCCTGCACGACGGCCACGTCATCCAGGAGACCCCCGTGCGCACCGACTTTCGCCAGCAGCTCGAATCGCTGCGAGCCGATCTGGGCGTGATGTGCGAACTCGCCGGTGATGCGGTGGGTCACGCCACCCGCGCCCTGCTCGACGTCGACGGGGACGCAGCGGCCCAGGTCACGCGCAGCATCGGACGTCTCCGGTACCTGCACCAGGCCGTGGAACGTCGCACGCTGGCCATCCTGGCGAAGCAGGCCCCGGTGGCCGGCGACCTCCGCCGGGTGGTGACCGCGATCCACGTCGCCGCCGACGCGGACCGGATGGGCGGCCTCGCCTCCCACGTCGCCAAGGTCGGTCTACGCCGCCACCCCGACTCGGCGGCACCGCCGCAGCTGCATACCCGGTTCGACGAGATGGGTTCCACCGCAATGCGTCTCGCCGATTACTGTCGCGACATCCTGATCACCGGAGACTGCTCCCAGGCCGACCGGGTGCGATCCGAGGACCGTCTGATGGAGACGATGCACCGGGAGTTGTTCGCCGAGGTGATGAGTTCGCGGTGGACCCATGGGCCGGTGGTCGCCTCCGACGTCGTCCTGCTCGGACGGTTCTACGGTCGGTTCGCCGACCACGCCGACGAGATCGCGCGGCGCATGGTGTTCCAGACCAGCGGCGAGCCGCTCGCCCGCAACCTGGCGGTCTGACCCGAAACCGGCCGCCGCCAACGGTATTCGAGCTCGCTACGCCGGCGCGGGCCGACCCTCGGCGATCAACTTCTCGCCGAGGTCGTAGTCGTCGTCGGCGTTGCACGTCAGAACGCCCACGGTCTTCCCGTCGGCTTCGTACCAGACCGTGAAGCCCTCGTCGTGGTCGACGACCCGGCTGTGGTCGTACCCGTCGCCCCAGGCGTGGTGCTTGACCGTCGCGTCGCCGATCGTCGACCAGAACCCCGGCACGGCATGCCATGTAGCGGTCGCACCCGCCGCCTGGGCGCCGGCGACCTCGCCGTGGTCGACCGCGTCCTGCCAGTGCTCGACCGCCACGTGCCGGCCGGCGGCGGTGTTGAAGGCGAACGCGACGTCGCCGACGGCGAAGACGTCGGGCGCCGAGGTCCGCATGTCCGCACCGACGACGATGCGTCCGTCCCGCACATTCAGGCCGGCGGCCGAGGCCACGTCGCCGTGCGGTGAGACGCCGGTGGCGGCGATTACGAGATCGCTGTCGACGGACACGCCGTCCTCGAGTCGCACACCGGACTCGTCGACGGCCGTCACCGACGTGCCGCCGACGTATCGCACACCCGTCGCGGTCACCAGGTCGAGCAGTCGACGTCCGGCCTCGACGCCGAGGCGCTTCTCCTGCGGCACCTGGTCGGGGGCCACCAGCGTCACGGCCACGCCGCGCATCGCCAAGGACGCCGCGGCCTCGCACCCGATGAAGCCGGCGCCGATCACCACGGCCGAGCGAGCCTCGGCGGCGCCGTCCCGAATGCGCCGCGCATCGGCCAATGCACGCAGCAGCAGCGCTCGCTCGCCACCGGAGACCGGTAACGGCGACGGCCCGGCGCCACAGGCAAGGATCAACGCGGAGTACGGAATTCGTTCCCCGTCCACGGTGACGGTGTGGGCGACGACGTCGAGGTCGGTCACCGGCCTGCCGTGGCGAAGGTCGACGTTGCGCTCGACGAACCACTCCGGTGGATGCAGGAACAGGTCGTCGGCGTCATCGGTCTCGTCGAGTTCGCCGCGCAGGAACTCCTTGCTCAGGGGAGGCCGCAGGTAGGGCAGGTCCGGATCGGCACTGCACACGAGGACCGTTCCGTCCCCGCCATTGCGGCGATACGACTCGACCGCGCTGATACCCGCTGGGCCACTTCCGACGACGACCAAACCCGGTGTGCTCACCGCGATCCCTTACCCGCTCTGCGCGTCGGCACACTCATCGCTGGCGACGATGTGGCCGGCGGCCCGCGGGCTGCGCAGGCTCGGGCAGCAACGGGGTGAGCGCGTGCAGCCGCACCGTGACCGGTGCGTCGGTGCTCAGCTCGAGCTCGGTTCCGGCGTGCCGGATGGTCAACCGCGCGTCGTCGCGCCCGTCACAGGCTTCCAGGCCGTAGACCACGTCCCCGTGGTTGGCGTCGACCGTGACCCGCAGGCCGCGCCAACGGATGCGGAATCGCAGCCGGGTGATCTGCTCGGGCAGGTGCGGGTCGAGTTCCAGCACGCGGGCGTCGTCGCGCAGTCCACCGAACCCGGCGACCAGCGCCGTCCAGCCTCCGGCGAGTGAGGCCATGTGCAGGCCGTCGCTGGTGTTGTCGTGCAGGTTGCGCAGGTCGATCAGCGCCGCCTCGTAGGCGTAGTCGTGGGCCAGTTCGAGATGTCCCACCTCGGCGCACAGCACGGCCTGGGTCGACGCGGACAGCGACGAGTCGCGCACCATCCGCGGCTCGTAGTAGTCGACGTTGCGAGCCTTCTGCTCCCGGGTGAAGGCGTGACTCTGCCAATGCATGGCCAGGACCAGGTCGGCCTGTTTGATCACCTGGGCCGGGTAGAGCCGCACGTAGGACTCGTGCAGCAGCAGCGGATACGCCGTGTTGTCGTGAAAGTCCCACTCGCGCAACGTGGTGAAGCCCTCGCACTGCTGGTGCACACCGAGGCCCGCATCGACGGGCACGTGCACGGCGTCGGCCGCGTCCCGCCAAGCCGCGGTCTCCTCGGTGGTGACGCCCAGGGTCCTGGCGCGTTCGGAGTGGCGTGCGCAGGCATCCGCGGCGATGCGCAGGTTGTCCGCTGCCATCAGGTTGGTGAAGACGTTGTCCCGCACGACCGCGGTGTACTCGTCGGGTCCCGTGACGCCGTCGAGGTGCCATCGGCCGTGGCGGTCGTGGTGGCCCAGGGAGACCCACAGCCGGGCGGTCTCGATGAGCACCTCGAGACCACAGTCGGCCTCCAGCGACTCGTCCCCGGTGACCACGCGGTAACGCTCGAAGGCGATGGCGATGTCCGCGTTGACGTGCCAGGCCGCGGTGCCGGCCGGCCAGTACGCCGAGCACTCCTGCCCGCGGATGGTCCGCCACGGAAAGCTGGCACCGGCCAGGTCGAGTTCGGCGGCCCGCGCCCGGGCCAGGTCCAGGGTCGAGGCTCGCCAGCGCAGGGCGTCGGCGGCGGCGTGGGGGTGGGTGTAGGTCAGCACGGGCAGCACGAAACCCTCGGTGTCCCAGAACGCGTGGCCGTCGTAGCCGGTGCCGGTGAGGCCCTTGCCCGCGATGGCCCGCCGCTCGGCCCGGGCGCTGGCCTGAAGCACGTGGAACAACCCGAAGCGCACCGCCTGCTGGATCTCGGGGTCGCCCTCCACCTCGACGTCGGCGTCGTCCCAGAAGTCGTCGAGGTACGTGCGCTGAGCGTCGAGGAGGCCCTGCCACCCGGTGTACCGCGCGCCGGTGAGCGCCCCGGCCACCTGGTCGTGCAGCGCCGGCCGCGAACGCAGGCTGGACCAGCCGTAGGCCAGGTACTTCACGACGCGAAGCTTCTGACCGGGGCGTAACCCGCAGATCACCGTGGTGCGGGCCACGTCGTCCCAGCACTCGGTGTTCACCTCGACCCGGCCGGGCACCTCGACGTCGTGATCCATGGCGGCGGCCATGGTCAGTTCGCTCAGCCGGGTGCGGTGGATGAGCACGGCCCGCTCGCCGTCGCAGTCGTGCGACACGGCCTGCAGGGGCTTCTCCAGCAGGGCCGCCGCTCGCGGGTCCTCCGAGGTCTCGGGCTGATCCTCATTGGCCACCAGCTCCGATTGCAGTGTGATCCTGGTGAATTCGTCGACGGCCTCGACGACGTACTCGATGGCGGCGACCCCGCGCTGAGCCAGGGACACCAGCCTGGTTGCGGTCACGTCGACCAGGCGGCCCGCCGGTGAGCGCCACCGGACGGTACGGGTCAGCGTGCCGGCGCGAAAGTCGAGAACCCGTTCGTGATGGTGCAGTTCGCCGTATCGGACGTCGAGTGGCTCGTCGTCGACCATGAGGCGCAGGATCTTGCCGTTGGTCACGTCGACGAGGGTCTGGCCCTCCTCTGGATAGCCGAAACCTGCCTCGGCGTAGGGCAGCGGTCTGATCTCGAAGAACGAGTTGATGTAGGTCCCCGGCGTGCCGTGCGGTTCGCCCTCGTCTAAGTTGCCGCGCATCCCGATGTGGCCGTTGGACAGGGCGAACAGCGATTCGGACTGGGCGAGGACGTCGAGGTCCAGGGTGGTCTCCCGCAGACGCCACGGCTCGACCGGGTAGATGGGGTCCGGACTCATTGGGCCGAGAGCAGGTCGGCGAGATCGGTGACGACGACGTCGGCGCCGTGTTCGCGCAGCGCCTCGGCCTGTCCGACGCGGTCGACGCCGACGACGAAACCGAAGTGGCCCGCGCGCCCGGCCTCCACGCCGGAGAGGGCGTCTTCGAACACCGCCGCCGCCGAGGGATCCACGCCCAGACGCCGGGCGCCCGCCAGATAGGAGTCCGGCGCCGGCTTGCCGGCGATGTGCTCCTCCCGAATGGTCACGCCGTCGACGCGCTGGTCGACGAATTTCGCCAGCCCGGTCAGCTCGAGCACCTCGCGGGTGTTGGCCGACGATGACACCACCGCAACCGGAAGACCTTGGTCGGCAACGGCTTCGAGGTAGCGCCGCGAGCCCTCGAACACCTTTACGCCGTCCGTCTTCATGGTCTCGAGGAACGCGGCGTTCTTGCGGTTGCCAAGACCGTTGACGGTCTCGGCCCCGGTCTCGCCGTCGTCCGGGTCGCCCTCGGGCAGGTTGATGCCGCGACTCTCCAGGAAGGACCGCACCCCGTCGGCCCGGGTCTTGCCGTCGACGTAGCGCAGGTAGTCGGTGTCGGCGTCGAAGGGCGTGAACTCCGATCCGTCGGCCTCGGCCCGCGACTTCAGGAAGTCGTCGAACATGGCCTTCCACGCCGTGCGGTGCACGCTCGCGGTGTCGGTCAACACCCCGTCCAGGTCGAAGAGGCAGGCGTGGACACCGTCGGGCAGGCCTAACACGTGGCACCTTCTTCGCTCGTCGTCGCCGGGCGCTCGACCGGCGCCCGCCGCGGTCGTGCATACCCATTTCCGGCAAAGTCCCCACCATCGGCGGTCCGGCACCGAATACCCCAGGATCGGGCCGCCGACCGAAGGCATAACCTTGCCGGGGAGTGGGTCACGGCGGTACCAGAGAATCGGAGGTTGGACTATGAAGTTGGCGCTCAGTGACGACGAGGCCGCATTCCGCGACGAGTTGCGGGATTTCTTCACCACCAAGATTTCGGAGGACATCCGCGCCCGGGCCCGCGCCGGCGAGCTCAAGATGCCCGACGACGTGGTGACCTCGCAGCGGATCCTGAACGAGCACGGCTTGGCCGTGCCCAACTGGCCCGTCGAATGGGGTGGCAAGGACTGGACGCCGTTGCAGCGGCAGATCTGGTCCGACGAGATGCGGCTGGCGTGCGTGCCGGAACCGCTGGCGTTCAACGCCAGCATGGTCGGGCCGGTGATCGCCCGGTTCGGCTCCCAGGAACTCAAGGAGCGCTTCCTTCCGGCGACGGCCAACGTGGACATCTGGTGGTGCCAGGGGTTCTCCGAGCCCGAGGCGGGTTCAGATCTCGCGTCGGTGCGCACCACGGCCGTCCGCGACGGCGACTCCTACGTCATCAACGGTCAGAAGACGTGGACCACGCTCGGGCAGTACGCGGACTGGATCTTCCTTCTGGCCCGCACCGACCCCAACGCCCCGAAGCGCCAAGCCGGCATCTCGTTCCTGCTGGCCGAGATGTCGACCCCGGGCATCACACTGCGGCCGATCAAGCTGATCGACGGGGGTTACGAGGTCAACGAGGTCTTCTTCGAAGACGTCCGGGTGCCCGCCAACCAGCTCGTCGGCGAGGAGAACAGCGGCTGGACCTACGCCAAGTTCCTGCTGAGCAACGAGCGCACCGGCATCGCGCGGATCGGCACGACGAAGGTGTGGCTGGCGCAGGTCAAGGAGCACGCCGCGCAGACGGTGACCGAGGACGGGACGCTGCTGCAGGATCCGTTGTTCGCCGCCCGCGTGGCCGAGATCGAGAACGAGCTGCTGGCGCTGGAGCTCACGCAGCTGCGGGTCAGCGGTTCGGAAGCCGACGGCAAGCCCAACCCGGCGTCGTCGATCCTCAAGCTCAAGGGCAGCCAGCTGCAGCAGGCGGTGACGGAGTTGCTGGTCGACGTCGCCGGGCCCGACGCGCTCCCGTTCGACGCCGGGGACGGCATCGGCTCGCCACCGTGGGCTCAGCTCGCCGCCCCGAAGTACCTGAACTACCGCAAGGTGTCGATCTACGGCGGCACGAACGAGGTGCAACGCTCGATCGTCGCCTCGACCATTCTGGGACTGTGAGGACGCCATGAACTTCGACTTGACCGACGAGCAGGAACTGCTGCGCAACATCACCAGCGAGGTGCTCGAGCGCAACTACGACGTCGAGAAGCGCCTCAAGGTCACCGAGACCGAACAGGGCTGGAGCCGCGATGTCTGGGGCCAGCTGGCCGAGATGGGAATCCTCGGCCTCGGGTTCGACCCCGACGAGGCGGGGCAGGTCGAATTGACGGTGGTGCTCACCGAGATCGGCCGGCGTCTCGCGCCCGAGCCCGTCGCCGCGGCCGCGCTGATCCCTGGCGGCATCATCGCCGAACTAGGCGACGACCGGCACGCCAAGCTGCTGGACGCGGTGGCCGAGGGCCAGACGCTGTTGGCGTTGGCACACCATGAGCCGGGCATGCGCGGTGTCTCGACCCGCGTGATGACTCGCGCTGAGCGCCAAGGTGATTCGTGGACGGTGACCGGCCGGAAGAATCCGGTGCTCGCCGGTGACGCCGCCGACGTGTTCGTCGTCAGCGCGTCGCTGCCGGACGACGGTGGCGTCGGCTTGTTCGTGGTGAACGCGGATGCGGTGAGCCGCAGCGCGTTTCGCACGTTCGACGGACAGCGGGGAGCGTCCGTCGAGTTCCCCTCTGCCCCCGCGGAGGCGCTTGGCGCCGGTGGGGACGCCAGTCAGGGTCTGCACGGCGCCCTCATCCGGCATCAGTCGGCGCTCTGCGCCGAAGCCGTCGGCGCGATGGCCGAGGCCTTGCGGCTGACCACCGAGTATCTGACCACCCGCAAGCAGTTCGGGGTCCCGCTGAGCACCTTCCAGACGCTGACCCATCGTGCGGCGGACATGTACGTGTCCCTGGAACTCGCCCGCAGCATGAGCCTCTACGCCGCGATGTCGATTGCCGACGGGAACCCCGACCCCGTGATCGCTGCGCGGGCCATGCTGCAAGTCTGCCGATCGGGTCGTCACATCGCTCAGGAGGCGATCCAGTTGCACGGCGGCATCGGCGTCACCGCCGAATATCCGGTGGGGCACTACGCCGCCCGGCTCACCGCGATCAGCCAGACGCTGGGTTCGGCCGACGACCACTTGCGGATCCTCACCCGCGGGCTGGACGACTACGGCACGGTGTCTCTCTAGGAGTGTCTCTCTAGGAACGGTGTGGCTCTGGCGATCAGGCCGGGCTGGGATGGGGTTCGTCGTCGGCCTGGGCGTCGACGAGCGGCCCGTCCTGTTCCCTGAGCGCCTGCGTGCGGGCGCCGGGGTCGTCAGCAGTCAGCACCCGCACGAAGCTGTTGAGGAATGCGATGGCGGGCACGGCGAGAAGCGCACCGATGATGCCGGCGAGCACGCCGCCTGCGGTGAGTCCGAGGACCACTGCCAGCGGATGAATGGAGACGGCCCGTCCCATCACCAGCGGCTGCAGCACGTGAGCCTCGAGTTGCATGACCGCGACGATGAGGCCGAGGGTGATGAGCGCGTACACGAATCCCTTTGCCAGCAGCGCCACGATGACGGCGAGGAAGCCGGTGGCCAGCGCACCCACGACGGGGATGAACGCGCCGAGGAAGATCAGCGAGGCCAGTGGGAGCGCCAGGGGAATGCCCATGATGGCCAGCCCGCTGCCGATGGCCACCGCGTCGACGAGGGCGACCAGGGAGGTGGCCCGGGCGTATCCGGCGAGGGAGTGGAAGCCGGCCGCGCCCGCCTCGTGCACGCGGGCCCGGTGTTCCACCGGCACGACGCGGGTGACGAAATTCCATATGTTGCGGCCGCCGAGGAGGAAGAAGATGACCGCGAAGAGCAACAGGAACGCACCGGCGAGGATCTCGACGATGGTGCCGGCGGTGGACAGGGCGCCGGTGGTCAGCTGCGCCTGGTGGGTGCGCAACGCGTCGGTGAACGTGCCGACGGCGAGGTTGAGCTGATCGCGGCTTAGGGCGGCCGGGCCGTTGATTAGCCAGTCGCGGGCTCCCTCGATGCTTCGGGTCACCTGGTCGACGAGTTGCGGTGCGCCTTCGACGAATTGGTTGACGACGAAGGAGAGGATCCCGCCGAACACGGCGAGACCGAAGACCAAGACGAAGGCTACCGCGCCGCCGCGGGCCGCTCCCTTGCCGTCCAGATAGTCGACGGCGGGTGCCAGCAGGGCGGTGAGAATCAGGGCCAAGGCGACCGGTACGACGACTACTCCGAAGAACACCAGGAATTCGAAGACGACGTAGGCGGCACCGGCGAGGAGGAGCAGGCGCCATGCCCACGCCGCGGACGCACGCACGAAGGGGCTGACCCAGTGGTCGGCGTGGTCCGCAGCGGGGGGCACGACGGCGTTACTGCGCTAGAACCAGACTTTTCGACCACCGACCGGACGGCCGACGGCACCCAGAATGAACAGGATGATGCCGATGACCAGCAGAATCCAGCCAATGGTGACCAGAAGGGGCAGCGGCAGCAAATAGCCGGCGACGAGGAGGATGATGCCGAGGACGATCATGATCAGTCCGATCAGTAGTAGCGGGTGAAACTGTCGGAGAAAGGAATTGCCTCATTCGTCAAATCCAAACCCGCTGAGTCTCACCAATTTCCAATGAAGAACTATGCGTCGGCTTTGCGCCGGTCGCGGCCTTGCTAGTACAGGATCTTGCGGACGTTTTCCTCCGCGTAGTACTCCTCTAGCTGTTGATCGCTCATCTCCGGCTTGATCGCCTTGGCCAGCTGCGCCACGCTCGGCACGGCGGTGGGATCCCATGTCTCCGGCTTCCAGGCGTCCGACCGCAGGAACGCCTTTGCGCAATGGAAGAACACCTCGTCCACGTCGATCTCCAGCGCAAGGATGGGCCGCTTGCCGTCGACGGTCATCGCGTCGAAGTAGTCCGCGTCGGACAGGATGCGCGCGGTGCCGTTGATCCTGAGCGTGTCCCCCCTGCCGGGGATGAGGAACACCGTGCCGACGCGCGGCCTCTGCAACACGTTGACGAAACCGTCGACGCGACGGTTGCCCGGCCGCTCGGGAATGGCGATCGTGGTGTCGTCGACGACGTGTACGAAGCCGGGCGGATCGCCCTTGGGTGAGACGTCCACCCGTCCCTCGGCGTCGGTGGTGGCGACGAAGCCGAGTGGCGAATGGGCGAGCCAGTCGCACTGCGCCTCCGACAGCCGGTCCTTCACCTTGTTCGCGGTGGCAGGTAGCGGATGACCGACGATCGCGCGCAGATCCTCCTCGGTGGTGACTTCTCGGGTCATGAACCCATCATCCACCGGTGTCGAACCGTTTTCGGAGCTCCCTTCGGTCCAACTTGCCGATGCCCCGCCGCGGCAAGGCGTCGACGACGTGCACCTCTCTAGGAGCTGCGGTGCCGTCCAGGGTCCGTTCGACGTGGGTACGCAGATCTGCCACGGACGGGGCAGCGCCGTTCTCGGCGAGGACGATGGCCGCGACGACGCGCTGGCCCAGCCGTTCGTCGGTGACGCCGAACACCGCGCAGTCCGAGATGGCGGGATGGGTGGCCAAAGCCGCCTCGACCAACGGCGGCAGGACGGTGAGGCCGCCGGTGCCGATGGCGTCGTCGGCCCGTCCCAGGATGCGGAGTCGGCCCGAATCGTCAACGGCGCCAACGTCGTCGGTGCGGAACCAGCCTGGCTCGGCGAACGGATCGGGATCCGTCGGATGCCGGTACCCCTTGGCCAGGGTGGCACCGCCGAGGATGACGCGGCCGTCGTCGATTCGCAACCGCACGCCGTCCAGCGGCATGCCGTCGTAGACGCAGCCACCGGCGGTCTCGCTCATGCCGTAGGTGCGCACCACCCGGATGCCCGCGGCCGCAGCCGCCTCTCCGACGGCCACCGGCATCGGTCCGCCGCCGATGAGGACGGCGTCGAGTTCGGCCAGCGCCGCGGTGGCCGCCGGATCGGCGAGCGCTTTGGCCAGTTGCACCGCCACCAAGGAGGTATAGCGGGGCCCCGATCCCAATGCCTGGACGGCAGAGGGCAATTCGGCGACGTCCAAGCTCGGGTCGACGGCCACCGGCACCGTGCCCGCCAACAAGCTGCGGACCATCACCTGCAGTCCGGCGACATGGTGGGCAGGCAGGGCCAGCAGCCACGTGCCGGGACCGCCGATGCGGTCGTGGGTGGCCGAGGCGCTCGCGATCAGCGCCGACGCGGTGAGCATGGCGCCCTTGGGAACCCCGGTCGTCCCGGACGTGGACACCACGAGCGCGACGTCGTCGTCGATCTCCTCGCCGATTCCGAGCGACGACGTCAACGCCTCCGCCGACCGAACGTCGGGCGGCACCGGCAGGATCGCGGGCTCGCGACCGTCGAGGACGCCCTCGAGGACCGCGAGCAGCGGCTCGGGTGAGGGGATCGCCGGAATGACGACTGCGCGCAGGGAGGCTATGCGGAACCCTCGCCGTCGTCGGTGACCGCGGCGTCGCTGTCGCGGGGGTCGTCGAGCGGCCAGCCCTTGGCGGCCAGCCGGGAACGCACCCGCTCCACGTCGTCCTCCTGCGGAAGCTCGTCGGTCATCTGGGTGATGAGTACGCCGATGTCGATGTGGTCGAACTCGCCGCGGTTCATGAGGTCCTGCGCCACGGCCTTCACCTCGTCGTTGGACAGCCGACGGTTGAGCAGGGACATGAGTGGCACGCGGTCGGGTCCGGGCACGCCCTCGGGGTAGCCCGCGGTGATCCACGCGACGATCTTGGAAAGGAATGCGTTCACGAGTCGACTTCCCCTAGTGGTCGCGGCAAGGTCACGGCCGCGGCGATGCTCCGATGGTAGATGCGCCCCACGACGATTGTCGCTCCACGGCGCACCGCGTGGAAGTTTTCGGCGCTGGAGGCTAACGCGCCCCACCCTTTGGGTGAACAGTGGGTGAACAGCTTTTAGGGCCTGGCAAAGTCCCAGGTGAGGCGTGTGATTCAGCCGGAGACCGGCTGGTCAAAACAACCTGAGAAGCCTCACAATCTGACCCATGGACACAACCATGATCATCTTGGTGCTGTTGATCGCCACCGCGTTGGCGTTCGACTTCACCAACGGCTTCCACGACACGGGGAACGCCATGGCGACCTCGATCGCCACCAACGCCCTGAAGCCGAAGACGGCGGTCATCCTCGCGGGTGTGCTGAACCTCGTCGGCGCGTTCCTCTCCGTCGAGGTCGCGGTCACGGTGACCACCTCGGTCCTCAAGATCCAGGACGGCAAGACGGGGTCGCTCATCACGGGCATCGACCCGTCGACCGGCCTGACCATCATCTTCGCCGGTCTCATCGGCGGCATCCTCTGGAACCTGCTCACCTGGCTCTTCGGCATCCCGTCGAGCTCCTCGCACGCTCTCTTCGGCGGTCTCATCGGCGCCGGTCTCGCGGCGCTCGGCATGGCCGGCGTCAACTGGAGCGGCGTCTTCGCCAAGGTGATCCTGCCCGCGCTGGCGGCCCCCTTCATCGCGGGCCTCGTCGCCGCGTGCGGCACCTGGATGGTCTACCGCCTCACCCGCAAGGTCGCCAAGAAGCGTCGCGAGGACGGCTTCCGCTGGGGTCAGATCGCCACCGCCTCGCTCGTCGCCCTGTCGCACGGCACCAACGACGCGCAGAAGACGATGGGCGTCATCGCCCTGGCGCTCATCACCACCGGCCACCTGACCGGCGACGTGAAGAAGGACGGCCTGCCGTTCTGGGTCATCGCGTCCTGCGCGCTGGCCATCGGCCTGGGCACCTACATCGGTGGCTGGCGCGTCATCCGCACGCTCGGCAAGGGTCTCGTCGAGATCGAGTCGCCGCAGGGCCTGGCCGCGGAGGCGTCCTCGGCCGCGATCATCCTGAGCTCCAGCGCCGCCGGCATGGCCCTGTCCACCACGCACGTCGCCACGGGCTCGATCCTCGGTAGCGGTGTCGGCAAGCCCGGCGCCCAGGTCCGCTGGAAGGTCGCGGGCCGGATGGCCGCCGCCTGGCTGATCACGCTTCCGTCCGCCGCGATCGTCGGCGCGCTGTCGTTCTGGCTCTCGGATGCGATCAAGTCCGCCTCGGGCTCGAACCTGGCCGGCGACGGTGTCATCTTCGTCATCCTGGTCGGACTGTCGGGCTACATGTACTGGCGCGCCCAGCAGCAGAAGGTCGACTCCAACAACGTCAACGCCGAGTGGGACGACACCACCAACTCCGTCGTGCCCGTCGACGAGCGCAAGGGCAGCGTCTCGCAGCCCACCGCGTCGGTCTGATCCCGGAACCAGTGAGAGAACTGACATGACTTACGTAGAAGCGATTCTCAAGGTGCTCGCCGTCGGACTCGTCCTCGGCGCCGGCCTTCCCGCGGTGTTCGCGGTGGGGCTGGTGGCCTTCTCGAAGGGCTCCGGCGGAGTCCAGACCGACGGCACCACCGCCGCGCCCAACCCGGCGCTGAAGTTCGCCGGGTTGCTCCTGTTCACCGTCGTCGCCGCGGTGATCGTGATCGCCATCCTCTACATCACCAAGGCCACGATCATCCACCACTTCGGATTCAACCCCGTCCCCTTCCTCCCTAAGTGAGCTGACTGAACATGACCGAGAACAAGGGCCTGCTCGAGAACGTCGTCACCTGGCTGAACGCCGGCTACCCGGAGGGTGTCCCACCCAAGGACTACTTTCCGCTGCTGGCGCTGCTGAAGCGGTCGCTGACCGAGGACGAGGTCGTCAAGGCCGCTCAGTCGATCTTGCGCTCGAACGACGGCGAGAACGTGACCGAGGCCGAGATCCACGCCGCGGTCCAGGGCGTCATCGACAAGGAACCCAACCCCGAGGAGATTCACCAGGTCGCGTCGCGACTGGCCTCCGTCGGCTGGCCGCTGGCGGCCACGTCTCGCTGATCCATCGTCGGACGGCACGTCCCCTCGACTCCCTGGAGTCGGGGGGACGTCTCAGTTTCGGACGTCTCAGTTTCGGACGTCGCGGCGTAGCGGGTGGGTCGAGGGGATCTGCACGAAGATCAGGGTGACGCCGTCGGGATCGATGACGTGCATCTCGTGCAGGCCCCACGGTTCCTCGGTGGCCGCCCTGGCGATCGTCACCCCCCGTCCCTCGAGTTCGGCCTGGGAGGCGTAGACGTCGCGCACCTGTAGCCACAGCGCACCGGCGCCTGCGCTTCGCTGCCCGCCGTGCCCATTCCCCGGGTTGCTTCGCTCCTGCCCGCCGTGGCCGTTCCCCGGGTTGCTTCGCTCCTGCCCGCCGTGGCCGTTCCCCGGGTCGCTTCGCTCCTGCCCGCCGTGGCCGGCGAGTTCGATCAGCGACTGACCCGCATAGAACACCGTGCCCGCACCGTATTCACGCGCGATGGCCAGTCCGATGTCGTCTCGGTAGAACGCGAGCGACCTCCGGTAGTCGGCGGGCCGGAACAGGACGCGACTCGCCAGGATCTCCATGCCTGCCGTTCTAACACGAGCGGGCGACCCCGCGGCTCTACGTGGGCTGTACCCGCTGCCGCTTCATCACCGCGTCCACCGCGGCGGGGGCGAAGCTGTTCACCGCGTGCGCGGTGACGGCCATCCGAGGGGCGATGCGCACCGGCCGGCGCCGCACGGCGGTGACCATCCAGTCGGCGGCCTCCTCGGCCGACAACCCCGGTAGCCCGTCGTAGGCCCGGGTGGGGGCGATCATCGGCGTCTTCACCAGCGGGTAGAACAGCGTGGTCGAGTGGACGCCGTCGACGGCCCACTCGGTCTCCACGACGCGGCTGACGGCGGTCAACGCCGCCTTGGAGGCGTTGTAGACGGCGAACAGCGGCGACGACTCGTTGAGCACGCCCCAGGTCGAGACGTTCACGATGTGCCCGTCGCCGCGCAGTCGCATGCCGGGGGCGAAGCCGCGGATCAGTCGCAGCGGCGAGTAGTAGTTCAGCGCCATCGTCCGCTCGACGTCGTGCCAGCGCTCCAACGACTCGGCCAGCGGCCGACGAATCGACCGGCCCGCATTGTTGACCAGCACGTCCACCCCGCCGAAACGCTCGTCGACGTCGGCCACCAGGGCGTCCACGGCGTCGAGGTCGGACAGGTCGCACGAGATTGCGGTCGCGTCGCCACCGGTCGACTCGATCCGCGTGACGACCTCGTCGAGCAGATCCTGGCGGCGGGCGACCACGATCACGCGGGCACCCGCGGCGGCGAGCTTGACCGCACCGGCGGCGCCGATTCCCGACGAGGCGCCGGTCACCAGGATCCGCTTGCCCGCCGGGTCGACCTGCTGGCGTGGTCCGAGCAGCTGGGCGGCCAGCGGCGGGCGCATGCTCGCGAGTAGCAGGGTGTCGGCGAAACGGCGAAGGGGGCTCTTGCTCACGGCCCAGAGCTTAGGTCGCCGGCGAACTGGCCGAGACTCGCGACCGCCAGCGTCTGCTCCTCGCCGAACTCCTCGAACGTCATGGCGGGGACGAATCCGAGCCGGCGGGCCAGATTCAGGGAGCGGACGTTGGCGCTCTGAGTGACGACGATGACCGGTTCGTCGCGCATCTCGGCGGCCGCGGTGCGCAGCAGCGCGCTGGCGGCCCGGTAGGCCAGACCGCGCCCCCAGTACCGGCGGTCGAGCGTGTACGCCAGCTCCAATTCCTCGCCGGACGGTCCGAGGTGGCCGGGATGGTGCAGACCGCGACGCGTCAACGACACCGTGCCGATGAACGCGTCGGTCTGCGCGTCGGCGATGACGTAGGAGCCGGCCGAGTTGGTCGCGGCGGCCACCCCGGCCTCGTCGAGGTCTCGGGTGACGGTGCGGCGGGGCTGCGGGCCGCCGAGGTGTGCGTGCACGTCGGGGTCGACGAGGTGGTCGATGATCGAGCGGCGATCGTCGTCGCGGGCCTTGCGCAACACCACGACTCCCGCGTCGATGCGCAGCGCGCCGAGCGTGTTCACGCGTCCTGCCGCGGTGACGGCCGCAGGACGCATCGGGCGTAGCCGATCCAGCAGACGACCGTGCCGACGAAACCGACGCCGAGCAGCGCGAGTGGCGCCGCCGCCACCTCGACGGCCACCGCGCCGCTGCCCGGCACGTGCCGGTCGACGGCACGCATCACGAGGAAGGGCAGGACGGCCACCGCGAAGGTGGCCATGGCGCCGCCGACGGCGAGACCGAACGCGCTGCGGACGGCGCCGTAGACCATCAGCCCCGCCGACGGCAGGACCAACGCCCCCAGGGGCAGCGGCCGCAATCCGGCGTCGACGTCACCGCTGATGGTCCAGGCTCCCCAGCCCGCCATGGCGGCCGAGCCGCTCGTGGCCTGCGCGGAGTACCAGGGGAGAACGAGGGCCACGGCGACGGCCAGCACACCCAGGGCGCCAATCGCCCATCTGGTGACCATGGCTTCGATGACTTGCCCCCTCGCGAATTCGGCGCGCTGACGATCGCCCGTCGAACGTTAGCGCGCCCAACCCTAGGGCTCTCGGCTAGTCGACGCCTCGATCAGGGAATCAGCAGGGTTCGCAACGCTTCACCGGTCTCGAGGTCGGCCAACGCCTCGGCGGCCTCGGCCAGCGGCCGGTGGCCCGAGATCAGAGGATCCAGCAGGAGTTGGCCGTCCATGTATCGGTCCACCAGTGCGGGGATGTCGATCGACGGACGGACCGATCCGTAGTTCGAACCCAGGATGCGCTGATCGGCTTCGGCCAGAACCAGCGGCTCGAAGGACGCCTTGGCGCCGGTGGGCGGCAAGCCGACGATCACCGCGGCACCACCGAGGCCAAGCATCTGGATGGCCTCTTCTGTGGTCGACGTACGGCCGATCGCGTCGAAGGCGTAGTCGACGCCGTCGGGGAGCAATTCGAACAGCTGCTCGACGGCGTCCCCGCGGCTCGCGTCGATGCGGTCCGTGGCGCCGAATTGCAGTGCCAGTTCGGTCTTTCCGGGGAGTACGTCGATGGCGACGATGCGTTCGGCGCCGGCGAGCCGGGCGCCCTGCACGACGTTGAGGCCCACCCCGCCGCAACCGATCACGACCAGCGTCGACCCGGGTTCCACGGCGGCGGTGTTCAGGACGGCCCCGACGCCGGTGGCCACCGCACAGCCGACGACGGCGATCACGTCCAGCGGTGCGTCGTCGCGCACCTTGATCGCACCGGAGGAGGGGACGACGACCTCCTCGGCGAACGAGGAGACGCCGAGGTAGTGGTGGATCGACTCGCCGTCCTTCGACAGACGGGAGGTGCCGTCGTAGAGGACGCCCTTGGGGGCGACGACGGTCGCGGCCAGCTGGCAGCGTGCCTCGTGGCCCGCCCGGCAGTACCGGCATTGCCCGCAGGGCGGCACCCAGCTGAGCACCACGTGGTCGCCGACGGCCAGCGAGTCGACGCCCTCACCGAGTTCCACGACGACGCCGGAGCCCTCGTGACCCATCACCAACGGAGCCGGAGCATCCCACTCGCCGCGCTTGACGTGTAGGTCGGAGTGACAGACGCCGGCCGCGGCGATCTTGACCCGAACCTCGCCGGCCTTGGGGGCGGTGAGGTCGACGTCGGCGACCTCGATGGCGGTGTCGGGATCACGGAAGACGATGGCTTTCACAGTGTGATCGTAGACATGCTCAGGAGGTGAGCTTTCGGGCCGCGGCCTCGATGGTCTCCTCCGACAGCAGCACCGTCAGCGCGGCGTCGCCGAGGGGGATGAAGCTGTCCTCGCTGGCCACTCTCGCCATCGCGCCGGGGTAGCCGTGGTCGACCAGGGCGGTCAGCACTCCCTCGGAGACGCCGCCGGTGGCCCTCGTCTCGTCGACCACCAGGGTGCGGCCCGTCGCAGTGGCCTCGCGCAGGATGTCGGCCACGGGAAGTGGTGCCAGCCAACGCACGTCGACGACACGGGTGGCGATGCCGTCGTCCTGGAGACGGCGGGCGACCCGCAGACTCATCGGAACCCCGTTGCCGAAGGTCACGATCGTCAGGTCGGTGCCGTCGCCGTAGGTGCGGGCACTCCCGATCGGGACGGCGTCGGTCGGATACGGGGCCAGCCACTGATCGTCACCGCTCTCGTAGAGGTCTCGAACGTGGTACAGCGCAATGGGTTCCAGGTAGACGCACACGGTGCCCGCCGTGCGTGCCGCCGCGGCGCAGGTCCGCATCATGGCGGCGGCGTCGTCCGGGCGAGAGGGGGAGGCGATCACGATGCCCGGGATGTCACGCAACGCCGCGATGGCGTTGTCGTTGTGGAAGTGCCCCCCGAAACCCTTCTGATAGCCGTAGCCGGCGACGCGCACGACCATCGGGTTGCAGTACTGGCGGTCGGAGAAGAACTGCAGGGTGGCGCCCTCGCCGCGGATCTGGTCGGCGGCGTTGTGCAGGTAGGCCAGGTACTGAATCTCGGGGATCGGCAGCAGACCCGCCACACCGGCGCCGAGCGCCAGTCCCAGGATGGCTTGTTCGTCGAGCAGGGTGTCGAATACCCTTGCCGGACCGAACTTCTGGGCGAGCCCCCGGGTGACGCCGTACACGCCACCCTTGCGGGCGACGTCCTCGCCGAAGACCAATGCCCCCGGGTGGTCGGCCAACACCTCGGCCAGCGCCCGGTTGACCGACTGGGCGAACGTCAGCGGGCTCCGGTCGCCGCCCTCGCCGGGGCCGGGCGTCGACGCGACGGCCTCGGCCAGGCCCTCGCGCAGCGGGCGCATCACCGCCGCCGCGCTGCTCAACTGAGGCAGTTCGGCGACCTCCTCGGCGATCCCGATCACCATAGCGCGCTTGGCCTCGTACAGATCGAGGATCTCGGCGGGCGGCACGCCGGCCTGTTCGACCAGCAGCGTCGCGGTCCGCAGCACGGGGTCTCGGTCGTAGTCTGCGGTGATCTCGGCCGGGGTGCGATAGGCCGCCTCGACGTCGGAGCCCGCGTGGCCCATCAGCCGCACGGTGCGCAGGTGCAGGAACGCGGGCTTGCGGTGCTTGCGCACCCACGCGACGGCCCGGGTGGCCACGGCGTGGGCGTCGACGACGTCGGACCCGTTGGCGGCGAAGTACTCCAGACCGATCCGGGTGCCGAAGTTCGCGGCGATCCACCCGCTCGGAGTCTTGGTGCTGATGCCGATGCCGTTGTCTTCGCACACGAACAGCAGAGGCAGTGGAAGGCCTTGGTAGGCAGCGTGAGTCGCGGTGTTCACGGCACCGACGGCCGTCGAGTGGTTCGCCGACGCGTCGCCGAGGCTGCACACCGTGACGGCGTCCCGCGGCCACGGCGTGTCGACTCCCAGCTTGGCGGCCCGACCGACCGAGAAGGCCACCCCGACCGCGCGCGGCAGGTGCGACGCGATGGTCGAGGTCTGCGGGATGACGTCGAGGTCGCGGCGACCGAAGACCTTGTGGCGGCCGCCGCTGATCGGGTCGTCGGTCGCCGCGCAGAGCCCGAGCAGTACGTCGCGCAGCGGATCGCTGCCTGTTGAAATTCCTAAGATCTGGCGGGCCCGCTGCAGGAAGAACGCACCCGAACGGTAGTGCAGCAGAGCGGGATCGGTGTGTCTCAGGGCTGCGGCGACGGCGGCATTGCCCTCGTGGCCGGACGAGCCGATCGTGTAGAAGCCCACGCCGCGGGACCGCAGCCAGCGCGCCGCCAGGTCGAGGTGGCGGCTGCCGAGTTGCGAGTCGAACAGGTCCAGGACGTCCTGCACCGTCAACGGCGAGGTCGCCACGATCGGTGCGTCGAAGTCGACTCGCCGTTTCCCGGCGCGCAGTCGGCCCACCGCGTCGAGGACGTACTCGTCGATCTTCTCGGTCACGACGTCGCCTTAGAAGTGGCGCGGGAAGTTCGACCAGTCCGGGTCGCGCTTCTCCAGGAACGCGTCGCGACCCTCGACCGCCTCGTCGGTCATGTAGGCCAGTCGCGTCGCCTCCCCGGCGAAGATCTGCTGACCGACCAGGCCGTCGTCGAGCAGATTGAAGGCGAACTTGAGCATCCTGATGGCCTGCGGCGACTTGCCGTTGATCTCCTCGGCCCATTGCAGCGCAACGGTTTCCAGCTCGGCGTGGTCGACGACCTCGTTGACCGCCCCCATGGCGTGCATCTGCTCGGCGGTATACGGCCTGCCCAGGAAGAAGATCTCGCGGGCGAACTTCTGGCCGGTCTGCCGGGCCAGGTAGGCGCTGCCGTAACCGCCGTCGAAGCTGCCGACGTCGGCGTCGGTCTGCTTGAACCGGGCATGCTCGCGGCTGGCCAGCGTCAGGTCGCACACCGCGTGCAGGCTGTGCCCGCCGCCGGCGGCCCAGCCGTTGACCAAGCAGATCACCGGCTTGGGCATGAAGCGGATCAGACGCTGCACCTCGAGGATGTGCAGTCGGCCGGCCTGTGCGGGGTCGACGGTGTCGGCCGTCTCCCCGGCCGCGTACTGGTACCCGGTGCGGCCGCGGATGCGTTGGTCACCACCGGAACAGAACGCCCAACCGCCATCCTTCGCCGACGGGCCGTTGCCCGTCAGCAGGATGACCCCGACGTCGTTGCTCATCCTGGCGTGGTCGAGCACGCGGTACAGCTCGTCGACGGTGTGGGGGCGGAACGCGTTGCGCACCTCGGGACGGTCGAACGCGATGCGCACCGTCGGCTTGGCGATCCCGTCGACGACGTGTCGGTGATAGGTGATGTCGGTCAGCTCGAAGCCCTGGACGGGCTGCCACACGGTCGGGTCGAACGGGTTGTCAGCACTCACCCGGTTGACTGTAGCTAGGGGGCGACCGGGTCGAACCGGAAGACCGCGCAACGCCCGGCGAGTGCTTCGAACTCGTCGGGGTTGGGTCCGGTCACCAGCCCGGAGCGCTGCATGAAGCTGACGCCGGTGGGGACCAGGATCGGGAACTGACGCAGCAGGGGGCGGGCCTCGTCGGCGGAGAGTTCGACGACGCGCACCGGTTCGACCGTGCGGCCCTGGGTCAGCGTCGCCTCACCGGCGGCGCGAAGGTTCTTCACCCAGTCTGCCTTCGGGAAGCCGCCGACGACGTAGCGCTTGCCGTCCACGGTGAACGGGGTGACCGGCGTCGGCCGGGGGGCACCGGAGTTGCGTCCCACCACGTTCAGGACGATCGGGCCCTCGCGCATCAGGCCCATCCGCATCGCGGCCATCATGACCTTGTTCATCGGCTTGAGCCACCACGGCGGGCGAATGTCCTCGTCCCTGGGCATGCCGCGAGTCTAGACCGCCAGCCCCGCGCCTTCGACGGCGTCGATCAGCCCGGTGGGACGTCGTGCGGTGGGCAGCGGGTCGACGAGGGCGAAGCGGCACCCCACCGCGACGGCACCACCGTCGGCCTCCTCGCTGTCCCCGACCATGAGCGCGTCCCGTGCCGCGACGCCGATCCGTGACAGGGCGGTCTGGAAGATCTCGGCGGTGGGTTTCACGGCCCCGACCTCATAGGACAGCACGAAGTCGTCGACGTCGTCGGCGATGCCGAGCCGGGTGAACGCGGGTCTGATGTCGAAGGCGATGTTGGACACCACCGCGGTCCGGACGCCCTGGCGGTGCAGCCCCGCGAGTACGGCGGCGGTGTCCGGGTACGGCGTCCAGCTACCCGGGTCGACCACCTTGTCGTACAGCCGTTCGGCGTGGTGGTCGGCCACCCCGGATTCCCGCAGCACGTGCAGGTAGGCCTCGCGGTGCAGGTGGGGTTCGAGGTCGCGATTGGTCCAGGCCCGCCGGGCTCGTTCGTCCATGTCGACCGACGCGCCCGTGGGGGCGGTCAGCCGCCGCATCAGCTCGGCCTGGACGTGGCCGTCGACGGCCTGCTCGTCGACCTCGATGCCGGCGAACCAGCTGTCGTCCTCCTCGAGCCGGAACAGGGTTCCCGAGAAGTCGAAGAGCACCGCGCGTGGAATCGTCACGGCGTCATTGTGCCCTGACCCGTCACCGGCGCCGAGTGTGAAGACGTGTGCGAGACCTCGGGTGAATCTCGCGAATTTCTTCACACTCGAGCGGGGTCAGACGTAGCGGCTGCGGCCCGCCGCGGCGCCCGCGACGACCTGGACCACGTAGACCACCAGGAACATCGCGAACGGGATGGTCCAGCCGTCGGAGACGTCGTGCAGCAGCCCGAACAGGAACGGCCCCAGCCCGGCGAACAGATAGCCGAAACCCTGGGCCATTCCGGACAATTGGGCGGTGTCCTCGGCGTTGCGGGCTCTCAGCGCGATGACCGTGAGCGCCAGCGAGAACGCGCTCATGCCAATGCCGATCAGCACGCTCCACACCCACGGTGCGGCGGCGGGGGCCACCAGCAGACCGACCGCCCCGCCGAAGCCGAGGACGCCGAGCCCGACGATCCACCCGCTCTGGTTCGCCGAGCGGGCCGCCAGCGGGGAGATGACCAATGCGACGGGCACGCCGATCAGCGACACCAGGCCGACCAGGATCCCGGCCTGCACCTTGCCAATGCCGTTGTCGATGAAGATCTGCGGCAGCCAACCCATCACGATGTAGGCCAGGAACGCCTGGCAGCCGAAGAACAGCGTCACCGTCCAGGCCAACGGGTTGCGCAGCAGCGACCGGCGTTCGACGGTGGGTTCGCTCGAGGCCGCCCACGACCCACGGTGCCGGCGGGAGGCCGGCAGCCACGCCAGCAGTGCGAGGAAGGCGACGGCCGCCCACGCCGCCAGGGCCACCCGCCACCCGCCGAGCGGTTCCTCCAGACCGGGGGTGACGGCCGAGCCCAGGGCGCCGCCGCCCTGCAGTGCGGCGGTGTAGATGCCGGTCATCAGGCCGACGCGGGTGGGGAACGACCCCTTGATGACGACGGGGATGAGCACGTTGATCAGCGCGATGCCCGCACACGCCAGCAGCGTCGCCCCGATCACGACGTGTGGCCCATCGACGGTGCGCAGCACCAAACCGGCGGTCAGCACTACCAGCGCGCCGGAGATGACGCGGCCCAGGCCGAAGCGGGTCGACAGCCGCGGCGCGGTGAGCCCCGCGGCGGCGAAGCACAGGCCGGGCATGGTCGTCAGCAGACCGGCCCAGGTCGCCGACGTGCCCAACTCCGCACGCATGTCGCCGAGTAGCGGCGCCACGCTGGTGACGGCGGGGCGCAGGTTCAGCGCCACCAGGATGACCGCGACCGCGAGCAGCGTGCCGCCGGCGACGACGGGGACGCCGGCGGGGGTAACCGCGGCGGTGGACTGGTCGAGTTGGACCGCCACCTTGGGTCCGGAAGTTTCGCCCTGCTCGTCGCCACGCACGCTGCTACTCTGCCATACATCCCATGATTGGTTGAAAGGATGTCGCCTTGCCCCTGAGCACTGCCCGGCGAACGGGTCTGGTCGACCAGGTGATCGAGCAGTTGCGGCGGCTGGTCGGAAGTGGGGAGTGGCCGGTCGATGGACGCATCCCCAACGAGACCGTGCTCGTCGAGTCACTCGGCGTCGGGCGGAACACCGTGCGAGAGGCGGTCCGCGCGCTCGCGCACGCCGGTCTGCTGGAGGTGCGCCAGGGCGACGGCACCTACGTCCGCGCGACCAGCGAGGTGTCGGGCGCGCTGCGACGTCTCTACGGCGCCGAGCTACGAGAGGTCTTGGAGGTGCGCCGCGGCCTGGAGGTCGAGGGCGCGCGTCTCGCCGCAGCCCGCCACACCGACGCCGACGTCGCCGAACTTCGCGGGCTCCTGGCCCGCCGCGACGCCTGCTTCGAGGCCGGTGACACCGACGACTTCGCCCGCGCCGACACCGACTTTCACCTGGCGGTGGTCCGCAGTTCGCACAACGCGACGTTGACGGAGCTGTACCGCGGACTCGTCGAGGCCGTCACCGCCAGCGTCGCGACCACCCACGAGGCGCCCGTCGAGATCGTCGACCACGGCGCGCTGCTCGACCTCGTCGAAGCCGGGGACGCCGACGGTGCCGCCCGCATGGCGGGTGAGCTCATCGACCGCATCCTCGACGGCCTGCCGTCCTAGCCGACGCGGCGCTCCGCACCCTCCCAGAACTGGGCGCGGACGGCCTTCTTGTCGGGCTTGCCCAGCGCGGTCACCGGCACCGAGTCGACGACGATCACCTGCTTGGGCGACTGCACCGACCCCTTGCGCTCCTTGACCGCGGCCTGAATCTCGGCGGTCATCGCGGCGACGGAGGCCTCGTCGGACGCCGCGTCGGCGCGCAGCACCACCACGGCGGTGACGGCCTCGCCCCACTTCTCGTCGGGAGTGCCGATCACGCACACCTGGGCCACCGACGGATGTTCGGCGACGACGTCCTCCACCTCCCGCGGAAACACGTTGAACCCGCCGGTGACGATCATGTCCTTGGTGCGGTCGACGATGAACCAGAAGCCGTCGGCGTCCTCGCGGGCCAGGTCGCCGGTGTGCATCCACCCGTCGCGAAAGGTCTCCGCCGTCGCCTCCGGCTTGTTCAGGTAGCCGCCCGAGAGCAGCGGTCCCGACACGCAGATCTCGCCGACCTCGCCCTGGGCCACCGGCTGGCCGTCCTCGCCAAGCAGTGCCGTGCGGGCGAACAGCGTCGGGCGGCCACAGGACGTCAGTCGCAACTCGTCGTGCTCGGCCTTGGCCAGGTACGTGATGACCATCGGAGCCTCGGACTGCCCGTAGTACTGCGCGAAGATCGGCCCGAACCGGCTGATCGCCTCCTTGAGCCGCACCGGATTCATCGCCGAGGCGCCGTAGTACACGGTCTCCAGCGACGACAGGTCCCGGGTGTGGCTGTCCGGGTGATCCATCAGCGCATAGATCATCGACGGCACCAGCATCGTCGCCGTGATCCTCTGCTCCTCGATGGTGCGCAACACCTCGGCGGGGTCGAACTTCGACAGCACCACCATCTCGCCGCCCTTGACGATCGTCGGCAGGAAGAAGGCGGCGCCGGCGTGCGAGAGCGGCGTGCACATCAGGAATTTCGGATTCTCCGGCCATTCCCACTCGGCGAGCTGAATCGTCGACATGGTGGTGGTCGCCTGCGAGGTCATCATGACGCCCTTGGGCTTGCCGGTGGTACCTCCGGTGTAGGCCAGCCCGGTGACGGTCTCGGGCGCCAGGTCCGCGGCGACCAGCGGTCGGGGCGGGTACTTCGCGGCCTCGGCGGTCAGGTCGACGCCCACGTCGGAGAGATCGGCCGGCACCGGACCGATCGTCAGCACCTGCTTGAGCGAGGGCACCTTCTCGAGCAGTCCGACGGCCCGCTCGACGAACATCGGATTCGGATCCACGATCAGGGACGTGACGCCGGCGTCGGTGAGCACGTAGGCGTGATCGTCCAGCGAACCGAGAGGGTGTAGTGCGACGCGGCGATACCCCTGCGTCTGTCCCGCGCCGACGATCATCAGCACCTCGGGACGGTTGAGGGCCAGCAGCCCGACCACGGCGCCCGACCCCGCGCCGAGGGCCTCGAACGCCTGAACGTACTGGCTGATGCGGTCGGCGAGCTCGCCGCCGGTCAGGGTGGTCTCCCCGAGGAATAGCACGGGCTTGTCACGGTGGCGCTTGAGCGCGCCGACGGTGAGGTGGCCGGAGTGGATCGGATGGCGCAGCAGATCGTCGCTCATGAGTCCAGATTAGAACGTGTTACAGAAATCCTGGCAAGAGGCGCCGCATCGGCTTCACTGGAGGACGTGAATCAACGACTCCGCACCACCATCCTGGAGTTGGCGCGCACCCGGGGACCGGACAAGACGATTTGTCCGTCCGACGCGGCCCGCGCGGTCGGCGGCGACGACTGGCGTGACCTCATGGACGAGGCCCGCGACGTCGCGCGCGACTTGGCCCGCAACGGCGACGTCGAGATCAGCCAGAAGGGCACCGTCCTCGACCCCGACGAACCGTGGCGCGGCCCGATCCGGATCCGCATCCGCATCCGCTAGCGCGATTCGTGGAGTCTTCTCGGCGCTCACCGCCGAAAACGCTCCACGAATCGCCGGTGGGAGGCGAGGATGTCGGCATGCCTGCTGACCTGGCTCTTTTCGGGACCGTCCTGACCGTCGACGACGCCCTGCCCACGGCCGAGGCGCTCGCCGTCGCCGACGGGCGCGTGGTCGCCGTCGGGGACCGGGCCGAGGTCGAGGCGCTGGTCGGCCCCGACACCGTCGTCGTCGACCTCGGCGACGGCTGCGTGATGCCCGGTTTGATCGAGGCGCACGGTCACCCGCTGATGGAGGCGATGGTGCTGGCCGACCGCATCGTCGACATTCGACCCGTCACCATGGTCAGTGCGGACGACGTCGTGGCCGCGATCCGCCACGAGGTCGACGTGCGCGGCGAGGCGGGGGCCTACCTCAACGGCTGGGACCCCCTGTTGCAGGTCGGCCTGCCCGAGCCGACACTGGCCTGGCTCGACGAGATGGCGCCCGGGACGCCGCTGGTGATCGTGCACAACTCGGGCCACAAGGCGTACTTCAACTCGGTGACCGCTCGCCAGGTGGGCTTGACCCGCGACACCCCGGACCCCAAGGGCGCCAAGTACGGTCGCGACGCCGCAGGCGATCTCGACGGCACCGCCGAGGAGACGGGCGCGGTGTTCCCGCTGATCGGCGGGGCGGTCGACCGCGAGGGCTACCCGGAGATGCTGCTCGCCGAGTGCGGCCGACTGAACCGCGCGGGGTTGACGACGTGCTCGGAGATGGCGTTCGACCCGATGTTCCGTCCGGCGCTGGGCGCGCTGCGCGATCGGTTGACCGTGCGGTTGCGCACCTACGAGATGTCCACGCCGGCGATGTCGACCACCGAGGTGCTCGACAACGGCGACGACGTGGTGCGCCAGGTCGGCATCAAGATATGGGTCGACGGGTCGCCGTGGATCGGCAACATCGACCTCTCGTTCCCGTACCTGGACACCGCCGCGACCCGGTCCATCGGGGTGACGCCGGGCTCCTGTGGACACGCCAACTACACCCGCGAGCAGCTCACCGAGATCGTCGGTGCCTACTTCCCGTTGGGGTGGCAGATGGCCTGCCACGTTCAGGGCGACGTTGGGGTGGACACCATCCTCGACGTGTATTCCCATGCGCTGCAAGAACATCCGCGCGACGACCACCGGCTGCGCCTCGAGCACGTCGGCGCCATCACCGACGCGCAACTGCGACGGGCGCACGACCTGGGCGTCACGTGCAGCATCTTCGTCGACCAGATCCACTACTGGGGCGACGTCCTGGCCGACGGGCTGTTCGGCGAGGAGCACGCGGCGCGCTGGATGCCGGTCGGTTCCGCCCTCGCCACTGGGATGCGCGTCTCGCTGCACAACGACCCACCCGTCACGCCGGAGGAGCCGCTGCGCAACATCAGCGTGGCGGCCACCCGCGTGGCACCCAGTGGGCGTGTGCTTGGCCCCGAGCAACGCATCACCGTCGAGCAGGCCATCCGTGCGCAGACGTTGGACGCGGCCTGGCAGCTGTTCTCCGACGACGTGATCGGCTCACTGGAAGTCGGCAAGTACGCCGACCTGGTGGTGCTGTCGGCCGATCCGCGTGCCGTGCCGCCGGAGACCATCGCCGACCTAGAGGTCCTCGCCACGTACCTGGCGGGACGCCGTGTTTATTCGAAATCTGACTGACTGCCAGCCGCCTCATGGCAGGCTGGCGCACATGTCCGAGTTGCCAACGCCTCGCTTCCTCGACGAACGCACCGCCCACTGGGCCAAGACCAAGCCCGACGACGAAGCCGTCACGTTCGGTGACCGCACCTGGACGTGGTCTCAGTGGTACGACCGCATCCGCCACCTGGCCGGCGTGCTGACCGAGTTGGGCGTCGGCCGCGGTGACGTGGTCGCGTTCCTCGACAAGAACCACCCCGCTTGCGTGGAGACCACCTTGGCGGCGGCGTCCATCGGGGCGGCCACCGCGATCATCAACTTTCGCCTCGCCGCCGACGAGATGGACTACGTGCTCAACGATTCCGGTGCCAAGGTGCTGATCGTCGGAGCCGAGCTGAAGCCGAACGTGGACAAGATCCGCGACAAGCTGAGCAAGCTGGAGAAGGTCGTGGAGGTGACTCCCACTGGAGGGGATGGCGACGAGTACGAGGCGATGCTGGCCGCGGCGACCCCGGTCGACCGGTCGCCCGACGTCGAACCCGACGACGTGGCCATCATCATGTACTCCTCGGGCACCACCGGCCGGCCCAAGGGCGTCTCGCTGACGCAGGCAAACCTGATCGCGCACACCGAGAGTGCCTTCGCCGGCTGGGAACTCGACGAGGGTGACAAGAATCTGGTCGCCATGCCGTTGTTCCACGTCGGCGGGTCGTCCTACATGCAGTTGGGGCTGCACACCGGCGTGGCCAGTTACATGACCCGCGACGTCGACGGCGCGCAGTTGGCGGGTGGCATCCTCTCCGGCGCCAACCGGACGTTCCTGGTGCCCGCGGTGCTGGCCAAGGTGCTGGAGTCCGGCGAGGACGCGGTGAAGTTGTTCTCCGCGTTGAAGACCTACGGTTACGGCGCTTCGCCAATGCCGCTGCCGCTGTTGCGCAAGGCGCTCGAGGCCTGGCCCGACACCGACTTCATCCAGGCCTACGGGCTCACCGAGGTTGGCGGCGTCATCAGCCTGCTCGCACCCGAGGATCACCGCAGCGGCGACGAGGAGCGCATGGGCAGCGCCGGCCGCGTGGTTCCCGGCGCGGAGGTGCGCGTGGTCGACCCCGACAGCCTCGAGGACGTCGAGCCGGGCAAGCAGGGCGAATTGTGGTTCCGCTCAAAGCAGTTGATGAAGGGCTACCACAACAAGCCCGACGCCACCAAGGAGGCCATCACCGAGGACGGCTGGTTCCGCACCGGCGACATCGGCAGGGTCGACGAGGACGGTTACATCTTCGTCGAGGACCGGCTCAAGGACATGATCATCACCGGTGGTGAGAACGTCTACTCGATCGAGGTTGAGCGCGTGCTAGCCGAGCACCCCGCCGTCGCCGAGGTCGCGGTGATCGGCGTACCGGACGAGAAGTGGGGCGAGTCCGTCAAGGCCGTCGTGTCACTCGAGGGCGAGGTGACCGACCAGGAGCTGATCAGCTGGGCCAAGGAGCGGCTGGCCGGCTACAAGTGCCCGCGCACGGTCGACATCGTCGACGAATTGCCACGCAACCCCACCGGCAAGATCCTGAAGAAGGATCTGCGCCAACCACATTGGGAGAAGGCCGGCCGCAAGGTGTAGACGGTCTAGGGCATGACCGCCGCGCCGCGCGCCCACGGCGCGAGTTGCCGGTAGGGGTCGCCTTCGCGGATCTCCAGCAGTGCGGCCAGCTGATCCTCGAGTTGCACCTTGACCTGATCGCGGACGCTCGCGATCCACTTCTCGGCAACCGCACCCGTGGGTCGGGTGGTGTCGATCGGCGCTCCGAAGCGCAGGTACGAGCGCTGCGGGCGCGGAATCATGGTGGGCCCGATCCCGCGCATCAGGGGCAATGCCATGTCCGATCGCCCGGTCAGCCGAGTGACGAGCGGTCTGCTCCAGCGTGCCCAGCGACCGTCGCTGCTGGTCAGGATGTGGTATGCGTCGTCGCCCCCCACCATGGCGACCGGAACGATCGGATAGTCGTGCTCGACGGCCACCCGGGCGAATCCGTAGCGGCCCTGCCACAACAGCGTGTACAGCTGATCGCGCGCCTTGCTGATCTCGCGTCCCCCGCCGGGGAACACCAGGATGGGCTCTCCGGCTTCCATCAGCTCGCGTGCCGCTTCCGGGGTCCCGATCACCGCGCCCGCGGCGGCGAAGAGGTCGCGGGCGACACCGTTGACGTTGCCGAATCGACGGTCGGCCAGAGGCCGAACCCGAATGCCGATCTGGCGCCGCACGACGTATGGGATCAACACGGCTTCGGTGCCGGCCTGCGTGTGATTGCCGACGAGGAGGAACCGGCCGTCAGCCGGGAGATTCGCCAGCCCGTCGACGTAGGGCTTGGTCGCCGAGACGATGGGGTCGACGCGATCGGCGATGCCTTCGATCAACCGCTGATAGGTGGAGACTTCGAGGAGGGGCATACCTCAACATACTGCATGGTCTGCATCTGATGCACAGACTGCAAGAATTGCGCCCTATGTAGTATCACCTGGTGGTGGCAGTGGAGGGATTGCGAGCGCGACGGCGCCGCGAGACCGCGCGTGACATTCACGTCGCGGCCCTGCGACTGGCCCGCGAGCACGGCTTCGACGCCGCGACGGTCGAGGCGATCAGCGGCGCGGCCGGCATCGCGCCTCGCACCTTCTTCAACTACTTCCCCACCAAGGAAGACGCCGTCGTGCACGGTCCCTTCCACCTCGACGACGCCGGTGTCGACGCGTTCACCGCCGGCGGCGTCGTCCCGTACCCGGAGCTGTTGGGCGAACTCGTCGACTTCCTCGCCGTCGCCCTGGCCGAAGACGCCCCGAACAGCGGCGAACTTCACGACGTCATGGCCGTGGCGCAGGAGCACCCGGGTGTCCTGGCCGCGATGCTGGCCCAGATGGAGGGGTTCCGGCATCGCGTGGCAACGGTGGTCGCCGCGCGGCTCGGGCGTCCTGACGACGACGAGATGGCCGGTCTCATCGCCTCGCTCGCCCTGACCATCCTTCGAGCCGGCGTCGACCGGTGGACGGCGCGAACGGCGTCGTCCGCCGAGGACGGCCCCGTTGCCGACATCGCCCACGTCGCGGCGCTGATGAAGACCATGTTTCAACCGGAGGGGTGAGTGGACCCATGAGCGTCGACGAGACCGACGTCCTGATCGTCGGCGCAGGATTGGCCGGCCTGCGCTGTGCGGCCATGCTGCGCGAGGCGGGCCGCGACGTTCGCGTGTGGGAGGCCTCCGATGCCGTTGGCGGCCGCATCCGCACCGACGTCGTCGACGGGTTCCGCTGCGATCGCGGGTTTCAGGTGCTCAACCCCGCCTACCCCGAACTGAAGGGCGCGGTCGACGTGCCGGCGTTGGGGCTGCAACCCTTCGGGGCCGGCGTCGCCATCCGTCGTGAGACCGGCAGTGCGACATGGGTGCATCCGCTGCGCTCGCCGACGAAGGTGCCCGCGATGCTGGCGGCCGGCGGGCTCGGCCCCCGAGACGTCGTCGCGGTGGCCCGGTGGGCCGCCGGTGCGCTGCGCCCCCGGCGCCTCAAGGCCGGTGCGGACACCTCGCTGCGCGAGGCGCTGGACGCGGCCGGCGTCGGCGGCGAGCTCCGTCGTGTCGTCGACCGGTTCCTCGCCGGAGTGTTGCTCGAAGACCGGGGCGTCACCTCGAACGCCTTCGCGCTGCTGCTCGTCCGGATGTTCGTGCTCGGGGTGCCCGCCCTGCCCGCCGAGGGCATGCAGGCGCTGCCGCGCCAGCTCGCGGCAGCACTTGGTGACTCGATCACGTTGGGACGCAACGTCACCGACGTCGCGAAGGTCGGAGCCGGCTGGCAGGTCTCCGACGGCACGCACCGGATCCAGGCCCGGCACGTCGTCGTCGCCACCGACGCCGTCGGCGCGGCCCGGTTGGCCGGCGTCGCGGCGCCCCCGATGCACGGCGTGGTGACCGACTGGTGGGCGGCCGACGAGGTGCCCGACGGCCCGCCCATGCTGTGGGTCGACGGCCGTCGCGAGCCCCGTGGGCCGGTGCTCAACACCTCGGTGATCAGCTTGGCCGCGCCCAGTTACGCGCCGCCAGGTCAGCATCTGATCGCCGCGTCGGCGTTGATGGGCAGCGACGGGATCGCACCCGAGGAAGGCGTCGTCCGAACCCACGCCGCCGACGTGCTCGGCGCGAACGGGACGCGGTGGCGACCGCTGATCCGGCATGTGGTTCCGCACGCGCTGCCCGAGCAGTCGGCGCCGCTCACCGTCCGCCGGCCGCTGCGCACCGCCGACGGCATGTGGGTGTGCGGCGACCACCGTGACACCGCCTCCATCCAGGGCGCGTTGGTCAGTGGGCGCCGCACCGCGGAGGCGATCGTGAAGACCGTCACGTGACCCCGCCGCTGGACGAACTGCTCGAGCGCCTCCACGTGGTGTCGCTTCCGATGCGAGTTCGATTCCGCGGCATCGACGTTCGCGAGGTGGCCTTGGTCGACGGGCCGGCCGGCTGGGGCGAGTTCGGCGCCTTCGGTGAGTACGAACCCGACGAGGCGGTCCACTGGCTCGCGTCGGCGATCGAGGCGGCCTACGTGACACCTCCCGTGCCCCTGCGTCAGTGGATCCCGATCAACGCCACGGTCCCCGCCGTACCGGTGGCTCGGGTGCCGGAGGTGTTGGCCCGATTCCCGGGTGCGGGCACCGCGAAGGTCAAGGTCGCCGAGCGAGGCCAGACCCTCGCCGAAGACGTCGCCCGGGTCGACGCCGTGCGCGAACTGGTGCCGGTGGTCCGGGTCGACGCCAACGGCGGGTGGTCGGTCGCCGAGGCGGTGGCGGCGTGCGAGGCCCTGACCGCGAACGGGCCGCTGGAGTACGTCGAACAACCCTGCGCGACCGTCGCGGAATTGGCGGAGGTGCGCGGCCGGGTCGACGTGCCGGTGGCGGCCGACGAGAGCATTCGCAAGGCGGAGGACCCGCTTCACGTCGTGCGCGCGAAGGCGGCCGACGTCGCCGTCGTCAAGGTCGCCCCGCTGGGCGGGGTGTCGCGGCTGTTGGACATCGCCCGCCAGGTGGATGTGCCGATCGTGGTGTCCAGCGCGCTCGACTCGGCCGTCGGCATGTCGCGGGGTCTGCTGGCGGCGGCGTGCCTGCCCGACCTGCGCCACGCGTGCGGGCTGGGCACCGGCGGGCTGTTCGTCGAGGACGTGACCGAGTCGACCGGCCCGGTGGACGGCCGGCTGCCCGTCGGGCCCGTCGCGCCGGACCCCGGCCGACTGTCGGCCCTGGCCGCCGCGCCGCAGCGGCGGCAGTGGTGGATCGACCGGGTCCGCGCGTGCTACCCGTTGCTGCCGACCTGAGCCGTTGGGAGACCGCCCACCGCCCCAAGTAGGGTCGGCCGGGTGAATTTGGCCTTCGACGACCGCGGCTCCGGTGAGCCCGTTCTGTTCATTGCCGGGCGCGGCGGCGCGGGCCGGACGTGGCATCTGCACCAGGTGCCAGTCTTTCAACGGGCCGGCTATCGCGTGGTCACCTTCGACAACCGTGGGATCGGCGCCACCGAGAACGCGCAGGGCTTCACCACCGAGCAGGTGGTGTTCGACACGGCCAAGCTGATCGAGAAGCTCGACGCCGGCCCGGTCCGCGTCGTGGGCGTCTCGATGGGGTCGTTCGTCGCCCAAGAGCTGATGCTGGCCCGGCCCGACCTGGTCTCGGCGGCGGTGTTGATGGCCACCCGCGGCCGCGAAGACCGCACCCGCGAGTTCTTCAGCGCCGCCGAATACGAGTTCCTGCAGACCGGCGTCGAGCTGCCGCCGAAGTTCGAGGCGAAGCTGCGGCTGCTGGAGAGCTTCTCGCCCAAGACGCTCAACGACGAGAGCGCGGTGCGGGACTGGATCGAGATGTTCACGATGTGGCCGACCAAGTCGACGCCGGGTCTGCGCAGCCAGCTCAGGATCCGGCCGGAGACCAACCGGCTGCCTGCTTACCGGAACATTACGGCGCCCGCGCTGGTGATCGGTTTCGCCGACGACGTGGTGTTGCCGCCGCACCTCGGCCGGGAAGTCGCCGACGCCCTGCCCAACGGCCGCTACCTGCAGATACCCGATACCGGGCACCTCGGATTCATCGAGCGTCCGGACGTCGTCAACGCCGCCATGCTCGAATTCTTCGGCGCGGGGGTATGACAGGCTGTCAGAGTGAACCCGTCGACGACCCAAGCGCGCATCGTCGTCGATGAGTTGATTCGCGGCGGCGTCCGCGACGTGGTCCTGTGCCCTGGTTCACGCAACGCCCCGCTGGCGTTCGCCCTGCACGACGCCGACCGCGACGGCCGGGTCCGGCTTCACGTCCGCATCGACGAGCGCACCGCCGGATTCCTCGCGATCGGATTGGCCGCCTCCGGATCGCCGGTGTGCGTGGCCATGACCTCCGGCACCGCCGTGGCCAACCTCGGACCCGCGGTGGTGGAGGCCAACTACGCCCGCGTACCGCTGGTGGTCCTCAGCGCCAACCGCCCCTATGAGCTGCTGGGCACCGGCGCCAACCAGACGATGGAACAACTCGGCTACTTCGGCACCCAGGTGCGCGCCACCATCAGCCTCGGGTTGGCCGAGGGCGCCACCGAGTCGATGGCGGCCCTCAACGCTCAGTGGCGCTCGGCGACGTGTCGAGTCTTGGTGGCGGCCAAGGGTTCTCGCAGCGCCAACGCCGGACCCGTGCAGTTCGACATCCCGCTGCGCGAGCCGCTGGTGCCCGGCCCGCCCGACGGCGGCGACTACGTCCCCGAGGGCAGGCCCGACGGCAAACCGTGGACCTACACCCCGCCCGTGACATTCGACCAGCCACTCGACGTCGACGTGACACCCGACACCGTGGTGATCGCCGGGCATGGAGCGGGCGTGCACCCGAACTTGGCGGGGTTGCCGACCGTGGCCGAGCCCACCGCGCCCCCGGCCGAGAACTCGCTGCACCCGTTGGCGTTGCCGTCGCTGAAGCCGCGGCAGGTCATCATGTCGGGCCGGCCCACGTTGCACCGCGGGGTGTCGGCGCTGCTGGCAGACTCGTCGGTGCCCGTGTTCGCCCTCACCACCGGCCCCCGCTGGCCGGACGTGTCCGGCAATTCGCAGGCGACCGGAACCCGCGCGGTGATCACCGGCAGGCCCGACGAATCCTGGCTACGGCGCTGCGCCGACGCCAACGCCCACGCCGTCGCGACGGTGCGCACGCAGCTCAAGACCCACCCGCTGACGACGGGATTACACGTGGCGGCCGCCGTCGCCGACGGGCTGCGACCGGGGGACCAGTTGGTGCTCGGCGCGTCCAACCCGGTGCGCGACGCGGCGCTGGTCGGGTTGGACGCCCACGGCATCAAGGTTCGCTCCAACCGTGGTGTCGCCGGCATCGACGGCACGGTCTCGACGGCGATCGGCGCCGCCCTGGCCCACGAGCGGACCGGAGACGGCACCCGGGTGCCGCGCACCGTCGCCCTGATCGGTGATCTGACGTTCGTCCACGACAGTTCCGGACTGCTGATCGGCCCCACCGAACCGATCCCGAAGAGCCTGACCATCGTGGTGTCCAACGACAACGGCGGCGGCATCTTCGAACTGCTCGAGCAGGGCGACCCACGATTCTCCGACGTGTCCTCGCGCGTGTTCGGCACCCCGCACGACGTCGACGTGGGGGCGCTCTGCCGCGCTTACCACGTCGAGTGCCGGCAGGTCGAGTTGGACGGGCTCGCAGAGGAACTCGACACCGGCGCCGACGGCCTGCGCGTGCTGGAGGTGAAGGCCGACCGCTCGTCGCTGCGGGCGCTGCACGCATCGATCCGAGAAGCCCTGTGAGGTCGACGGTCGAGCAGCTCGTCCGATGGCTGAAGTCCTTGCGGCAGAGCCTGATTCCGCACCTGTACGGCGATCCGAGCGAGACGCGGGCCGAGCGCGTCATCCGCCGGGTACGAATCGGCGTGGTCATCGTCGCCTGCCTGGTGACGTTGCAGTCGGTGCTCCTGGTGCTCGGCGCCTGGCGCGACGACCGCCAGATCGAGGGTGACATGGGGGTGGCCGCCGCCGAGGTGCTCGACGCCGGACCGCGCCGCTCGACCATCGAATTCGTCACCCCCGACCGCGTCACCTATCGCCCGGAACTCGGCGTGCTCTACCCGTCCGAACTCGACACCGGCATGCGGATCTACGTCGAATACGACAGGGCCAACCCCGATCTGGTGCGGGTGCAGGATCGCAACTCCTCGCTGGCCATCATCCCGGCCGCGTCGATCGCGGTGGTGGGCTGGCTGGTCGCGGCGGCGGCGCTGAGCGGATTGGCGCTGCTGCAGCGGCGACTGAACCGTCAGGACCCCATCAGCGTCGCGAGCCAGTCGTCGTCGTAGAGGTCGACCTTCTCCCCGGCGTGCAGGTCGAAGATCGTTGGCGTGCCGGTGTTCACCGGATCCACCTCGTAGAGGTACGCGGAGTTGGTCGACTCCATCGTGGCGAGGTCGTCGGCGCTCTTCGCCGTCGCGCCGCTCCGAAGCTGGCGCACTTGGTGGTCGGGGACGCCTGCCGCGCGGGCGAACTCGGCGATCGCCGCGTCGTCGGGTCCGACGCCGCCGGGCTCCTGGTGGGCCCACAGTTGCTCGACGAAGCGTTGGAACTGCCTGCCGGTGGCCAATTCCGCCCCGTCGCCGCGCCCGTCGGGGGTGGCCGCGACGAACAGGGCGTTGGCCACCCGGGCGGAGTGTCCGTCGGTGCCCGGGGTGTCGAGGAACGTCATCGGCCGGTAGGTGATCGCCAGCTGGCCGGTGCCGATGTAGTAGGCGATCTCGTCGCCGAAGTCGTGCTGCAGATCGGCACAGTGGGTGCACTGCGGTTCGGTGAAGATCTCCAGTTGCACCGGTGCGTCCTCGGACCCGGCGCGGATGCCGAACGAGTCCTCCGTCACCGCGACCCGGGGCGGGTTCGCATCGCCGAGGGGGGTGCCCGAGACCGCGCGCGTGCACCCGCTGACCACCAGGGCAAGGCTCAGCACCACCGCGACGACCACGTGCCTTGAGTGCATTCCCGCATTATGTGCCTCGTCATCAGTCTTCGCGTGTCGTATCCCCACACGCAACCTCCAGTACAACCGCGGCTGTCAGCCTTCTGGGGTGCGCGTTGCAATCGTCGCGGAGTCGTTCCTCCCGAATGTCAACGGAGTCACCAACTCGGTACTTCGGGTGATGGAGCATCTCCGCAGGACGGGTCACGAAGTGCTCGTCATCGCCCCGGACAGTCCGCACGGCGAGCCGCCCGCCGACCGGGTCCACGACGGAGTGCGAATCCACCGGGTGCCGTCGAAGATGTTCCCAAAGGTCACGTCGCTGCCGCTTGGGGTGCCGCGACCCCGAATGGTCGGTGTCCTGCGCGGTTTCGAGCCCGACGTGGTGCACCTCGCGTCGCCGGCGCTGCTCGGTTACGGCGGGCTGCTGGCCGCCCGGCATCTGGGCGTGCCGACGGTGGCCGTGTTCCAGACCGACGTCGCGGGTTTCGCCGAGAGTTACGGCGCGGGCGTCATGACCCGCGCGGCGTGGGCGTGGACGCGTCACCTGCATTCCAAGGCCGACCGGACGCTGGCACCGTCGACCTCGGCGATCGAGAACCTCACCGCGCATAACGTTCCGCGAGTTCACCATTGGGGCCGCGGGGTCGACGTCAGCGGCTTCGTCCCCTCGGCCAGGGATGACGAGCTGAGAGCCGAATGGTCACCCGGCGGCAAGCCAATCGTCGGCTTCGTCGGACGGTTGGCCCCCGAGAAGCACGTCGAACGACTTGCGGTCCTGGCGCGACGCGACGATCTCCAGTTGGTCGTCGTCGGTGACGGCGTCGACCGCAAGAGCCTTGAATCGCTCATGCCGACGGCCGTCTTCACCGGCGCCCGCTACGGCCGGGAACTGGCCGCCGCCTACGCCAGCATGGACGTCTTCGTGCACGCCGGCGAGCACGAGACCTTCTGTCAGGCCGTCCAGGAGGCGATGGCCTCCGGGGTTCCCGTGGTTGCCCCCGACGCCGGCGGCCCTCGGGATCTGGTGACGCCCATGCACACCGGTCTCCTGCTGGGGGTCGCGGACTTCGAGGCACGGCTCCCTGCAGCCGTGGACCACCTCCTGGCCCAGCGGCAGCGGTACTCGGTGGCGGCGCGGCGCAGCGTACTGGCCCGCACCTGGCCCGCGGTCTGCGACCAACTCCTCGGCCACTACGACGCGGTGCTCGGCCGCCGCGGCGCCAAGGCCGCCTGACCGCACCGTCTCGCGTGGCATCCGCCGCGATGGCGGGTCATGCGCAAGACTCGTCGGCGGACGGGTCCGCCCCCCGGCAGACCCACGGATCGGGGTGACGCACGCGATGACGACGCCGAGGACTGACCCGGCGCCGGACGAGGTTCGGGGTTCGGTGCTCGTCTGCGTGGTGGCCGCCCTCGCAGGTGCGGCCATCGGATTCGTCGGCGGCGCCTTCCGGTGGTGTCTGCAACGGGCCGACGAACTGCGAATCGACCTCGCGGACTGGGCTCATGGCTTGCCCGGACCCGGCTGGCTGGTCCCGATGGCGGCGACGGCGCTCGGAGCCACTCTCGCCGCGGTGGTCGTGCGGTGGATGCCGCTCGCGGCGGGCAGCGGCATCCAGCACGTCGAGGCGGTGTCCCGCGGGGATGCCTCGCCACCTCGATTGCGGCTGCTGCCCGCCAAGTTCGTCGGCGGGGTGTTGGGCATCGGCTCCGGGCTGGTTCTGGGTCGGGAGGGCCCGACCGTACACATGGGTGCCGCGATCGGCGCCGCCGCCGCGCGGTGCGCCCGCCTCGGCGACGCGACGATCCGCACGCTCCAGACGGCCGTGGGCGGCGCCGGTCTCGCGGTGGCCTTCAACGCACCGATCGGTGGCGTCCTGTTCACCCTCGAGGAAGTGACCAAGTCCTTCCGGTTGCAGACCGTCCTTGCAACGGCCTTCGCCGCGGCCACCGGGGTGGGCTGTGCGCGGCTCGTCGTCGGTGACCACCCTGACTTCGCCGTTGCGACGGTGAATTCCCCTGGCCTGCAATGGCTCCCGCTGTTCGTGGTGTTCGGCGTGGCGACGGGATGCCTCGGGGTGTTCTACAACCGTCTAGTACTGGCCTTCGTCGACCACGTGAAGCTGCTGCCCCGCATCCCGACCCTGGGCAAGGCGTCCGTCATCGGTGCCGTGATCGGGCTCATCATGTTCGTGCACCCCTTGGCCACGGGCGGTGGCGACACGCTGACTCAGTCGATCCTGGGCGGCCGGAGCATGGAACTCTCCGTCGTCGTCGGATTCCTCACCCTCCGATTCCTTGCCGGCCCGCTGTCCTATGCCGCGGCAGTTCCCGGCGGTCTGTTCGCCCCGCTGCTGGCCGTCGGCTCGCTGTGGGGCGTGCTGTTCGTCGGGTGCGTCGGCGTGGTCTGGCCGGAAGGTCCCGTGGCGCTGGCCGTACCGATGGCGATCGTCGGGATGTCGGCGTTCTTCGGGGCGACGGTCCGAGCGCCGGTGACGGGCCTCGTGCTGGTCGTGGAGATGACCGCGACCACCTCGGTACTGGTGCCGATGTTGGCCGCGACCGCGGCGGCGGTGCTGACGGCGGAGCTGTTGAGGGCCCCGCCGATCTACGACAGCTTGCGCGAACGCATGCCACCCGAGCCGCCGTAGACGGCGCGCAATCAGCCCTGAGCGAGCTCGGCGACCGGCTGCCACTCCTCCCAGGTCTTGATGCGGCTCTCGTAGTCGGCCTTGGCGAGCTGAATGGGCATGCTGCCGAAGAACACTCGTAGTGGCGGCTCATCCGCGTCGACGACCTTCAGGATCGCGACAGCTGAGGCCTTCGGGTCACCCGAGGCCGAGTTCCGCTTCTCGCGCGCCTTCTGCGCCGCCTCGTGGATCTCGGCGTAGTCGGGCAACTCCTCGGACCGCTTGGCCGACGAACCCGCCCAGTCGGTGGAGAAGCCGCCCGGCTCGACGAGCGTCACGTGGATGCCGAACGACTCCACCTCCTGCGCCAAGGCCTGCGAGAAGCCCTCGAGCGCCCACTTGGAGGCGTGGTAGATGCCGACGTTCTGGAACGCGGTGATGCCGCCGATCGACGAGACTTGCACGATGTGACCGCTGCGCTGCGCGCGCAGGAACGGCAACGCCGCCTGGGTGATCCACAGCGCGCCGAACACGTTCGTTTCGATCTGGTCGCGGGCCTCCTTCTCGGAGAGCTCCTCGACGAAGCCGAACTGCCCGTACCCCGCGTTGTTGACGACGACGTCGAGGCGCCCGAAGTGGTCATGGGCCTGCTTGACCGCGGCGAAGTCCGCCGCGCGGTCGGTCACGTCCAGTGCAATGGGCAGCAATGCCTCGCCGTACTTCTCGGCGAGGTCGTCGAGCGTGGAGACGTCGCGCGCGGTGGCCGCGACCTTGTCGCCACGCTCCAGGGCGGCCGCCGTCCACTCCCGGCCGAAGCCTCTCGACGTCCCGGTGATGAACCACACCTTCTCGGCCATGTCTTCTCCTCCGTCTGGTCCTGCGGTCTGCTCGTGTCGCCTTCAAGGCAATACCAACGCCTCGACGGGTTACCCATTCCCGAGACGTGCGCATTCACAGGTAGCGTCGGTGTGGTGAGCCGTGCGACGTTGGAGAAGAACCCCCGCGAAGTGGCGTCGATGTTCGACGGCGTCGCCCGCCGATACGACATCACCAACACGGTGCTGTCGTTGGGACAGGACAGGTACTGGCGCAGGGCGACGAGGGCCGCGCTGCAGATCGGTCCCGGTGACGCGGTCCTCGACCTGGCGGCGGGGACGGCCGTGTCGACGGTGGAACTGGCCGAGTCCGGGGCCTGGTGCGTGGCGGCGGACTTCTCGGTCGGCATGCTCGCCGCGGGTGCGGCGCGACCGGTGCCCAAGGTGGCCGGAGACGCGACGAAGTTGCCGTTCGCCGACGAGGCGTTCGACGCGGTGACCATCAGCTTCGGCATCCGCAACGTCGTCGACCACGTCGCGGGGCTGCGCGAGATGGCGCGCGTGACCCGTCCCGGCGGCAGGTTGGTGGTGTGCGAGTTCTCCACCCCGACGAACCCGCTGTTCGGCACGGTCTACAAGGAGTACCTGATGCGGGCGCTGCCGTCGGCGGCGCGCGCGGTGTCGAGCAATCCCGACGCCTACGTCTACCTGGCCGAGTCGATCCGCGCCTGGCCGGATCAGGCGGCCCTGGCCCGTCGAATCGCCGACGCGGGCTGGTCGGCGGTGCGGTGGCGCAACCTGACCGGTGGGATCGTCGCCCTGCATGCCGCCGTCAAGCCGTAGACCCTAGAGCCCGCCGGCCGCGAGCTTGGCCGCCAACTGGGCGCGTGACTTGATGCCGAACTTGCGATAGATCTGCGTCAGGTTGGCTTCGACGGTCTTGAGGCTGATGAAGAGGGTCGCGGCGACTTCTCGATTCGTCAGGCCCGAGGTCGCCAGCTCGGCGATCTTGAGCTCGGTCGGGGTCAGGGCGACCTGGGTGGATGTCGGGATCCGAATCTGACGCAGTTCGTCGCGGGCTCTATCGGCCCACTTCGTTGCGCCTAGCCCCTCGAATTCGCGCAGTGCCGCCCCGAAGCTTTCGGCCGCCGCCCGCTTCGAACGCCGACGACGCTGCAACTGTCCGAGAAGCAGCAACGTGCGAGCCCGCTCCATCGGCATTGCGAGCCGCCGGCTTTCCGTCATGGCGGCGTCGGCGGCTGTCATCGCCGCGTCGAGATCTCCACGAGCGGCGCACCACATCGCGCGACATCTGGCTCCCGTCAACAGGAGCCAGGCGCGGTCGAGGCGGCGGCCGTCGGACTCCAACTTCTCGATCAAGGGCTCGCACTCGTCGATACGTCCCACATTGACCATGGCCTCGACGACGTCGGGAATGTGCTCCAAGGTCCGGATCTCGCTGCCGGACATCAGACCGAACGAGTCGATCAGTGGTCGCATGATGTCAAGCGCAGCTTGGTAATTCGCCATCGAGACTTCTATGAAGCCGAGGACGGTCATTGCTCTCACGGCGAGCTGGGCGGTGTCGCACTCGATCGCTATCGTCAGAGCGGTACTGGCGTCGGTTCGCGCGTCAGCCACGTCACCCATGTGCGCCAACACCATCGCGCGTATCGCCAGGGCCACACCTCGAACATGCCGAGTGTCGATGTGCTCGGCCCGTTCGACGGCTTCGTCCGCGACCTTCATCGCGCAGCCGAAGTCGCCACGCCACACGTCGGCCATGGCCATGTGGGAGGCCACTGCCATCACGTCGCTCTCCGCGCCTCGTTCTAGGCATAGTCGATACACGTCGATGGCTTCACTGCGAGCTGCCTCGAGGGCGCCGGTCCAGGCGTGGGTAATGGATCTGACGGCACAGGCACGGAACTGGAGGGGAATGTCGTCGTCCTGGTCCTCGAGTTCGAGCGCACGCTGCATGCTCGCCTCGTCGACGCCGTTCCCGCGCATGCACTTGACCAAGACCGACATGGCGAGTGCCTGACTTACCTGATCGGGGCGTGACAGCGCCCGCGCATGCGCCAAGGCCTCCGTGGCGCGACTCAGGGAATCGTCGAGCATCCCTCGGTAGAGATAGGTGAAGGACGACAACATCAGACTGCGGATGATGAGGAATTCGTCTCCTTCCCCGTCGGCGATCGCCCGCTCGAGGAGATCGGCGGCTTCGGGGAGACTGTCGTCGTAAATACGAATGGCGGCAAAGAGATTCAATGCCCGAGCGCGCAAGGGGCCGGGCGGTATCGAGTCCACCGTCGGCGTGAGCAGCTCCTCGGCGCGTCGGGATTCGCCGCCGCGGAAGTGATGTTCGGCGGCGCGTACGCGGCGTGCTGGCGTGTCCCCGCCGAGGTTCAGGGCAAGGTCGGTGAGCTCGGCCGCGGCAGCCGGGGCACCCCGTTCCCGAGCGGCGTCGGCGGCGGAGTCGAGGGCGAGCAACGTCGACGGGTCGCTGCTTGACGACGCGAGCGCGAGATGCCTAGCGCGAAGCTCCGGTTGTTCGAGCACGTCGGCCAGCACGCGGTGCATCCGCCGACGACGGACGGGGCCGGCCAGGCTGTAGACGCCGCGGGCCAGCAAGGGATGGGCGAACCGCACGCGGTTTCCCGCGATCTGCACGATGCCGTCGGTCTCGGGCGCCTCCATGAGCTCGATCACGCGTTCGGCGGAGTCGTCGATCACCTTGGCAAGCAGATCGATCGTCGTGGCGCCAAGACCCGCGGCCGCGAGGAGGACGTATTGGGTGTCGTCGCTGAACTGATTCAGCCGCGAGCGCACCAGATCAGTCAGTGACCCTGGCAATGGAGCATCGACGATGTCCGACTGTTCGTCGATCGCCCGGGCCAGTTCGAGGGCGTAGAACGGGTTTCCGCCTGAGAGCTCGCTGATCCGGACGATCGTCGGCCGCGAGAACGCGCGCCCCAACTTGCTGGAGATCACGTGTCGCAACCCGCCGATGCCAAGTGGCGCAACGGTTACCCGCTCGACGCCGTCGAGCCGGTTGAGCTTCAGCCATTCGGTCGACTGCCGACCATCGGCATCGGTGCGCTCGGTGACGAGCACGCCGACGCGTCCACGCAGTCGACGCGTCGCGAAGGCGATGACAGCTTGGCTCGATGAGTCGAGCCAGTGCACGTCGTCGATGGCCACGATCACCGGTGCGTCCGCGGCGAGCCGGTCCAGCAGCGTCAGTAGAGCCGACGCGACCACGCGCTCGTCGGTGATCGGGCCTGCGCCGTCGCCGGCCAACAGCACGCGGTCGACGGCGATTCGCTGGAGGCTGGGTAGCGCGTCGAGGACGTCGGTAGTGACAGATTCGAGCAGGTCGGCGAGCGCCGAATAGGTCAGGCCGGCCTCGGCTTGGCCACCTCGCGCCGACAGGACGTGCGCACCGTCCGCTCGGGCGTGGTCGAGAGCGTCGAGCCACAGCGTGGTCTTGCCGATGCCCGCGTCACCGCCGATGACGAGCACTGATGGCCGTGTCGCAGCAGAGTGGAGGAAAGCAGTCACCGCACGCCATTCGGCCGCACGGCTTACCCGTTGACGCACGCTCATCCCCCCGTCGCCGGTTACCTCCGGCTACCGCCACCCCGGCAGACCCAACTCCGCTTACGTCGTCGTCTATTCCACGCTCCCGGATCATTCATACCCGCAGGGTCAATCTTGGCAAACGCCGCCCGCCACGGTCAGCAGAATGGCCTTCGGGCGTCGACCCGGCGCGACCCGGCGCCGGCGGTGCGCCACGCCCGCGCGATCCAGTCGTCGTCCTCGTCGGTGACCAGGTTGCCCATCACCCGCACGGCGACCTCCATGAGGTACGTCGAGCGCATCGCCAACGGGCCGACCGTCGGGAGGAAGCGGGGAATGGTCAGCAACAACGCGAGCCGTCGCGCCACCGAGAAGCCGCGCGCGTAGTGCCGGTACAACTCCTCGGGCCAGGCCTGGGTCAGGTCTCCGGTGCCGAGGAGTTGCGCGGCCAGGCGGCCGGTTTCGAGCCCGTAGTCGATGCCCTCGCCGTTGAGTGGGTTGACGCAGGCGGCCGCATCGCCGATCAGCATCCAGTTCGGGCCGGCCACGCCGGACACCGCGCCGCCCATCGGCAACAACGCCGACAGCGCGGCCCGAGGGTCGCCGGTGAAGCCCCATTCCTCGCGCCGTAGGTCGGCGTAGTGCGACAGGAGCGGGCGAAGAGCGGCGTCGGCGGGCCGCTTGGCCGAGGCCAGGGCGCCCACGCCGATGTTCACCTCCCCGTTGCCGAGGGGGAAGATCCAGCCGTACCCGGGCAGCACCTCACCGGCGGGGGAGCGCAGTTCCAGGTGCGAGGTGATCCAGGGTTCGTTGGTGCGTGGGCTGGCGATGTAGCCGCGGATGGCGACGCCGTAGACGGTCTCCTTGTGCCATTCCCGGCCGAGGACACGCCCCAGCGTCGAGCGTGCCCCGTCGGCCACGATCAACTCCCGGCAGCCGACCGAGGTTCCGTCCTCCAGCGTCACCGACGTCACGCGGCCGGATGAATCATGAACGACGCCAACGGCTTTGACGCCGAGCAACATCTCCGCCCCGTCGTCGACGGCGACCTGGCGGATGCGTTCGTCGAGCTCGGTCCTGGGGACGGCGCTGCCGGTGGGCGGGAACGAGGGCCCGGGCCACTCGATCTCCACGTCGGCGCCGAAGCCCGACATCCGCAGTCCGCGGTGGCGCACCCGGCCGTCCAACCACGGGCCGAGGCCCAGCGATTCGAGTTCGGCGATCGCCCGCGGGGTGAGACCGTCACCGCAGGCCTTGTCCCTGGGGAACCGTTGCCCGTCGATGACGAGCACGTCGCGGCCGTTGCGCGCCGCCCACGACGCAGCCGCCGAACCGGCAGGTCCGGCGCCAATCACCACCACGTCACTTTTGGGAACCACACCTCCCAGTATGTTGTAGCAATGAAGACACCAGCGACCGTGGTCGCCGGCGTGGAGTTCGGGGATGCCATCTTCGCGGCCAGCGTTCGCGACGGGGTGGCGCGCATCGAGGAACTCATGGCCACCGAGCTGGGCAAGGCCGACGAGCTGATGGCCGAGGCCGTGCAGCACCTCTTTCAGGCCGGCGGCAAGCGGTTCCGCCCGTTGTTCACCGTGCTGTCGGCGCAACTCGGACCCAACCCGGACGCGTGGGAGGTCACCGTCGCCGGCGCCGTCATCGAGGCGGTTCACCTCGCGACGCTCTACCACGACGACGTGATGGACGAGGCTCAGGTGCGCCGCGGCGCGGACAGCGCCAACGCCCGGTGGGGCAACAACATCGCGATCCTGGCCGGCGACTACCTCTTCGCGACCGCGTCGCGACTCGTCGCCCGCCTCGGTCCCGACGCCGTGCTGGTCATCGCCGACACGTTCGCCCAGCTGGTCACCGGCCAGATGCGCGAGACGCGGGGCGTGGTCGAGGGTGCGGACTCCGTGGAGCACTACCTCAAGGTCGTCTACGAGAAGACGGCATGTCTGATCGCAGCGTCGGGAACGTTCGGCGCGACCTTCTCCGGCGCCGACGACGAGCAGATCGCGCGCTTGGGCCGACTCGGCGGCATCGTCGGCACGGCCTTCCAGATCTCCGACGACATCATCGACATCGACAGCGATCCCGACGAGTCCGGCAAGGTACCGGGCACCGACCTCCGCGAGGGCGTGCACACCCTGCCGGTGCTCTATGCCCTGCGGGAGACCGGGCCGGACGCCGATCGGCTGCGGGAGCTGCTCACCGGACCCGTCGAGGACGACGCCCACGTCGCCGAGGCGCTGGCTCTGTTGCGTTCGTCACGGGGCATCGTGCGCGCCAAGGAGACCGTCGCCGCCTACGCCGCCCAAGCACGCGCCGAGCTGGCCGAACTGCCCGACGTGCCCGGTCGGCTCGCGCTGGCCAACCTGGTGGACTACACGATCAACCGCGACGGCTGAGCGGAACCAGACGGCGGTCCTCGTGCGTTGATCCGGCGAACGACTTCCACGGTGTGAGTCGGTGGTTTGAGGAGGAGGGCCAATGACCTGGCATCCCCACGCGAACCGGGCCAAGACGTTTCTCTTGCTGGTCGTCTTCTCCGGCCTGATCGTGTTCGTGGGCGCGCTGTTCGGCAGGTCGATCATGTTCCTGGCCGTGCTGTTCGCGGTCGGCATGAACGTCTACGTCTACTTCAACAGCGACAAGCTGGCGCTGCGCGCGATGCACGCCCAGCCGGTCAACGAAGTCCAGGCACCCGCGATGTACCGCATCGTCCGGGAGCTGGCGACGACCGCGCACCAGCCGATGCCGCGGCTCTACATCAGTGACACCGCGGCGCCGAACGCCTTCGCGACGGGACGCAATCCGCGCAACGCCGCGGTCTGCTGCACCACCGGGATCCTGGACATCCTCGACGAGCGCGAGCTGCGGGCGGTGCTCGGCCATGAACTGTCCCACGTCTACAACCGCGACATCCTGATCTCGTGCGTGGCGGGTGCGATGGCATCGGTCATCACCGCGCTGGCCAACCTGGCGTTCTTCGCGAGCATGTTCGGCGGCAACCGCGAAGGCGGCACCAATCCCTTTGCGATCCTTCTCGTTTCGCTACTCGGACCCATCGCGGCCACCGTCATCAAGCTGGCGGTGTCTCGGTCCCGGGAGTTCCAGGCCGACCAGTCCGGCGCGGAGCTGACCGGCGACCCGCTGGCGTTGGCCAGTGCGCTGCGCAAGATCTCCCGCGGGGTCGAGTTGGCGCCCCTGCCCCCCGAGACCCAGCTGGCCGACCAGGCTCACCTGATGATCGCCAACCCGTTCCGGGCGGGGGAGAAGATCGGCAAGTTGTTCTCGACGCACCCGCCGATGGCGGAGCGCATCGCACGCCTCGAGCAGATGGCCGGGCGAGGGCCCGGGCAGTACTGACCCGCGGGTTAACGTTTCGCGGGCACCGGCCGATGAGCCGGGTGTGACGACCGCTCCGTTTGGTAAGCCCGCACCCGGCCAACGCCTGCTCTACTCTGAGCGCGTGCGACGCAGACTGCTGATCGGCCTGGTGGCCGCGGGGACCGCCCTCCTCGGCGTGCCCGGCGTGGCCGCCGCCGACCCGGAACCGGCGCCGCCCCCGTCGCCACCCGCCCCCAACGTGATGGGGTACGCCCCGGTGAAGCCCTCGGAGTTCCTGCTGGGGGACGGGTCGCTCTACGGCTTCGCCGTGCCGGGCGACATCGCCTGCATCATCAACCGCAACTCCGGCAACTACGGGTGCAACGGACCCATCCCGGGGGCCCCCAACGGCGCCAACCTGGTCACCGCTCAGCAAGTCGGTCCGGCCGGGTTCAGCAACTCCGACCGGCCGCTCTACGTCTTCGAGAAGCTTCCGCAGCGCCTGCCGGCCGGTTCGAAGATCAGCTTCCGCAACGTCACGTGCGGCACGGACGGTACGACGACGACGTGCACCAACAACTACGACGGCGGCGGCTTCGTCATCAGCCCGGCGGGCAGCTTCGCCGTCGACCCGAACAATCCGCTGATCGACCGGCCTCAACCGGCCAACCCGTACTTCAACTGACGGGTCGCTAGAACCCCGAGCCGTGCACCTCGTGGCCCGGCTTCTCGGCCGCGAGGCCGCGGTAGGCGTCCTCGACGGTGGACCCGTGGTTGATGACGCGGTCGACCTCGCGCGCGATCGGCATGTTGAGCCCGTGCTTGTCGGCGAACTCCATGACGACGCTGGCGGCCTTGACGCCCTCGGCGACCTGGTTCATCGAGGCGATGATCTCGTCGATCGTCTTGCCCGACCCCAGCTGTTCGCCGACGTGGCGGTTGCGGCTGCGCTGACTGGTGCAGGTGACGATCAGGTCGCCCATGCCGGCCAGCCCGGCGAACGTGTCGCGGTGCCCGCCCATGGCCTCGCCGAGCTTGGACATCTCGCGGACCGCGCGCGCCATCACCATCGCGCGGGTGTTCTCCCCGATGCCCAGGGAGTAACCCATGCCGACGGCGATCGCGTAGACGTTCTTCAACGCGCCGGCCATCTCCACGCCGACGACGTCGTCGGTGGTGTACGTCCGGAACCGCTGGGTGCGAAAGAGGTTGCCGAGGTTCGCGGCCAGGTGCTGGTCGGGCATGGCGAGCACCGCGGCGGCGGCGTACCCCTCGGCGACCTCGCGGGCGATGTTGGGCCCGGCGAGGATTCCGGCCGGGTGGCCGGGCAGCACTTCGTCGACGATCTCGCTCATCCGCATGTTGGTGCCCTGCTCGAGACCCTTGACCAGGGACACGACCGGCACCCAGGGCCGCAGTTCCTTGGCCAGCTCCTCCAGCACCCCGCGGAAGCCGTGCGACGGCACGCCCATCACCAGGACGTCGGCGCGATTGGCGGCCTCGGCGAAGTCGGTGGTGGCCCGCAGACTCTCGGCGAGTTCGACCTCGTCGCCGAGATATCGCGAATTCCGGTGGTTGTCGTTGATGTCGTCGGCGGTTTGCTGAGAGCGAACCCACTGCAGGGTCGGCCCGCGGCGGGCGCAAATGGAGGCCACCGTGGTGCCCCAGGAGCCGCCTCCGAGGACGACGACGTTTGGTTTGCGCTGCGCAGGTGCCATGGCGATCAGGGTAGAACCGCGAGCGTCGGTGGGTGAATGCTTTGACGACGCAAGGCTTTTCTTTCACGGTCAAGATCGTTGAATGCAGCGTCAATTCTGGTTGCCAGACTGCCGTTGAAACGTCTTGATTATTGGGACGCTACGAACGCTCTCAGGGCGCTATGCTATGGCCACTGCTCACGCGCTCGCTGCGCATACATAGGGGAGAAACGTGATTTCAAAGTTCTTCGCGGCTGTGGTCATCGCCGCCGCCGGTGTCTTCGCCGGTCTGTTCACTGGGCTGGCCGCGCCCGCGTCGGCAGCGTGTGCCCCCGGGTTCACCTCCATTCCGTGCACCATCGCGGACAACGTCTCCAAGGCCCCAAGCCAACTGGCTGGCCAAAACTGCCCGGACGATTCACCCTCGGGTACCTGTGGCCTGGCCGGGGCGCCGCAACAGTTCTCAGACGCGGTTGGCGCCCTACCTGGTGAGTTCGCCAAGGGCGCGCAGACGCCTGCGAACCTGGTAGGCGTCAACTGCCCGCCCAAGTCGCCGCAGAACACGTGCGGCCTCACCGGTGCTCCGGGTCAATTCTTCGGGCCGGGGGGTGGCCTCGAGCAGATCGTTACAGCGCCACAGACGATTGCTGGTGCTCTCGCCAATGCTCCGGGACAGTTCACACGCGCGATCCAGAACGGTGGATCGGACCCCGAGTCGCAGTAGTCGACTTGAACCTGCCCAACACAGAGCCCGGAGACGTTCACCGTCTCCGGGCTCTGTGCTGTCCGGAGTTGATCTAGCGGTAGTTCACGAACTGCAGGGCGACCTCGAGGTCGGCGTTGCGCAGCAGCGACTGCACGGCCTGCAGGTCGTCGCGCTTCTTGGAGCTGATGCGGATCTCGTCACCCTGGATCTGCGCCTTGACGCCCTTGGGCCCCTCGTCGCGGATCAGCTTGGTGATCTTCTTGGCGTTCTCGCTGTCGATGCCCTGCTTGATGCTGCCGATCACCTTGTAGGTCTTGCCCGACGGCTGCGGCTCGCCGGCGTCGAAGGCCTTCATCGAGATGTCGCGCCGGATCAGCTTCTCCTTGAACACGTCGACTGCGGCCTTGACCCGCTCCTCGGTGGAGGAGACCAGGATGATGCCCTCCTCGCCCTGCCACTCGATGGTGGTGTCGGTACCGCGGAAGTCGAACCGGGTGGACAACTCCTTGGCTGCTTGGTTGAGCGCGTTGTCGACCTCTTGACGGTCGGCCTTGCTGACGACGTCGAAGCTGGAATCCGCCATGGACTCGCTCCCTCCTGTGTTGGTGCGTTTTCGTGTTGGGACCATCCTCGTAGTACCGTGCTAGTCGCACCAAACCGGGGGCTCCCGGAGCGGTGCAAATCCCGGCAGGTTGCCCGAGCGGCCAATGGGAGCGGACTGTAAATCCGTCGGCTAACGCCTACACAGGTTCGAATCCTGTACCTGCCACACAGCTCAGCCCCCCTTTCGAGGGGGGCTGTTTTGTTCGAACGCCTGCGGATTGTCACGGATTGTCACAAGTCGCGCCTAACTCTGCGTCCGCCAGCCAGCTTCTTCTTGGTGAGGACGACGTCGAGCAAGCCGCCATCGCGGCTTTGGGTTCCACGCTCACGGCCAGGTGCGTCGTATGCCGCTGTCGGAAACGGCGAAGCAAGCGGCCCCGCTCGACCGAGCCTTGATGTGAATCTGCCGTTGAGCGGCGTGAAACCGCCGGATCATCTCGGAGATCTTGAGCTGCTGGTTATCCAGATAGAACATGGGGGCGTCGAACTCGACGAGTGGTCGACGCTCAGCGTCGGTGCTGCGTATGCGGCCGTCCTTATGGAGCGGGAACCACCCACGATCAAGACCAAATCGCATCCACACTTCGTCGGCGGTGTCCTGGGCGTCATCGGGGAAGTGATCGACGACGAGGTGGATCAGCCACCCAAGCTCGATGAGCCCGGCCGCAACGCGCTTGCCGAGACTCCGGTCGAGGAAGAACTCAGGCGGCTCGTTTGAGTCCAACGCGACAGATCTCTTCAGCCTCTGGGACTGTCAACCCGTACTCGTCCGCGACGACGGACAGTGACTCACCGGCGGCCCAAAGATCGAGGACCGCGCGGATCGGCACCTTGTTGCGCTCGACGACGGGGTCCCCCCACGCGAATCTCGGGTCGACGATGACTTGCGCATCATTACCGAAGCCGGGAAGCTCGAGCCGCGCCGCGTAATCGCTCCCGTCCGCCCACGTGATGTACCGAAGGTAGTCGCCGACGATCTCACGGATGAGGACTTGGTGATCGCCGACACGGGCGAATTGGTCATCAGCGTGATGGATGAAGATGTCGATGCCGTCGGTGGCAATGCGCTTGCTCGCCAGGGCAAAGTCGGTGCCAAACGTGTCCCGGACGTCCGCGACTGTGTCTGCTATCTGACGTTTGGTAAATCCCAACTCGTTCCTCAGGGCTCGCAAGACAAACGCCTCCACGAGAGCGGCGAACGGCACCGACGCAGCACCTCTGCGCGCGGGCGGGACATGGTGAACCAAGGGTGCCCCGCCGCGAGACCCAACGCTGAGCCAGTGATAGACGGTCGAGCGGGGGATATCGAGGAAAACGGACACGTCGCGCGGTGTGAAGAGGGGGTCATCGAAAATGTCCACCGTCATCGCGGTCACCACCTTCCCGCATCGCGCTCGTCGCTCCCCCAGACAGAAGTATGCATCACGGGTCTCACAACCGGTTTGGACTGCGGTTGATTCAGTCGCAGCCCGAATCGTGGCCGACGACTCGCGAGAAGCTTTGCGCCGCTGCCGAGAGAGCCTCGGGCTGGGAATGCACGTATGTCTGCATCGTGAATGCCTTCGAGGAGTGACCTAGCCAGGCTGAGATGACGGCAATGGGTACGTCCCGGAGGTGCATCAGTGTGCCGCACGTGTGGCGGGCATCGTGATAGCGGATGTGGCGGACGCCGGCGGCCTTGAGCATCCGCGCCCATCGCGACGTAAGCGCATGCGGGCTGAGCGCCCTGCCGCACTCGTTGACAACGACGAAACCGCTGGGTTCGTACTCCTCACCCAGCATGAGCCTGTCGGCCGCCTGGATTGCACGGGCTGAGCGCAGGGTCGCCGCCAAGTGGTCGGGTATCGGCAACGTTCGGCGCCCGGCCCGTGACTTCGGTGTGTCCTCGACGAGGTGCTTGCCGAATCTCAATCGCGTAGACGCTATCTGCAGCGTCCGGTTCTCGAGATCGATGTCACTCCAACGCAAGCCAGCGACCTCGCCCCGCCGAAGTCCCGTAAGTGCGAGCTGCCATGCGATCGCGTACCGGTCCCCGTCGACGTGCTTGAGAACCGTCTGGAGCTCCGCGGGTGTGAATGTCTCCGCCGGCTTCGCGTCGGCGGGGATTCGGTCGACGAGCTCCGCGACGTTCCGCACCGCGTGGCCCTGGCGCATCTGGTCTTTCAAGACCGCGGTGAGGAGTCCGAGCATGTAGTTGATCGACCGCGGGGACCAAGGCTTCCGGGTCTTGCCTGTGGGCGAGGACAGTCCGCCAGCGCGCAGCTTGGTCACCAAGTCGTCGAGGTGACGCTTGGTCAACTTCTGCACCTGAATCTCGCCGACTTCGGCCATTGCGGCGGCGAGGTTCACCCTGTGTCCGTGCAACGTCGATGGCTTGAGTCCGTGCTTAGCCGCCAGCCAGTCCTCGCACGCTTCAGCGAGGGTGACCTTCGTGGGATGGACGTAGGTGCCGCGACTCACTTCGCCGCGGACGGCGTCCAGCGCCGCTCGGGCTTCTTTCTCTGTGGTGTAGCGCTTCCGGAACTGTTTGCGTTTGCCATCGGCCTCGCCGACGTCAACAGTGAGCTGGTAGCGAATGGCAGGCCTTCCGCCATCGCGTTGGGCGAGCTCCACCCGCTTGATCTGCGGGGGGAGTTGTCGACGTTCGGCCATCACAAGCTTCTACTGGTTGATGCGCGACGCGGTCACGATGCCGCGTCCTCGGTGTGTGCGGTGATGAAACGATCGATCTCTGCCGATGCCACTCTGCGGGACGTTCCGATTTGGACCCAGGCGAGCTGGCCCGCGTCGAACAGTCGATAGACGGAGGATCGGGAGATCCTTAACGCGTCAGCAGCTTCAACGACCGTGAGAAGCCGGCTCGTAATGACGTGCCTGGCGTCAGGGGAGTCGGGTCCAGCCATGGGTACCTCGAAGGGGGTGTGTCATGCGATCACCTCGGGTCTAGTGGTGTCCCACCACTGTAATTCCGTCGTCTGACGCGCACTGCACAATCTTCGCGAGACGCTCCAATAGTAACGCTTGCCGTTAGTATTGGCAAGCGTTACTATCTGATGGTGATCCGCTCGTTCCGGGGCAAGGACGCGGAGGCGATATGGCATCGGCGCTACGTCAAGAGGCTCAGCCCGGAGCTCGCCAAGCTCACCTACAACAAACTGACTCTCATCAACGCTGCTGAAACCATCAACGATCTTCGCGTGCCTCCGGGCAATCGCCTGGAGAAATTATCCGGTAACCGCGCCGGTCAGTACAGCGTGCGCGTGAACGACCAGTGGCGCCTCTGCTTTACGTGGAGCGTCAGTGGCGCCTGCAATGTCGAACTCGTTGACTATCACTAGAAAGGAACGCGCATGGCCGACTTCGCTCCCACTCACCCCGGTGAGATTCTGATGACGGAGTTCCTCGAGCCGATGGGCATCACGCAGTACCGGATCGCGAAGGCGATCGACGTGCCCGCTCGTCGCATCAACGAGATCGTTCACGGCAAGCGGGCAATTACTGCCGATACGGCTCTACGGCTGTCTCGAGCGCTCGGCCTGACCGACATGTTCTTCGTCAACATGCAGGCGCATTACGACGCGGAGGTCGCCCGAGAGAAGCTGTCGACCGCGCTCGGCGCGATCGAACGCATCGCCTGAGCATTCGCCCAATCGCCAATCGCCAATCGGCAACGGCGTCGATGGCGCACGCTCTTCGGCATCACCTAGCTCCAACTCATCTCGCACGCCTCCCTCCGTCCCCACTTGCCCCACCGATGTCCTCCCTACTTCATCTAAAACATCTGTCCCACAACCACTCTCCGTACTTCTTCCGCCATCGACTCCAAGCTAGAAACTGCAGTGGCACATTTGCACAAGGTGCGATACTGGTGGTGGTTGCGTTTTGGGGCGTGGCCGAAAGTGACGGCGGGGCAGTCGTTCTGACTTTGGGGTTTGATACCTGAGGTTGGTGGCTGCGGTGTTGACGATCTCGAAGTTGAAGCGGTGGTCGATCACCTACTATCTCGACACCGCCGCATCGGCGCAGCGCGCCACCGCTGACTTTCAGCGGGCCGGGGGTGGGTTGGGGGAGTACTACTCCGAGCGCGACACCCGAACACCGACATGGTTGTGCGCGGGTGACACTCGTTCTGCTGCCGGGTTGGTGGGGCTTTCGGACACCCAGCGCGCGGGGGGTGGGGCTGAGGCCGGGGTGGTGGCGCGCTGGCTCGACGACGGGGTCGCCCCGAGCGGTGCCCGAGGCCGGGCTCTGGGAGCGCAGGGGGTGCACGGTTATGACCTGACGTTCGCCGCGCCGAAGAGTGTGTCGGTGATTCGAGCGCTGAAGGCCGATGACGTCGTGGCGAAGGGGATCGCCTACGCGCACACCACTGCGCTCGCTGAAGCGATGGAGTACTTGGCCACCCACGCCGGCTACACCCGGATGCACAACCCGGTGACCGAACAGAAGGACTTGGTGCAGTTGCCCGGGTTGGTGGCGGTGGCCTATCAGCACGAGACGAGCCGCTGCGGGGACCCGCACCTGCACACCCACGTCATCGTTCCCAACCGGCAAGCCCGCGCCGACGGCGCCCTGGTGTCGATCGACGGGACGTCGCTCTATCACGAAGCCAAGGCCGCCGGGGTGATCTACCAGGCCACTCTGCGTCGGGAGCTGCACAGGTCGTTGGGGTTCGAGTGGGAACCGGTGGACCCGCACACCGGGATGGCCGAGGTCGCCGGGATTGACCGCGCGTCGATCGCCGCGTGGTCGCGGCGCTCGTCTCAGTTGCGGGAATGGGCGGCGCGGCATCTGCGCGTGCAGGACGCGCCGCTGAGCGCGGCGCAGCTCGCCGCCGCGCAGAAGGCCACCCGACCGACCAAGCCCGAAGAGCTCGCGTGGCCAGAACTGCTGGCGCAGTGGCAGGCCGATGCGCGGGGGGTGCGCCTGGACCGCGCCTCCTTCGAGCAGGCGCGCGCACAGCGCCGCGCCGCCGCGCGCGCTCCTCTGGATCGCGCGCGCTTGGCCGACGCCGCGGAACGGATCGGCAAGGCGGCGTTCACCCGGGCCGATCTGGTGGAGATCGTCGGCGCGCAACTCCCGGTGGACGGGGACCGGTCGCCGCGGGAGGCGGTGGAGGCCGCGGTCGACGAGCTCGGCATGCGCCTCACCGCACCCAGGCAACGCCATCAACGGGAGGGCTACGAGCGGTTCACCCTGGCCCGGATCCTGGCCGAGGAAGTCGCGGTGCTGGACCTGGCCGACGCCCGGGACGACCGCACACAGCTGTGGGTGAAGGAGGAAGACACCCGCGGTCTGTCGGCGGATCAGAAGGCCGCGGTGCAGGCCATTGGTCGGTCACCATGGTTGGTGCAGCCGTTGTCCGCGCCGGCGGGCGCGGGCAAGACCACCTCGCTGCGCGCGCTGCGCGCCGCCGCGCACCACCGCCACGACGCCCACGTCTTAGTACTCGCCCCGACCGGGCGGGCCGTCGACGTCGCCGTCCGCGAAGGCGCCGGCGACGAAGGGTTCACCATCGCCAAGGCCCTACAGGATCTTCGCAACGGCGCCCTGACGTTCGACCGCGGAACGTTGGTGGTGGTGGACGAAGCTGGAATGGTGGGCACCGAGGATCTATGCCGGCTCCTCACCGCCACCACATCTGCGGGGGTGAAGACGGTTCTGGTCGGTGATCCCCATCAGTTGGCGCCGGTGAAGGCCCGCGGTGGGATTTTCGCCCAGCTGTGTACGGATCTGCCCTGGACCCGACACCTCTCGGAGGTATGGCGGATGACTGATCCGGAGGAGCGGACTGCTTCGCTGGCGTTGCGGGATGGTGAGCCGGCGGTCCGCACGGCCGTCGATTGGTACCGAAACCACGATCGGCTGCGGTGCGGGGATCAGATCGCCATGGCCACCGATGCCCTGGACGGATACCGGAAGGATGTCGCGGTCGGCAAGGACGCGCTGCTGCTCTGCGACACTACCGAGATGGCCGACGCCCTGAACCGCCGCATCCACGACGACACCATCCCCAACGACGCGCCCACGGTCACCGCGGTGCGTGGGCAGCGCATCGCCGTCGGTGATCTGATCCTGTCCCGGCGCAACGATCCCACCGTCGACGTCCGACGCGCCGATGACCACGGCGCGGCGGCGGACCCGGTGCGCAACGGTGACCGCTGGTGCGTCGCAGCTGTCGATCCCCGTACGAATCGGGTTACGGCCGAACGACTGTCCGACCGTGCCTACGCCGCATTTCACGCCGACTACGTGACCGAGCATGTCAGCCACGGTTACGCCGTCACGGTGCATTCTGCGCAAGGCGTCACCGCCGACACCACCCACGCCGTCCTGGGGGAGAACACCACACGATCGATGCTCTACGTGGCCATGACCCGCGCCCGCGACGCCAACACTGCATATCTCTACGAACGCACGATCGAACAGGAGTATGGATCCACGCCCGCGGACGGCCCGCACGTCCTGCACCGCGGCACCAGCGCTCAGGCCAGCCTTTTGGCGCGCTCCATCATCGAGGCCCATGACGACGTGCCCGTCACCGCGCACCAGGTAGCCGCCGCCACCCCGCGGCATCTTCTGCCGGACATGGTCGCAGGCCTGCTCGACCGACAGAGCGCGAAGTTGAGGGACCGCAACATCGTCCACACGCGATGGCAAGACGTCGTCGACGGATGGGACGAGACGATGGCACGAGCGCACGAAAGCGAACGGTTCCGCGCCAGTGACCGAAGCCGAAACCACAGCCGGGACGGCGGGATCGAACTCTGAGGGACAACCTGTTCCACCAAGCGGCCAATGGCGTGTTCAGCTAGCAGCAACACACTCTGCGGCGGTTGCTACAGGGAGACCGCGCAGACAGTCACTTGATAGTCGTATTTTACAACCGGAGCACCCCCGGTGATGGATAACAGTCGTTATCCATCAGTCCCGTAAGCACGCCCGGGAGCCCGCCCCGGATTGCTGGGCGCATTCGGATTCAGCTTCCGATCGGTATTGCGCAAACCGTTCCTCGACACTTCGACCGTAATAGATTGTGGGACTCCTCGCCATCTCTTCCGGCGCGGAGGCTACGGCCAACGCGGGCAAGGCGTGCCCCGCACTGCCGTCTCGCGTCAACGCAACAGGACGGTCCGCATGTCCATGCCGAAAGTTGGCGTCTGCATGCGGGCATGGTTTGAGACGCAATTCGACGAACCAGGACCTTCCGTAGAGCACAGCCGAGAGTCTTTGCGGCACATGCAGATGCGTACGCGGCACAGTGCTGAGGTGGCGAGCGCTGATGACTTGATCGGAACCAGGACTTGGTTCGACGGCCGAGCCGAAAATTCTACCTTTGGCGGCATCTGATCACTTCGAAGACGCTGGGGTCGACGAGGGTGGAGGTGTCGCCGAGTTCGCGGCCTTCGGCGACGTCTCGGAGCAGGCGTCGCATGATCTTGCCGCTG